>NZ_JADKSM010000001.1:0-593502 GCF_015351285.1 Pseudoclavibacter sp. VKM Ac-2888
GAGCGTCGTCCCTACAACTCCCGCGATGACCGCGGCGAGCGCAAGTCGTTCCCGCCCCGCGACGGTGAGCGGAAGTCGTACGCACCGCGTGATGACAACCGTGGTGAGCGGAAGTCCTACGCGCCCCGTGATGACAGCCGCGGCGAGCGCAAGTCGTACCCTCCTCGTGACGGCGAGCGGAAGTCCTACGCACCGCGTGATGACAACCGTGGTGAGCGGAAGTCGTACGCGCCTCGTGATGGTGAGCGCAAGTCCTACGCGCCCCGTGATGACAACCGTGGTGAGCGGAAGTCCTACGCGCCACGCGATGACAACCGTGGTGAGCGCAAGTCGTACCCTCCTCGTGATGGTGAGCGCAAGTCCTACGCGCCACGTGACGACAACCGTGGTGAGCGGAAGTCGTACCCTCCTCGCGATGACAGCCGTGGTGAGCGCAAGTCGTACCCGCCTCGTGACGGGGAGCGTCGTCCCTACAACTCCCGCGATGACCGCGGCGAGCGCAAGTCGTTCCCGCCCCGCGACGGTGAGCGGAAGTCGTACGCACCGCGTGATGACAACCGTGGCGAGCGGAAGTCCTACGCGCCCCGTGACGACAGCCGCGGCGAGCGCAAGTCGTACCCTCCTCGTGACGGTGAGCGCAAGACCTACGCGCCTCGTGATGACAACCGCGGCGAGCGGAAGTCCTACCCTCCCCGTGACGGCGAGCGTCGCTCATCTGGCCCCCGTGGCGACAGCCGTGGCGGACGCGACGATCGCGGCTTCTCTGGCGGCCGCGGACGTCCTCCGGCGCCTGAGCGTCCGGAACTGACCGAGGAGGAGCTGCTCGCGCGTGAGCTCCGCCCCGTTCGGGCAGAGCACATCGACCCCATCGTTCCCGACGAGGTCAGCGAGTCGGATCTCCCCAAGGGCGCCCGCAACGAGCTCAAGACGCTCGAGGCGACCAACCAGGAATTCGTCGCCAGGCACCTCGTGATGGCATCGGTGCTGATCGACAGCGATCCCGAGCTCGCCCATCAGCATGCCGTCTCGGCGGCACGCCGCGGCGGACGTATCGCCATGGTGCGCGAGACCCTCGCCATCACGGCGTACACGATCGGCGACTACGCTCTGGCACTCCGCGAGCTGCGTACCTACCGTCGCATCAGCGGCAAGGAAGACCAGCTGGCGCTCATGATCGACAGCGAGCGCGGCCTCGGCCGCCCGGACCGGGCCCTCGAGCTCGGTCGCGCCGCCGACCGCACGGGGCTCGGCCCGGCCGAACTGGTCCAGGTCGCCATCGCCATGTCCGGTGCGCGTCTCGATCAGGGCGCCGCCGACCTCGCGCTTGCTGAACTCGAGATCCCGCAGCTCGACCCGAAGCGCGCCTACTCGTACAGCCCGGCCCTGTTCGCCGCCTACGCGACCGTGCTCGAGGAACTCGAGCGCACCGCGGAAGCCGAGCGCTGGACTGCCCTCGCCACCAGGGCGCAGGATGCTCTCGACGCCGTCAAGCACGACGAGCACGAGACCATCGAAGTCGTCACCGAAGGCGAGTTCCCCCCTCTCGAGGAGGACGAGATCGACGAGGACGGGATCGCAGCCGAGACCGAGATCGCGGGCGAAGGCTCGACGAGCGCTGTCGAGGGCTCGGGAAGCGTCGCAGATGGCGAAGCATCCGAGGCCGCGGAGTACTCGCGTGACGAGGACGACCTCGAAGCCGAGGTAGATGAGCTGCTCGCGGCGGCCGGTGACACGGTTGCAGCTGAGCCCGAATCGGAGGCTGCGGCTGAGGCCGTTGTCATCGACGAAGCCGCTGCCGTGCTCGACGACGAACTGGTCGCCGAGGTCGAGGAAGAGGCGGACGAGATCGTCGCCGAAGCCGAGGCGCTGGATGAGGTCCAGGAAGAGGCCGACGAGATCGTCGCTGACGCGGAGACTGCCGACGAGGCGAAGGAAGTCCAGGAAGAGGCTGACGAGATCGTCGCCGCTGCCGAGGATGCCCAGGAACTCGCGATCGACGAGCACGACATCGACGAGCACGAGAGCGCGCCTGTTGCCGTCGACGTCGAGCTCGATGTCGTCCCGGCACCTGCTGAGGCCGAGGTCGCATCGGAGTCAGACGCTGACGCTGCGCCTGCCGATGCTGCATCGGACGCTGATGACAGCGACGCCGAGAACAGCGACGACGAGAACGACGACGAAGACGAGGAGAAGAAGCGCAAGGGCGACGAGCCCGAGCCCCTCTTCGACCTGTGATCGGATGCGGGGCGGCGGATCCACTCCGCCGCCCCGCGCCCGCCTGCGGGGCCCGCAGCGCCCGCTGTGCCTGTACCTCGCGCGAAGTGCGCGAATCGCGTCGATCCTGCCTGGGCCGACGCCAAGATCCCAAGAGTCAGGCTGCCGAAGCCGACGAGCCGAGAGAGACGAGAGATGCTGATGGCTTTGTTCAAGAAGAGCACCGGAACCGGACCTTCCCCGCTCGACGGCGTGGACGTGGTGCTGGCGGACCTGGATGGCGTCGTCTACCGCGGACCGAACCCGGTGCCCTACGCGGTGGAGAGCCTGAATGCGCTCGCCGCGGCCGGTCTCCGCTCTGGGTACATCACGAACAATGCCTCCCGCACGGATGAGCAGGTCGCGCAGCATCTGCGCGAGCTGGGGCTCACGCTGACGGCCGAGGACGTCGTGACGAGTCCGCAGGCGGCGGTGCGTCTCCTGGCTGACCAGGTAGCCCCCGGCGCGCTTGTGCTCGTCGTCGGTGGGGACGGTCTCATCGACGAGCTCGCCAAGGCTGGATTCCGCGTGACGCGATCCGCGGACGACGAACCCGACGCAGTCATCCAGGGCTTCGCGCCGCACGTCGGCTGGGAGCACCTCGCGGAGGCCTCGTTCGCGCTCGCGCGCGACATCCCGTGGGTCGCGACGAATCAGGACTGGACGATCCCTGTCGCTCGCGGCATCGCCCCAGGCAACGGAACGCTGGTGTCGGCCGTGCACACGGCGGTGCAGAAGCTGCCGCTCGTCGCCGGGAAGCCGGAGAAGGCGATCTTCGACGAGGCGGTGCGCCGCTTCGACGCGAAGAAGGCGCTGTTCATCGGCGACCGACTCGACACCGACATCAAGGGTGCCTCGAACGCCGGCATGGCCTCGGCGTTCGTGCTCACGGGCGTCGACCGCCCCAAGCAGCTCATCGCGGCGCCCCCTGGTCAGCGTCCCGACTTCATCTTGAGCGACCTTCGCGAGCTCTCGCAGCCGTACCCGAAGGTCGTCAGCGAGCGTCCACAGGCCGAGGTGGCCGTCGCGCGCGTCGGAGACGCGCAGGTCACAGTGCGTGGCATCGACGTCATCGTCGACCGCGCCGGCTCCTCGCCCATCAACCTCCTGCGTGCTGGCTGCGCAGCGATCGCGGCTTCGGAGAAGCTCATCTACGCGCTCCGGGTGCCGGAGGTGCTGTACTCGGAACTCGCGTCATGAGCATCGACCCAGGCGGGGCCGCCGACGACACGGAGCTCGCCCCCGAGCTCGATCGAATCGCGTCCCTGCCCGTCTCGGAGCGCGCGGCCGAGTTCTCGCAGCTGCACCAGCAGCTGGGGGAGCTCCTGGAGAGCACTCCCGTGGAGCTCTTCGACGGGGACAGCGCGTGAACGGTCCGATCACGACGCCCGAGGGAGGGCCGCTCAAGCGCCTCGACACCGAGCTCACCCACCGTGGACTCGCGCGCAGCCGCACGGCCGCGGCGCGCCTCATCGAGGCCGGGCTGGTGTCCGTGAACGGTGTGCAGGCGAGCAAGACGGGCCTCCGCGTCGCCGACCACGACGAGCTGACGATCGCTGGGGGAGACGACTTCGTCTCGCGAGCCGCGCACAAGCTCGTCGCGGGTCTCGACGCGGTGCCGACGCTCGATCCCACTGGTCGAGTAGCGCTTGACGTGGGTGCATCCACCGGCGGCTTCACACAGGTGCTGCTCTCTCGCGGCGCACGTCACGTCGTGGCACTCGACGTCGGGCACGACCAGCTGGCGCCGTCGGTGCGCGAAGATCCTCGCGTCTCGAACCTGGAAGGCGTCAACGCCCGGTTCGTCGACGCCGAGCAGCTCGACGAACTGCTCGTGGCAGCGGAATCGCCCGTGCGCTCCGCCGATATCGACCTCGTCGTTGGCGACCTCTCGTTCATCTCCCTGACCAAGGTCATCGCGCCCATCCTGGCGATGGCGCCCGGGATCGTCGACGCCGTGCTGCTCATCAAGCCGCAGTTCGAGGTCGGGCGGACGGGCGTGAAGGGCGGCATCGTCCACGACCGCAGGCTGGTCGCGCCCGCACTCGAGCGGGTGCTCATGGAAGCCGCCGACTGCGGGCTCGAGCTCGTCTCCCTGCGGCCGTCTCCCATCGTGGGAACGCACGGGAACTCGGAATTCGTCGCGGTCTTCCGCACGTCGAGAGGCTCGAGTCCAGCGGATGCTGACAGACTCGACACTCTGCGGCGAGCCATCGTCGAAGCGGAGGACTTGGAGGCAGATCGATGAGCGGAAACTCGAAGCGGCGGATCCTCGTCGTCAGCCATGTCGCACGCGAAGACGCCATCGAGGCGGCCATGACGGTTCTGCAGCTGCTCGACGATGCCGGCGTGGTTCCCGTGCTCGAGCCGTCGACGCACCGCGAGCTGCTGCGCCTCGACAGGAACCGGGTGCCCCGGACGACCATGGCGCTCGGCGATCAACTCGCGGCCGACGAAGTCGAGATCGCCATCGTGCTCGGGGGCGACGGCACCATCCTGCGTGCCGCCGAGCTGGTGCGCGATGCCGGGGTCCCGATTCTGGGGGTCAACCTCGGTCACGTCGGCTTCCTCGCCGAGAGCGAGCGAGACTCGCTCGCGGACGCTGTCGGACGAGCCCTCGATCGCGACTATGAGGTCGAGGAGCGGATGACGCTCGACGTCCGGGTCACGCTCGGCGGCCAGACCGTCTACGAGACCTGGGCCCTCAACGAGGCATCCATCGAGAAGGCCAGCCGTGAGCGGATGCTCGAGCTGGTTCTCGAGGTCGACGGGCAGCCGCTGCTCAGCTTCGGCGCCGACGGCGCGATCTTCTCGACGCCGACCGGCTCCACCGCCTACTCGTTCTCGGCGGGCGGCCCCATCGTGTGGCCGACGGTTGAAGCGCTGCTGCTCGTGCCGATCAGCGCGCACGCCCTCTTCGCGAGGCCCATCGTCGTCGGCCCGAGCTCGACGCTCGCCGTGGAGATCATTCCCCGCACCGGCACGCCGGGTGTGCTGTGGTGCGACGGGCGACGCACGTACGACCTCACGGCGGGCTCCCGCGTGACGGCAACGCGGGGAGGCGCCCCGATCCGTCTGGCGCGACTCCACAGCGCGCCGTTCAGCAAACGACTTGTGGAAAAGTTCCAACTCCCGACTTCAGGATGGCGAGGACCCGCACGCGCATGATTCTTGACATCGATATCTCCGGCCTCGGCGTCATCGAACGCGCCGAGCTTCCCCTCGGCCCCGGCTTCACCGCGATCACGGGTGAGACCGGCGCGGGAAAGACCATGATCGTCACGGCGCTCGGCCTGCTCCGCGGCGGGCGCGCCTCCGCGGACGCGGTGCGATCGGGCGCGAGCAAGGCAGTCGTGGAGGGGCGCTGGCAGCTCGACGCCGACAGTGCCGCAGCGCGCCTCGCGGCAGACGCGGGCGCAGAGCTCGACGAGAACGACGAGCTCCTCGTGGCCCGCCAGGTGAGCGCGGAGGGTCGGAGCCGAGCCTGGCTCGGCGGGCGCGGGGTGCCAGCCTCGATCCTCGCCGACCTCGGAGAGCGCCTTGTCGTGGTGCACGGGCAGAGCGACCAGTGGCGGCTTCGCAGCGAGGGAGCGCAGCGTGCCGCGCTGGATGCGTTCGGCGGTGCCGAGCTGCGCAGCGCACGCACCACGGTTCGCGAGGCGCATGTTCGCCGCGCCGAGCTGCGCGCCGAGCTGCAGACGCTGAGCGACGCTGAGGCCGAGCGCGAGCTCGAAGCCGCCCGACTGCGTCGAGCACTCGCCGACATCGAGCCGGCCGAGCCGCAAGCGGGGGAGGACGTGACGCTCCTCGCCCGCATCGAGCGGCTCTCCAACCTCGAGGCGCTCCGGCGCGACGTCGGCCAGGCGCACGAGCTCCTCGCCGGTGACAGCTCCGCAGGATTCGGCGGACAGGGCGGCGCGAGCTCCACCGAGCTGGTCTCGCAGGTGCGGGCCCTCATCGACAGCGCGACAGCGAGCGATCCCGCTTTGGGTGAGCTCGGACAGGCGGCGGCCGACATCTCGTTCGCAATCGACGAGCTCGGCCTGCGCCTCGCCGGCTACCTCGACGGACTCGAAGCCGAGGGAAGCGGTGAACTGGCGGAGCTCAACGAGCGGCTCACGCTGCTCACGAGCCTCACGCGCACCTACGGACCGACGCTCGACGACGTGATCGAGCTCGGCTCCCAAGCGGGCATCCAGCTGCTGGAACTCGAGAACGACTCGACGCGCATCCAGCAGCTCGAGGCGCAGATCGCCGAGGCGGAGGAGGCGCTCGCCGCCGCGGCTGCGCGCCTCACGGAACTCCGGACCGCGACGGCTGCGGTGCTCGAGGAGCGGGTCACGGAGGAGCTCCACGCCCTCGCCATGCCGGCAGCCCAGCTCACCGTGGCCATCACCCCGCTCGACGAGATCGCCGCCCACGGCGGCGACCGGGTCGCCTTCATGCTCCGTCCGCATCCGGGAACCGAGCCGGCCCCGCTCGGCAAGGGCGCTTCCGGCGGCGAGCTCTCTCGCGTCATGCTCGCGCTCGAAGTCGTGCTGGCGGACGTGAGCTCGGTGCCGACCCTCGTGTTCGACGAGGTCGACGCCGGCGTCGGCGGGTCCGCGGCGATCGAGATCGGGCGCCGCCTGCAGCGGCTCTCCGCGAACGCTCAGGTCATCGTCGTCACGCACCTGGCGCAGGTCGCTGCGTTCTCGGACAACCACATCAGCATCGAGAAGTCGAGCGACGGACAGTTCACGACCTCCAGCATCCGCCAGATCAGCGGTGCAGACCGGACGCAGGAGATCGCCAGGCTCCTGTCGGGACTCTCCTCCAGCGAGACCGGGAACGCCCACGCAGAGGAGCTGCTCGAGCTCGCCGCGGCGAATCGCACAGCGTCAGGCGCAGACGGATCGCGGTCCGTCGGCTAACATGGAATTCCGTGACTAGCGCAGATATCCCAGTTGCGGGAAACGACCAGGCCGTTGTCAAGCAGATCTATGTGACCGGGGGCGTGGTCTCCTCTCTCGGCAAGGGCCTGACCGCTGCCAGCTTGGGCAACCTCCTCAGGGCCCGAGGCCTGCGCGTCGTCATGCAGAAGCTCGACCCGTACCTCAACGTCGACCCGGGCACCATGAACCCGTTCCAGCACGGCGAGGTGTTCGTCACCAACGATGGGGCTGAGACCGACCTCGACATCGGCCACTATGAGCGCTTCCTCGACGTCGACCTCGCGCAGTCGGCCAACGTCACGACCGGGCAGATCTACTCGAGCGTCATCGCCAAGGAGCGCCGCGGCGAGTACCTGGGCGACACGGTCCAGGTGATCCCGCACATCACCGACGAGATCAAGCGACGCATGCGCCTCCAGGCCAGCGAGGAGCCTCGCCCCGACGTCATCATCACCGAGGTCGGCGGCACGATCGGCGACATCGAGTCGCAGCCCTTCATCGAGTCGGCCCGCCAGCTGCGCCACGAGCTCGGACGCGACAACGTGTTCTTCGTGCACGTCTCGCTCGTCCCGTTCATGGGAGCCTCAGGCGAGCAGAAGACCAAGCCCACCCAGCACTCGGTCGCGGCTCTCCGCTCCGCGGGGATCCAGCCGGACGCGCTCGTGCTGCGCAGCGACCGCCCCGTGACCGAGAGCAACAAGCGCAAGATCGCCCTCATGTGCGACGTGCCGGAGCGTGCCGTCGTGAACACCATCGACCTGCCGTCGATCTACGACATCCCCCGCGTCCTGCGCGATCAGGGGCTCGACGAGTACATCATCGAGCAGCTCAAGCTCCCCGCCGAACCCATCGAGTGGAGCGCCTGGGAGCGCCTGCTCGAGGTCGTCCACCAGCCCAAGCATCAGATCACGGTCGGCCTGGTCGGCAAGTACATCGACCTCCCCGACGCCTACCTGTCCGTGACCGAGGCGCTGCGGGCCGGCGGCTTCGCGAACCAGACGCGCGTCAAGCTGCGCTGGATCCCATCCGACGAGTGCGAGACGGCAGAGGGCTCCGCAGCACAGCTGAGCGACGTCGACGCGATCTGCGTGCCAGGCGGCTTCGGCATCCGCGGCATCGAGGGCAAGCTCGGCGCCCTGCGCTTCGCTCGCGACAACGGCATCCCCACGCTCGGGCTGTGCCTCGGCATGCAGTGCATGGTCATCGAGTACGCGCGCAACGTCGTCGGCATCAGCGACGCGAGCTCGTCCGAGTTCGACCCGGAGACGCCGAACCCCGTCATCGCGACCATGGCCGAGCAGGTCGACATCATCGAGACCGGCGACCTCGGCGGCACGATGCGCCTCGGGTCCTACCCGGCAGCCCTCGACGAGGGCTCCATCATCGCCGAGCTCTACGGCTCGACCCTCGTCGAGGAGCGCCACCGTCACCGCTACGAGGTGAACAACGCGTACCGCGATCAGATCTCGGATGCGGGCCTCCACTTCTCGGGACTCTCACCGGACGGCACGCTCGTCGAGTACGTCGAGCTGCCGCGCGAGGTGCACCCGTTCTACGTGGCCACGCAGGCGCACCCCGAGCTCAAGTCGCGCCCCAACAACGCGCACCCGCTGTTCTCCGGCCTCGTCGCCGCCGGCCTCGAGCGTCAGCGCTCCGGTCGCCTCGTCGACGTCGAGGAGAGCGTGCAGGACGTGGACCAGGTCCAGCAGTGACCTCGTCCGCTGAATCGGGACCCTTCGCCGACGCGGTCGCGGAAGACACGGTGCTCGAGTCGAGCGTCGTCTTCCGCGGCGCCGTCTGGGACATCGTCCGCGAGCGGTTCCGTTTCGGCGGAGAGGTGCTGACGCGGGAGTTCATGTCGCACACGGGCGCGGTCGCAGTGCTCGTGCTCGACGACGCCGACCGCATCCTCTTCATCCGCCAGTACCGTCACCCGGTCGGGCGGCGCGACTGGGAGCTGCCGGCAGGACTCCTCGACGCGCCCGGCGAGGACCCGCTCGACGCCGCGAAGCGCGAGCTCGGCGAGGAGGTCGACCTGCTCGCGGACCGCTGGGACGTGCTGCTCGACCAGTACACCTCGCCGGGGGGCAGCAGCGAGAACGTGCGCGTCTACCTCGCCCGCGGTCTCTCGGCCACTCCGGAGGCGTTCGATCGCACCGGTGAGGAGGCGGAGCTCGAGCAGCGCTGGGTTGCGCTTCCCGACGCGCTCGAGGCCGTCCTCGACGGCTCCGTGCAGAACCCGTTCGTCGTCTCGGGCGTCATGGCGCTCCACCTCGCGAAGGAACGCTCCTTCTCGACGCTCCGACCCGCGGACGCGGCCTGGCCGACCCGCTCGCCGGGGCGCCCAGAGTAGTCGGCCAGCGCATGGCCGCGGATCCGGGCCAGGCCACGTCGGACGCGGCCCGCCTCGATACCTACCTCAGGCATCTGACGATCGAGCGCGGCCTCTCCGCCAACAGCCTCGGGGCCTACCGGCGAGACCTCGTCAAGTACCTCGACTGGCTCGAGCAGGGTGACCGCAGCCCGGTCGCGGCCGCGAAGCCCGAGGACGTCACCGCCTTCCTCGCGCACCTGCGCGACGGCGAGCAGCTGGCCGCCTCCTCCATCTCGAGGACGCTGTCCTCGGTGCGCGGCTTCCACCGGTTCCTGCTCGACGAGGGTGTGCTCGACGTGGACGCCACCGCGCGGGTGCGCGCGCCGAAGCTGCCGTCCCGGCTCCCGAAGGCGCTCACCGTGGCCGAGGTGGAGCGGCTGCTGCAGGCAGCAGACGGCGAGACGCTCGAGGCGATGCGCGACACCGCGCTCGTCGAGCTCCTCTACGCGAGCGGCGCGCGCATCTCCGAACTCGTCGACCTCAACGTCGATGACCTGCTCGAGCCCGGCATCCTCCGGGTGCGGGGCAAGGGCAACAAGCAGCGCATCGTGCCGGTCGGCAGCTTCGCGCAGCGAGCCCTCGACCGCTACCTCGTCCGAGCGAGACGCGAGCTCTCCTCGCGGGGGAGCGCAACCCCGGCGCTGTTCCTCGGCACGCGCGGTGCGCGGCTCTCCCGGCAGAGCGCCTTCAACCTGCTCGACGCGATCGCAGCGCGGGCGGACCTCGCCGGGCGCGTCTCCCCGCACACCCTCCGCCACACGTTCGCGACGCACCTGCTCGAGGGCGGAGCGGACGTGCGTGTCGTGCAGGAGCTCCTCGGCCACGCCTCCGTCTCGACGACGCAGATCTACACGCTCGTGACAGCCGACACGCTCCGGGACGTCTACGCGACGAGCCATCCGCGCGCCACCCTCGGCGGAGGCCAGGCCGGGGATAGGATGCAGAGGTCATGAGCGAAGAGACCATCGAATCCACTCCCCGCAGCGCAAGCGCGGTGTCGACGCGACTCTATAACCACTTCGACGTGCCAGAGGAACTCGACGACCACGGCCCTGCGCGCATCATCTCGATGTGCAACCAGAAGGGTGGCGTCGGGAAGACCACGACGAGCATCAACCTCGGCGCCTCGCTCGCGCTCTATGGCCGCCGTGTGCTCGCCGTCGACTTCGACCCGCAGGGTGCGCTGAGCGCGGGCCTCGGCATTCGCACCTACGACGCCCCGACGGTCTACGACCTGCTCATCGGCACGGTCAAGGACCCACACGAGGTCATCCAGCCGACGGCCTTCCCGGGCCTCGACGTGATGCCCGCGAACATCGACCTCTCGGCGGCGGAGGTGCACCTCGTCACCGAGGTCGCGCGCGAGCAGATCCTCGCGAGTGTGCTGCGCAAGGTCTCGAGCGAGTACGACGTCATCATCGTCGACTGCCAGCCCTCCCTCGGACTCCTCACGGTCAACGCGCTCACCGCGAGCCACGGCGTGATCATCCCGCTCGAGTGCGAGTACTTCGCGCTCCGCGGCGTCGCGCTGCTCGTCGAGACCGTCGACAAGGTGCGCGACCGCCTCAACCCCTCGCTCGAGCTCGACGGCATCCTGCCCACCATGTACGACGGCCGCACCCTGCACTCGCGCGAGGTGCTCGACCGCGTCTACGAGGCGTTCGGCGACCGCGTCTTCGACACGGTGATCGGCCGCACGGTGAAGTTCCCCGATGCCTCCGTCGCCGGCGTGCCCATCGTCAGTTTCGCTCCAGAGCACACCGCGGCGAAGGCCTACCACCAGCTCGCGCGCGAGTTGGTCGAACGTGGCGCCGTCGCCTAGCACGCTGACCGCACGGGCCACCCCGGCCAGGCAGGGGAGCTCGGCCGCCGCCGACATCGAGGCGGCCCCGGACGCGGACTTCCGTGTCTCCCTCAGCAACTTCGAAGGCCCGTTCGATCTCCTGCTGACGCTCATTTCGAAGCACGAGATGGACATCACCGAGGTGTCGCTCAGCCGCGTCACGAGCGAGTTCATCGGATACCTGAACGACCTGTCGACGCCGGAGGAGCTCGATCGGGCGAGCGAGTTCATCGTCGTCGCGGCAACGCTGCTCGACATGAAGATCGTCAGCCTGCTTCCGCAGGGCGAGTACGTGGATGCGGAGGACGTGGCGATCCTCGAGGCACGAGACCTCCTGTTCGCGCGCCTCCTGCAGTACAAGGCGTTCAAGGAGGTCTCCGCATGGTTCGCGGCGGCGCTCGGCGTCGAGGGGCAGCGTACGACTCGTGCCGTGCCCCTGGAGGCGAAGTTCCGAGAGCGCATCCCGGAGCTCGTCTGGACGCTGTCCGCCGCCGACTTCGCCGCGCTCGCGACGCTCGCGCTCGCGCCACGAGAGATCCCGACCGTCGGCCTCACCCACCTCCACGCCCCCAAGGTGAGCATCCGAGAGCAGGCCCGCATCCTCGTCGCGGTCCTCCAGGACGGCGAACCGCGCACCTTCCGGGAGCTCGTCGCTGACGCCAGCGCTCGCGGTGTGGTCATCGCCCGCTTCCTGGCCCTCCTGGAGCTGTACCGCAGGGCCGCGTTGAGCTTCGAGCAGGAGACCCCGCTCGGCGAGCTCATCGTGCAGTGGGACGCGCAGGACTGGGATGCGGCGCAGCTCTCGAGCCTCGGAGACGACGATGACTGACCTCACCGCGACCGAGCAGCCCTCCGATCCGGGCGAGCAGCCAAGCGTCGAGCTCGACCGCGCCGTCGAGGCGATCCTCTTCGTCGCCGACGAGCCGCTGTCGCTCGTGACCATCGCCGGCGCGGTCAGCCGCCCCGTCTCCGACGTCCGAGCATCCATCGGCCGGCTCGTCGCCGACTACAACGGCGACCTCGGCGGGCCGGAGCGCGGCTTCGAGCTGCGCGAGGTGGGCGGGGGATGGCGGCTCTACGTGCGCGAGACGCTCGACGACATCGTCGCCGACTTCGTGCTCACCCGCCAGCCGTCGAGGCTCTCGCAGGCCGCGCTCGAGACGCTCGCCGTCATCGCCTACCGTCAGCCCATCACCCGTTCGCAGGTGGCGCAGGTCCGCGCTGTGAACGTCGACTCGGTGGTGCGTACTCTGGTAGCACGTGGCCTCATCGCAGAAGACGGCCACGACGACGTGACCGGGGCCATTCGCTACGTCACGACCCAGGCGCTTCTGGTGCACCTGGGACTCAACTCGCTCGACGAGCTGCCAAAGATTTCACCTCTGCTCGACGAAGGACAGGACGGATTCCATGAGTGATCAGCGAGGGCGCGCACCGCGCCACAGCGACGCCGACCGCACCGCCGACGAAGCCGCGGCGCTCCGCCAGGCTGCGCAGGCGCGACCTGAAGGCGGCTACTCGATGGACGACTTCGCCGACATCCCGCTGCCCGGCCGCGAGGTCGCTCCGGTGGAAGAGCGCAACGACGGCGTCCGTCTGCAGAAGGCGCTCGCGGCGGCAGGCGTCGCCTCCCGTCGTGTCTGCGAGCAGTACATCACGCAGGGACGCATCGAGGTCAACGGGGTCGTCGTGACCGAGCTCGGCAGCCGCGTCTTCCCGGACCGTGACGAGGTCGCGGTGGATGGCACCCCCATCCAGCTCGACCCGAGCAAGCGCTACGTCCTCCTGAACAAGCCCACCGGGGTCGTCTCGACGATGCGCGACGAGCAGGGCCGCCCTGACCTTCGCGAGTTCACGAGCGAATTCGAGGAGCGGGTCTACAACGTCGGCAGGCTCGACATCGACACGAGCGGCCTGCTGATCCTTACGAACGACGGGGAACTCGCGCACGTGCTCGCGCACCCGTCCTTCGGCGTGGAGAAGACGTACATCGCCCGCGTCGAGGGACGCGTGTCCGCGAAGGCCCTGCAGCGCCTTCGCCAGGGATTCGAGCTCGAGGACGGCTTCATCAAGGCCGACAGCGCGAGGCTGCTCGCCGATCAGCCGAGTCACACGGCCTCGCTCGTCGAGATCGTGCTGCACTCCGGCCGCAACCGCATCGTGCGTCGCATGCTCGAAGAGGTCGGGCACCCCGTCAGCGCGCTCGTGCGCCGGAGCTTCGGGCCGTTGAACCTCGGCACGCTGCGCGAAGGGGAGATGCGCGAGTTCACTACACTGGAGCTCGGCCGCATCCTGAAGCTCGCCCGGCGAGCCGGTGAGCAGCGCGAGAGCGGCGCCCCCGCGCAGTCAGCAGCCCCCGAGCGCGGGGCGAAGCAGGGGAGAACCGCGCGGCAGACGCCGTCTGCCAAGTCGAAAGGTCGTCGATGACGCCAACTCGAACCAACTCCCCGGTGCGGGTGGTCGGTGCCGGGCTGCTCGGCACGAGTGTCGGTCACGGGCTCCGGAGGCTCGGCGTCGACGTCCAGCTCGACGACATCTCGCCGTCGGTGCTGCAGCTCGCGGTCGACTACGGCGCGGGAACCCCCGCGGCGGATGCTGCCGGGGGAGAGCCACCCCGCATCGTCGTGGTCTGCGTGCCGCCTGACGTGACGGGCCAGGTCGTCGCGGCCGAACTCGAGCGCTGGCCGGACGCCATCGTGACCGACGTCGCGAGCGTGAAGTCGGCACCGCTCGCCGAGCTCGTCGCTCGGGGAGCCGACATCAGCCGGTACCTCGGCTCGCACCCCATGGCCGGCCGCGAGACGGGCGGGCCGCTCTCGGGCCGCGCCGACCTCTTCGTCGGACGCCCGTGGGTCATCGCGCACCACGAGCAGACGAGCGTCTTCGCGCTGCAGGAGGTCGAAGGCCTTGCGCTCGACCTCGGCGCGACTCCCGTCGCGATGACGGCCCACGACCACGACCGTGCCGTGGCGCTGGTCTCCCACGTCCCCCAGCTGGTCTCCACGCTGCTCGCCTCCCGCCTCGTCGACGACGAGGACGGCGCGACCGCGCTCGCGGGCCAGGGGCTGAGAGACCTCACGAGGATCGCCTCGAGCGACCCCGTCCTCTGGACCCAGATCCTCACCGCGAACGCGGCCCCGACTGCTGCGGTGCTCCGCAAGCTGCAGGCCGACCTCGACAAGGTCGCCGGAGCGCTCGAGCGCAGCCAGGAGCGCGGCTCCGGGCGCATCATCGCGGAACAGCTCGCGACCGGCAATGCCGGCGTCGCGCGCCTGCCAGGCAAGCACGGCTCCTCGCGACGCGAGTTCGACTCCGTCACGGTCATGATCGACGACAAGCCAGGCCAGCTCGCACGCCTCATGGGCGATGTGGGCGACGCGCAGGTCAACGTCGAGGACTTCCGGATGGAACACGCGCAGGCATCGAACGTGGGTCTCGTCGTCATCTCCGTCGTGCCATCGGCGACGGCGAAGCTCGTCGAAGAGCTCGAGCAGCGAGGGTGGAGGATCGCCGCATGAGCGCGCTCGCCTCTCCGCCCGCCGCCTCCGTCGCGGTCGCCCCCCTTGTCGTCGCCGTCGACGGCCCGGCTGGGTCGGGCAAGTCCAGCGTGTGCCGCGAGAGCGCGAGGCGCCTCCGCTTCGGCTACCTCGACACCGGCGCCGCGTACCGCGCGCTCACCTGGTTCGCCATCGAGCGGGGCTGCGACCTCGACGACGCCGCGACCATCGTCGCCCTGCTGCCCACCTTCATCGCCGAGTACCGCATCTCGCAGAGCCCGGACGAGCGCTGGGTTCGCGTTGGCGAGACCGATGTCTCGGAGCACATCCGCGACACCGCCATCTCCGGCGAGGTCTGGCGAGTATCCCGGGTGCCAGAAGCCCGTGCGGCCCTCACGGCGCTCTTCCGGAGCACCATGGCCGAGACGGCAGCTGCCGGCATCATCGCCGAAGGCCGGGACATCACGACGGTCGTGGCCACGGATGCGCCCGTGCGCATCCTCATGACCGCGGACGAGGCCGTTCGCATCGCACGCAGGGCCGGTGAGAAGGCAGGCGAGGCGGCCTCCGCCGTGGCCGAGTCCGTCTCGGCGCGCGATGCCCGCGACGCCAAGGTCACCAACTTCACCGAGGCCGCCGACGGCGTCACGGTGCTCGACACGACGAGGCTCGATTTCGAGCAGTCGGTCGAGGAATTCCTGCGAATCGTCGCCTCGGCGCCCGGTTCGCACCAGACGACAGCACCGTCGCTGGCAGCCGCCCCGAGCGCGCTGTCAGACACGACAACACGAAGGAGTCACGATGACTGACGACCAAGGGAACAACGACGAGGCCACACAGGCCTCAGACGAGTTCGACGCAGCAGGAGGCGAGGAGCTCGTCTCGCGCCTGGAGGGGCTCGACGAATCCGTCGTCGAGCAGCGCACCAACGCGCTGCGCCAGAGCCTCGACGACTACGAGCTCGAGGAAGACGACCTCGAGGTGCTCCTCGGCGCCTCCGAGGACGGCGACGCCATCACGTACCTGCCAGCGCTTCCCGTGCTCGCGGTCGTCGGCCGACCCAACGTCGGCAAGAGCGCGCTCGTCAACCGCATCATCGGCCGGCGCGAGGCCGTCGTGGAGGACACGCCAGGCGTGACCCGCGACCGCGTCTCGTACAAGGCCGAGTGGAACAACCGCTGGTACACGATCGTCGACACCGGCGGGTGGGAGCCCGACGCGAAGGGCATCGACCTGTCGGTCGCCCAGCAGGCGGAGATCGCCGTCGAGCTCGCTGACGCCGTGCTCTTCGTCGTCGACGCGAATGTCGGCCCCACCGCCACGGACGAGCACGTCGTGAAGCTGCTCCGCAAGACGGACCGGCCCGTCATCCTCGTCGCGAACAAGGTCGACGACGCCGTCCAGGAGCCGAACGCGGCGCAGCTGTGGAGCCTCGGACTCGGCGAGCCGTGGCCGGTCTCGGCAGTCCACGGACGCGGTGTCGCCGACCTCCTCGACAAGGTCATCGAGATCCTCCCCGAGGTCTCCAAGGTCGCGAAGGAGGAGATCGGCGGGCCCCGCCGCGTCGCCATCCTGGGACGACCGAACGTCGGCAAGTCGAGCCTCCTCAACAAGGCCGCTGGCGAAGAGCGTGTCGTCGTCAACTCCCTCGCCGGCACCACTCGCGACCCCGTCGACGAGCAGGTCGAGCTTGGCGGCAAGATCTGGCGCTTCGTCGACACGGCGGGCATCCGCCGTCGGGTGCACCTGCAGCAGGGTGCGGACTTCTACGCCTCGCTGCGCACGACGGCCGCCCTCGAGAAGGCCGAGGTCGCCGTCGTCGTCCTCGACGTGACCGAGGCCGTCAACGTGCAGGACCTGCGCATCATCGACCTGGTGCTCGAGTCCGGGCGCGCGCTCGTGCTCGCCTTCAACAAGTGGGACATGCTCGACGACGAACGCCGCTGGCAGCTCGAGCGTGAGGTCGAACGCGACCTCGCTCACGTCGCCTGGGCGCCGCGCGTCAACATCTCCGCGAAGACCGGCCGCCACCTCGAGAAGCTCGTGCCGGCCCTCGAGCTGGCCCTCGACTCGTGGGACACGCGCATCCCCACGGGCAAGTTCAACGCGTTCCTCGCGGAGCTCACGGCGGAGTTCCCGCACCCGCTCCGTGGCGGCAAGCAGCCGCGCATCCTGTTCGGCACCCAGGCGCAGACGCGTCCGCCGACATTCGTGCTCTTCACGACCGGCTTCCTCGACCCGGGCTACCGTCGTTTCATCCAGCGTCGACTCCGCGAGGTGTACGGCTTCGAGGGCTCGCCGATCATCACGAACATGCGTGTCCGCGAGAAGCGGGCGAAGCGCAGCTAGCGAGTCCGCCAGCGCCGAGGGGTCCGTTCCGCAGTCGCGGGACGGGCCCCTCGTGACAAATTCGGCCCTTTTTTCCTCATCGTGAATACGGGCGTGCCCCTTGACCCGGATTCCCGCACGTCAGGCAGCGCAGAACCGTAGGATTTTTCGTGAGCCTGGCTGTCAGGCGTGAACTTTCGACGTTGAGGGGTCCCATTCGATGATGGAAAAGTCCGAGAAGACGCAGCACGAGTGGCTGGAGAAAGTCGGCATCGCCGAGCGGATGATCCCGCTCATCGGGAACCTCTACCGCACCCGCAACGTCGTGACCTCCATCTACGGTCACCGGCTCATCAACCTCTCCGCGATCGACATCATCAAGGCGCACCGCTTCGCGCGCCGCATCAACGACGTCGAGCTGTCGCTGGACGCGACGCTGCCCATCCTCGAGCGGCTGCAGGAGTTCGACCTCGGCACCGCCTCGATCGATCTCGGCGAGCTCGCGACCCGATTCGCGGCCCAGGCCGAGGACCTCGACACCTTCCTCGCGAATCAGCTCCTCGAGGTCATCGGCACCGGCTCGCCGGACTCCGGCGCCGACGTCGTCCTCTACGGATTCGGTCGCATCGGCCGCCTGCTCGCCCGCATCATCATCTCGCACGCCGGCACCGGACGCGGGCTGCGCCTCCGGGCCATCGTCGTGCGCAAGGGCAGCGACAACGACCTCGAGAAGCGGGCGAGCCTCCTTCGACGCGACTCCGTGCACGGCGCCTTCGCGGGGTCGATCTCCGTCGACCAGGCCGCCTCGACGATCCAGGCCAACGGCACCGTCATCAAGGTCATCTACTCGAACGACCCGGCCACCGTGGACTACGCCTCGTACGGGATCCGGGACGCCATCGTCGTCGACAACACGGGCCGCTGGCGCGACGCCGAGGGCCTCGCGCAGCACCTGCAGAGCCCCGGCGTGCGTCGGGTGCTGCTGACGGCGCCGGGCAAGGGCAAGCTCAAGAACATCGTCTACGGCATCAACAACGCCGGCATCACGGACGACGACCGAATTCTCTCGGCAGCATCCTGCACGACCAACGCCATCACGCCCGTCCTCAAGGTCATCGACGAGCGATACGGGGTCGTGCACGGACACGTCGAGACGGTGCACTCGTTCACCAACGACCAGAACCTCATCGACAACTTCCACAAGGGGGACCGCCGCGGACGCGCCGCGGGACTCAACATGGTCATCACGGAGACCGGCGCGGCGAAGGCGGTCGCGAAGGCGCTCCCGCACTTCGAGGGCAAGCTCACCGGCAACGCCATCCGCGTCCCTACGCCGGACGTCTCCATGGCCGTGCTCAACCTCACGCTCGAGCGTCCGACGACTCGCGGCGAGGTGAACGACTTCCTCCGACAGATCTCGCTCAGCTCCGTCCTCCGTCAGCAGATCGACTACATCGAGTCGAGCGAGGTCGTCTCCACGGACTTCGTGGGCACGACCCGGGCCGGCATCGTCGATGGGCTCGCGACCATCGCCGAGGGCAAGAACCTCGTGCTCTACGTCTGGTACGACAACGAGTTCGGCTACTCCACCCAGGTGGTGCGCATCATCGAGCAACTGGGTGGCGTGCAGCCCCCGATCGTGCCGCACCGCAAGGAGCTGTCGCAGATCTAGCTCCACGCCGCATCACACAGCGAGACGGCCCCCGTCCACCGGAAGGTGGACGGGGGCCGTCTCTGCGAGCAGGGGCCGGCTACTTCAGCTCTCCGGAGCCCAGCTTGTCGGCGAGCGAGTGCTGCTCCTTGCCGAGGCGCGAGTTGCGGCGGCTGTAGAGGAAGTAGATCGCGAGGCCGATGACGAGCCAGATGGCGAAGCGCAGCCAGGTGAGCGTCGAGAGGTTGAGCATGAGCCAGAAGCACAGCACCGCCGAGAGGATCGGCAGGAACGGCGACCACGGCATGCGGTAGGCCAGCTCACGGTTCGGGTACTTCTTGCGCAGCACGAGGATGGAGAGGCTCACGAGCACGAACGCGGAGAGCGTGCCGATGTTGATCATCTCCTCGAGCCAGTCGACGTTCGTGAGCCCGGCGAGCAGCGCGACCGCGACGCCGACGCCGATCTGCAGGCGGATCGGCGTCTTGCGCTTCTCGCTCGTGATGCTCCACGAGCGGGGGAGCAGCCCGTCGCGGCTCATCGAGAACAGCACTCGGGCGAGGCCCATGAGGAGCACGAGGATGACGGTCGTGAAGCCGAGGAGGATGCTGATCGAGATGATCTGGGCGGCCCAGTCGGCACCCACGAGCACGAATGCCGTCGCGAGCGACGGGGTCTCGGACGCCGCGAGGTCGGTGTAGGACACCATGCCCGTGATGACGAGGCTCACCGAGAGGTAGAGCACGGTGACGATGGCGAGGCCGAGGAAGATGCCGCGGGGCAGGTTCTTCTTGGGGTTCTTGACCTCTTCCGCGCTCGTCGCGACGACGTCGAACCCGATGAACGCGAAGAACACGATGGAAGCGCCGGCGAGGAGGCCGAAGACGCCGTACATGCTCGGCTCAGCACCGGACATGAAGGAGAACAGCGACTGGTGCCACGCATCCGCTCCCGAGTCCTGCGCGGGCTGGGACGGCGGGATGAACGGCGTGTAGTTCTTCACGTTGACGAAGAAGGCGCCGACGACGATGACGAAGAGCACGGTCGCGACCTTCAGGATCGTCAGGACCGCGCTGACGCGAGAGGACAGCTTGGTGCCGAGCGCGAGCAGCGTCGTGAGGACGGCGACGATGAAGAACGCGGCCCAGTTCAGCTCGAAGAGCCCGAAGATGCTGAGCTTCGGCGGGATGTCCCAGCCCCAGATGTTGACGACCTCCTGCAGGTACACGCCCCAGTAGCTGGCGATGACGGCGGAGGCGGAGAGCATCTCGAGGATGAGGTCCCAGCCGATGATCCACGCGAGCAGCTCTCCGAGCGTCGCGTACGTGAACGTGTAGGCGGAGCCGGCGACGGGCACCGACGACGCGAACTCGGCGTACGCCATGATCGCGAGACCGCACGTGACCGCCGCCAGGAGGAAGCCGATCGTGATCGAGGGGCCGGCGTTGTTGGCGGCCGCCTTAGCTCCGACGGAGAAGATGCCGGCGCCGACGGCAACGGCGACGCCCATGATGGCGAGGTCCCACACGCCGAGGGAGCGCTTGAGCGACCGTCCCTCGGAGTGCGAGTCCGCAAGTGATGCCTCGATGCTCTTCGTGCGCATCAGGCTTTCGAAAAAGCTCAAGGAGTTCCCCCAGGATTGTTGCAAGCGCACGTGGGCACGCGCGCGCGAGTGGAGTTTACCTGTTGGAAACACGATGGTCGACGCTCGAATTCGCCGCTTTCGTCGTCGGCCTCCCCGGGTGCCAGGCATTGGCAGGAAGCGGCGAGGATCGGTGTCATAGGGTTGCTCGCGAGTGGAGCCGCCCGGCCCACTGGCTTTCGCGAAGGAGGGGCCATGCCTGACCTCGCCGAGGCGCCGGACGCGTTGCTCGTCGCCCGCGCCAGAGACGGTGACCAGCGCGCGTTCGAGGTGCTCATCCGTCGCCACTGGGGGCTCATGATCGCCACCGCGATCCGACTGCTCTCGTCCCGCGCCGACGCCGAAGATGCGGTGCAGGACGCCTGCATCGTCGCCTGGAAGCGACTCGACCTCCTCCGCGAGCCCAGTGCCGTGCGCGCCTGGCTCGTGCAGATCGCGGCTCGCAAGGCGACCGACCTGCTCAGGAAGAGGAAGTTCGAGCAGGACATCGACGACGTCGTGGCACCCGCCGCGAAGGAGCTCGGGCCGTCGGCCCAGCTCGAGCTGAACGCAAAGCTCGATACCGCATCCCGAATTCTCGGCACGCTCCCCGAGCTCCAGCGGCAGTGCTGGGTCCTGAAGGAGACGGCGGGCTTCACCTACGCCGAGATCGCCGAACAGCTCGAAACGAACACCTCGACGGTGCGAGGGGCCCTGTCGCGGGCCAGGCTCGCGCTGCTGCGGGGAATGGAGGAATGGGCATGAGCGAAGACGACGAACCGACCATCGGCGCGGCGGGGTACACCCTCACGCAGCTCTCCGAGTATCTGGAAGCCGGTCGCGTGCCCTACAACGCCGACATCGAGAGCGACCCGGAGTGCGAGCGAGCGCTCGAAGCCCTCGAACGCGTCACACGCGCCTCCCACGACCTCATCGAAGCCGAGTCGGCAGCGACACCAGGGCCGAGCGGAGCGTGGCTGCAGTCGATGCTGCGTGGCATCGCGATGGATGCTCGTGCAGGCCGCGAGATTCCGCTCACCTCGGTCGAGCCCGAGTACGAGTTCTCGCAGAGCGAGGGCGTCGTGCGCGAGATCGTCCGACGCACGGGGGATGCCATGGACGGCGTCCTGATCGGTCGCTGCGTGCTCGACGGCGAGGTGACGGAGCCAGGTGCGCCCGTGCACCTCACGGTCTCCGTCACGGTCCTGGGCTTGAGACCGCTGCATCCGCTGGCCGACCGCGTGCGGGAGGCGATCGCCGAGGCGCTCGCCGTCCACACGACCCTGCAGGTCACCGGCATCGACATCGTCATCGCCGACGTGAGGAGCGCCGAATGATCGACCGCGAGCGTATCGCCGAAGCCGTCGAGGCGGCGACCATCGGTGCTCCCGGGGTGGTGGAGCTGCTGCCCATCACGAGCATCCATCTCGGATCGCTGCACGTGGAGGTCGGCACGTCGGGCGACGCCACGACCGTGGCCGTCCGGGTGCGGGTCGAGGCGTCTGCGCCGCAGGCGCAGATCCTGGAAGGTCTCGCCGAGCGCATCAAGGCGGCTGCGCTCACCGTGCTCCCGCCCGGATCTCTGGTGCGGGTGCGGATCAGGGTGCACGCGCTCGCGGGTCGAAGCTGAGCCACAGCTTCGCCATAGGAAGGCCATAGCCCCGGGTTGGATGCTCAGTGGTGTCGAAAGGAACCACACATGTCCACCCCCTCCTTCCCGGAAACGAACCCGCAGGACGGCGCCAAGCCGCACCTCGAGTCCTCCGCTCAGCAGCCCTCCTCGTCCTCGCAGTCGCACGCCTTCGCGCCGCAGTACTCCTCCGGCCCGTACCAGCCCGGCCAGTACGCGCCGGCCGGCTACCAGGCGCCCCAGTACCAGGACTACTCGGCGCCCCAGTACTCGACCCCGGACTATGCGGGCGCCGAGTACCCGTCGAACAGCTTCGGCCCGGCAGGTTCGCCGGCAACGGCGCAGGTGCCGAAGCCCCGCAAGCGCCGCTTCGGCACGGTCGCGCTCCTCACCGCGGGCCTCCTTGTCGGTGGCGTCGTCGGTGGCGGCGTTGGCGGAGCCGTCGTCGGCGGCTTCGGCTCGTCCCAGGTGGCCGCGGGCTCGTCCAGCTCGCAGTCGATCACGGTCAACAACCCGCAGGACGCGACGCTCGTGACGAGCATCGCCGCGGTGGCCTCCCCGAGCGTCGTCACGATCTCCGCATCCTCCGGTCAGACGGGGGCGAGCGGCTCCGGTGTCGTCGTCGACGGTTCCGGGTACATCGTCACGAACAACCACGTCGCGACGATCGACGGCGCAACGGGCAACGCCGAGCTCTCGGTCCAGACGAGCGACGGCCGCCTGCTGCCTGCGACCCTCGTCGCCGGCGACCCTGTGCTCGATCTCGCGATCATCAAGGTCGAGGACACGTCGCTGACCCCCATCACGTTCGCCGACTCCGACTCGCTCAGTGTGGGCGATGTCGCCGTGGCCATCGGCGCTCCGCTCGGGCTCTCCGACTCGGTGACCGAGGGCGTCGTGAGCGCCCTCGACCGTGGCATCCTCGTCAGCTCCTCCGCGGTTCCGGAGGAGGTCCAGTCTGACGGCACCCAGGAAGACAGCCCGTACAATTTCTGGCGCGGCGACCCGAACTCGTCCGAGGGGCAGACGAGCACCCAGGGCTCGTCCTCCGTCGCCCTCCCGGTCATCCAGACCGATGCCGCCATCAACCCGGGCAACTCGGGTGGCGCGCTGGTCAACCAGGACGGTGCCCTTATCGGCATCAACGTGGCGATCGCTGGTGCCGGCAGCAGCAGCGGCAGCGCGTCCGGCAACATCGGCGTCGGCTTCTCGCTGCCCTCGAACCTCGTGAAGCGGGTGGCGGAGCAGCTCATCTCGAGCGGCGCCGTCTCGCATGGATTCCTCGGAGCGAGCGTCAGCGACCCGACCGCGGCCGACTCGAGCATGGCCGGGGCCTACGTGACGCAGCTCACCGCAGGGGGCCCCGCGGCGCAGGCCGGCATCCAGGCCGGTGACGTGATCACCTCGTTCGGTGGGCACCGAGTCTCCAGCTCGACGGACCTGACGGCCCAGATCCGTGCCCTCGAGCCGGGAACGCAGGTCGAAGCCGTGCTCATGCGCGGCGGCCAGGAGCAGACGGTCCGGGTCACGGTGGGCAAGCTCGGGCAGTAGCGGCAGGAACGGCGACGCCTCCTTTCGGCGCCAGCGGGCACGCACCTATCCTTGGTGCGTGCCCGCTTCTGTGTTGACTGTCGCCGCCATCTGCTTCGAGGATTCCGAGGGGCAGGTGCTCACGGTCCGCAAACGCGGGACGACGAAGTTCATGCTCCCCGGCGGGAAGCTCGAGCCGGGGGAGTCGCCGAAGGCGGCGGCTCTTCGCGAGATCGAGGAGGAGGTGGGGATCGTGCTCGACGACGCCGACGTGACGCTCCTCGGGGAGTGGACGACCGCGGCCGCGAACGAGGCGGCGACCGACCTCATCGGCACGGTGTACCTGGCAGAGCTGAGCGGGACGCCACGGGCTCGCGCCGAGATCGCGGAGTTGCGCTGGGTGGATGCGTATCCGGCCCCTGGAGCTGACCTGGCCGATCTCGCGCCGTTGCTCAGCGAGTGCGTCATGCCCGAGCTCCGGAGGCGACGCGACGCGCGTGGCTGAGCGCTTCCCGAACCTCTCGAACATTCTCCGATATATCGCTTGACAGCGACTCTTCTCCGATATATCGTCGAGCTATCGGAGTTGCACGGTGCAGCTCCGGCAGAAAGGTTCACCATGCGAAAGCACTTCACCCACAACCACCACCCGTTCGACGCAGAGCGAGGCCGCTCCCACGAGCAGGGCCACGGGTTCGGCCACGAGGCCGCACAGGACGAGCGCGTCCGTCGCTTCTCGCACGGATTCGGCCCTGGACGAGGATTCGGCCCAGGATTCGGTCCGGGGGCCGGTCACGGTCCAGGCTTCGGCCCGAAGTTCGGCCCACGCGGCCACCGCCGGGCAGGCAAGGGCGACGTCCGCGCCGCCATCCTCTCCCTCCTCGCGGAAGGCCCCTCCAACGGCTACGGCCTCATCAAGGGCATCGCGGAGAAGACCGACGGCGTCTGGCGCCCAAGCCCCGGCTCCGTCTACCCGACACTGCAGCAGCTCGTCGACGAAGACCTCATCGAGCAGGGCGGCACTGAGAAGAAGCCGGTCTTCGAGCTGAGCGAATCGGGCCGCACCTACGTGGCCGAGCACGCCGAGGAGCTCGAGCAGGGCTGGCGCGGCGTCGCCGGGATGTCAGAGTCCGCGAGCGGCCTGCGCGAATCCGCCATGCAGTTCATGGGCGTCATGCAGCAGTTCCGCCTCGGTGCGACCGAGGAGCAGCAGCAGGAGGCCACCAAGGTCCTGGACGACGCCCGCAAGGCGCTCTACACGATCCTCGCCAAGTAGCGGCGTGCGGACGCCGACGGCCGAGCGCGTCTGCCCGCAGCGCCGGGGGAGCAAGGTCAGGAGCGGTCGCGCTGCTTGGACTCGCGTCGCTCCTGAATCTTCGCCTCGCGCGCGAGCTTCCGCAGCTCCTTCTCGAGGTCGTCGAAGCGATCGGCGCGTTCCGGGTCGTCCTCTGGCGAGGTCGGCAGCTGCATCCGCGGGCTGCCCTTCGACCACGGGTCGAGCAGCTCGTGCTCGATGTGCGCTGAGATCTCGGTCCACGCGTCAGCTCGCGCCTGCTCGATGAGCCCGTCGATGAACGCCTCGTCCTCGCGGTCCGCTTCGATGCGCTCGCTCACCGCCTGCGAGGCCCGCTCGCGGAAGCTCAGCGTCTCGATGTCCGCGTGCCGGTAGTCGTGGGCGCTCAGCGATCTGCCTGGTCGCGCGCGGTCCCGAACCCCGGCCACGCGCTCCGCCGAGTACCGCAGCTCCTTGAGCACCCGGTCGAGCGAGGCGTTCGCCGCCTCGCGATAGTCGGCGGCAGCGAACGGCACCTTCTCGCCGACGGTCCGCTTGATGATCGAGTTCTTCACGTCGAGTCGAACGATGCGCATCGCCAGCAGCAGGCCGTCGTCGATGGCCTCGGAGAGCTCAGGGAAAATGACCGGAGGCAGCCCCGTCTTCTTCTTGGGCTTCGTCTGCTGACTCGTGGAAGCTGTCCGAGCTCTGCGACGCCAGCGGAACATCATCCCTGGCCCTTGGGGGCCTGAGGCTCCTGGTGCGGGAGTCCAGCCGCGCCGAGCTTCGTGGCTCCGCGTGAGCGGGCCCGCTGCTCCTCGAGGGCTTCCAGGAACTCCGCCTCCCAGGCCACATCGACGTCGATGCCCTGTCGTCTGGCTTCCTCGACGCTCAGCTCACGCGGGAACCCGTGCGTGTCGGAGAGCAGGAACACGTCGGCGCCGGTGAGCGTCGACCCCTTGTACGCGGCGAGCGCCTTGAGGCCGCCCTTGAGGGTGCGGCGGAACGAGCGCTCCTCCTTGACGAGCACCGAGACGACCTCCTCGCGACGCTCGCGTACCTCCGGGTAGTCATCCACGTAGAGGTCGGCGATCGTCGGCACGAGCTCCGCGAAGAAGTTCTCGGAGATCCCGAGGATGAGGGCCTCGCGGATCGCGCGACGCACGAGGCGGCGCATGACGTACCCCTGCTCCTTGTTCGACGGCACGACCCCGTCGACCGCCAGGAACGTCGCCCCGCGCAGGTGGTCGGCGATGATGCGCATCGAGAGCGTGTGCTCTTCGTAGCTCTTGCCGCTCAGCTGCTCGATCTGCTCGACGATCGGGCGCAGGAGCGAGATCCGGAACACGTCGGGGGAGTGGATCGCGGCCGCGGCGATGCGCTCGAGCCCACCGCCGAAGTCGACGTTGCGTCGTTCGAGCTCGACGAAGGAGCCGTCTTCGACGCGCCGGTACTGCATGAAGACCTGATTGCCGATCTCCATGAACTGGCCGCTGTCGCTCGCCGGGTGCGCGCGACCGTAGGAGGGGTCGTGGTTCTCCGGTCCGAAGTCGTAGAAGACCTCGCTGTCGGGGCCGCAGGGGTCTCCGATGGGGGTCGCCTCGAGCGATCCGCCACGCGACCACCAGTTCTCGCTGCCGTCGTAGAAGAAGATGCGCTCGCCGGGGTTCACGCCGCGAGCGTCGCCGTCCGCCTGGCTCCCCATCTCGACGATGCCGGCTTCGATGCCGCGCTCCGCGAAGGCCGCCTGCCAGATGCGGGCGGCCTCGTCGTCTCGGGGGATGCCCGCGGCCTCGTCGCCGATGAACGCGGTCACGTAGAGACGGTTCGGGTCGATGCCGACCTCGTCGACGAGGAACGACAGGAACGCGGGGATCTGCTCGGACTTGAAGTAGTCGCCGAGGCTCCAGTTGCCGAGCATCTCGAAGAACGTCGTGTGGCGGTTGTCGCCGACGTCCTCGATGTCCTGCGCGCGCACGCAGGGCTGGCTGTCGGTGAGGCGCGTTCCGGCGGGGTGGTCTTCGCCGAGAAGGTAGGGGAGAAGGGCCTGCATGCCACTCCCGGTGAAGAGCGTCGACCCGTCGCCGCGGGGGATCAGCGGGGCTCTGTCGATCCTGACGTGCCCGAGTCGCTCCTGGTAGTCGAGGTAGGCATTGCGAATCTCATGCGCGTCCATGTGGAGAGTGTTTCACAACTCCGGATGTCGTATCGTGATCTCGCCGAACGTGGGGGCGTTCAGGCACTCGGCGACGAGTGCTCGAGTGAGGTTCAGGGGAGTCGTCTGTGCAGGAGATCGCGCAATTGTGGACCGGTGCGACGGGGCTTTCGACCGCGCACGTCGCCGACGGGAGCGTGCGGGCCGGGGTAGCCGCGCGCTGCGGGCCCGCAGCGGTGAGGCCCGTGTCGGAGGGCGCGCCGCGGCTCGCGGGACGCTGCCTTCCCGTTCGCCACTTCGGCAGCGTCGACGTCCTCCTCGAGGCCATGGATCGGGCGCACCCCGGCGACGTGCTGGTCGTCGACAACCAGGGCCGCACCGACGAGAGCTGCGTCGGCGGCCTCATCGTGCTCGAGGCGAAGGCGGCAGGGCTCGCGGGCATCGCCATCTGGGGACTGCATCGGGACACGCGCGAGGTTCGCCGCGCAGGGTTCCCGGTGTTCAGCCTGGGTTCGCTGCCCGCAGGTCCCGCGCGCCTCGACGAGCGTCGGCGCAGCACGTTCTCGTCCGCGGAGTTCGGGGAGTACACCGTGCGCACGCGCGACGTCGTCTTCGGCGACGAGGACGGGGTCGTGTTCGTGCCTGGGGACCGAGCCAACGAGGTGCTCATGCACGCCCTGCAGCTCAGGGACGCCGAGCGCTCGCGGGCCACGAGCATCCGCCTCGGCACGACCCTCCGCCAACAGGTGCAGTTCTCCGCCTACCAGCGGGCGCGCCGGAGCGAGCCGGAGCTCACGCTGCGCGAGCACCTCGCCCGGACTGGCGACGCCATGATCGTGTGAACTGTCGTGCTCTTCTTGGCGAACGTCCCCTCAGGCCGAGGTGACCGCCTCGCTCAGGCTCAGGCGACCGTCTCGCTCAGGCGAAACGTCGCTGAGGTCGATTCCTCGCTCAGCCGCCACAGGCGCTCGGCCCGCTCGCGGTCGCGCTGCGTGGTCGGCTTGTCCAGTTTCACGGGGGCGCCGCGCACGGTGCGCGCCGGGCCGAGGTAGTCGCCACCGGCGACCGTGTCGCTCGTCAGCGCGTGCACGGCGATGGCCGCAGCGCGATGCTTCCCGTGCGCGAATGGTCCGGCGAGGCGCGACGCGAAGCGCTGCCAGGCGGTCGGCTCGTTCACGCCCGTGCGCACTGGGGTTGCCCCGTTGACGGGGATGCCCGGGTCGACGACCAGCGCCTCCGCGGGGGCGCCGGCTGCTCGCAGGCGACGGTCGAGCTCGAACGTGAACATCTCGAGCGCGTGCTTCGACGCGGCGTAGGCGCGGCGCGGCTCGTACAGGTGCGTGCTCTGCCAGTCCTCGAGGTCGAACGGGTAGATGCGGGTGGCGAGGCTGCCGACGGCCACAACCCGGCTGGTCTCCGCCGCATCGCCGTGGGCTGCGGGCTTCGGGGCGACCAGCGCATCCATGAGCTGAGCCGTGAACTCGAAGTGGCCGAGGTGGTTGGTCGACATCGTGAGCTCGCGACCGGCCGCATCGTGCTCGCGCTGCGTTCCCGGGGCCATGTGCGCGGCGTTCAGCAGCACCCCGTCGAGGCGCTCGCGGGAGCTCAGCGAAGCGGCCGCGCTCGCGATCGACTCGCTCGACGTGAGGTCGAGGACGATGCGGCTCGTGCTCGCATCCGGCACCTGCTCGGTGATGGAGATCAGGGCCGTGTTGAGTTTCTCGATGCTGCGCCCGAGCAGCACGACGTGGTGGCCGCGGCGTGCGAGCTCTTCCGCGGCGAAGTAGCCGACACCCTGCGTGGCACCGGTGATGGCGAAGGTCTTCATCGTCACACTCCTTCAAGCCTCGAACGTTTCGAGACTCAGAGTACAACGCTTCGATTGCTGAAATATTTCCGTGGCGTAAGGTACTGAATATGGATTCGCTGGAACGGGCGATGCGTGCCGTCTACGAAACCGCGCAGAGCACCAATGTGGCTGCTGAGCGGGAACTCGAAGCGCTCGGGCTCACCTTCCCGACCGCGCAGGCGCTCTGGGCGATCGATCCGGACGCGCAGCCTCCCGCGATGAAAGAGCTCGCGACCAAGCTGCACTGCAACGCCTCGAACCTCACCTTCGTCTCCGACCGCCTCGTCGATCGCGGCCTCGTCGAGCGCCGGGAGAGCGAGCATGACCGACGCTCGCGGGTGCTGACGCTGACCACCGAGGGCAAGCGGGTGCGCAAGCTCGCGATCGCAGCGCTCAAGCGCGCATCGCCGCTCGCCGGCTGCAGCAGCACCGAGCTGAAGGCCATCGCGAAGAGCCTGACCTCTCACGACGCGTGACCTTTTCAGCAGCCCCCGAGCGGGGGAGTGACTGATGGAGACGTGGACCGCCGCCTCCATCGATGACCTCGTGTGCGTCGAGCTCCCACGCAGCTCACGCCTGCTCGCCCTGGCCATGGGGGCCGCGAACGTCATCATGCAGCTCTCCAACCCCGCCGTCGGTCAGGGGGTCGCGCACAGCCGCGTCACGAGTGGGCGCCTCGACGTGCACCCCATCAAGCGCACCAGGACGACCCTCAGCTACCTCGCCGTGGCCGTCCTCGGCACCGTGGAGGAGCGCCGCGCGTACCGCAGGGCGGTGACGCGGCAGCACGCGAAGGTGCGCTCCGACCGTGACCCGCGAGCCACCGAGGAGTACTCGGCCCTCCGCGTCGACCTGCAGCGCTGGGTCGCGGCATGCCTGTTCGTGGGCTCCCGCGACGTGCTCGAGCTCGTCGAAGGCCCGCAGGCAGGCGCGTCCGCGGAGCGCTTCCTGCTCGAAGGGCGCGTCTTCGGGACCACCCTGCAGATGCCGCCGAGCGCGTGGCCGGGCAGCACCGCCGCTTTCGAGGAGTACTGGCGCGGCGAGCTCACGAAGCTGCGCATCGATGACGAGGTGCGCAGCTACCTACTCGACATCGCCAGGCTCGAATTCGCCGCGGCGGTGCTTCCCGAGCGGATGCGGGCGTGGCATCAGCGGCTCACGGTCGGCTTCCTGCCGCCCGAGTTCCGGCGCGCGCTCCGCGTCAGGTGGACGCCGGGCGACGAGACGTGGTTCCGGCGGCAGCGCGCCGCCTTCGTGCGAATCGAGCGCGTGCTCCCGCTCGCCGCCTCCGGCCTCGTGTACCGGCTGCTGCTGGCCGACGTGCGCTGGCGCATCCGCCGCGACCGCCCGCTGGTGTGAGGGACGCGCGCGCCGTCGCCGGGCCCACGCTCGCCCCGCGAGCTCGCGTGCGCGACCCAGGGCGTGCACAGTCTCCCGACGCGTGAACGTAACGTGACGTCCACACTCCCGTAGCAGGGCCCGTCCAGGCTCACAGCATGACCACCCGCGTAGACCCGTTCATCGGCACAGAGCCCACCGCGCTGCCGACGCAGACGGGCCTCGCCGCGACCTGGTGGTGGCCGAAGCCGCAGATCGGCAACACGCATCCGGGCGCCACCTACCCACTCGGGATGGTCTCGGCCTGCGCCTACTCTGGCGCGTACCCGACCGGCTACGGCCGTTACGACCTCAGCCTCGAGGGCATCCCCGAGACGATCTACGACGGCACGCTCGCCTCGGGATTCACGCACTTCCAGCAATCGGGCACCGGGGCGATCCGCAAGTACTACAACTACTTCCGCGTCACGCCCATGATCGAGCCGCTCGACGTGCTCGGGCGCACCTGGTCGCTCGACGACGAGGACGCCTCACCCGGCTACTACGCGGCGATGCTCGGCAACGGCATCCGCGCCGAGATCACCGTGGGTCCCAAGAGCGCCGTGCACCGATACACGTTCCCGAAGCACTCGAGCGCCAGGGTCGTCGTCGACTTCTCGCTCGGCGGCCTCGCCATCCCCTACGGGGCCACCGTTCCGCTGCGGGCCCACCTCGAGACCGTCAGGCCCGGCGTCGCGACGGGTGAGATCGTGGCGGAGGGCGCCCCGCTCGCCGTGCACATCGAGTGCGACACTCCCCAGTGGCGCCAGATGCTGTGGCACGATCGGCGCCTCATGCCGGGCGGCACGCGCCTCGACTTCGACCACATCCGCCCAACGACGCTGCGGCCGTTCGGCCTCATGTGGGCGGGCCCGAGCGAGGAGGGCCAGGTCGTCGAGGTGCGCATCGGCTTCTCCCTGCGCGGGGTCGAGCAGGCCGAGCAGAACCTCAGGGACGACTGCGGCGACGGGGAGGGCAGGTTCTCGGACCGACTCGCCGAAACCGGGCGCGCCTGGCAGGAGCTGCTCGACGAGGTCCAGGTCGAGACGGGCTCGACCGAGCGCGAGACGGTCTTTTCGACAGCCATGTACCACTCGTTCGTCAAGCCCTCCTTCGCGCTCAACGAGAGCCCCTTCTGGCCAAGCGACGGACCCTTCGTCTTCGACCTGTCGACGATGTGGGACATCTACCGCACCCAGCTTCCCCTGCTCACCGCGCTGCGTCCGGACAAGGCCGTCGAGCTCGCCAACGCCCTCCTCACCATCTGCGAGGAGGAAGGCAACTTCCCGATCGGCTACCGCATGGCCAAGGGCAGCGACCGCTTCTCCCGACAGGGCAGCGCGCTCGCGCACACCTTCCTCGCCGACCTCTGCCAGCTCGGACTGCCAGGCATCGACTGGGACTGGGCGCTTGTGCACATGGCCGATGACCTGCGGCGCACGTACGGCGAGGAGTTCCTGCTGCGCGGCGTCGCGCATCCCATCACGCACACCCTCGACCTCGCGTTCGGGTACTGGTGCACGGCCCGCGTCGCGGCTCGCGTCGGCGACCTCCAGCTCGTCCAGCAGCTCGAGAAGCGCGCAGGGCAGTGGCGGGGCGCGTTCGACCCGGCCACGGGCCTGCTCGTCGACTCCAACTTCTACGAGGGCTCCAAGCACAACTACTCGTTCCGGATCCTCCACGACATGGCAGGGCGGATGCAGCTGAGCGGCGGGCCGGAGGGCTTCGTCGCGCAACTCGACGAGTTCTTCGGCTACGGCGCCCAGCCGGTCGTGCAGCCCGGCCGATCGCCCGGCATCGAGGAGCTCGCGGCCGGCTACGCCCTCGGACGCTTCGAAGGCCTCAACAACGAACCGGACATGGAGGCGCCATGGGCGTACCACTACGCCGGACGACCGGACCGGACCGCGGAGATCGTGCACGCCATCATCACCCAGCAATACGCGACGGGACGAGGCGGCCTGCCAGGCAACGACGACTCGGGCGGCCTCAGTTCCTGGTACGTCTGGGCCTCGCTCGGGCTATTCCCCGTGGCTGGACAGGCGAGCTTCCTCATCAACGCGCCCGCCTTCGCCGAGTCGTCGCTCGCGGTCTACGGGGAGCGCTTCCGCATCACGACGACAGGGTTCCGCGAACCCGCGCACGGCGGCCCAGTCCAGTACGTGCAGAGCGCCCACCTCGACGGCAGGCCGCTCAGCAGGAGCTGGCTGTCGCCCAGCGAGCTCATGGCGGCGCAGGAGCTGCACCTGGAGCTCGGGCCCGAGCCGAGCGACTGGGGCACCCGCGAACAGGACCTGCCGTCGTCGTTCCCGGCCCCAGCATCCGCCCCACCAGCCGCACCCACCTCACCCGCAGCATTCATCCCCGCCACCCCACCCCTCGTCGACGGCCAGCCGGCGACACCAAACCCGGGAGGACCCTCATGAACAAGATCCAGAACCGCCTCGTGATCGTCGTCCGCGCCGATCCAGTCATCTGCGGGCACTCCGTCGAGGCCCGCAACCTGGCGGAGGCCGCACGCCTGCGCGGCTTCGACGAGGTGCGCATCGTCACGTGGCCCATCGAGCGCCTGCAAGCGGCAGGGCTGCCGCTCAAGCCCCTCGAGACGGTCATGCCCTACAGCGACGGCATCTTCGTCGACCGCCCCGCGCCCGTCGGCGACTACAAGGTTCCAGACGGCCGCTACCTCGCGGGGCTCGTCGGGCGCCTCGTCGAGCTCTTCACGGACGGGGTGCCGACCGTCTGCATGTCGCTCTACCTCAGCCCGCACACGCTCGCCGTCGCGGAGGCGCTCACCGTCGCCCGCTCGACGGGCCTGCCCGTCAACGTCACCACCATCGCCGAGGCCGTCGGCTCCGACGTCACCAACGTCGTCAAGCACGCCGTCGAGGACGGCCGCCTCGGCGCGGCAGCCCATATCCTCTCGGCGTATTTGTCCCAGGACGTGTGCGTCGCCGTCTCCGAGTACACGCGCGACCTCATCGTGGGGGAGGCCGCCAAGGTGGACGCGCAGCACGGCACCCGCTACGCGCCCCAGTGCCAGGAGCGCATCGACATCTCCTACCCGGCCATCGACTCGAGCGCGTACGTCGACCTTGCCGACGCCGAGATCACCGCCGCCGTGGAAGCTCGCGGGCTCAAGCGCGACGGCTACGTCATGTTCCTGTCGAGGCTGACCGAGGCGAAGGGCGTCGAGGACCTCATCGCGGGCTTCGAGCAGTCCCGCGTCGCCGACGACCCCGAGATCCAGCTCGTCATCGCGGGACGAGGGCCGCAGGCCGAGGAGCTGAAGGCGATCGGTGCCGCGTCACCGCTGGCCGAACGCATCCACTTCCTCGAGGACGTGGGAGACGCCGAGAAGCCCTTCCTGATGGCCGGATGCGCGGCGTTCGTGCTGCCCACGAAGCCGCGCCCCGAGTTCATCGAGACCTTCGGCATCGCGCTCGCCGAGAAGATGCTCGCAGGCGGCGGGCCGGTCATCACGACCGTCACCGGCGGCGTGGGGGAGGCCGTGGGTGACCACGCGCTCATCGTGCCCGTCAACAGCCCATCGTCGATCGCGGACGCGCTCAACACGGCGGTGCTCGAGACCAGCGCCGCCGAGCGGCGGCTGCTCGCCGTCCAGGCGCGCGACTACGCGCTCCAGTTCGACCGGCTGGCGGTCTTCGACAAGCTCTTCGACCGGCTGCCTCGAGTCGCGATGGCGGCCTGACCCGCGCGGCACGCGAGCGCCTGCTCAAGTGCCTGTCCAACTTCAGTGCAATTCCGGGGTCTCGCGCCATCGCGAGGTCGATTGGGGCGAATATTGCACTGAAGTTGGACAGGCTGGCGGGTGGGCGCCCGCCTCCGAGGGACGCGGCGTCTTCGAAACGGGGCGGCTCAGAGCGCGAGGAGGGCGTCGAGCTTCTCGTACCCCTCTCGCACGCCGTGCTCCATGCCGCTCGCGACGAGCCCGTCGCGCATCTCGAACGACTCGAGCAGGCTCGTGCTCGTCACTCGCGTGCGGCCTCCCTCGAGTGCCTCGAACACGATGGTCTCGAGGAGCACGCCGTCCGGGATCATCTCGAAGGTCTGCGTCTGCACGATGCGCTCGTTCTCCCGGACCTCGTGGAACGAGCCGTAGAAGGTCGCGATCTCCTCGCCGTCCTTGAGATTCACCCACCGGTAGGCGCCTCCCGTGGCCGCGTTCCAGTGGTCGATGTTCGTCGACACCTCGTGCGGGCCGACCCACTTCGTGAAGAGGTCGGGGTCGACGAATGCGCGGAACACGCGGTCCGGGGTGGCCTCGAACTCGCGGACGACGGAGACGTTCGGCACGTCTTCGCCAACCGTGACGGCGGTGTCGTTGGCTGATGTGGTGCTCATGATGTGGTTCCTTTCGCTGGTTCTGGTTCTGGTTCTGGTTCTGGTGCTGGGTGCTGCGTGGTGTCGTCCGGCAGGGTCTCGAGCAGCGCGTCGAGTCGGCGGAACCGCGCCTCCGCGGCGGCCTGGTAGCGCTCGATCCACGCGGTCATGAGGCTGAGGACCTCCGCTTCGAGGTGCCGGGGTGCGCGGACCGCGCTGCTCGTACGGGTGACGAGGCCCGAGTCCTCCAGGACGCGCAGGTGCTTCGAGATCGCCTGCACCGAGACGTCGTAGGGAGCTGCGAGCTCTCCGACGGTCGCGTCGCCGCTGGCGAGCCTCGCGACGATGTCGCGTCTCGTCGGGTCGGCGAGCGCCGCGAAGACGGGGGAGAGCGCGTCGGTGGTCATAGCTCCTCGACTGGGTTCGTCAACCGTGTGGTTGATGAAATCAGTCTGCGACGCACGGGAATCTTTGTCAACCTTTCGGTTGATGAAACTCAGGCTCGAAGGAGCTGGCGAGCAGCCTCGAGTGCGTTGCGTGCGGCATTGCCATCGACGCGCGCGATCGTCAGGGCGCCGACGACGGCCGCGGTCACGAGTGTGGCCGTGTGCTCAGTGAGGCCGAGCGCGCGGGTGCCCCGCGAGATCGCGCGCTCGAGCGTCGCTCGGTAGTCGGTGATCGAGGCGCGAATCTCCCGGTCTTCGGAGAGTGAGCTGGAGGCCGTCGCGAGCAGGAGGCAGCCTCGGACGTCGTCGCGGCGCCCTTGGGCTGCGACGGCAGCTGAGAGGCGAGCGAGGTAGTCATCGAGCGCGGATGCTGGTGTCGGGTCCGCGAGCAGCGGCGCGAGCAGCGGGTGCACGACGTTGTCCAGGTAGCTCTGCACGGAGGCGTCGAAGAGGCCGCGCTTGCTGCCGAAGGTGTTGTAGATGCTCGATCGGCTCAGGCCAGTGGCGGCCTCGATGTCGCTCGTCGACGCGGAGTCGTAGCCCTGGCGCCAGAAGAGGGTGCGTGCGCCGACGATGACGTCCTGGCGGTCGAAGCTCATCGTGCGTGCCATGTGGCCTCCGATACTGTAACGTTCGTTGCAGAATACACCGATCCTGGAGCTGACATGCTTATCGCCGCCCTCGTCTTCGCCGCCCTCGCCGCGCTTGTCCACGTCTACATCTTCATCCTCGAGTCCGTCCGCTGGACGGCGGAATCGACGAGGAAGACGTTCGGCATCCCCTCCCTCGAGGTCGCCGAGACGACCAGGTCCATGGCCTACAACCAGGGCTTCTACAACCTCTTCCTCGCGATCATCGCCGGCCTCGGCGTCATCCTCGCGATCGCGGGCAACAGCGTGGTCGGCGCGACGCTGATCTTCGCCGGAGCGGGCTCCATGCTGCTCGCCGCGCTCGTCCTCGTCACGAGCGACCGCACGAAGCTGCGCGCCGGCACCGTCCAGGGCAGCTTCCCGCTGCTCGCCGTGGTGCTGCTCGGCATCGCAGCCACCACGGGAGCACTCGCCGCCTGAGCCGAGCTGGGCTGACGGGCAAGACAAGCGGGTACGCTCGATCCATGCAGGAAGCGTCCCCAGCACAGCAGGCCACGATCGCCGTCATCACGGTCTCGGATCGGTCTTCGCGGGGCGAGCGCGAGGACCTCTCGGGTCCGGCGGCGCTGGAGGCGCTCGCCAGGCACGGCTACACGGCGGTGACGCTCAGCGTCGTCCCCGACGGAGCCACGGTCGTCCGTGACGCCATCGCCCACGCGGCGGACTCGGACGCGCACATCATCCTTACCCTCGGTGGCACGGGCCTGTCGCCCCGCGACGAGACGCCGGAGGCCACCTGGCCCCTCATCACCCGCGAGCTTCCCGGCATCGCCGAAGCGCTGCGAGCGACAGCGCGCGACCGGGTCCCGACGGCCGTGCTGTCGCGCGGGCTCGCGGGCATCATCGACCGACCAGGGCGCGGAGCGCCGAGCCTCGTCGTCAACCTCGCCGGCTCACCGGGCGCTGCCCGGGACGGCGTCGCGCTGCTGGCCCCGCTCATCCCGCACATCCTGGACCAGCTCCGCGGCGGAGATCACACTCCGTGAGTGCCAGCCCCCTCGCCCGAGTCACGAGCGACGAGCTGCTCCTCGCCGAGCACCTCGCCGCCGTCGAGGATCCCCACGCGGGTGCCGTCGTGACCTTCGTCGGCCAGATCCGGGACCACGACCCCGAGGCGAGCGGACGAGTCGTCTCGCTCGACTACACCGCGCATCCCGACGCCGAGCACGTGCTCGAGAGCCTCGTCGCGGACCACGCCCGCGACGGCGTGCGGGTCGCCGTGAGCCACCGCATCGGACACCTCCGAGTGGGCGACATCGCCCTCATCGCCTGCGTCGCCAGCGCGCACCGCGGCGACGCCTACGAGGTGAGCCGGGCCCTCGTCGAGGCGGTCAAGGCCGAGGTGCCGATCTGGAAGCAGCAGCACGAGGTCGACGGCGCAACCTCCTGGGTGGGTCTGCCATGACCGGCGTCCCCGTCACGATCGCTCGCCGCCCGAGGCTCGTGGAGCCGCAGCTCGAGCCGTCTCCCGGAGACCCGATCGTCGACAAGCACGGCAGAGTCCACCGCGACCTGCGTATCTCCCTCACCGACAAGTGCTCGCTGCGCTGCACGTACTGCATGCCGGCCGAGGGCGTCGAATGGCTGGCCAAGGCGAGCATCCTCTCCACCGAGCAGATCGTGCGCATCGCCCGGATCGCGGCGGCCTCCGGCATCACCACGTTCCGGCTGACGGGCGGTGAGCCGCTCCTGCGTCCCGACGTCGTGGAGGTCGTGCGGCGCATCTCCGAGCTGCATGGCCCGGATGGCCCAGTCCAGGTCGCGATGACCACCAACGGCATCCGCCTCCCGCAGATGCTTCCCGACCTCATCGACGCCGGCCTCGACAGGCTCAACATCTCGATCGACACGATCAGACGCGAGCGCTTCACTGCGCTCACGAGGCGAGACAAGCTCGATGAGGTGCTCATCGGCATCCGCGCCGCCCAGAACTCCTCCCTGCGGCCCCTCAAGCTCAACGCCGTCGCGATGCGCGGCGTGAACGACGACGAGATCGTCGAGCTCGTGGAGTTCGCCATGGAGCACGACGCGCAGCTGCGCTTCATCGAGCAGATGCCGCTCGACGCCGGACACACCTGGGACCGCGCGCAGATGGTGACGCGCGAGGAGATCCTCGAGTCGCTCAGCGCGAGGTTCACGCTTGAGCCCGTGCCCGGCCGCGGCGGCGCCCCCGCCGAACGGTGGACGCTCGACGGCGGCCCGCACACGGTCGGCGTCATCGCCTCCGTCACGGCGCCCTTCTGCGGCAACTGCGATCGCCTGCGCCTCACCGCCGACGGTCAGCTGCGCAACTGCCTGTTCTCGACGAGCGAGTACGACCTCATGCCCATCCTCCGAGCCGAGGCCGCCGGCTCAGGAGACTCCAGTGCTGCGGCCGACACCGCGGCGAGGGCCGCCGCGACGGACCTCGCGATCGATGGCCTGCTGCGCTCGTGCATCCACAACAAGCTGCCGGGGCACGCCATCAACGACCCGAGCTTCCTGCAGCCAGCTCGAGGGATGAACGCCATCGGCGGCTGACGACCCGGCGGTCGCTTCAGCCTCCAGTGAAGGGCGGCAGCACGTCGACGGATGCACCGGGTGCGATCGGTGCGTCGGCGTCGGAGGTGCGCACGCCGTCGATCAGGAACGAGCACCGGGAGAGCACCTCCGCGACGTGGACGTCGCCCGAGGGGTTGAGCGTGCCGACGAGCGCGGCTACCGTCGCCGCTTCGAGCGTGAAGTCGCTGCCGCCCACGGCCTCCGCCGCTCCGGCGAAGACGCGGACGCGGCTCGGGGTGCTCACGACTCCTGCTCCCAGGAGAGCGCGCGAGCCGTCACGAGCTCAGCGAGTCGGCTGAAGGCCTCGGGGGAGTCGGCGGCGGAACTCTGCCGGCCGAGGGCGAGCCCCAGCGCGAAGGTCGTGAGCGGTGCCGCTGGCCTGGCGACGTTGTGCGCGACGTCCTTCGCGACGTCGAGGAGCGCTGCGATGTCGATCTCGTCGTCGATCTCGAGCACGCGCTTGGCCTCGGCGAGCCAGGCGTCGAGTGCTTCCGGTGGCAGGTGCTTGGGAGTCTCGGTCATGGTCTCTGGGTCCTTCCGTGAGCGGTGATGGTCTGCTGTGCTGCGCGAGCACGCTGTGCTGCGCGAGCACGCTCGGCCGCGAGCTGCTCTGGGGTGTCGATGTCGGCGCTCGCGCCGCGTCGGTCCGGCACTCGGGTCAGTGCGAGGGGCTCGAGGACGTGGCGGAGGGCCAGGCCGTGGGCACCGGACGCTGCGGCCGCACGCTCGAGGGCGCGCTTGAGCGCCGTCGTGCGGTAGATGCCGGCAAGCCACTGCGGGCGCCCACCGCTGTCGACGACCACGAATCCGTCGGGGCCGCCCCCGGGTGCGCCATGTACCGAGGCAGCCCTCACCGTCGAGGCAGGTGGGGAGCCGTCAGCGTCGGCTTGCCCGTCAGTTGCGACTTCGGACGCCGCCGTGCCGCGGCCGCTCGCCTCCGTGAGGAGCTCGACGAGCGCAGGAGCTCGGGGTAAGTCGCAGGCGAGCAGGAGCAGCCACGGCGCCGAGACGCTGGGGAGGGCGGCCGCGAGGCCAGCTGCCGGTCCGCCGAACGGGGGTTCCTCGCGGATCAGCTCGGCGGGCGCCTGCACATCGACGGCACCGACCACGATGGTGCGACTCGCGCCGGCGTCATGAGCCGCGCCGAGCGCCACGTCGATGAGGCGCCTGCCCCCGACCTCGAGGTCGCCCTTGCTGACGCCACCGAGACGGGAGCCGCGGCCACCCGCGAGGATGACCGCATCGAGCCCCGGGGTCGGGCGGCGGCGGCTGCGCGGCGGCTGCGCTACTGCTCGCGCTTCCACGGCCCCGACTTCCCGCCCGTCTTCGCGATGAGCTTGATGTCTCCGATCGTGACCGACTTGTCGATGCCCTTGACCATGTCGACCAGCGCGAGCGCTGCGACCGAGACGGCAGTGAAGGCCTCCATCTCGACACCGGTGCGGTCGGCGGTGCGCACCGTCGCCGTGATGAGCACGCCGTCGCCACGCAGCTCGAGATCGACGGTGGCGCCGTGCACGCCGATGATGTGGGCGAGCGGCAGGAGCTCCGCGCACTTCTTCGCGCCCTGGATGCCGGCGATGCGCGCCACGGCGAACGCGTCTCCCTTCGGCACTGCATCGTTGGTGAGGGCCTCGAGCACGTCGGTGCCGCAGTAGACCATGCCGGATGCCGTCGCGGCCCGTACCGTCGGCTGCTTCTCGGTGACGTCGACCATCCGTGCGTGGCCGGCTGCGTCGAGGTGCGTGAAGTTCGTCATGGTCAGAGTCTGGCACCCACGTCCGACATCAGGCGGACCACCTGCACGACATCGCCCTCTTCGACCCGCTCGACACGCGCATCCACGATGGCGTAGCCGTTCGCGTCGGCGAGGCTGCCCACGAGGTGCGAACCCGAGCCCCGCGCGGCGGCGGGCGAGACCACGACCCCCGACTCGGTGGTGCGGATGCGCGCGGGCAGGTACTGGCGGCGCCCGGGCGGTGTGCGCCAGCCGGTCTCGGCGCGCGCGCTCAGACGCGGGTCCTCGACGACGGAGGCTCCTTGCAGGGCGCGCAGGCACGGCCGCACGAAGACGAGGAACGACACCCAGGCGCTGACGGGGTTGCCGGGGAGGCCGAAGACGAGCGGGCCGAGCTCGCCCTCGCCGACCCACGGCTCGGCGAGGCGACCGAAGCCCTGTGGCTTGCCCGGCTGCATCGCGACCTTCTCGAAGCGCACCTGGCAGCCGGGGGAGAGGAGCTCCTTGACGGGGTCGTAGGCGCCCATGCTCACGCCGCCCGTCAGCACGATCACGTCGCAGCGGCCCGCGAGTGCCTGCAGTGCGGCCTCCAGTTCGGCGACCTCGTCGGAGACTCGGACGACGTCGACCAGCTCGCTCCCGTGCTCGATGGCCAGGGAGGAGATGAGGAGTGAGTTCGAGTCGGGGATCTGCCCGCGCTCGAGCGCCTCGCCTGGTGCGACGAGCTCGCTTCCTGTGGCGATCACGGCGACGCGTGGGCGCCGCGCGACGGAGACCGTGCCGTACCCGGCCGAGGCCAGTGCGGAGAGGGCCTCGGCGCTGCCGCGCGACCCCGCGGTGACGAGCGGGTCTCCTGGCTGGCGGTCCTCGCCGGCCGAGCGGATGTGCACGCCGCGCTTCGCCGGGGCGGTGATGCGCACCCGCCGCTCGCCGCCGTCGGTCGCCTCGACGGGCACGATCGCATCGGCGTCCGCCGGGACGGGGGCGCCCGTCATGATGCGGGCGGCCTGCCCGCTCGCGAGCGAGGGGTCGGAGGCGGTGCCCGCCGGAAGATCCGCGACGACGTCGAGGATCACCGGTGTCTCGGGGCTCGCTGCGGCCACGTCGTCGGAGCGGACCGCGTAGCCGTCCATGGCCGAGTTCGTCCAGGGTGGCAGCGCGTATCGCGACACGAGGCTCTCCGCCAAGTACCTGCCGTGGGCTGCCGCCAGGGCAACGGTGTCGCTCGGCAGCTGGCGGGACTCGCCCAGCACGCGCGCAAGCTGCGTCTCGACCTCGATCATGCCCGCACCCCTGTCTGAGTCGCATCCGCGCCGAGCGTGCCGCTGGCTGCTCGCAGCACCTGCAGCTGAGGTGTCTGCACCACTCGCACGTCGAAGCCGTGCGGCGCGAGGAGCAGCGCCGCCCGCCTGGCCCTCGCGGCGGAGACGCAGTAGAGGTTGAGCGGGGCATCCGGCGTGCCCGCGTGCCCAGCCTTGAGCCCGAGGAGTCGCGTCCTCAGCACGTCCGGCTCGCGCTCGAGCTGAAGCAGCTCGCTGAGCGGCAGGGAATGGGCACCTGGCAGCGCATCGACGGCGTACTCGTCCGGCTCGCGCACGTCGATCAGCCGGCCGTGCGAGTCACGAACCGGATCGAAGTCGAGCGGGGCCGGCCTCGCCTGCGGGGCTGTTCCGTTCTCCTCCGGTGCGGGGGATGCTGTCTGCGACGTCGAGCATGCCGCCGACGGGGCCGAGGTGCCCGCCACGCGGTCGAGGGCGGCGTGATCGGCTGCCCGGAGCGGCACTTCGGAGATGCGCATCGTGAGCGCCTCGACGACGAGGAGCCTGCCGAGGAGCACGTCGCCGATCCCGGTGATGAGCTTGATCGCCTCGGTCGCCATCATCGAGCCCACGACGCCGCAGAGCGAGCCGAGCACACCCGCCTCTGCGCACGACGGCACCGAGCCCTCCGGTGGCGGCTCAGGGAACACATCGCGCAGGGTGATGCCCTCCGCGGGCGCCGGCGGCGCCGACCAGAACACCGTGAGCTGCGCGTCGAAGCGCAGCACGGAGCCCCACACGAGCGGCAGGCCGAGGCTCGTGCACGCGTCGGCCACGGCGTAGCGCGTCGGGAAGTTGTCGGCGCCGTCGAGCACGAGGTCGTAGCCGCCGAGGATGCGCTCGGCGTTCGCGCCATCGAGGCGCTCGTCGTGCTCGACAACCGTCACGCCCGGCGCGAGCCGTCGGAGGCTGCGGGCGGCGCTCGCGGTCTTGCGAGCGCCGACGTCGTCGATGCCGTGGATGACCTGCCGGTGCAGGTTGCTCGGCTCGACCGCATCCGCGTCGATGATCCCGATCGTGCCGACCCCCGCCGCCGCGAGGTACTGCAGGGCCGGAGCGCCGAGGCCCCCGGCTCCCAGGACCGCGACCCGGCTGGCGGCGAGGCGGCGCTGCCCGATCTCGCCGAGCTCGGGCAGGCGGCGCTGTCGAGCGGTTCGGGCGAGCTCATCGCCCCGGAGCTCTGGGGACGGTTCGACAAGCGGTGCGAGGCGCATGGCGTCACCCTACCGCCGCATCCCGCGCAGCCAACCGGCAGCCGACCCTGCCCGGGTTCGCCTCGCGCCCGCGCTCTCGCCGCGCACGCCGCCCAGGGCTGACTTGTGGTCGCTACCCGCGAAGAATGACGACCACAAGTGCGCTCTCGGCAGGAATGGTGGGCGGGCGCGGATGCGCGCGGCGAGCTAGCATGATCGCGTGGGTCGGATCACGGTGCGACGGAGCGTTACACGCCTGAGCCTCGGGAAGCCCCCGAGCAGGAAGGCCGACTTCCTCGCGGCCGAAGAGCCCCTCGAGATCCGCGTCGGCGGACAGCAGCTCGCGGTCACGATGCGCACCCCGGGCAACGACTTCGAGCTCGCGGCGGGTTTCCTCGTCTCCGAGGGCGTCATCTCGCGCGGCGAGCAGTTCCGCTCGGCGATGTACTGCGCCGGTGCCGACGGGAGCGCGGATGGTCTCAACACCTACAACGTGCTCGACGTCCGCCTCTCCGCTGAGACCCCGCCGCCTGACCCCGACCTCGCGCGCAACTTCTACACCACGAGCTCCTGCGGACTCTGCGGCAAGGCGAGCATCGACGCCGTCGAGCTGACCTCGAGCTACGACGTGGCCCTCGACCCCGTCACACTCCAGGCGGCTCGGCTCGTGACGTTCCCCGACAGGCTCAGGGAACAGCAGGAGGTGTTCGAGAAGACCGGCGGCCTGCATGCTGCGGCGCTCTTCGACGCCGCGACCGGCGACCTCCTCGTGCTGCGCGAGGACGTCGGACGGCACAACGCCGTCGACAAGGTCGTCGGCTGGGCGGTGCAGAACGACCGGCTTCCGCTGACCGGGACGGTGCTGCAGGTGTCCGGCCGATCGAGTTTCGAGCTCGTCCAGAAGGCGAAGATGGCGGGTATCCCGATCCTCGCGGCCGTCTCAGCCCCCTCATCGCTCGCCGCCGACCTCGCCGAGGCCAGCGGCATGACCCTCATCGGGTTCCTCCGCGGGGAGTCGATGGTCATCTACTCGCGCCCCGACCGCATCCTGGACGCCGAGGAGATCGAGCTGGGAACGGAGACCGAGACCAACACCGAGACCGAGACCGAGACCGAGGCGGGGGCACGGAGCTAGCGCGCATCAGCGGCGCGACAAGCGCAGCTGCGGTTCCCACCAGAGCACGGGCCACGCACATGCGGGAGCGCGTGAGAAGATGCCCGCATGGCAGAACAGCGATACCGGGTCAGCGAGGCCGCATCGCTCCTCGGGGTCAGCGACGACACCGTTCGTCGCTGGGGTGCGAGCGGCCGCCTCGACCTGCAGGGAGACGCCGGCGCGAAGACCGTCGCGGGCGTTCAGCTCGCGGCTCTCGCCAAGGAGCTCGCCGACGGCGACGCCAGAGCCGACTCGGGCGAGCTGCCGCCCGCATCCGCCCGCAACCGGATGCGAGGCATCGTCACCAAGCTGACGCTCGACACCGTCATGGCCCAGGTCGAGGTGCAGGCTGGCCCGTTCAGGATCGTGTCGCTCGTGTCACGCGAGGCCGTCGACGAGCTCGGCCTCGAGGTGGGGAGCCTCGTCGTGGCCAGCGTGAAGGCGACGAACGTGGGAATCGAAGGAGTGCACAGTGCCTAGGAAGCGGAGACCAGGAACGCTCCGGTCCGTCGCCGCCGCCCTCGGGATCCTCGTCCTGGGCGCGCTCGCAGGATGTGCTCCGATGACAGCCCCGACTGGGCCTACCGGCGAGGCGTCCGTGTCTCCGTCACCCAGCGAGACCGGCCCGACCGGCAACGTCACCGTGTATGCCGCGTCCTCGCTCACCGAGACCTTCACGCAGCTTGCGGGGGAGTTCGAAGCGGAGCACCCCGGCGTCACCGTGACCCTGAACTTCGGGGGCAGCTCGACGCTCGCGGACGAGATCGTGGCGGGCAGCACTCCCGTCGACGTGTTCGCCTCCGCCGACGACGCGACGATGAAGACGGTCGTGGATGCGGGACTCGTCGAATGGACCCCCGCGACGTTCACGCGCAACGCGCTGGTCATCGTGACGCCAAAGGGCAACCCGGCCGGTGTCACGGGCCTCAAGGACTTCGCCGACCCCACGCTGAAGATCGCCGTCTGCGCCGCGAAGGTTCCCTGCGGCGCCGCGAGCGCCAAGCTCTTCGAGCAGAACGACATCGTTCCGAAGCCCGACACCAAGGAAAGCGACGTCAAGGCGGTGCTCACGAAGGTGCGCCTCGGCGAGGCCGATGCCGGACTCGTCTACGCGAGCGACGCGAAGGCCGCGGCGAGCGAGGTCACGGCCATCGAGTTCCCCGAGGCGCTCGACGCGGTCAACAACTACGGAATCGTCCCGCTCAAGGCCGCGCCCAATCCGGAGGCGGCCGCCGCCTTCACCGAGTTCATCCTCACGGCGCGAGGCGTCGAGGTGTTCGATGAGGCCGGCTTCCTCAGCCTGACGTGAGCGACGCGCCGGGGAATGCGGAGGGCGGTCACCGCGTTAACCCCGACCGTGCGGGCATGCCCGCACGCCAAGATCTGAACCTCTCAAGGAGTACTGTGACCGACTCGCGCACCGCGACCCGCGACGCCGAACCGACCCCAGCTGAGTCCGCATCCGCGGGCGCAGCCGCCTCCACGAGCGAGCTCGGCGCGGACCCGCGCACTCGCTTCGTGATCCCACTCCTGCTCGTCTCCGCGTTCGTCGTCATCCTCAACGAGACGATCATGGGCGTGGCCCTGCCCGCCCTCAACGCCGACCTCGGCATCCCGCTGGCGACCGGCCAGTGGCTCACGACCGCCTTCATGCTGGTCATGGCCGTCGTCATCCCCATCACGGGCTTCCTGCTGCAGCGGTTCCACGTGCGCCAGGTGTTCATGGCGGCGATGATCCTCTTCTCGCTCGGAACGCTGCTCTGCTTCCTCGCGCCCGGCTTCGAGGTCCTGCTCCTCGGCCGCATCGTGCAGGCCTCCGGTACCGCCATAATGATGCCGCTGCTCATGACGACCGTGCTCAACATGGTCCCGCCGGAGCGTCGTGGCCGCACGATGGGCAACATCTCCATCGTCATCTCCGTGGCACCCGCAATCGGACCGACGGTCTCCGGCCTCATCCTGCAGGTCTTCGAGTGGCGCTGGATGTTCGGCTTCGTCCTCCCGATCGCCATCGTCGCGCTCGTGCTCGGAGCCCTGTTCATCAAGAACGTCACCGAGCCGCGCCAGGCGAAGATCGACGTGCTCTCCGTCATCCTCTCCGCCTTCGCGTTCGGTGGACTCGTCTACGGCTTCTCCGGGCTCGGCGAGAGCTCGGCGACGGCCGTCGTCCCCGCGTTCGTCCCGATCCTCGTCGGTGTGCTCGCGCTCGGCGCGTTCATCTGGCGCCAGATCGCGCGCCAGAAGACGGACTCCGCGCTCCTCGACCTGCGCGTCTTCACGAGCCGCCAGTTCACGGTGTCGCTCATCCTCCTCGCGGTGAGCTTCATGTCGCTGTTCGGCACGATCATCCTGCTGCCCATCTACATGCAGGAGGTGCTCGGCTACGACACCCTCCGCGCCGGCCTCACCCTGCTGCCCGGTGGCCTCACGATGGGTCTGCTCGCGCCGTTCGTCGGTCGTCTCTTCGACCGGTTCGGCACCAAGCCGCTCATCATCCCCGGCTCGCTCGTCGTGAGCACGGCGATCTGGGGCATGACGATGCTCGGCGAGAACTCCGAGCAGTGGATGGTCATCGCCGCCCACGTCACCCTCTCGATCGGCCTCGCGCTCATGTTCACGCCGCTCATGACCAGCGCGCTCGGCGACCTGCCCAAGTCGCGGTACTCGCACGGCTCCGCCGTCGTGACCACGGCGCAGCAGCTGGCCGGAGCCGCAGGCACGGCGATGTTCGTCGTCGTCATGGCCAACTCGACGCTCGCGGCGGCCGGTGAGGGCCTCGCGCCCATCTCGGCTGAGGCGCAGGGCATCCACTCTGCCTTCCTCGTGGGTGCGTGCATCTCGCTCGTCACCATCGTCGGCACGTTCTTCGTGAAGTCGACGCCGAAGCGCGCGGACGCGGAGATCCCGATGGGTCACTGAGCCTGCTCAGCAGACGGAGGGCCCGGCACCAGAGACTTCTGGCGCCGGGCCCTCCGTTCGTCCCCGCCCGGAAGATCTTCCTGTCGAGATTTGCGAAGATGGGGAGTCGAGCGTCCACCGAGCTGAGGAGCGACCATGGCTGACGCGCCCGAGATCGTCGAGAAGTCCATCACCTTCGAGGCCGCACCGGAGCGGCTCTGGAGCATGCTCACGGAGCAGGAGTCGTTTGCGAGCTGGTACGCGTTCGGTGGCGCGACGATCGAGGCCGAGCCCGGGGGCGTGCTCGCCGTCCACTGGCCGGAGCACGGCACGTTCCGCGGCGAGGTCACGCTCGTGGAGTCGCCGCGTCGCTTCGGCTACCGCCTCGCCGCGGTGCCGGAGGAGGACCCGCAGCCGCAGAACAGCACCGTCGTCGAGTTCACGATCGAGCCGGCAGACGGCGGGTCGGCGCTGACCGTGCGCCATTCGGGTTTCGAGGAGCTCGAAGGCCTCGCTGCGGACTCGACGTCGGCCGAGATCGAGACGATGGCCTGGACGGCGGCGCTGCCGCTGCTGCGAGAGGCACTCGGCGAGGCCCCGGCGGAGGAGATCCCACTGCTCTGATCCGGGTGCTTGCTCTGATCCCGCTGCTGGGTGACTGGCGCGCCATCGTGCCTGGACTCAGCAGAAGTTACGGGCTCGAAACATGGGCGTCACGTGCTCGGAAACGAGCAACCGTAGTTTCGCACTAGACAACGCATGATGTCGTGAGCGAAACTTCTCGGAGTCGCAACGACGCGACCACGAAAGGTTTTCACATGACCGACGTCGACCCCACCCTCGAGATGTCAGACGGCGCCTTCCACCGCCTCCTCGGCCCTGAGGCCGAACCCGGCTTCCTCGCCGACTCCGAGCTGCCCGCCTACTGGGGCCGCAAGTGGGGTGCGCAGGACGAGGTCGGACGCCTCCGCACCATCATGATGCGCCGCCCCAGCGCCGGCCTCGAAGCCGTCGAGAAGGCGGGGGAGTCGACCTGGATGCCCGAGATCGGCGCCTACGTCGACCCGGATCGCCGCTGGTACTGGTCTGGCCGCGAGTTCCCCGACCTCGAGAAGCTGCACAGCGAGTTCGACAGCTTCGTGCAGGTGCTCGAGGACAACGAGGTCGAGGTCGTCATGGCCCCCGACCTCGCCCCCAGCTTCACGAAGTCGGTCTTCACCCGCGACCCGCTCGTCACGATCCCCGGCGGCGCGATCATCGGCCGCCTCGCACCGCGCATGCGGCGAGGCGAGGAGCAGTCGATCACGCAGACCGTTGCGGCCCAGGGCATGCCGATCCTCGGCACGATCACGGGCACGGGACTCGTGGAGGGCGGCAGCTTCATCAAGGTGCGCCCCGACCTCGCGTTCTTCGGCACCTCCGTGCGCTGCAACGTCGAAGGCTACCGTCAGCTCAGGAACATCCTCGAGGAGCAGGGCATCGAGCTCGTCCACTCGCAGATGCCCGGCTACCAGATCCACCTCGACCTGTGCTGCGCCATGCTCGACGACGACCTCGCGCTCGTGAACTCGCGCATCGCGCCATATGACTTCCTCGACGCGCTCTGGAAGCTCGGCATCGAGACCGTCGACGTCGCACCCCAGGAGGACTGGGCCTGCAACCTCCTGACCCTCGACCGCCGCAAGCTGCTCTTCCCCTCCCACCTGCCCCGCACGGCGGAGCTCCTCAACTCGAAGTACGGCGTGGAGATCATCCCCGTCACCTACCGCGAGATCAACAAGAACGGCGGCGGGCTGCACTGCTCGACCATGGAACTCCAGAGGGACTGGTAAGCGATGTCAGAGAACGTCACCGGCGGGGAGCTCGTCATCCGAACGCTCGAGGCGCTCGGCGCTGAGCGAGTGGTCGGACTGCCCGGCCAGCACGCGCTGCCCATGTTCGACGCGCTCGGCGACTCGTCGCTCGACTACCTCGGTGCGCGGGTCGAGAACAACGCGGCGTTCATGGCGGATGGGCACGCACGCGTCACCGGAACCGTCACCCCGCTCCTGCTCTCGGCCGGCCCCGGAGCGCTGACGGCGCTTCCCGGTCTGCAGGAGGCGGCGACGGCGAGCTCGCCCGTGCTGCTCATCTCGGCGCAGGTGCCGACCCCCGGCATCGGCGGCCAGGCCCACGGCTACCTGCACGAGCTGCGCGACCAGGAGTCGCACTTCCGCGGCATCGCCAAGGGCACGTGGAGCATCCGCTCGGTCGACCAGATCGTGCCGACCCTCGTCGAGGCGTGGCGCACGGCGCAGAGCGCCCCCGCTGGCCCCGTCTACGTCGAGGTGCCGCACGACGTGCAGCAGGCGAGCGTCGAGCTCGCGGACGGGCAGCTCGGCGGCCTCGCGGCGGAGGCGTACGCGCTCGCTCCAGAGGCCACGGGTGCGCAGCTCGACGCCGTCGCGAGGCTCCTCGCCGAGTCCTCGACGCCGCGCATCTACGCGGGCGGCGGCGTCGTCCGCTCCGGCGCCGGGGAGCTGCTCGAGCAGCTCGCCGAGCAGCTGCAGGCCCCCGTCGTCACCACCTACGGCGGCCGCAGCGCCTTCCCGTGGGCGCATCCGCTCTCGGCCGAGGGGTGGATCGAGGACATCGCGACCACCGAGTTCCTCGAAGCCGCCGACGTGCTGCTCGTCGTGGGCACGGGCCTGAGTGAACTCTCGTCGAACTACTTCCGACTCGCCCCGACGGGCACCGTCATCCACATCGACGCCGACGCGCGTGTGCTCGGCGCGAACCACGAGGGCACGATCACGCTCCGCTCCGACGCCGGCCTGGCGCTGCAGGGAGTCCTCGACCGCCTCCGCGCGAGCGAGCTCGGAGAGCGAGCGGATGCGCGCCCCGCCATCGACGAGCTCCTCGCGACCGTGCGCGGCAGGCTGGACGCGCAGCCCCTCGCCACGGAGCGGGAGCTCATGGACACCTTGCGCTCGGCCATCCCCGACGAGGTCGCGACCTTCTGGGACATGACGATCAGCGCCTACTGGGCCTGGTCGGCGTGGGATGCGCGCGGCGGCGTGTACGAGAACGGGCAGTGCGGCGGGCTCGGGTTCGGGCTGCCGGCGGCCATCGGCGCCTCCTTCGCCTCCCGCTCGCGCGAGACGCCGAACGGTGCCCCCGTCGTGGCGATCTCCGGCGACGGCGGAGGACTCTACGGTGTCGCCGAGCTGTCCACACTCGCGCAATCGCAGCTCAGCGTGACCTGGCTCGTCGTCGACGACGGCGGCTACGGCGTGCTGCGCGGCTACATGAACGAGGCCTACGGGCGGGCCACGGCGACCGAGCTCACGGGCCCCGACTACCTGGCGGTGGCGCGTGCGTTCGGCATCGAGTCGAGGGCCGTGGAGCTGGACACGCTCGCCGACGAGCTCGCCGCGAGCATCCGCACGCCAGGGCCCCGCGTGCTCGTGCTGCCCGCCACCCTCGAGCTGTTCGAGGCGACCCACACCCACCGGCCGGCGGTCCACCGATGAGAGCCCTGCCCGTCGTGCCGCGCAACGAGCCCGCCGCCATCGGCGGCAGGCTCCGGTCGGTGCGACAGCTTCGCCAGATGACGATCGAGCAGCTCGCCAGCGCGACGGGCCTCAGCAAGAGCTTCCTCAGCCGTGTCGAGCGCGACCAGACGTCGCCGAGCGTCTCCACGCTCGTGCTGCTCTGCGACGTGCTCAACATCGAGGTGGGCGAGCTCTTCAGCGCACCGGATGCGCAGCTCGTCCGCTTCGACGACGCACCGCAGATCAACCTCGGCGGCACCAACGTGTACGAGCGCCTGCTCAGCCCCCGCAACGACCCGCGCTTCCAGGTCGTGCGCTCCCGCGTCGACGCAGGCATGTCCGGAACTGGCGGGGAGGAGCTGTACTCCGTGAACTGCGAGGTCGACTTCCTGCACGTGCTGCGCGGGTCGATCACGGTCGTGCTCGCCTCGGAGACGTGGGAGCTCGAATCCGGGGACTCGATAACGCTCGACGGTCGTGAGCCGCACACGTGGCACACGCGCGACTCGACCGAGGGGGTCGAACTCCTCTGGGTGCTCGCCCCCGCCGCGTGGGGAGGCACGACCTGACCTTGCCCGACCCACTACTGTCGTTCACCGGCACAGACCGAGCGATCGCTCGGCACGTAACGCCCTTGTAAACCCTGCGTGACTTGGCGCCTCCGGCGGCAAGTTGCCTCCTAGATTACGCATGTTGCCTACAGATGATCACTGCTGGTGATCAAGAGAAGGAGAAATTCACATGGCATCCAAGAAGCTCATGAAGGCGGGCCTGGCTGGCGCCTCGTTCGTCGCCCTCACCGCACTGCTCGCCGGATGCTCGTCCGGTGACGCGCCGGAGGCCGACGTCTCCGAGGTCGCCGTGGACGAGGCGGCCGTCGCGCTCCTCCCGCAGGAGATCGCCGACGCCGGCACCCTCACGGTCGGCACCGAGGCGTACTACCCGCCCTACGAGTACCTCGACGCCGACGGCGCCACCGTCATCGGCCTCGACATGGACCTCATCAAGGCCGTCGGGCAGAAGCTCGGCCTCGAGGTCCAGATCGAGAACGTCGCATTCGACACGCTCCTCCCGTCGCTCGACACGGCACGCTACGACGTCGTCGTCGCCGCCATGACCGACACCCCCGAGCGCCAGGAGAACTACGACTTCGTCGACTACTTCAACGCCGGCCAGGGCATCGTCGTCGCAGAAGGCAACCCGGAGGGCATCACCGCCGAGGCCGACCTCTGCGGCAAGGCCGTCTCCGTGCTCCGCGACTCCGCGCAGCAGGGCATCCTCGAAGCCTTCAACACCGACATCTGCGCATCGAGCCCCATCGAGATCTCCGCGCAGGCCACCGACAACGACGCCCTCATCCAGGTGCAGTCCGGCCGCGCAGCAGCGTCGGTCAGCCAGTACCCGGTCGCGAGCTACAACGTCGAGCAGGCAAGCGGCTTCGAGCTCGCCAACGAGGAGCCCTTCCAGCCAGAGCCCCTCGGCATGGCGGTCGCGAAGGACAACCAGCTGAGCGCAGCCATCCAGGCGGCAGTCCAGTCCCTCATCGACGACGGCACCTACACCGAGATCCTGACCTCCCACGGTCAGGAAGGCGGAGCCGTCGAGGAAGTCACCATCAACGGCGCCGAATAGGCCCCGCGGAGACTGACGAACAACAACGGAGCTGAAGAACAGTGAACACCTCGACCGGCCCCTCCACGGGCGCGACGGGAGCGGTCACCACCGCCCCCGCCGCGCCCGCGGCCGACGCCCCCAAAATCGTCCCGCTGCGGCACTACGGCCAATGGATCTTCGCCGCGATCGTGCTCCTCTTCCTCGCGAAGCTCGTCTACGACGTCGCGACGGGATCGAGCATCCGCTGGGAGAAGGTCGGCTCGAGAGTCTTCGCAGAGGCCATCATGCAGGGCCTCCTCATCACCATCATGCTGACCGTGGTGAGCATGATCCTCGGCATCATCGGCGGCATCACCCTCGCCGTCATGCGCATCTCCAGCAACGGGGTGCTTCGTGCCATTTCGAGCGGATTCGTGTGGATCTTCCGAGGGACGCCGATCCTGGTGCAGATCCTCATCTGGTTCAACCTCGCGCTGTTCTTCCCGCAGATCGACCTGATCTTCATCCAGCTCGACACCAACGCCCTCATCCTGCCGCTCACCGCGGCAGTCCTCGGCCTCGCGGCCAACGAATCCGCCTACATGTCGGAGATCATCCGCGGCGGCATCATCTCCATCGACCCGGGCCAGAAGGAGGCAGCGGAGGCGCTCGGCATGACGCAGGGCAAGATCATGTTCCGCATCATCCTCCCGCAGGCGCTGCGCTCCATCGTGCCTCCCATGGGCAACGAGCTCGTCACGCTCCTCAAGGAGACGTCGCTCGTGTCGGTCATCGGTGCTGGAGACCTCCTCACGAGAGCCCAGCAGATCGGCGCCGCCGACTTCAGCCGCATGGAGATGCTGCTCGTCGCGAGCATCTGGTACCTGATCCTCACCTCGATCGCGAGCATCGGCCAGGGCTTCCTCGAGCGCAAGCTCGGCAAGTCCCGCGGCTTCACGACCCCGGAACCCGTGTGGAAGCGAGTGCTCACCTCGATTCTGCCCAACCGCAGGTCTGCAGGAACAAGCAGAGAGGCAATCCGCTGATGCCCGCATCCGCATCCACCGCACCCATGATCGAGCTGCGCAACGTCGCGAAGTCGTTCGGCAGCGTCGAAGTGCTCAAGGACATCTCGCTCGACGTGCACGCCGGCGAGGTCGTCAGCATCCTCGGTCCGTCAGGCTCCGGGAAGTCGACGCTCCTGCGCTGCCTCAACCACCTCGAGACCGCCGACCGCGGCGTCATCAGGGTGGCGGGGGAGCCCGTCGGCTACAAGGAGAAGAACGGCAAGCTCTACGAGCTGCGGCCGAACGAGATCGCGAAGCGCCGTCGGGACATCGGCATGGTCTTCCAGCGTTTCAACCTCTTCCCGCACATGACGGCGATCGAGAACATCATCGAATCGCCCGTGCAGATCCTCGGACACAAGAAGTCGGCGGCCATCGAGGCCGCCAAGGAGCTGCTCGAGCAGGTCGGCCTCGCCGACAAGGGCGACAACTACCCGTCGCAGCTCTCCGGCGGGCAGCAGCAGCGGGTCGCGATCGCCCGTGCGCTCGCCATGAAGCCCAGCGTGCTGCTCTTCGACGAGCCCACCTCGGCACTCGACCCGGAGCTCGTCGGCGAGGTGCTGCAGGTCATGACGAAGCTCGCCAAGGAGGGCATGACCATGGTCGTCGTCACGCACGAGATCGGCTTCGCGCGCGACGTCTGCGACCGTGTCGTGTTCATGGACGGCGGCGTCATCGTCGAGGAGGGCGCCCCGGAGGACGTCATCCAGAACCCCAGGCACGAACGCACGAAGCGCTTCCTGGCGCGCGTGCTCAAGTAGGCGGGCTGACATGACACGTCCACTGGTGATCTTCACCGACACGACCGACCTCTCGCAGGAGCCCGCCTCGAGGCTCCTGCGGGAAGCGGGCTACGCAACCGCCCACCTCGAGCTGCCGACCGCACCGGGACCCGACGCGATCGTGCCCCGCGAGCACCTCGCCGCCGTTGCCGCGGTCGTCGGCTACGCCCGCATCACGGCGGACGTGCTCGCGCAGCTCCCATCGCTCCGGCTCCTCGCGACGAGCTCCGTCGGCACCGACATGATCGACGCGGATGCGGCCGCCGCCAGAGGCGTGAAGATCGTGACCCTTGCTGGGGTCGCGACGGAGGAGGTCGCGGCGCACGCGCTCACGCTGCTGCTCGCCGCCGAGCGCTCCCTGCTGCGGAGCCTGCAGCTCGTGCGGAGCGGAGAGTGGACGGACGAGGCCACCGAGCGCCTCCGCGTGCCGCGACGCCTCAGCACGCTCACGCTCGGTCTTGTCGGGCTCGGCCGCATCGGCGGCAGGCTCGCCGAGATCGCGCGCCCCAGCTTCGGCCGCATCCTCGCCTTCGACCCCTACGCGCAGGTGGCACCGGACGGCGTCGAGCTCGTCGGCTCCCTCGAGGAGCTCCTGCGCTCCTCCGACTCGTTGAGCCTCCACCTGCCGCTCACCCCAGAGTCGAGGGGCATCATCGGCGCCGAGGCACTCGCCCTCCTGCCGGACGGCGCCGTCGTCGTCAACGTCTCGCGGGCTGGCCTCGTCGACGAGGCCGCCGTTCAGGCCGCCCTGGCTGACGGCTCCCTGCGTACCTACGCCGCCGACGTCCTCGACGGGGAGCCCCCGCACCCGAGCGACGCCATGCGCACCGACCCCGGCACGCTCATCACTCCGCACACGGCCTGGTGGTCGGACGCTGCACTCGCCGGCTACGAATCGCAGCCAGCGCTCAACATCATCGCCGAGCTCGGCGCACCAGCCGACCCCACCGGGAGCACTTCATGACAGACAAGCCCGGCCTGCCGCACGCGCAGGCAGACGCAACAGCATCCACCCCCGCCGCCGCGCACGAGAGCTTCCTGCGCGACTTCGACACGATGGGCGAGTTCGGGGCGACGGGGCACGGCGGCGTCGACCGGCAGGCCGCGAGCGACGCCGACAACGAGCAGCGCCGCTGGTTCCAGGCGCTGCTCGAAGGGCGCGGCTTCACCGTCGAGTACGATCGGATCGGCAACCAGTTCGGCCTGCTCGAGCTCGTCCCCGGCGCGCCGTTCGTGCTCATCGGCTCGCACATGGACTCGCAGCCGACCGCCGGCAAGTACGACGGCGCATACGGCGTGCTCGCCGCGGCGCACGCGGCGTTCCGCATCGCCGACGAGGCAGCCGCCGGCGGCATCGACGGCGTGAAGTACAACGTCGCCGTCGTCAACTGGTTCAACGAGGAGGGCTCGCGTTTCGTGCCCTCCATGATGGGATCGTCCGTCTACACGGGCGTGCTGCCGCTCGAGAAGGCCCTCGCCGTCCGTGACAAGGCCGGCATCAGCGTCGAGGAGGCGCTGCGGCCCACCGGCTTCCTCGGCGAGGGCACCGGTCCCGTCGCGGCGCTGTGCGCTGAGATCCACATCGAGCAGGGCCGCCTGCTCGAGAACGCCGGCACGACCATCGGGCTCGTGACCGCGACCTGGGCTGCCAGCAAGTACCGGGTCGTCGTCAAGGGCGAGCAGGCCCACTCGGGGGCGACCGTCATGGAAGACCGCAAGGATGCGCTCTACGGCGCCTCCCTGCTCGTCGTCTTCGCGCGCGAGCTCACCGACCGCTTCCCCGGCAAGCTGCACACGGCCGTCGGGCAGCTCGACGTCTACCCGAACTCGCCCGTCGTCGTCGCGAGCGAGGTGACGCTGCTGCTCGACCTGCGCAGCGACGACGAAGCCCTGCTCGCCGAGGCCAACGCCCTCCTGGACGCGCGCTTCGCAGAGATCGAGGCGAAGGCCCACGTCGAGATCGAGCGCACCCTGTCGCACTCGTGGGACGTCAACCCGTACCAGCCAGCCGGCGTCGACCTGGCCCGCTCCGTCGCCGAGGAACTCGGCCTCTCGAACGACGAGATCATGACCGTCGCCGGCCACGACTCGACGAACATGAAGGAGCTCGTGCCGACGGTCATGCTGTTCGTGCCCTCCGTCGACGGCATCTCGCACAACGAGGGGGAGTACACGGAGCCCGCCGACCTCGTCGCCGGTCTCGACGTCCTCACCGGAGTCGTGCGGCGCCTCGTCACCGGCCACCTCTCCTGACCCTGCCCCGCCCTGTCCCTGCCTGACCCCTGCTCCACCGCTCCCGCCCGTTCATCGCTGCCCGGCGAGTCGCCCCCTAGCGCCAGCGCCAGAGGGCGACTCGCCGGGCAGCGATCGCTCCGGTGTGGCGTGGCGAGGGTGAGGGAGAGGGGGCGACCGCGGCGGGGTGGCGAGGTAGCGTCGGCGAGGTAGCGAGGGTGGCCGGGTGGCGTGGCATGGGGCATCCGGCGGGAGAACTGTGGGTGCGATTCGCACCGATGCTTGAAGCACCTGGTGCAAAGTGTGCGCTTGGCCTGAGGTCTTTTTCGCTAGCTTCTGGGGAGAAGCACGCGGCAAGGAGGCCCCACAGTGAGCAACGATTTCTTCTGGATGAACCCCGCTCGGGTGACGCAGGACGGCAACGTCGGACCGACCGATTCGGCGCAGGTTCCTCGCTTCGCAGGGCCTGCGACCTTCGCGCTGCTGCCGAGGGTCGATGAGGTCGAGAAGCTCGACGTGGCGATCCTCGGGGTCCCGTTCGACAGCGGCGTCTCGTACCGCCCCGGTGCTCGCTTCGGTCCGGCGCACGTGCGCCAGTCGAGCCGACTCCTGCGCCCCTACCACCCGACGCTCGACGTGTCGCCGTTCGCGGCGCAGCAGGTCGCCGACGCCGGCGACGTCGCCGTCAACCCGTTCGACATCGAGGAGGCGCTCGGGACCGTGGAGCAGGCCGCGAAGGCCCTCAGCGACACGGGCGCGAAGATCGTCACGATCGGCGGCGACCACACGATCGCGCTGCCGCTCCTGCGCAACATGGCGCGCATCCACGGCCCCGTCGCGATGCTGCACTTCGACGCGCACCTCGATACGTGGGACACCTACTTCGGTGCGGCGTACACACACGGCACCCCGTTCCGCCGGGCCTTCGAGGAGGGGCTCCTCGACACGGACGCGCTCAGCCACGTCGGCACGCGCGGCCCGCTGTACGGCAAGCAGGACCTCGAGGACGACGAGCGCTTCGGGTTCGGCATCGTCAGCTCGGCCGACATCTACCGGCGCGGAGCGGATGCGGTCGTGCAGCAGCTTCGGCAGCGCATCGGGGATCGCCCGCTGTACATCTCCATCGACATCGACGTGCTCGACCCCGCACACGCGCCCGGCACCGGGACGCCGGAAGCTGGCGGCATGACGAGCCGCGAGCTGCTCGAGATCCTGCGTGGTCTCGCGGACCTCAACGTCGTCGGCGCAGATGTCGTCGAGGTGTCGCCGGCTTACGACCACGCCGAGCTCACGGGCGTCGCCGCGGCGCACGTCGTCTACGAGCTCGTCTCGATGTTCGCGGTGCGCCGCTAGCTGGACTGCGTCCGCGGCTGCTGGTTCGCTCTCGCCGGGTGCTGACCAACTTCAGTGCAGAATCGCGCTTCCTCACTGTTCCAAGGGCGGTTTGGGCGGTTCTGGCACTGAAGTTGGTCACGATGGTCGACGGCCGGGAGCTTCGGGCGGCGCCCGCACACGCGCCCCGTCCCCGTCCCCGTCCCCGTCCCCGTCGCCGTCGGAGTCACGGCCGCTGTCGGTGTCGGAGTTACTGCCGGTGTCTACGCGCGCGTCCGCGTCCTAGGCTTCTGGCATGGGATGCACTTGGCACGGAGCTCCGCCAGAACAGGTGACCGCGGCATGAGCGGCTCGAGCGTCGCGGCGAGCAGCGCCGCGCAGGAAGCGGCCTGGCACGACGGAGCCGTGGCGCCCCTCGAGGCGGTGCGGGACGGGATCTGGACGGTGGGCAGCCCGATGCCCGCGGGGCCGACGCCCGGCGGCCGCATCCCGTGCACGCTCGCTTCGGTGATCGCCGACGACGCGGGTGGCGTGCACGTCATCGACCCCGGCTCAGACTCCGACGGAAACCTTGCCGTGCTCGCCAGTGCCATCGCGGCGACCGGCCACCGGCTCGACCAGGTGCGGTCGATCATCGCGACGCACCTGCATCACGATCACCTCGGTCTGGCCGAGCGGCTCCGGGACGCGACGGGTGCGCCGATCGTGCTGCACCGTGCCGAGCAGGCGGCGCTCGATGCGCTGGCTGCGGACGTGCCGAGCGTCGAGGTCGAGACGGCCAGGCTCGTCGACTGGGGTGTGCCGGTCGATCGCCGCCCGGAGATCCTTCGGCTCGTCGGGCGGTCGGCGACGCCGGTCTCGCTGCGCGCTGACGTGCTTGTCGATGACGCGCAGCTGCTCGACGTGCCCGGCAGGCGGCTGCGTGCCGTCCACACCCCGGGCCACACACCCGGGCACCTGTCGATCGTCGACGAGGAGGCCCGGCTGGTGTTCACCGGCGACCACGTGTCGCCCGTGTTGCACCCGGGGCTCGGTCTCGGCGGTGACGATGGCAGCAACCCGGTGGTCCAGTACCAGCGCTCGCTGCGGCGCATCGCCGAGCTCGGCGTCGACGAGGCCGTGCCGGGGCACGGCTACCGGTTCGTGGGGCTTGGCGAACGCTGCGGTGAGCATGCGCGCCACAACCAGCGCCGCACCGATGAGGTCGCCGGCGCCCTCGAGGCATCACCCGACGCCTCGATCTTCGAGATCGCCTCTCGCCTCACGTGGTCGGCCGGCTGGGCAAGTCTCGAGGGCTTCACGCTGCGTTCGGCGCTCCAGCAGACGGCGATGCACGTCGAGGCCGTGCGGACCGAGACGGCCTGAGTGCGGCCAGACCTGGGCCTGCCCAGGTGCGACGGCGCCAACGGCGCCAACTCGGAGCTATGCCTGGTTGACTGCTGCCAACGTGATTCCTGGGGGAGTGCGACCGGAGCGCGAGCCACGACATCGAACACCGGAGGCCAACATGGAAGACGCCACCACTCGCCGCTGGATCTTCGCGGGGCTCGTGCTGCTGTCGGTGCTTGTCGTCGGCGCGTCCTTCCAGACCGGGGATGTGCTTCTGCGCATCCTGCTCATCCTGCCGACCGCGCTCCTGTGGGTCGTCTACCGTGAGGCTGAGCGACGCCGACGAGACGCGCGGGTCATGGCATCCGAGGGCGACAGCCAGGGCGCCGGCCGCCGCTGACCGGCGCACGCAGCACCGGAAGCGCCTGGGCGCAACCCCTGGGGCTGGTGGATCTTCGTCGCGTAGCGTCCGGTCCATGACCCATGAACCAGTAGGTGCCAACACTCCCGACGAGGGCCAGAGCGCCGCGCAGGCGGCCGAGGCTGCCGAGCGGGATGCGCTGCGCAGCGTCCGTGCCGTGGGCGAGGACCGCGGCGACCCCGACGCAGCTCGGCACGAGAGCGCGCCCACCCCGCCGAGTGAGGTCGACCCCGAAGCTGGCACGGATGCCGAGGGCTTCCCGGTCGAGAACCCGTCCGGCTGACTTGGGACAGTAAGACGGGTCTCTCCTCAGCTTCGAGTGGGCGCCGTCTCGCCCTGGGGCGTTCCCCAGGCGTCATTCCAGTAGCGCGCATCGGTGCTGCCCGTTCGGACGATCTCGTCGTGCTCGACGGGCGCTGACCAGAGCTGCAGCAAGTACGAGTCGACCACTTCGTCTTCGAATTCGCCGTCATGGCCCGCGTCGCGTCCTCGGGCAGTCACGCGGAGCCTGTATGTGCCACCGGGCAGATCGAACGCACCTGCGTCCATGCCGGTGAAGCCGCTCCACCACACTTCTCGGTCGTCGGTGAGCGAGACGGAGACTTCGACGCAGTCTTCGCCGGGGGCGTCGAGCTGCGGGCGCGCCTCGAGCAGCTCGATCTTCACCGCGGACCCTCCCGCGCGACGTGCGAGGCAGACGAACAGCATGCCGGGCAGTGCGGCCCCAACCCAACCGTTCTGCTGCCCGGCGAAGTGGGGCGCGAGGTCGCCGTCGTAATTGAACGCCTCCCACGTCAGGTAGAAGAGTCCGTAGTCGGTCATGACGACCTGGTCGAGGAGCACTGTCATACGGGCATCCTGCCAGCACGCGCGCGACGCGTGCGGCACACCAGCTCAACAGGGACCTAGGTCCATTGTCGCGAGTGCCCGCGTCGGCGAGTGTGATTCCTGAGATGTGATCTTCCCGACGTCTCTCAGGGAACCTCGACGAATGAGGAATCATGCGCAGCCCCCAAGCCCCCTCCAGAGCATCCCAAGCATCCAGAGCACCCCGATCTGCTCGTCTTCTCGGCATGGCGGCGATGGCCGCTGCCATCGGCCTGTTGGCGAGCGGATGCACGTCTGCCGGCGGTGACGGCGCGGGGAGCGCGACTGACCCGACGGCTCCCGAGGTCACGCGCCCTGCCGCGCCGGACGGCGAATTGCCCGCGGAACTCCAGGACGGGCTGCAGGCTGCCCTCGACGCGGTGATGGCCGAGCTCGAGGTGCCAGGTGCGGCCGCCGGGGTCTGGATTCCGGGCCAGGGCTCGTGGACGACGGCCACGGGACTCGCGAACGTCGAGGACAGCACGCCCGTCACGACGGACATGTCGTGGCCGATCCGCAGCATCACGAAGTCGTACACGGTCACGCTCATCCTGCAGCTCGCCGACGAGGGCAAGCTGAGCCTCGACGACACCATCGATCAGTACGTCGAGGGCATCACGAACGGCGACAGGATCACGCTGCTGCAGCTCGCGAACATGTCGAGCGGGAACGCCGACTACGTCACGGAGGCCTTCCAGGATGAGTTCCTCTCCGACCCGACGAAGATCTACACCCTGGAGGAGCTGAACGCCCCCGTCGTCGATCAGCCGGCGCGGTTCGAGCCCGGCGCCGAGTACCTGTACACGAACGCCAACACGAACCTGCTCGGTGCGGTCGTCGAGAAGGTCACGGGCGAGCCGTACGCGGATGCGCTCGACGCGCGCATCCTCACCCCGCTCGGGCAGACGGGCACGACGTACCTGACCGACGTGGACGACTGGGCGCAACCGCATCCCATGGGCTACGTCATCGACGACGGCAAGCCCGTCGCGCAGAGCGAGAACCCGTCGATTCTCGGCGCCGCCGGCTCGCTCTTCTCCACGCTCGAGGATGGGCGCGCCTGGGCGGAGACGCTCGGTTCGGGATCACTGTTGAAGCCGGAGACGCAGGAGCTGCGCCAGGTGGGCCACGAGATCCCGAAGCCGCCCTACGACCTGTATGCGGTGGGGATGGGGGAGACGAACGGGTGGCTCGGCCACAACGGCGAGGGGCTCGGCTTCACGGCCGCCACCTTCCACGACCCGGCGACGGGCGCGAGCATCGTCGTCTACATGAACGAGTCGGACAGCCCTGCCGGGCATCCGGCTGATATCGCCTTCCGCGCCCTCGCTGAGGTCCTCGCGAACGGAGCGGGCGCGTGATCGCCGGCGGCGTTGCCGGGCGAGCACGCGGATCAGGGTTCGGCCGCGGCGCCCGCGTCCTGACGGCGGGGGCCGTCGCGATGCTGCTGCTCACGGGGTGCGTCGCGGCCGACGCGAACGATGCGGACGTCCCGGTGTGGGACGGGACGACGCTCGTGTCCGTCCCTGGGCTTCCGGATGCGGCACTCGAGGTCATGAATCAGCCGCAGTTCGCGAGCGGCCGCTGGTCGATCGCGGTCGAGGATCTGGACACGGGTGAGGTGCTCGTCGACTTGGACGGCGAGAAGCTCGCCGAGCCGGGCTCCTTCGTGAAGACGTACAGCGCCGGTGCCGCGTGGGTGAAGTGGGGTCCTGACCACACGGTTGTGACGCCGGTGAAGCAGTCGGGCGAGGTCACGGCTGGCACGCTCGACGGTGATCTCGTGCTGGTCGGGCAGGGCGACCTGACGATGGGCGGACGCACCAAGGACGACGGCAGCGTCAGCTTCGCGAACCTCGACCACAACGACGCGAACCCCCTGCCGGGGGCGACGCTCACGCCCGAGGACCCCCTCACGGGCCTCGACGAGCTGGCCGCGCAGGTGAAGGCGTCCGGGATCACAACCGTCAGCGGTGACGTGATCATCGACGACCGCCTGTTCCAGGGCTCGCTCGCCGAGCAGCCGATCACCCCCATCGTCATCAACCAGAACCTCCTCGACGTGCTCGTCACGCCGGGGGAGGCGGGTGCCCCCGCGACCGCGGCACTCACACCTGCCGTCGGAAAGTGGGCGCTCGACCTCCAGGTGGAGACGGTGCCAGCTGGTGAGGAGTACAAGGTCGAGGCGCCGGAGGTGTCGGCAAGCGATCCGAACACGATCGTCGTGACCGGCACGATCGCCGCGGATGCCGACCCCGTTCTGCGGGTCTTCGAGTTCGACGACCCGTCGACGTTCGCCCGCACGGCGTTCATCGAAGCCCTGGAGCGCGCGGGGGTCACCGTCAGCGCCGACCCCTCCGCGGAGAACCCGAAGTCGGCCCTCCCGAACTGGGACGCCGTCGAGGCGCTCCCCGCGGTCGCGGAGCTCGAGTCGCTGCCGCTCGCCGAGGAGATCACCTACGTCATGAAGGTCAGCTACAACCGCGGCGCGCAGACCCTCATCTGCCGCCTCGCGGTCGACGCGGGCAAGACCGATTGCAACGAGGACGGCATGGGGGTCGCGCAGGCCATCTGGGCCGAGGCCGGCCTCGACACGACGGGCGCCTCCCTCGTCGACGGCTCCGGGCTCGAAGGCAACTACATCACCCCGAAGAACGCGGTGCAGATCCAGAGCCTCATGGCGGAGCGTCCCGACGCCGAGCGCTGGCGCGACACGATGCCGATCCTCGGCGTCGACGGGTCGCTCGCCGACGTGCAGAAGGACAGCCCGGCCGCCGGGAAGGTGTTCGCGAAGACGGGAACTCTCGCAAGCGCCGACGCGTTCAACGGCAGGCTCCGGCTCGGCACCAAGACCCTCGGCGGCGTCATGGTCACCGAGTCCGGCCGCAACCTGGCGTTCACGATCATCGTGAACCAGGGCTTCTACGAGGGCATGCCCGGGGTCTTCGAAGCGAACGATGACGTCGGCAAGGTCGCGGCGATCATCCAGCAGGCGTACTGACCGAGCATCCCCGAGTTCGCACGCAATCCATGAGGAGACAGCACATGTCCAAGATCGCGAAGAGAACGACGTACACGGCGACCGCCATGGTCGCCGCCCTGGCCCTCGTCTCCTGCACGGCGCAGGCCGCGGAGACAGAGGCGCCGACATCCACGCTGAAGCCGTTCGACGAGGCGGCCGTGACCGCGATCTTCGAGGAGACCGCGGAGGAGCTCGGCCAGCCGGGCGCCGTGATGCTACTGCGCACGCCAGAGGGGGAGTTCACGGCGACCTACGGGGTGACGAGCCCCGGCGGCAGCACTCCCGTCTCGGTCGACGACCACATCCGCATCGGCTCCAACACGAAGACGTGGACGGGCACCGTCATCCTGCAGCTCGTGCAGGAGGGCAAGATCGCGCTCGCGGACCCCGTGTCGAAGTACCGACCCGACGTGCCGAACGGCGACAACATCACGATCGAGCAGATGCTGCTCATGCGCAGCGGACTCGCCAACTACACGGAGACGCTCGAGCTCAACACGGCACTGGATGAGGATCCGGACCGCGTGTGGGAGCCGGAGGAGCTCATCAAGATGGCGCTTCCTCTCCCGGTCGACTTCGAGCCCGGCACCGACTACCACTACTCGAACACCAACACGATCCTCCTCGGGCTCATCGCCGAGGACCTCGACGGGAAGCCGCTCGCTGAGATCTACGACGAGCGGATCTTCACGCCGCTCGGCCTCGACGAGACGTCGTTCCCCGAGATCGGGGACAGCAGCATCCCATCGCCGCACTCCGACGGCTACTTCTGGTGGACCAACGTCAACACGATCGGCTCGTCGAAGCTGCCGCCGGACCTCATGAAGCAGGTCGAGGAGGGCACGTTCACGCCCAACGATGGCACCCTCGACAACCCGTCGTGGGCGTGGTCGGCTGGCTCCGGCATCTCGACCGCGGGCGACCTCGCCGACTGGGTGGAGGCGCTCGGCGGGAAGAGCGGCGACATCCTGGAACCGGACATGCAGCAGGCGCGCATGGACAGCTTCCAACCCACGACGAAGAACCCGGCTGACCCGTCGTACGGCTACAACATCGCCCACTTCGGGCAGTTCTACGGCCACACGGGCGAGTTGCCCGGCTTCAACTCCTTCATGGGCTACGACCCGGTCGCCGACGTGACGCTCGTCGTCTGGGCGAACCTCGCCCCGGCCGCGAACAGCGCGGGGCCCGCCACCGAGATCGCGAAGCAGCTCATCGGCACCCTCTACAGCTCGCCTGTCGCAAGCTGACCGGCTTACGGCTGGTACGAGGTGTTGGTGATGCCCAGCTCGAAGAGCTCGCCTTCCCAGAGCAGCTGACCCGCGAGGATGCCGACGATGCTGGCCGCCACCACGACCACCGCTCCGATCGCGAGTCCTGAGCGGTGGTCGGTGCCTTTCTGGCGGCGGGGCGCTGGTCCGGCGGCTCGGGTGCGAGCCCGCGGTCTCCGAGCGGCTGGTTCACGAGGCTGCCTGCCAGAACGCCATGACTTGTGCGGGACCCCCGCAGATCGCGGGTGTCTCGGGAGGGGCAGAATCGATGCCGCCGCTGCCGCCGATGGTGTCGCCCTCGCCGACAACGCCGACGCCGGGAACGTCCACTCCGCGGCCGTCCTGCGTCAGTGTGGAACCGAAGGGGAACTGCAACAGGGTCTCGTAGTCGTTCTCGACCACGACCCAGCAGCCGCCCTCGTTGAGCCCGAGCGTTCCGCCGATTCGTGCCTCCATGATCGTCTCAGGTGCTTCGCTGGCGGCGAGGAGCACGGTCTCGCCGATCGTTGTGGTCTGTGTCTCGTCGATCGTCGGCCAATCGTCGTAGCCATTGGTGTAGATGATCACGAGGTCGTCGGACGACGTGCAGTAGAGGTTCCACTCCGCTTCGATCTGCTGCGTCGGCACGAGGGTGATCTGCCATTCGCCGTCGACGACGTTCGTGATCGACTTGTCGTTCACGTAGAAGCTCTCGTACTGTTCCGTCGACTGGACGTCCGGATCGGGGCGCCATGCGTCGACGCACCCGGCGATGGCCTCGGCCTCGGTGAGCCGCGGCTGTGCTGATGCCTCGAGCGGTGACGGTGAAGTAGTGGCGATGGGGGTGGTGCCGACGACGGGGGCCGGGTTGCCGAGGTAGGTGGTCGCGGCGACGACGAGTGCCGCCACGGCTGCGCCCGTCACTGCGACGATGCCGATGCCCCACGCGAGGCGCCGTCGAGTGCGGCTCCTGCGGGATCGCCGCGAGGGTGCCTGGAGTGCGCCAGCGCCAGCGCCAGCTGCACATGCACCTGCGGCCGCGCCCTCGCGATCGGTCGGGTCGGTTGCGAGGATGCTCGCCTTTCTGACCGCGGCCACCTCCCGTTGGGCGTCGGTGAGAGATGTGTGCGGCGCGACATCGAGTGTGCGCAGGTGCTTGAGGGTTTCGTCGTCGACGTTCATGCCTGCTGCTCCGTCACGGTCGAGGGGCTGGTGCGTGGTGGTGTGGCGCGCTCGAGGTGCTCCCGGAGCGCGGCGCGCGCCCGGTGGAGGCGAACGCGGTAGCTCTGCGCGCTGATGCCGAGCACCGATCCGGCGAGTGCGGAGGGGAGCTGTTCCCAGATCGCGAGGGAGAGCACCTCCTGGTGGCTCGGGTCGAGGCGCTTCCAGGCGGCGGAGAGGTCGAGGCGCACATCGGCGGCCAGCGATTCGAGGTCCGGCGTCCGGGCCTGCTCGGCGTCCGCGATGCGCACGCCGAGCGCGTCGCGCTTCCCGTGCTCTCGCCATTCGCGGAGCAGGCAGTTGCGAGCCGTGCCGAACAGCCAGGCGCGCGCCTCATCCCGGACTGTCGGCACCGTGTCGAAGCGTCGCCACGCGGTCAGGAACACCTCGTGCGCGACATCCTCGGCCGCCTCGTGGCTGGTGCGGCGGGTGACGAAGCGCAGCACGTCGACATACGCGTCGTCGTACAGCGCCGAGAAGCGCTCCGCGCGGCTGGGTTCGAGTCTGTTCGGGCTCACATCACCTACATGCCCAGAAACGGGCGAGTGTTACAAATCGTGGTTCCCAGAATGCCCGTCGGCGTTTCGCGGGGCACCCGCGGGTGAGCCTCAGCGCCCGCCGCCGGCATCCACGTCTCCGGCGGCCGCGAGGTAGCGGACGACCGCGAGAACTCGGCGGTGGTCGTCGGCAGCGACGGGCAGGTCGAAGGCGTCGTAGATGTTGGAGGTGTGGTGCACGACGGCCTTCTCGGAGGAACCGAGCCGCGCGGCGATGTAGCTGTTGCTGCGGCCTTCGGCCATGAGCCCGAGCACGTCGAGCTGTCGGGGCGTGAGCTCCCCGACGGGCCCGCTGATCTTCGTCGCCCGCGCGAGGAGCACGGCCACGACGTCGGGGTCGAGCACGGTGCCGCCCGCCTGCACGTGGCGCAGATCGGCGGTGAAGGCCCGAACGTCGGCGATGCGCTGCTTGAGCAGGTAGCCGACGCCACCGTCGCGTTGCCCGATGAGCTCGCTCGCGTAGCGCCGCTGCACGTGCTGTGACAGCACGACCACGGCGGCCTCGGGATGCGCCTGCCGGATGCGGAGGGCAGCGACGAGTCCCTCGTCGGTGAAGGTCGGGGGCATCCGGATGTCGGTGATCACGAGGTCGGGCGCGAGCCGCGCGACCTCGACCTCGAGCTCGACGGCGGTGCCGACCGCAGCGACCACCTCGAAGCCGTCGTTGCTGAGGACATGCCTGAGCCCCTCGCGCAGCAGCGCTTCGTCTTCGCCGATCACGACCCGCATGGCAGCTCCACCCGTACTTCCGTTCCCGATCCGAGGGGCGAGACGAGCTCGAAGGAGCCGCCGAGGGTGTCGATCCGGTCGACGAGCCCCTTCAACCCGGTGCCATCTTCGACCCGTGCCCCGCCGCGGCCGTCGTCTTTCACGGTCACGCTGAGCAGCGCGCCTCGCTGCGCGATGCGCACGTTCACGGTGCGCGCGTCTGAGTGCTTGACGGCGTTCGTGAGGGCCTCGGCCATGATCAGGTACGCTGACTGCGACGTCGCGGGGGCCAGGGTGCTGTCGTCGGCGTCGCTGACGAGGCTCGCGGGGATCTCGAGGCGATCGACGAGGTCTTCGGCGGCCGCCGTCAGGCCGCGCTCGACGAGGGCCGACGGCAGCACCGCGTGCACGAGGCGGCGGAGGTCGGCAGCTGCCGTGTCGATGCGGTGCCTGAGCGCGGTCGCCTCTGTCACGGTCGACGGGTGCGCATCGCCCGAGTTCGCGATCTGCTGGGCCTCGAGCGCCAGCAGCACGAGCTGCACCTGCAGGCCGTCGTGGAGGTCGCGGGCGATGCGGTTGCGCTCGCGGTCGGCGGTCTCCACGATGCGGAGCCTTGACTGCTGCAGCGCCTCGTTGCTCGCGAGGAGCGCGGCGGTGAGGCGCTCGCGGTCGAGCGCGATGGCGAGCACACGGCCGGCCCGGCGCACAGTCTCGGGGTCTGCGATCATCCGCTCGTCGTAGCTGATGGCGCCGACCAGTCGGGACTCGACGTGCACCTCCTGCCACTGGCGCGGTGTCGACTGGGTGCGGACATCCACGTCGAGGCCCGCTTCGTCGACGAACACCTGCCGGTTCTCTGCCCAGTACGCGACCCGCAGCGAGTCGTCGCCGAGCGAGCGGGCGAGCGCCGCTCCGACGACGGTTCGCGCGGAGCCGGCCAGGCTGAGCCAGGCGCTGAGCACCTCCGCCTCCACGGTCTGCGCGTAGCCGCCGATGAGCACGCCGAGGAGGAAGGCGATGGGGATGCCCGCGATGACGACCAGCTGGATGGAGCCGATCACCTCGCCGGGCGCGCCGAGGAGGCGCAGCACGTTCGCGGAGAGGGGGATGCTCAGCACCGCGAGGATGCCATACAGGTACAGGGGGAGCAGGACGCGCAGGTTCTTCGGGTCGGCGGAGCGGAGGCGGCGGATGAGGAGGGCCGCGGTGACCCCCATGACGCCGAGGCCGACAAACGCCTGCACCCAGACTCCGACGAGGTGCGGGAGCGTGTCGGGTGGGAGCACGTACAGCGGGATCTGCAGCAGGAGCGTCACGCCGTAGCCGACGGCCACCGTGGCGATGGAGACGCGCCCCTGCAGGCGTCCGGACGGGAAGGCGTGCAGCAGGTGCACCGTGACGGCGAGGATGAGGGTCGCGAAGATGGTGCTCAGCTCCACCAGCACGGGGAGCCCCAGGTTGCCGACCCCGCCGAGGAACATGGCGATCGCGCCGACGAGCAGCAGGCCGCCGACCATGCTCAGGGGGCGCTGCCACCACGCGATGACGCCGGCGGCCGTCCAGACGAAGAACACGGCGGTGAAGGCGAGCGGCACCCAGAACGGGACGGGTGCATCCACGCCGACGGCGAGCTGCACGCCGCCGAGGGCGAGCGCAAGCACGGCGATGAGCAGGAGGGCCGGGCGCAGGGCATCGCCTCGCGTCGCGCGAAGCGGGATGCGTGCTGCTCGGGCGTCGATGGAACGGGTCACGTCGAGGTCACCTCGGCTCAGGCCAAGTGATGCAGCGGTGCGTTCGGCGAGCACTGGTCTCGCTGAGGTGCGGTGCTGCGCGCTGGGAGAGCGTGCCCGAAGCCTACCGCGACGGCGGGCGCCTGCGGTGGCGCGCGGGCTACCCTGGTGGCTTGCTCGTGCGGCTGGCTGACCGTCGTCTGCGCGGGGCGGAGAAGCCCGACTCGGGGCACGCTCGGCGGGGTGAACGGAGGGACCGCATGTCGGTACGGGCTGGGCGATGGTTTCTGGTCATCGCCGCCGCTGCGTTGCTCGTCGGCCTCGCATGGTTCGCGCTCGTCGAGGCTGCCGCGGGGCCGTGGGCGCAGGGCTCGGTGGGCGGCGCGGTCCTGGCGATCCTCGGGGCCGTGGCATTCGCCGTGGGCGGGGTGCTCTTCGGCCGGTTCGTCGAAGCGAGGGTCGAGAAGACCGGTCTCGTGATCAACGCCGTTCGGCGCAGGGAGCGGGTCATCCCGCTCGCCGTCATCGACGAGGTCGTCGTCGTCGAGCGCCTGCTGCTTCCGACGAGGATGGGACCGGGAACTGCCGCGCGAGTCATCCTGCGGGGCGGCGGCGACACGATCGCGGCGTTCACTCCGCACGGTCTCGGGGTCGTGGATGCGCTCCGCTCGGCCGGGTGCCGCGTCACGCTGGTCAGCGAGCCGCTCTCCCCGGTGCTCGTGCGGCGCCGGTACCGAGGCGGGGCGAGTCTCGGCGAGGTGCTCGTGGCTGGGGCGCCGGTGTTCGCGATCGTCGTCGCAGCGCTGGTCCTGCTCTGGGTCCTGACCGAGTGGTTCGCCGGGTAGCTACTCCACGTACTCGAGGGCGATGACGAGCTCGGCGCGCACGCGGGCGTCGTCGAGGTCGAGCCCGAGCAGCCCCCGCAGCTGGTCGATGCCGCGGCGCACGCTGTTGCGGTGCATCCCGAGTTCGCGGCCCGTCGCATCCCAGTGCCCGTTCGCGTGCAGCCAGGCGCGGAGCAGCGCGAGGCGCGCGTTCCGGGCCTCCGCGTCGAGGTCGAGGAGCGGTTCGAGACGTCGCTCGGCGAGTGCACGCCCCGAGGCCGCGCCGATGAACGAGTGCACGGGCGCGAGGTCGGCGCCGACGCGCACCACCCCGCCGTCTTCCCTCGCTCGCCGCTCGAGGGCGCGAACTTCCGCGGCGGATGCGCGCAGCTGCTCGGCCGTGACGGGGCGGCCGACGACGAAGCTCCACCCCTCGTCGAGGAACGCGGTGAGGCGCCGTTCCGTGACGTCGAGGCGGGTGATGAGGGTGACGGTGGCGTGCTCGGCCGAGATGGTGACGAGCTTCGTGTCGAAGAGGCTGCGCCAGCGGTGCAGCTCGCTCGCGTCCTTGAGGGTGGAGGGCGCGCAGGCGACGACGACCCTGAGGGTTCGGGCGCGCGCGTCTGCGCCGGCCGCCTGCAGGAGGAGGTCGCGCCACAGCTCGGTGTCCGGGCCGCCGTCCGGGCGCGCGAACACGTCGTCGGCTTCGAGGAGGAGCGGCACGAGCAGCTGGCCGGGCGCGACGCTGCCTGAGGTGCGTTGCCTCGCGATGAGCTCGAGCATGCCGTGCGCCGTCGTGAGGAACGCGTGCGCCGTCGAGCCCGCCGGGGGAGCGGCCTCCACGAGCAGCGTGCCGAGGGCGGCCCCGCCGAGGCTGCGCAGCGGGTAGGCGGCCGGTCCGCCCCTCGTCTGGTCTGCCGACTCGGCGAGGGCGCCCAGCACGGGCGCGGGTGGTACCTGGCCGGCCCTCGCGCGCACGGCGCCGCCTGGTCCGACGATCGCCGCCCAGGAGCCGAGCCGCTCGGCGAGCGCCGCCGCCACGGCCGTCTCGGGCTGGTCCGCAGATGCGGCGCGCAGCAGCCGGCGGGTCGCGTCGGCGAGTGTGCGCAGCGCATCCACTCGCCGCAGCTCGGTCATCTCGGCGAAGGTGCGCGACACGGCCACGAACGGGGTGTCGTTGGGAATGCGCACGAGGGTGAGGTCGCTTGCGGTGCAGGCCTCGAGGAGGGCGGGTGGCACCTCGTGGAACACCGGGTCGATGCCGAGGCCGAGCGCGACGACGCCGGCGCTGACGGCCCGTTCGACGTAGCCCTCCAGCTCGGCGTGGTCGAGGTCGCGCAGCCCGACGCCGGCCGTCAGCAGGAACTCGCCGCCGAGGAGGTACGGCGTCGGGTCGGTGAGGTCGCTCGTCGCGACCCAGCGGATGCTCACATCGAGGTCGCCCGGTACGAGCACGTCGAGGTGCAGCTCGGGGCGTGCGAGCAGCTGGGCGAGTGAGATCTGGCCGTGTGGTGACGAGGGTGATGGCATGCGAGCTCCCGTGCATTCTGTCGCATCTTCGCGACGAACCGAGCATATCGCCCGTGGAAGCACTGCGTGGTGCGACCATACGATTGCCAGGCCCAGCACTGCTGGGCGCAGTTGGACAGCGCCGATCGATCCCTGATCATGCTGGTCCCGAACCCAAGAAGGGCAACCGTCAATGGCGACACCACCCACCACAGCCGGCCGGTCACGCACGCCGCTCGGCACGCAGCTGCTGCGCCGCAAGCCGCTGGAGCAGCTCACCGACGAGTCCCTGACCGAGTCGGGCGAGGGCGGCCTGAAGCGCACCCTCGGCATGTGGCAGCTGACGATGATCAGCGTCGGCGCGACGCTGGGCACGGGCATCTTCGTGATCCTGGGCACCGCGGTCCCGCTCGCCGGCCCCGCCGTCTGGATCGCGTTCGCCGTCGCCGGCCTCGCCGCGCTGCTCTCGGCCCTCTCGTACGCCGAGATGGCGAGCTCGGTGCCCGTCTCCGGGTCGAGCTACTCCTACTCCTACGCGACGATGGGCGAGGGCGTCGCCTGGGTGTGCGGCTGGTGCCTGGTGCTCGAGTACGGCGTCTCGGTGGCCGCCGTCGCAGTCGGCGCCGGGCAGTACGTCAACGAGACGCTCGGCGTCTTCGGCCTCGCGCTCCCGCCGGCGCTCGCGAACCCGATCGGCCTCGACGGCGGCTTCTTCAACCTGCCAGCCGCGGCGCTCGTGATCGTCGCGATGCTGCTGCTCGTGCGCGGCGCGAAGGAGAGCGCCTGGGTGAACACCGTCATGGTCGCCATCAAGGTCATCGTGCTGCTCATCTTCGTGTTCATCGCCTTCACGGCGTTCACGACGGCGAACTTCGAGCCGCTCGCCCCCATGGGCGCGGCCGGCGTCGCGGCCGCCTCGAGCCGCCTCTTCTTCTCCTACATCGGCTTCGACGCCGCCTCCACGGCCGGGGACGAGGCGAAGAACCCGCAGAAGGACCTACCGCGCGCGATCATCCTGTCGATGGTCATCGTCACGGTCGTCTACATCCTCGTCGCGGTCGCCGCCATCGGCGCGCTCCCGTGGACCGAGTTCAACGACGGCGAGGCGGCGTTCGTGCGCATCCTCACCGACATCACGGGCCAGCCGCTGCTCGCGCTCATGTTCTCGGTCGGCGCGGTCATCGCGATCGCGAGCGTCGTGCTGACGGTCTACTACGGGCAGACGCGCATCCTGTTCCGCATGTCGCGCGACGGCATGGTGCCGAAGATCTTCGGCCGCGTGCGCCCATCGACGGGCACCCCGGTCGCCGGCACGGTCATCGTGGGGTCGATCATCGCGGTCGTCGCCGCGTTCATCCCGCTCGGCGAGCTGGCGGATGCGACGAGCATCGGCACACTGTTCGCGTTCGCGCTCGTCAACCTCTCGGTCATCTACCTGCGCCGCGCCCGCCCCGAGCTGCCGCGCAGCTACAAGGTGCCGTTCTTCCCCGTCGTGCCGATCCTCGGCATCGTCATGTGCCTCGGCCTCATGGTCACGCTCGGCGGCACCACCTGGATGGTGTTCGGGCTGTGGATGCTCGTGGGTGTCGGCCTGTACTTCGCGTACGGTCGGAAGCACTCCATCGTCGGCGCCATGAGCGAGAACGACTACGTCAACGCGGCGACCGCCGCGACCCCCGTCATCATGAAGGAGCACAAGTGACCATCGCGACCCCGATGCCGAGCGGCCCGCAGCGCGCGGAAGGCGCATCCACGCCGCAGGACTCCCAGCCGGTGACCATGCTCAACCCGGACTTCCCGTTCAGCTACGACGAGTTCCTCACGCACCCGGCCGGCCTTGGCTCGGTGCCGGAGCGGATGCACGGCACCGAGGTCGCCGTCGTCGGCGCCGGTCTCGCGGGTGTCGTCGCCGCGTACGAGCTCATGAAGATGGGGCTGAAGCCCGTCATCTTCGAGGCGGACAGCATCGGCGGGCGCCTCAAGACGCGGTCGTTCGATGCGGCGCCGAGTGTCATCGCCGACCTGGGCGGCATGCGCTTCCCAGAGTCTGGGCGTGCGTTCTACCACTACGTCGATCTCGTCGGGTTGGAGACGCAGGCGTTCCCGAACCCGCTGGCGGAGGTGACGCCGTCGACGGTCATCGAGCTCGCCGGCACGTCGTTCTACGCCGAGACTCCCGCCGACCTGCCCCCGTTCTTCACGGAGGTGGCGGAGGCGTGGAAGCGTGCGCTGACGGAGGAGGCCGACCTGGTTCGCATCCAGGACGCCATCCGCGCACGCGATACGGAGACCCTGAAGGCCGCATGGAACGAGCTGGTCGAGAAGTTCGACAACCGTTCGTTCTATGGATTCGTGGCAGAGAGCGCGGCCTTCAGGGATCTCAGCTTCGAGCACATCGAGGCGTTCGGGCAGGTGGGCTTCGGCACGGGTGGTTGGGACACCGACTTCGGCAACTCGATCCTCGAGATCCTGCGGGTCGTGTTCACGAACGCCGACGACGCGCACCGCCGCATCGTGGGCGGGGCGCAGAAGCTGCCCGTCGACCTGTGGCACCACGAGCCGACGGAGCTGGAGCACTGGCCCGAGGGCACGAGCCTCGCGAGCCTGCACGGCGGGGTGCCGCGGGGTGCGGTCGCCGCTATCAAGCGCGGGCAGAACGGTGGCGTCAGCATCACGGAGAAGTGGGGGCGCACGCAGGAGTTCGCGTCCGCCATCGTGACCTGCCAGTCGTGGCTGCTGTCGGCGCGCATCGACACGGATGAAGAGCTGTTCACGCCTGAGATGTGGACGGCCATCGAGAAGAGCCACTACATGCTCTCGTCGAAGACGTTCGTGATGGTCGACCGGCCCTTCTGGCGCGACCTGGACCCGGCGACGGGGAAGCCCGTCATGAGCATGACGCTCACCGACCGCCTGCCCCGCGCGACGTACCTCATCGACGAGGGCCCCGACAAGCCCGCCGTAATCCTGCTCTCCTACACGTGGAACGACGACGCCCTGAAGTGGCTGGCCCTCGACGCGTCGGAGCGCACGCGGCTCATGCTGCATTCGCTCGACAAGATCTACCCTGGCCTCGACATCGGCGCGCACATCGTGGGGGAGCCGATCACCGTCTCGTGGGAAGCCGACCCCAACTACATGGGCGCGTTCAAGAACAACCTGCCGGGTCACTACCGGTACCAGGAACGCCTCTTCGGGCACTTCGTGCAGGACGAGCTCGACGACCACCAGCGGGGCATCTTCCTCGCGGGCGACGACATCTCGTTCACGGCGGGCTGGGCTGAGGGTGCGGTGACGACGGCCCTCAACGCTGTGTGGGGCGTCGCGAAGCACCTCGGGGGCGCATCCGCTGCCGGGAACCCGGGGCCGGGGGATGTGTGGTCGGAGCTTGCTCCGGTGCGCCTCGACTGAGTGACACGCCCGGACTCCCCTTGGGAGGGTCCTGGCAAGCACGTGGGCAGGAGCGGCGAGCACGCGCAGAATCACTGCAGTATTCCTGCAGAGCTGCCTGGATCGCGCTGCCTTCCGGTTCTTCGCGCGCTTTGATTCGCCCAGCGCGTCGACCGGTCCGCCGAGCTGGGGTAGCGCGCGTGCCGCCTGGAAGACTTGTTGCCGGAGGTCACCACGACCTCCACCAAGGAAATCTCACACAGAAAGCGGGGGCTCGCCCCCGCCCGACACACAAGATGAATTGGAGTGATCATGAAGGTTCGCAACAGGTTGGTCATGAGCGCGACGGCCGCGACGCTCGCTGCTGCATTCTTCGTTCCCACGACCGCAACAGCTTCGCCGAGCACGACGACGTTCACGGCGGCATCGTCCGGTGCGATGACGCAGGGGCAGGAAGCCGAATTGGCGCAGACCCTCGAGAGCCTCTTCGAAGAGGCGCTCATCCTCGGGCCCGACGGCGTCGTCTCCTACGACCAAGAGAAGGCCGCATCGATCATCGGCGAGCAGGAAGCCGCCGACATCGGTGCCTCGCTCGAGGCGGCGCGTGCGCAGGGCGCTGGACCGCAGGCCTTGCAGTCATCCCAGGCCCGCGCCGCATCTACGGGGAACGCGTTCGTGGACTGCATGGTCGAGAACAGCGTCATCGGACTGATCTCCGGCATCGTCAGCGGCGAGATCGCCGAGCTCATCCGCGACAAGAAGTGGGACGAGGTCGCGGAGAAGGTCGGCCCGAAGCTCGTGCGCGCCGGAGTCGCCGGCGGCATCGCGGGCGTGGCCGCGAGCCTCGCGGCCGGTGCCGTGCAGTGCAGCCTCTTCAGCGATTGATGCGGGCTTCCTGACGGGTCGCCCATCCCTGGGCGAGTCGGCTACGGGCTGGGTGGTTCAACCACCCAGCCCGTAGCGCTGCAAGTCGGCCAGGAGTTCGCGGAACCGCTCTCGTCCGCTCGGCGTAGCGCGCACGAGGGTCTGCGGGTAGCGGCCCTTCTGGCCCTTTCTGACCTGGACGAGGCCTGCCTCGTCCAGGAACTTCACGGTTCTCGAGATCTCCGGAACGCCGAGGCCGGTGAACTCCCCGATGGAGGCGTAGTCAGACTCCTCGACCTGCACGAGGAACCCGAGCACCTTGAACCGCGGCGGTGAGAACAGCGCTCGGAGCTCTGGGGTCTCGCTCACGGCCGCGGCTTCCGGAAGACGGCGATGACGAGGGCGAAGAACAGTGCCACCGGGACGAGGGGCAGCGTGAAGACGATGCCGGTGTCGAGGGGAGCGGCTCGGAACGCGTTCCACGCGGTGACGAAGGAGGCGACAGCGACGCCGATCGACAGCCAGTGGGTCCACGGCGCGATGTGCGGCTCGTTCCTCCTGCCGACCCGAAGCGCGCGGAAGGCGACCATGGCGAGCGCGGCGAACCCGGTGAGGACGAGGCCGGCGGTGTTGCCGACGGCCGCACCTGCCACGCCGAAGTAGGCGACAACGGGGATGCCGAGGAGCATCACCCAATCGAAGGCCGAGAGTGTGCGCTTGGGGCTCTGTGGCAGTCGGAGCTGCTCGGGGTGCTCTGCTTCGGTCATCGATTTTCCTCTCCATCGATTGATGCGTGCATCTAGTTTCATTTATGCAAGTAGTTGCCGCAACCGGGCTACCCGGATGTCCAGGGTTCTCTCACCTGCCTGGGCCGATCCCGGCTTCGCCCCGGTTCGGTCAGCTGCCCGCCGTGCGGGGCTGGCTAGGGTTGCCCACATGACGCAGACCACGGTGGACGCAACGCACATGTTCGGCGATGAGCCGGAGATGGTGCACTCGAGCCGCTCGGCGATCTCGACGGGGCAGCTGCCTGACTCCGACGACGTCAAGACCGCGGTCGACGAGACGTACGAGCAGTTCTCGTCGGTCGACGACGGCGAGGTGCCCGACTACATTCCGGCGTTGGCGGATGCAGACCCGGACCTGTTCGGGATCTGCATCGTCTCGACCGAGGGGCAGTCGTACAGTCGCGGCGACGCTGAGCTGCTGTTCACGATCCAGTCGATCTCGAAGGCCTTCGTGTTCGCGCTCGTGCGCGAGGAGGTCGGGCACACGAAGGCGCGCGAGCTGGTGGGCGTGAACAACACGGGCCTGCCGTTCGACTCGGTCATGGCGATCGAGCTGAACGGCGGCCGGACCATGAACCCCCTCGTCAACGCGGGTGCGCTGGCCACGTCGGCGCTCGCACCGGGGGAGACGTGGGAGGAGAAGTGGGACTTCATCCTGAGCGGCCTCTCCGCCTTCGCGGGGCGCGACCTCGAGATCGACGAGGAGGCGTTCGCCTCGGAGCGCGAGAACAACATCCGCAACCAGGGCATCGCGCGGCTCCTGCAGAGCTACGGGCACATCACCCTCGACCCGCACGAGGTCACCGAGCTGTACACGCGGCAGTGCGCGCTGCTCGTCACCACCGAGGACCTGGCCGTCATGGGCGCGACGCTCGCCGACGGCGGGAGGAACCCGAAGACGGGCGAGCAGGTCATCGGGCAGGGTGCATCCAGGGACGCGCTCGCCGTGATGGCCGCGAACGGCCTGTACGAGGCGAGCGGCGAGTGGCTGTACGAGATCGGGATGCCCGCGAAGAGCGGCGTCTCGGGCGGGCTCGTGACGATCGCCCCAGGCAAGGGCGGCTTCGCGAGCTACTCGCCGCGCCTCGACGACGCCGGCAACAGCGTGCGCGGCATCAAGGCGGCCAGGCACCTGTCGAATGAGCTCGGCATGAACCTCTTCGCGTCGGGCACCGTGCAGGACTAGATTCGGGGTCGTGACGACTCTCCCCGAACAGACGCTCCTGCCGGAACACCCGACCGCGTTCCCAAGCGAGCCGGACCTCGTGCATCCCGACACTCGCGTGGTCTCGACTGGCAGGCTGCCGGATGCCGATCACGTGCGGGAGATGCTCTCCGAGACCTACGAGCGGTACCGCCACGTGCAGGACGGCGCCGTCGCCGACTACATTCCCGCGCTCGCGGAGGCCGACTCGTCCTGGTTCGGGCTGAGCCTCACCTCGGCGAACGGGCACCGGTTCTCGTTCGGGGACGCGCAGCTCAAGTTCTCGATCCAGTCGATCTCGAAGGCGTTCGTCTACGCGCTGGTCGTGCAGGAGCTGGGGCACGAGGAGGTGCGCGAGCGGATCGGCGTCAACAACACGGGGCTGCCGTTCAACTCGGTCATGGCGATCGAGCTCAACGGCGGACGCACCATGAACCCGCTCGTCAACGCGGGGGCGATCGCGACGACGTCGCTCGTGCCCGGGAAGACGTGGGATGAGAAGTGGGACTTCATCCACGCGGGGCTGTCGAACTTCGTCGGCTACCCGCTCGAGATCGACGAGCGCGTCTACGAGTCGGAGATGAAGACCAACACTCGCAACCGCAGCATCGCGAGGCTGCTCGAGAGCTACGGGCACATCTCGCTCGACCCGACGCAGGTGACCGAGCTGTACACGCGGCAGTGCTCGCTGCTCGTGACCGCCGAGGACCTCGCCACGATGGGCGCGACGCTCGCCGACGGCGGCGACTGCCCCATCTCCGGCGTGGATGTCGTCGATCCGTCCGTGAGCCGCGACGTGCTGTCGGTGATGGCGACGAACGGCATGTACGAGGCGAGCGGTGACTGGCTGTTCGAGGTGGGCATGCCGGGCAAGAGCGGTGTCTCCGGCGGCATCGTCACGATCGCGCCGGGCAAGGGCTCGCTCGCGACGTTCTCCCCGCCACTGGATGCGGCCGGCAACAGCGTGCGCGGCATCCGCGCGACCCGGCACCTGTCGAACAAGCTCGGCCTGAATATGTTCGCGTCGACGGTGCAGTAGGCGCTCCTGGGGGTTGCGCCCCGCGCGGGCGCTCTCGGCGACCACTGCCCGCTGCCCGGCTCCGGCTGGGCCCGCCTCCGCCGGCCTCGGCTCTCGGCGATCGCTGCCCGGCGTTTCGCCCTCTGAGGTGACTCTCAGAGGGCGAAACGCAGGGCAGCGCTTGGTGGGTCAGGCTCCGATGTCGGCGCGTTCGGCTGCGGGGATCGTGCGCAGGCCGGTGGTGTCGAGGGAGTGGCGCTTGTCGCGGCGTTCGACGGAGACGCCGAGCGCGGTGAGGCCCATGCCGAGGACGGCGAGGACGACGCCCACCCAGCCGGGGGCGAGGTAGCCGAGGCCGCCCGCGATGACCATGCCGCCGAGCCACGCGCCGAGGCTGTTGCCGACGTTGAACGCGGCGTGGTTGATGGCCGCTCCGAGCAGCGCGGCTTCGTCGGCGATGCGCACGAGGCGCGACTGGATGGCAGGGAGCAGCGACGACGAGGTGAGGCCGAGGAAGAACACGGCGACGAACAGGCCGACCGGGTTCGACGCGATGAGGCTGTAAAAGACGAGCGAGGCGATGAACGAGCCGAAGCCGACGAACATGGTGCGAGTCAGGTTGCGGTCTGCCGCCCATCCGCCGATGAGGTTGCCGAGGGTCATGCCGACGCCGAGGGTCGCGAGCACCCACGGCACGATGCCGGGGCCGAGGCCCGTCTCGCGGGTCGTGACCTCGGCGATGTACGAGTAGACGGCGAAGAAGCCGCCGAAGCCGATGGCGCCGACGGCCACCATGATCCAGAGGCGCGGGTTCTTGAAGGCGATGAGCTCCTTCATGGCGCTGCGCTCGGGGTTGCCGGGGTAGCGGGGCACGAAGAAGAACACGAGCAGGAACGTGACGAAGAAGATCGCGGCGACGAGCACGTACGCGTAGCGCCAGCCGCTGGCCTGGCCGAGCCAGGTCGCGAGGGGCACGCCGAAGATGTTGGCGATCGTGAGGCCGGACAGTGCGAGTGCGACGCCCTGGCCCTGCTTGCCTGGTCCCATGATGCGGGCGGCGAGCAGCGACGCGACGCCGAAGTACGCGCCGTGGGGGAGCGCCGCGACGAATCGCATGACGGCGGTCGTGCCGAAGTCGGGCATGAGGGCGGATGCTGCGGAGGCGACGATGAAGATGCCGAGCAGCCAGAAGGCGAGCTTCGTCTGCGACATACGTGCCGCGAGCACCGCGAACACGGGAGCCCCGACGACAACGCCGAGGGCGTAGGCGGAGATGAGGATGCCGGCCTGCGCGATCACCGCATCCGGGTTCTGCTCGAAGCCGGGGAGCAGCTCGCGGGCGATGTCGGGTAGCAGACCCATCGTGGCGAACTCGGTGACACCGATGCCGAAGCCTCCGAGCGCAAGCGCGAAGAGGGCGATTCCGCGCCGGAAGGGGGTGAGTTCGGGCATGACCTGCATGTTGCGGACCTCTGCTTCTGAGATAGGGGACTGGGTTCGCAACACTGCGCGGGTACCAGGCTATTCCCAGGCGGCAGAATGTGCGAACAATCGGCCGGGTGGATGTGGTGGGTCAGTTGTCTGTCGCAGTGACGGCGATGCCGGGCGCGAACCGGTAGGGCGCGGCGACGAGCACGTCCCCGAGGTGGCGGCGGAGGCGGCTGATCTCGGCCCGCACGGTCACGTCGCGTTCCGGAGTTCCGTAGAGGCAGGTTGAGAGCTCGGGAGCGGTGAGTCCTCGGGGCGAGGCGGCTAGGAGGAAGAGGATGTCAGCTTGGCGGGAGGGGATGCGCACTTCGCGAGCTTCGGTCGGGGTGCGCAGTTCGACGAGCGCACCCGTGCCTGTTGCCGACAGGGTGATCGTGGTCTCGGGCGCCGCATCCGCTGGTCTTCTCGATGCACGTGCCGGGCCCAGCAGGAAGCCCCGCTCGAGCCCGGTCACCAGCACTTCACCTGATGGGGTGGTCCAGGTGTCGCCCGACTTGAGGCCGCGGGGGAGCGGGATGCGGGAGCTCACGTCGACCCCATGGGAAGCGGCAACCCAGCCCCATTCGTCGACGACGGCCCACGGATGGTCGAGCTCGCGGGTGGCGCTGAAGCTCGCGGCTCGCAGCTCGGTGATGTCGCAGTGGTGGCGCTCGCGGAGGTCTTGTGCGGCCGCCTGAGCTAGGAGGGAGATGAGGCCGAGCGACATGGGGTGCGCGTCGGCGACTTCGAAGGAGAGGTCGACGGTGCCGAGCGTTCGGCCGTTTCTAGGGTCGCGGACGGGGGCTGCGGTGCAACTCCAGAGGTGCTGCGAGCGGGAGTAGTGCTCTGCTCCGTGCACCTGGACCGGGCGCCGGGCGGCGAGGGCCGTGCCGATGGCGTTCGTTCCGACGCTGTTCTCGCCCCACGCTGCGCCTTCGACGAAGCCGAGGTCGTCGGCGCGGGACAGCATTCGCGTGCCGCCGCTGCGGGCGACGATGCGGCCGTGGCGGTCGCTGATGACGAGGACGGCGGTGTCGTCGCGCAGGAGGGTCGAGAGGTGGCCGAGGTTCGCACGGATGAGCGATGTCAGGAGTAGGGCGTCGGAGTCGAGTTCGTTCGTTGTAGCAGTTCCAGCGGAGGTGGGCTCGGCGGGTTTTGCGCTCGCGGGCCCGCGACTCGGTCGCACGCCTCGGCGGCGGAGCCGCGCCCACGAGTCGGCGATGACGTCTCGCGGATGTGCGGGGGCCTGCTTGCCGGAGAATTCCGCGTCGTAGACATCTCTGAGGAGCCGCGAGTATGAGGTGAGGTCTTGGGTGGAGGGGAACGCCGCTTCGAGGGGGAGCGTCATGCCGTCGCCTTTCTGGCGGACCGGCTCGCGTCGCTGCGTCTGCTGGCATCGTGCTGGAGTCGGGGCGCCAGGAGTCGATTCAACCCCATTCGCGTGCGGGTTGCCTGGAGGAGGTGATCGGGGGTTGCCGAGGGTTGCGTGGGGTGTCGTCGGGTGGCATGCCGCGGGGGAGTTGCGTCGCGCATCCGGTGCCTTCGCGGGTGGCGTGGATGCGCGCCTACCGTGGCGTCGTTCAGCGGTCGCAGGCGAAGCCTGCTCGGCCGCACCTCGAGTTAGGAGTTGTCATGACCGACACACAGGTCGCGCTTGTCACCGGAGCGGGTCAGGGAATTGGGCGCGGGATTGCGCTGAAGCTGGCTGCGGATGGCTACGACATCGTGGTCGCCGACCTCGACTTTCAGGCGGAGAAGGCTGCCGGGGTTGTCGCCGAGATCGAAGCGCTGGGGCGTCGCGCCGTGTTCGTGGCGGCGGATGTGTCGAAGAAGGCTGACGTCGAGGCTGCCGTCGCGACGGCGGTCGAGAAGCTCGGCGGGTTCGACGTGATCGTCAACAACGCCGGCATCGCGCAGGTGAAGCCGATCCTCGACATCACAGAGGAGGAGCTCAACAAGATCTTCCAGATCAACGTGAACTCGGTTGTGTACGGCATTCAGGCCGCGGCGAAGTCGTTCATCGAGCGGGGAGTGAAGGGGCGCATCATCTCGGCGGCGTCGATCGCGGCCATCAAGGGCTTCCCTATCCTGGGCGCGTACTCGGCGTCGAAGTTCGCAGTGCGCGGCCTCACGCAGGTCGCTGCACAGGAGCTCGCGACGCACGGCATCACGGTGAACGCGTACGGCCCCGGCATCGTGGGCACGGGTATGTGGGAGCTCATCGACAGCGAGCTGTCGAAGATCAACGGCAAGCCGCTCGGCCAGAACTTGAAGGAGAACGTCGAGTCGATTCAGCTCGGCCGCATGGAGACGCCAGAGGACGTCGCTGGAGTGGTCTCGTTCTTCGCGAGCCCGAACGCGGGTTACGTCACCGGCCAGGTCCTGCTGGTCGACGGCGGGATGCTCTACAACTGACCCACAGGCCGGGTCCGTGCGCCGCTCGTGTCGCGAGTTTCGACGCGGTGGTGCGCGGACTCCGCAGAATCGGCTAACATGGTCGAGTTGCCCGCGAGGGCGGCGGATGCCACGGGCTGTGGCGCAGCTTGGTAGCGCACCTGACTGGGGGTCAGGGGGTCGCAAGTTCAAATCTTGTCAGCCCGACGGTGTGATGTCGCGAGACGTCGGAATAGCTCGAACCTGCAGTTGCAGGTTCGAGCTATTTCGTTTTTCCGGTGGGTGCCTCGGGTTTGCCGGCGGGTTGGTAGTCCTAGCTGAGGTCGATGGTGAGCTCACGGAGGACTTCGCCGGTGGTTTCGTTGATGACGGTCACGTCGAGGCACTGGATGAGGAGCTTGACGTGGGTTCGCCCGATGCATGCGGCAGAGCTCTCTGCCAGTGCCGTGCACGCGAGCCTCGAGCAAGGCAAGGCAAGGCAAGGCAAGGCAAGGCACCGCCGCGACGCTGCGTGTCGCCGACGACATCGCCTTGGCAGGTGTTGGGCGGTTGTATCGTCCAGACCTCCCGAGGTTGAACGCGCGCGCGGGCTCAGATCGACACATGACAGCGATGGTGGCCGGGATTGCGAGATGTCCTTCGCTCATGGTCCAGCATCAGGCTCGCCAGGGGTTGCAGATGGCCTGCGACCTCCAATGAACAGAGCCGGCGCCAGAACGCTCGGGAAGCACATCTGCGGCATGTCGGGACTATTCGAGAGAGCCTGCCGATAGCCTCTAGTGCCGAGGGATAAAGTCAGGTTGACGGCGCCTACGGCGCGAAGGAGCAGCACAAGATGGCGCTAAAGAAGTCAGACCTGTACAGCTCGCTGTGGGCAGGCGCCGACGAGCTTCGTGGCGGCATGGATGCCAGCCAGTACAAGGACTACGTCCTCACTTTGCTCTTTGTAAAGTACGTCTCCGACAAGGCTACGGCCGACCCGTACGCTGACGTTGAGGTACCCGAGGGTGGTTCATTCGACGACCTGGTGAAGCTTAAGGGGCAGCCAGACATCGGTGAGCAGCTCAACGTTGCGATCCGTAAGCTCGCGGACGCCAACGACCTACAGGGCGTCATCAACAACGCCGACTTCGACGACCCTGACAAGCTCGGCAAGGGCAAGGAGCTGGTCGACCGGCTCACCAAGTTGATTGGTATCTTCCAAGATCTGGACTTCTCAGGCTCGCGGGCCGGGGGCGACGACTTGCTCGGTGACGCCTATGAGTACCTGATGCGTCACTTCGCCAGCGAATCTGGCAAGAGCAAGGGCCAGTTCTACACCCCCGCCGAAGTCTCACGGGTGATGGCGGCACTCATCGGCATCAAGGCGGATACGCCGAAGTCCGCGACCGTCTACGACCCAACGTGTGGGTCTGGCTCGCTGCTGCTCAAGGTTGCCGACGCGGCGCCGAACGGCCTGACGATCTACGGCCAGGAGAAGGACAACGCCACCCGCGCGCTCGCGGTGATGAACATGGTGCTGCACGGCAACGCCACCGCCGAGGTCCGCCAGGGTGACACGATCACCAGTCCACAGTTCCTTCGTGGCCACGCACTGCAGACTTTTGACTATCTGGTCGCGAATCCTCCGTTCAGTGTCAAGTCATGGAACAACGGACTCGAGAATGAGTACGGGCGGTTCGATGGCTACGGCCGGCCACCGGAGAAGAACGGCGACTACGCCTTCCTTCTCCACATGATCAAGAGCCTCAAGAGCACCGGAGTTGGCGCAGTGATCCTGCCCCACGGCGTGCTCTTCCGCGGGAATTCCGAGGGCACTATCCGTAAGGAGCTTCTGAAGCGCGGATACATCAGGGGAATCATCGGCCTACCAGCGAACCTCTTCTACGGCACCGGCATCCCTGCCTGCATCATCGTGCTCGACAAGGAGAACGCCGTCGGGCGAACCGGCGTCTTCATGATCGACGCCAGCAAGGGTTTCGAGAAGGACGGCAACAAGAACCGACTCCGCCCGCGTGACATGCACCTAATCATCGATGCATTCGAGAACCAGAAAGAGATCGATCGCTACTCGCGAATGGTGCCGCTGTCTGAGATCGCCGATGCAAAGAACGACTACAACCTCAATATTCCGCGGTACATCGACGGCTCTGAGCCTGAAGACATCCAAGATCTGCACGCCCATCTCAAGGGTGGTGTGCCGAACCGCGATCTCGATGCGCTCAGCGCCTACTGGGATGCCTTCCCGAGCTTGCGCCCTGCCCTCTTCCAGCCGCTGCGCGAGGGATATAGCGAGCTGGCGAGCGAGAAAGCCCGCATTCATAGCACGATCACCAGCTCCAGTGAATATGCATCGTTCGTAATCAACACCAATGATGCAGTCACGAGCTGGTGGATCGAACATCGATCGCGCTTGCAGGGGATCACCCACAACACTCGCCCCGTCGAACTGGTGGCTGAGCTGGGCGACAGCCTCCTGAACGCTTTCCGCGCACAGCCAGTGCTCGACGAGTACGGCGTGTACGAGCAGCTGATGAGCTACTGGAACGACGTTATGAACGACGACGTCGCTTTGATCATGAGCGAAGGCTGGGACGGCGCAGCCAAGCCACGTGCTGCCCGCATTCTCGGCTACGACAAGCACAAGAAGCCGAAGTACGAACTGGCCGATGTTACGTTCGGCACCGGAGTCAAAGCGCAACGCTGGGTGATGGACTTGGTGCCGCCAGCCCTGATAATCGCTCGCTACTTCGCCAAGGAACAGGCTGAGCTTGATGCGCGGGAAGCAGCAGTCGAGGCTGCTGGCCTGGTGATCGAGGAGTACGTGGAAGAGCATGCTGTCGACGAGGGGTTGCTCTTCGACGCAACTGATGACAACGGCAAGGTTACGAACGCATACGCCACTGCTCGACTCAAAGCGGCTCGAGCCGAAGGTGCCGATAGCGACGAGATAGACGCGCTCGTCCACGTCATTGGGCTGTTCAAGGTGGAGGCAGCTGCCAAAAAGTCTGCGAAGGAAGCCCGACTCAGGCTCGACCAGATGACGCTCAATCAGTACACCCAGCTCACGGCGTCTGACGTCCAGACGCTGGTCATCGACGACAAGTGGGGCGAGCGGGTGATCGCCGGCGTTCAGGCGGAGCGCGCGGCACTGATCCAGAAGCTCGTGCAGCGTCTGAACGTTCTCGGCACGCGATACGAGCAAACAGTTGGAGACCTCGACATCATCGTTGGGTCATTGAGCTTAAAGGTTGCAGCCCACCTGGCCAGTATGGGGGTGCGGGTGTGATGTTGGAGACGCTTCAAGAATGGAAGATGGAGCGGCTGCTCAATCTGGTCTCGATTCGTAGCGGCCAGGTCGATCCGAAACTGCCGCAGTATCGAGATATGCCGCTTGTTGCACCAGATCATATTGAGAGCGGAACCGGGCGACTTCTAGCGACTCGATCAGCCAAGGAACAGGGTGCGATCAGTGGCAAGTACGTTGTGAATCCGGGCGATATCATCTATAGCAAGATCCGCCCGTATCTCATGAAGGCGTATCGAGCGGATTTCCATGCACTGTGCAGCGCAGATATGTACGCCTTGGCTCCAAGACGAGGCGCTGATGGTAGATACATTTTGAATCTTCTTCTCGGACGTGTCTTCACGAACTTCGCAATAGGTGAGTCGATGCGAAGTGGGATTCCCAAGATCAATCGTGAAGGACTCGCCGGATACGAGCTACTGGTTCCACCTGATTCTGAGCAACAGATGATTGGTGCGGCCCTTGAAGACACTGACGTTCTGGTCTACGGGCTAGAGAAGCTCCTCGTCAAGAAACGTGCGATCAAGCAAGGCATGATGCAGGAGCTGCTTACCGGACGTACGCGACTTCCCAGCTTCACGGGCGAATGGTCCACACGACGCCTGTCGACGCTCGGTACATTCCTGCGCGGTAGCGGCATCAAGCGCGACCAGGTTCGACCGTCCGGAGTGCCATGCATCCGGTACGGTGAGATCTACACCACCTTCGATGACTACACTGCTTCGACAGTTTCGTTTGTTGATCAGGCGGTGGCAGCGACGTCTCTTCCCCTCGCCTACGGAGACATCCTCTTCGCCGGTTCCGGCGAGACGAAGAGTGAGATCGGAATGAACGTCGCCTACATTGGCGATGCTCCTGCCGTCGCGGGTGGAGACATCATTGTCTTGCGCGGCATCGACTACGACCCCGTGTACTTGGCGACTCTGCTAAATACACCAGAGGTAGCAGTTCAGAAGGCACGCGGTGGACAAGGTGATGCCGTCGTCCACATCAACTGGCGAGTTCTTGCCGGGATCGAAGTCAAGATTCCTCGGCTAGCTGAGCAGCGTGCGATCGCTCAGGTACTGATCGATGCCGATGCAGAGACCAAAGTTCTCGAACGTCGTCTCGAAGCCACCAAAGCGATCAAGCAAGGCATGATGCAGGAGCTGCTCACCGGGCGCACTCGCCTGCCCGTCAAAGAGGACGCAGTATGAGCACGGTTGGACAGATCGAACGTAAGACGCAGGACCGAGTCGTCAGGTTCTTCACGGATCGCCTCGGCTATGAGTACGGCGGCAACTGGGAAGACCGTGGGACGAACACGAACATCGAAGACGCCTATCTGCGCGACAACCTTCTAGCTCGTGGGTACGACGAAGAAGTCGTCGGCAAGACGATCAACGAGATCACGAAGGCCGCATCGGTCGGTGGTGCCCGCACATTGTACGAGGCCAACCGTGAGATGTACGAGCTGCTTCGCTACGGCGTGAAGATCAAGCGCGGTGTGGGAGATCAGTTTGAGACCGTCTGGCCTGTCGACTGGGATCGGCCCGAGGCGAACCACTTCGTCGTGGCTGAAGAGGTCGCAATCGCCGGCGAGCATAACAAGCGCCCTGACGTCGTGCTCTACATCAATGGCTTGGCGCTGGGGATCATTGAGTTCAAGCGCTCAAAGGTGAGCGTCGCCGAGGGGATCCGTCAGAACATCGGCAACCAGCGTGCAGACTTCATTCGGCCGTTCTTTTCCACCGTCCAGTTCGTGTTCGCAGGCAACGACGTCGAGGGCCTGCGCTACGGCGTGATCGAGACCCCCGAGAAGTACTGGCTGGCCTGGAAAGAGCCCGAGCACAGCACCGTCGGCGCTGATGTCGTCGAGACGCTGGACAAGGCGATCTTGCAGATGTGCTCGAAGGATCGCTTCCTCGAGCTGATTCACGACTTCATGGTGTTCGACGCGGGCAAGAAGAAGACCGCCCGGCACAACCAGTTCTTTGGGGTGAAGGCCACTCAGGCGCGTATCGCCAAGCGTGAAGGCGGCATCATTTGGCACACCCAAGGCTCGGGTAAGAGCCTGACCATGGTGTGGCTCGCCAAGTGGATCCGTGAGCACCTGCCAGAAGCCCGCGTCCTGATTATTACCGACCGAACAGAACTCGATGATCAGATCGAGAAGGTCTTTGGCGGGGTGAACGAGAGCATCTACCGCACGACGTCGGGCGTCGACTTGCTCACGCAGCTCAACACGCACGATCCGTGGCTGATCACTTCCCTCGTCCACAAGTTCCGCGGTCAAGATGACCGCGAGGTTGATCGATCCAGCGATGACCTCATCGCGGAACTGCACTCCCGCGTCCCGGCTGGATTCGCGGCCAAGGGTGATTTCTTCGTGTTCGTTGACGAAGCGCACCGTACCCAATCTGGCAAGATGCACCGCGCGATGAAGGAGTTGCTGCCTAGGGCGATGTTCATCGGCTTCACAGGTACGCCGCTGCTCAAAGCCGACAAGGCCACCAGCATTGAGACCTTCGGCTCCTTCATCCACACGTACAAGTTCGATGAAGCGGTTGAGGACGGCGTCGTCCTAGACCTCCGCTACGAAGCGCGCAACATTGCGCAGGATCTCAGCAGCCCCGAGAGGGTCGACAAGTGGTTCGAGGCGAAGACGAAGGGCCTCACCGACCTCAGCAGGGCCCGCCTCAAGAAGAAATGGGGCACGATGCAGAAGGTGGTGTCTGCCGAGCCTCGGGCGAAGCAGATTGTCCAAGACATTCTGCTGGACATGGAGACTGAACCCCGCTTGGTGAGTGGTCGGGGCAACGCGATGCTTGTGGGCGAGAGCATCTACCAGGCGTGCAAGTTCTACGAGATGTTCGTGAACGCGGGCTTCAAGGACAAGGTCGCCATCGTCACGAGCTACATACCGAACCCGAGCGATATCTCCAAGGAAGATTCTGGCGAGGGTGCGACCGAGAAGTTGCGTCAATACGGCATCTACCGACAGATGCTGGCCGACTTCTTCGGGGTCTCGGCCGACGAGGCGGTCGGTCGGATCAAGGAGTTTGAGAAGGAGGTCAAGCGCCGCTTCATCGAAGAGCCCGGCCAGATGCGCCTGCTGATCGTGGTCGACAAGCTCTTGACCGGTTTTGATGCCCCGAGCGCCACTTACCTCTACGTCGATAAGAAGATGCGCGACCACGGCCTGTTCCAGGCAATCTGTCGAGTCAATCGTCTGGACGGCGATGACAAGACCTACGGCTACATCATTGACTACCGCGACCTGTTCAACTCGCTCGAGACCGCGATCACCGATTACACGTCTGGTGCGCTGGACGGTTACGAAGAGAAGGATGTCGAGGGGCTCCTCAAGGATCGCGTCGCGCAGGGGTGTATCGATCTCGACGAGGCGCTTGAGAAGATCCGTGCGCTGGTCGAACCCGTGGCTCCGCCCAAAGGCACGCTCGAGTACCAGCACTACTTTGTGGCTTCAGTGCCGGGGGACGCCGCTCAGATCAAGGCCAATGAGATCAAGCGCGTCGAGCTGTACAAGAGCGTTTCGGGTCTGGTGCGCGCTTACACAGCATTGGCCAACGACATGGATGAGGCCGGGTACTCACCGGCTGAAGCTGCAGCCCTAAAAAATGAGGTGGCGCACTTTGTCGCCGTTCGCGATGAAGTTGAGCTAGGGGCTGGCGAGAACATCGACGTGAAGCAGTTCGAGGCCGGGATGCGAGCGCTCCTGGATACCTACATCCGAGCCGACCCATCCGAGGTGGTGGCGACGTTCAACAAGGGACTCGTCGATCTCATCGTCGAGCGTGGTGAAGGCGCGCTCGATACGTTGCCGCCCAATATCCGCAAGAACCCCGAAGCCGCGGCGGAGACGATCGTCAACAATGTCCGAAAGACGATCGTGGATGAGCGCGCGCTGAACCCGCGGTACTACGACCGGATGTCCGAGCTTCTTGACGCGCTCATAGGGCAGCGGCGTCAGGATGCGCTCGACTACAAGGCATACCTCGAAAAACTGCTTGCGTTGGCCACCAAAGTTGGTAAGCAAGAGTCCGAGACGGTGTATCCCGACTGGGCTACGAGCGGAGCGCAGCGTGCGCTGGTGGACTTCCAGTTCGCTGACACCAACCTCGCTATCGTGATCGACTACACCGTGATGCACCAGCGTGAGCATGGTTGGGTCGGCAACCGTATGAAGGAGCGTGCACTGGCTCGCGAGATTCGTCGCGCGCTTCCCGATGAGTTTGATCGCTTCGACGAACTGTTTGAGTTGGTGAAGGCTCGCAATGAGTACCGCTAATGCCTACCTCACGGTTGCTGGGCTTGGGATTGATGTCATCTACAAAGACATCAAGAACCTGCACATCTCCGTATACCCGCCCGTCGGACGTGTGCGAGTCGCTGCACCGCATCGGATTGACGAGGGCGCAATCCGGCTGGCCGTCGTGCAGCGCTTGCCATGGATCAAGAAGCAGCGTGAGCAACTCCAGAATGCTGAGCGCCAGACTGAGCGCCGCATGCTCTCGGGCGAGACCCATCACGTATGGGGCGAGCGGTTGCGCCTCGATGTGTCGCGACATGGACGAGCGAAGGTAAGTGTGGCCGGCAAGACGTTGTGGCTAACTTCCCCGGCTGACTACAACGAATCACAGCGTCAAGTGGTGCTTGAACACTGGTACCGCAAGGAACTTAAAGCTGCGGTTCCAGCCCTCTTGTACAAGTGGCAGCCGATCGTCGGCGAGGCGGCAGACAAGGTCGTCGTGCGCCACATGAAAACGAAATGGGGCACCTGTCACCCTGAAACCCGCTCGATCTGGCTCAACCCGGAACTCGCGAGGAAGAACCCCCGCTGCCTCGAGTACATCGTGGTTCATGAACTCATTCACTTTATTGAGCGCACCCACAACACGCGGTTCATCCAACTCATGGATCTACACATGCCCGACTGGCGGGCACGACGCGACGAGCTCAACGACGCCCCACTTGCCGCGGAGGACTGGGAAGCCGGAGGCCCGGTATGAGCCGCAACGAGCAGCGCTCGGAAACGGTCGACTCCTGGAAGCTGATCCCGCTGACGCCGGGATACATCGACGATGAGCATGGGGGCTACGTCGCAGCGATCGAGGCTGCCCTTGCGGATCGCGATGTCCGCAACATCGCCTTGTCCGGCAACTACGGTGTCGGTAAGAGCAGCATAATGCAGGAGGTCGCCAATCGGCAGATGCGCCGAGTGGTTGAGCTGTCGCTGTCGACGCTAGCGCCTATCGAGGCCACGAAAGTCGATGAGGCTGTGCCGGTTCAGGCAACCACTCCGACCAACCGCATCCAGCAAGAGCTAATCAACCAACTCCTCTACTGCCAGGATCCGCGGAAGACGCCTGCATCCCGGTTCCGCCGCATCGAGCGATTCGGATGGCTCGGAGAGCTTGGTACCGCCGCGCTGATTGGACTCACGGTTGCCGTCATCTTCCTGCTGGACAGCGCAGATCATCGCGACGTTCTCCTTGCTAAAGGATCTTGGCGCTTGGACGCACCTGATCATCTGGGCTGTGGCAGCAGCCGCAGCCCTTATGGTGAGTCGATTGTTCTATGGCCGATTCCGCATCAAGTAGCTCTCGGCGGGATCTGCGACAGTCACGCTCGACGACAACTCGGTGTCCTACTTCGATAAGTCCTTGGATGAGATCGTCTACTTCTTCGATGTGTCTGGCCGTGACATCGTCATCTTCGAAGACATCGATCGCTTCAGCGACTCGCACATCTTTGAAGCCCTCCGAGCGCTGAACACTTTGTTGAACGCGTCGCCGCAGGTCGACGAGCCGATCCGTTTCATTTACGCGATCAAGGACAGCATCTTCGATCACATCGGTCTCGAAGCCGAAGGACGCACCGTTGAGCGGCTCATCGCAATCCGGAGTGTAGAAGTGGTCTGAAGCCTCCTGTTTCGAGGAGTGATCTGGCGATGTAGTTCGTGAGGTTGCGGAAGCCGAGCGCGATGCCGCGGAGGTGCTCGAGGCGCCCGCTGAGCGCTTCGGTGGGTCCGTTGCTCGTGCCGGGATGATCGAAGTACGCGAGGACATCAACGGCCCGCCGAGCTTGCGCAGCTCGGCAAGCCCCGCTGGGATGCCCGTCTTGAGCGAGCCGATGACGGCTTGCAGCGCTGCCTGCCCCAGGGCTCGGTTCGGTTCGCGGTAGGCGGTGATCGGCGGTGTCATAGCGTCGTAGCAGCGAGGGACTTGCTGGATGGTGCGTCGGGTGTTGTCCTTTCAGGATCTCGGTCGTGTTCAAGCAAGGGCTCTTTGACCTGGAGATCAGCGAGTTGATCAGTCGAGATCGGTCGGTGGTGTGGCGAGAGCGCGGCCGGAACTCGTTGGCATCGGGTGAGTACAAGCCCGGTGTCCGCTGATTGCCGTGCGCAGCGGCGCCGAAGGCGCCCGCAAACACGGCTGATCGAGGCCGACGAGGTGCTCGCGGCCAGAGTGCGCGCTGATTTGAAACGGTCTAGGACACCGCGACAGATCGCCGGCAGGTTGCGCCTCGAGGCGGAAGAAGCCAGCGTTGAGACCATGAGTCTCTCCCCGGACGCTTACGGCAAGACCATGTCACACGAAGCGATCTACCGGTGGATCTACGTCCTCTCGAAAGGCGGGCTCGTCACTCAGGGAAACTTGCTGCGCTCGAAGCGCACGAACAGGAAACTCCGCAAGGGTCTCGGCGAGCGGGGCGTCCCGATCGTGGGCATGGTCTCGATCGATGACCGGCCAGAAGCAGCGTCGGACCGGCGCGTCCCAGGGGCCTGGGAAGAAGAACTGATCATCGGTGCTCGAGGCCAATCGGCCGCGGTTACGCTCGTGGAGCGTCACTCCAGACACGTCGTCATTCCGGCCTTGCCCGAGGGACAAGACTCCGCCGGCGTCGCGGACGCCCTCATCGAACACGTCACGGACCTCCACAAGCATATGCGGGGCTCGCTCACCTGGGATCATGGGTCAGAGATGGCAAAGCACGCGCAGCTCACCCTCGCGACGAAGCTGCCCGTCTACTTCGCGCACCCCCGATCGCCCTGCGAGCGACCCAGCAACGAGAATCTAAACAGTTGTTGTCAAGCCACGACCGCTCGAGTTCTTGGCTGATAGGGCTGGTGGTCTCGAAGCATCGCCCAGATCACGTTGATCCTGCGCCGCGCGAGGGCAAAAACGGCCTGTTTGTGATTCTTTCCCTCAGCGCGTTTCTTCTCGTAGTAGATGAGCGAGTCTGGACAGTAGCGCGCCGCGCTCTGGGCAGCGAGGAAGCTCGCGCGCAGCAGCCGTCTGTCGTATCTCCGCAGTCGGTGGTGGTTGCCGCTGATGCGACCCGAGTCGCGTGGGGCCGGTGCTAGACCAGCGATTCCTGCCAGACGATCGGCGATCTCGATACCGGTCAGCCCGCCGCCGATCGCTGCAAGGAAATCCGCGGCGAGCCCGGGGGGCGAACCCGGGGAGGCTGAGCATGATTTCGGCATCCGGATGCTGATGCAGGAGGGCCTCGATGTCCCGATCTGAGCGTTTCACGTTTTCGTAGAGGCGCAAAACGTCCTCCGCAAGCTCGGCGACGAGCCACGAAGCAATCGCCTGTGAGCGAACGACCGTGCGCTGCAACTTCGCCACGCTGAGGGCAGTTTCTGCGACCATGTCCGGTTTGATCGCGCCGGACTTCTTCAGCCATGCCGACACACGCCGAGCTCCTGCTCTGCGCAGTTGTTCGGGCGTCTGGTAGCGAGTGAGTAACAGCAACGAGCTCCTCTTTTTGGCGTAGTCAAAAGCAGCCTCGAGGCCCGGGAAGAACTCCAGTAATGTCGCCCGCAACCGGTTCAGCGCTCGAGTTCTGTCGATAACCAGATCCGTGCGCCGAGCCGTCAACAGGCTCAATTCGCACTGACCTCGTCCCCGCTCCGCAACGGCTGAAGGTCGCGTCGCATCCGAGCCTGACCGCAATGATGCCAGCATCTTTGGCATCGGTTTTGCCGTCGCCACTATACGTTCGCGCGGAGTGATGCACTGTTCTGCCAGGGATATAGAGCAGCTGCTGGCCATGAGAGACCAAGAGCCCGATCATTAACGGGGCCCCGCCATGATTCAGATCGGTCGCCCGTATCACGGCGTCGACCTCGGGATCGTGCACATCAGCGATGGGCTCCAGCCAACTACTCTCGTCGTTGGCCACTAGGCGGGACAATAACTGCCGGCCGTCCTCGTCGATCACGACACAGTGGTGGTGACGCTTGCCAGCATCGATTCTTGCCCATACAGCGACCACGATTACATTCCCTCCGTCAGACGCGGAGGAGACCGTCCCGATGCGAACCGAACGACCGCGCCAGCAGTTCCTTACAAAGCGATGAATCGCGACTCTCAATCAGTGGTCAAGCCGTTGCGAGGAGCCGGGCGGCCAATCTCGTTGAGCCGACCTCTCGGCGGCAAACACAAACAAGCCATACCCGACACCTCCGGGCCGGTCGAGGACTCACAAGGCCCCCGATCCGCGCACATCTACCGTCGGTCCGATGTCGCTAACGGTCTCCGATCGCAGAACTCTTCCATCGCATCGAGGCGACGGCCGGAATCGCGCCGCACAGGTTTGAGATAACGGCTACCGAAACCCCCAAAGTAAACTGGGGTATCCGAGTAATCAATGCCGCTGACCTCGCGCCTAACTACAAGGTTGAAGTCTGGCCAACAGCACCGTGGGCCAACAACGATCGTTAGCACGTCGTTCAACCTGGGCGAACCGAAAAGACCGCCGAAGCTTGCAGTTTAGACAGTGGGCAGCAAAATGGAGCAAGATTCCGTAATGGAAGCCCAGATCGGTAGATAACCGCTGTCGCGTCCCGTTCAGCCTTCCTTGCGAAACAGTGTGAACCGAGGCCCTTGCGCTTGGGGTCGCGTCATTTAGCTCTGCAAGAATGTGACATGTAGCCTTGAAAGCTTCAACTTGGGGACATGACCGTGCCGAGAACGCAGCCCCCGTGCTGTGCAGGCCCACCGGCCAGGAGTAGATCGTGCCTAAAGGGGGCGATTTTCTCCGTTCAGCTGGAGGTAGAGAATCCAAATCCTCCACCTCCGGGCTTGGGTTTGAAGTCACCACTCTCAGCCATCTTCTGCTCGGCTTTATCCATGTGCTTCTCCATTTCGCGAACGTTAGCATCGAGCCAATTAACGCCCTCGGCAACATTGTGTATGACGTCAGTACCGACTACAGCAGAGGGCCACGTCAGGCTGGTCGAATTAGTTTTAAGTGGGAAGAGGCGGAGCTGAATTCGGTCGATGACGCCTTCCGCAATCGAAATAATGCCCCGAATCGGGTAATGTTCATAGGCTGAGCCGCCCCCCATCGAGTATGGGTCTAATCTGAGGTCGTAGTCTTTTCTGACTGCCTTAGGATGCTGCCAGTATCGGTGGTGTAGAACTGCTAGACGGGCAATATAGCCAGTCAGGCGGGAGATTGCTACTTCTTCTTCGACCCTCCGTTTGAAATCCGTGAAGCTCACCAACTCAACGTTTGCGTTTTCTGCGGCTTCAAAGGCACCAGACTGGTAACCGTTCTCGGCAATCAAAAGTCCCCGGTCTGCACCGGTCTCTTCTACGATTTTGTGAAAAGCTAGGACCTTTTCCTTGGTAACCCCTGTCTTCCACAGCTTGCACTCGATGAGCCACTTGATGGGTGCTCCGAGTGCCGTGAATTCAGCGTACACATCGATATTGTGGTGAGTCCGGGTGCCTTGAATCCTTTTATTTGTTTCAGCACAGACACCGCGATGCTGGTTCAGAGTTTCTTTTACTGCTTCTTGGAACTCGCTCCAGGCTGCCTCTGCCACCCATTTCTCCTAAATGTCATGGATAGAGTACATGGGAATTTTGCTCATCCCTGTGTCATTGCGACCGGACATCAGGAAATAAGCCTGGGGTGTCCCTATGGTTCATGTCAAGCGGCAAGGACCAGGGTGGTTGGTAGATGGTGCCGTCGCGGAGCGTCGCGTAGAGAACGTCGCAGCGTCGTCGAGCAGGCGCGATCAGGGCCTGGTTGTGGCGCTTGCCTTGCGCTCGTTTCCGGTCGTAGTAGTACCTCGAGACCGGGTCCCTGAGCGCTGCGAAGGCTGACAGGAACAAGGCCCGTTTCAGGATCTTGTTCCCGCGGCGGGAAGCGTGCTCGCCCCGGATCGAGGACCCGGAGCGTCTCGTGACGGGCGCGAGGCCCGCGCAAGACGCGAGGTGGCCGGCGGAGGCGAACGACTTCCCGGCGACCTCGGTGAGGAGCCCCGCTGCGGTCCTGACGCCGACTCCCGGCACGCTCGTCAGGACCGGCTGAAGAGGGTGCGCATCAATGAGCCGTCCAACCTCGATGGCGATCTCCGTCCGCTGCGTGCGGAGATCTTCGAGCTGCTTCGCGAGGCGCGGCAGGACCAGGCTGGAGGCGTTCGTGCCGACGACCACGACCGTCTGCTCCGACAGGGCTTGCATGATCTCGCCGGCGAGGCGTCTGCCCATGCGGGGCGCGAGCTTCACGAGCCGGTTCCCGAGGCGGGTCGGTCCCAGCTTCGCGAGATCCGCCGGAGCCGGATGCCGCTGCAGGAGGTCAATGACTGCGGGGTGATCGAGGTGCGGGCCAAGCACTCGTTCGAGCGCGGGATGGATCTGCGTGAGCAGACCCCGGATGCGGTTACTGGTCGCGGTGACTTGTCCCGCGAGGTCGCCATCGAAGCCGCAGAGCATGCTCAGCTCCGCGACCTGCTCGTCCGAGAGCTGGATCGACCGGAGGGCGTGCGGGAGGGAGCGCGCGGCTTCCGCGATGATCGCGGCATCTCTCGCGTCCGCCTTGGCTTCTCCCGCGTGGAGGTCAGCGATGCGGCGCATCGCGAGCCCCGGCAGGTGACCGACCAGAACGCCCGCGTCCTGCGCGACCGCGATCGGCAGCGCGCCGATCGTGGCCGGCTGATCGACCACGAACAGCAGCGTCCCGTAGCCCCTCAACCCGTCGATGAGCGCGCGCAACTTGCCCTCATCGTTGGGCAGCGCTTAGTCGAACAAGCGCTGCCCTGCGCGATCGATCGCGACCGCGTGATGCTCGCCTTTGCCGACATCGACACCGATGAACACGTCGACGCTGTCGTGCCCGATGATGCTGGATTCCATCAGACCTTCCTCTTCCGAACTCGGTTGCAGTGCTGGCAGAACCAAGCGGCGGCGAGTCTCAACATCCACGTTACGAACGACACTCAGACCGAAGTCCGGGCCCTGTCCCTATCAGCGATCACAAGCCGCCAAACCAGGCTCGGTGACAACACCCCCCCCAGATCATCAACGACAGGGGGCAGGAATCATGTCGAGCCCGGGATGGCCAACACCCTCCAAGGATCACTCCTCAACCGGGTAGGAAGAAAGTAACGGGGGCGGATGTGCGGCTCGTGACGCGCCCTAGTTTTTCGGGAACCGCGTTCGCACTGCGTCGATGCCCTGCTGGGCGCTTCGCCGCACCTCGATTTCGGGATCCTTGAGCAGCGGGCGCAGGCGATCCACGTCTTCGAGCGCGCCGACGGCTGCCAAAGACCTCGCGGCTGCCGATCGCACTCGAGCCACGCTGTCGTCGAGCAGCCCAGCCAGTTCGGATGCTGCTGGGAGCTCGCGCGCTGCGACAACCCTTGCCCCCATTTCACGGACGCGCCAGGCCGGGTTGCCGAGCGTGCCAATCGCCGCTGGCGCGGCCGACTCATCCCAGACGTACAGCAGCGCTCGGGTGCCCCAGAGCTCGGGCCAGTAGAGCACCGGCGCGCCATCGAGGATTCCCTGCGCGTGATCGCCGCCGACGTAGAGGAGAAGGTCGTCGCCCTCGTCGTGCCCCTTCATGAGGTTGAGGACCCGCTCAACGAACTCGGACTGGCCGTATCGCTCGACGGCAGCCGCCAGCCGCTGCTCGAGCGGGAGGTCTACAGGAACGGGCGCAGGATTCGAGGAAGTGATTTCAGGCATCAGCTCACCCTACGCGGACCGTGCTGAGGGCAGGTGCGATGGAGGCGCCTTCCCTGTGCGAACTTAAACGTTGGCATCCTCATCCACCGCCACGTTCTTCTGCACGGCGAACTGGGTCCGGTGCAGTTCCTCGTACCGCCCGGCCGCGGCGAGCAGCTCCTCATGCGTGCCGCGCTCGACGATGGAGCCGTCCTCGATCACAAGGATCTGGTCCGCGCTGCGGATGGTGGACAGGCGGTGGGCGATCACCATCGCGGTGCGTCCCTCGAGCGCCTCGCTGAGCGCCGCCTGCACGGCGGCTTCCGACGTCGAGTCGAGCGCGGCCGTCGCCTCGTCGAGGATGACAACCCGCGGCTGGGCGAGCAGGAGCCGCGCGATGGTCATCCGCTGGCGCTCACCGCCGGACAGCCGGTAGCCGCGCTCGCCCACCATGGTGTCCAGCTGGTCGGGCAGCGACCGGATGAGCGGCTCGAGCCGCGCACGGCGCACCGCATCCCACACCTCGTCCTCGGTCGCTTCCGGCCTGGCGAGGCGCAGGTTGGAGAGGATGGTCTCGTGGAAGAGATGGCCGTCTTGCGTGACCATGCCCAGGGTGTGCCTCATCGACGCGAAGGTGACGTCGCGGACATCCGCCCCCGCGAGACGCACGGCGCCACTGTCGACGTCGTAGAGGCGCGAGAGCAGCTGCGCGATCGTCGACTTGCCGGCACCGGACGTGCCGACGAGGGCGACGGTCTGCCCCGGCTCGATGCGGAAGGACACCCCGTGCAGCACCTCCTCGCCGCCGCGGGTATCCAGCGTGGCGACCTCCTCGAGGGAGGCGAGCGACACCTTGTCCGCGGACGGGTAGGCGAACCGGACGTCGTCGAACTCGACCGACACCGGGCCGTCGGGGACGACGGTGGCGTCGGGCTTCTCCTGGATGAGCGGCTCGAGATCCAGCACCTCGAAGACACGCTCGAAGCTGACCACCGCGCTCATGATCTCGACCCGTGCGTTCGCGAGGCTCGTCAGCGGCGCGTAGAGGCGCGTGAGGAGCAGCGCGAGAGTGACGACATCACCGGTTTCCAGCTGGCCGCCGAGCGCGAGGACACCGCCGAGCCCGTAGACAAGCGCAAGGGCGAGCGCGGAGACCAGCATCAGCGCGGTGAAGAAGACGAACTGCAGCATCGCCGTGCGAACGCCGATGTCGCGGACGCGCGCGGCGCGCACTCGGAACTCCTCGGCCTCCTCATCCGGCCGGCCGAACAGCTTGACGAGGGTGGCGCCGGGCGCCGAGAAGCGCTCGGTCATCTGCGTGCTCATGGCCGAGTTGTGGTCGGCGGCCTCGCGGCGCAGCGCGGCCAGGCGGCTGCCCATACGCCGCGCGGGGATCAGGAAGATGGGGAGCATGATCACGGCGAGCACGGTGACCAGCCAGGACGTGCTGAGCATGACGATCAGCGTCAGGATGAGCGCCACGAGGTTCGTGACCACGCCAGACAGCGTGCCGCTGAAGGCCTGCTGAGCGCCGATCACGTCGTTGTTCAGGCGGCTCACGAGAGCGCCCGTTCGCGTGCGGGTGAAGAACGCGATGGGCATCTTCTGCACGTGGTTGAAGACGGCGGTGCGGAGGTCCAGGATCACGCCCTCGCCGATCCTCGCCGAGTACCAGCGCGTCACGAGCGACACGGCAGCGTCGGCGATGGCCACGAGGGCGATGACGACGGCGATCCAGACGATCGTGCTGACTGCACCCCGGGCGACGATGACGTCGACCACCTGGCCGGCGAGCACCGGCGTCGCGACCGCGAGGAACGCGCCAACGATCGACAGGGCGATGAACAGCACCAGCTTGGTCCGGTAGGGCACCGCGAACGTCAGGATGCGCCGCACCGATTCACGCGAGAAGCCGTGCTTTCCATCCCTGGCGGACGAAATCTTGTAGAGCGAACTCCAGGCAGCGCCTTCCATGCTCATAGCGGTTCCTTCCCGTAAGCAGGAGGCTCAGCCTAGATCGCGGTTCGCCCGCGTTTGCGGTTGTCCGCCAGGGGCGAAGGACGTTCGATGTAGGTAATCCACACCTGCTGCGATTCGGCCTCGACGGACGCGTTGTCCTCCGCGACGCCGTCCGGGATGCTCCGGACGTCGGGGGAGAAGGAGCGCTCGGCGGGGCCTCCGTTTCGCGCCACCTTCACGGCGGAAATCCGCTCGGCGATCGCGGCGCCTCCGACGGTCAGGCGCGGTGCATCGCGACCGCCCGCACCGGCGACCCGTCGAGGCCCGTGAAGGGCAGCGGCAGGGCCGAGATCCAGGGGTCGCGGGCCGGGTCGACGGCCGAGAGGTTTGTGAGGTTCTCGATGATGACGCCGCCCGCGCCCAGGAAGACGTCGTGGAACGGCAGTTCGGCCGACTCCGCAGTCGCGTCGGTGCGGTCCGGGCTGAGGGTGTCGACACCGACGACCGTCACACCTGCAGCAAGCAGACGCTCGGCGATCGCCGCATCCAAGAAGGGATGCTCGAGATAGTCGGGCTGCCCGAACCGCTTCGACCAGTCGGTCCGGAACACGACGATCGTGCCGGCCGCGAGCTGCTCGAGCTGGGCGGCGACCTGAGCGAGTTCGATCCTGCGTCCGGGCTGCGCGAGCTCGGTCACGTCGATGAGGTGCAGCGGTCCCACGAGCCGACCGAGATCGAGGCGATCGACCGTTGCTCCGTCGGCGATCGAGTGCGAGGGCGCATCCAGGTGCGTGCCGGTGTGCGTCCCGAGCTGCAGGGCGTGCACCACAACCCCGTCGTCGGCGAGCGAGGTGGCGGGCTCGACCCGCACCTCCGGGTCGCCGGGGTAGATCTGCATGCCCGAGGTGAGCGGATGCGTGAGGTCGACAAGCGTGAGCGTCATGCTCGAAGCCTACGCATCGGCCTGCTGCAGGAATCGCCTGCCGCAACGCCTGCGCCTGCGCGCGGGCGGCGCCCGTGGGAGGCTTGGCGCATGGACTTGGAGGTGTCACGCTCGCTCACGATTCCAGCCGCGGAGCTCGGCTGGCGCTTCTCGCGATCCTCCGGGCCGGGCGGGCAGCACGTCAACACCTCCGACAGCCGGGTCGAGCTCTTCTGGAACGTCGAAGCATCGCTCGTGCTCAGCGACGAGCAGCGGCGGATGCTCCTGGATCGACTCGGGAAACGCCTCGTCGACGAGGTGCTCACGGTCGCGTCCTCCGAGCGACGCTCGCAGCTCCGCAATCGCGAGGCGGCGCTCGAGAAGCTCGCGAACCTCGTGCGCGAGGGCCTCGCGCCGCCCGGACCGAAGCGTCGCGCGACGAAGCCCACGAAGGGCTCGCAGCGCCGCAGGCTCGAGTCGAAGGGCCAACGCTCCGCCACCAAGGCGCAGCGCAGGCGCCCGTCCCACGACTAACCACGACCAATGCGGCGCGCTGAGCGCTGGACGACTCGGACATAATGCCCCTTGTCAACCGAAATGAGTTCGGTTCCTCCCTGGACGAGGCTCGGCGTGTAGGTGTTTGCTTGGTTTGTGCGGCGACTGCACTGCGATGGCCGGAAGCCGACCGCCGTTCGAAGCCTGTCAGCAGAGCCCACCAAGTCCGAAGGAGCACTTGAATGACGACCACACCCACGCAGGAGGCAGTGCTCGCGGCTGCCGATGCCATCATCGACGCCTTCCGCGCGACCGACACCGAGGCGTACTTCGCCTGGTTCGCGCCGGACGCGTCGTTCGTCTTCCACCCCGAGCCTGCGCGCCTCGACTCGCGCGCCGAGTACGAGGCGCTCTGGGCGGGCTGGGTCGCAGCGGGCTGGCGGGTCGTCTCGTGCGCATCCACCGACCGTCTCGTGCAGGTCTTTCCGGGCGGCGCGGTCTTCAGCCACACGGTCGCGACGAGCGTCGACTCTGCTGGCGGCCCCGACTCGTACCTCGAGCGGGAGAGCATCGTCTTCACGGTCGGCGACGAGGGCTCGCTCATCGCGGTCCATGAGCACCTGTCCGCGCCGACGACTGACGCGGAGGCATCCTCATGACCGGCCCGAAGACCATGGCCCTGAACCTCGACGGCCAGGACGATTCCGCGGGCCCCGTCCGAGGCACGCAGTCGCTCATCCGCATCGCCCTCATCTGGCTCGCCGCGAACCTCGTCGTCACGACGCTCCTCACGGGCACCCTCTTCGTGCCTGGCGTCTCGTTCGGCACCGCGACCGGGATGATCGTGCTCGGCACCCTGATCGGCGTCATCGTGCTCGTGCTCATCGGCAACATGGGCACCCGCACGGGCCTCCCGACGATGGCGCTCACGCGTGGCGCGTTCGGCATCCGCGGCAGCCTCGTGCCGGCGGCCTCCAATCTCATCGTGCTGATGGGGTGGAGCTGGGTGCAGGCGATGCTCGCCGGCGTCACCGTCGACTTCCTCGTCTTCGAGGCGACGGGCTTCTCGAACCCGATGCTGTTCTCCGCCATCTGCCAGGGCATCGTTGTCGTGCTCGCGATCTTCGGCCACACGGGCATCTCTCGCGTCGAGCCGTGGCTGGCACTCGTGATCCTCGTCGTCATGGGCTTCGTGTTCGCGGCAGCGTTCGGCGCGTTCAGCCCCGGCGAATTCGCGGCGCTGCCCGTGGATGCGGAGCTCGGCGGCACCCCGTTCATCACGCTCGACCTGGTCATCGCGACGGCCATCTCGTGGACCGTCCTCTCCGCCGACATGAATCGGCACGCGAAGAACAGCGTCGCCGGAGTCGTCGGCTCGGGCGTGGGCTACACGCTCTCGACCACGATCGCCATGTTCCTCGGCCTCGTCGCGTTCAGCGTCGTGCTCCTTCGCGGAGGCGAGGCGATCGCCTTCGACCCGACCGTGATCGTCGCCGAGTTCGGCTGGCCGCTCGGCATCGCGATCTTCCTGTCGGTGATGGCGACCAACACGATGGTCGTCTTCGGCATGGTCACCTCGGTCATCAACGCGCAGTCGAAGTGGCACCTCCGCTTCCTGCCGACGGCGATCGTGCTCGGCATCATCTCGATCATCGGATCCACGTTCCTCGGCCTGCTGAACCAGTTCACCGACTTCCTCTTCATCATCAGCGCGTTCTTCGTGCCCGTGTTCGCGATCATGATCGCCGACTACTACCTGCTGAAGCGCCGCAGCTACTCGCGGCAGATCCTGCAGGAGCGGCCCGAGAGCCGCTACTGGTACCTGGGTGGCATCAACTGGGTGGCGGTGTTCGTGTGGATCTTCGGCGCCGCGCTCTCGTACGTGCTCGCGTACGTCGCTCCGAGCCCCATCGGGGCGAACATCCCGGCCTTCGCGGTGAGCTTCGCCCTCTACCTCGGTCTCACCTGGGCGCTGCGCGCTGTGAAGCCGCTTGGGCTCGCCGACCCGCGCGACGCTATCCACGCGGGGCACCTGCTCGACGAGGAGGAAGAGGCGGGAGAGCCGGGTCGGGGGAACTGAACCTAGCCCCGCAGCCGCGGGTCGTACGTCGGGTCGGGGTACTGCTCGGCGCAGCCGTTCGCGGGGGCTGAGGCTTGGAACTCGAAGTGCCACGGCTCGTTGAGGTACGTCTGGCAGAGGCCGTACCGGGACCCGTTGGTGGCGAGCCAGTCGGATGCACCCCCACCTTCCACGTCGACGGCGTCGCCCGAGACGTGCAGGGACGTCTCCGGGGAGGCGACCCACCGAGAGGCCTCCTCCGCGGAGCCGTACTCGGCGACCGCATCCCGCAGCAGCTGCCGCTGCAGCTCGGCCGACCGCCACCCGCTGTTGACCATGACGTACACGCCGTCCAGCTCGGCGTCGCTCGTCGCCTCCTGCAGCGCGTCGAGGAGCACGGGGGAGAGGTTGGCGATGCCGGCGTACTCGGTCTCGAACGCCGTCGTGCCGAACTGGAGCCGCCCGTCTGGGTTCTCCGCGCCGGCATCCCCCGAGCTGGTTTCGACTGCCGTTCCGCCGCCCGACCCGCCCGACCCGGCCGTGGAAGGGGCGGCGAGCACCGCCTCCGGCCCCGGAGCCTCACGGTGCGACGCGGCCGTCTGCCCGAGCTGCGCCGAGAAGAGCGCGACGCAGAGACCTGCGAGCGCGACGAGGGATGCGCCGCCAACGAGGAGGCGCACGCTGCGCTTCTTCGCGGGTGGGTCGGTGACGGTGCGCTGGTGGCGGGGCGAGCTGGTGAGCGTCATGGGACAAGTTCAGGCGAGCGCACGTTGCCCTGGCGTTGCGGGTTTCCCATACGCGGGCGATATGCCGCGGCTCGTATCATCGGCACATGCGTGTGCTGTTGGTAGAGGACGAGCCCTACATGGCGGAGGCGATCCGTGACGGGCTGCGGCTCGAGGCGATCGCCGCCGACATCGCCGGCGACGGGCACACCGCGCTGGAGCTGCTGAGCGTCAACGACTACGACGTCGCCGTGCTCGACCGCGACATCCCCGGCCCGTCCGGCGACGAGGTCGCAAGACGCATCGTCGCGTCCAAGAGCGGGGTGCTCATCCTCATGCTCACGGCCGCCGACCGCCTCGACGACAAGGCGTCGGGGTTCGAGCTCGGCGCCGACGACTACCTCACGAAGCCGTTCGAGCTGCAGGAGCTCGTGCTCCGGCTGCGAGCCCTCAACCGCCGCCGCGCGCACAGCCGCCCGCCTATCCACGAGATCGCCGGCCTCAAGCTCGACCCGTTCCGCCGCGAGGTGTACCGCGACGGGCGCTACGTCGCCCTCACCCGCAAGCAGTTCGCGGTGCTCGAAGTGCTCATGAGCGCCGGCGGGGGAGTGATCAGCGCTGAGGAGCTGCTCGAGAAGGCGTGGGACGAGAACGCCGACCCCTTCACGAACGCCGTGCGCATCACGGTCTCCGCGCTCCGGAAGCGTCTCGGCGAGCCGTGGCTCATCGTGACCGTGCCGGGCGTCGGCTACCGCATCGACGCCGAGGCCTCATCGGTGCTCGACGAGAACGAACTCCGGTGACGAGGCAGCGCGGCCTCAGCGTCCGCCTGAAGCTCGCGCTGAGCTACGCGGCCTTCCTCATGATCGCGGGCGCCCTGCTGCTCGCCGTCGTCTACGCCTTCCTCCTCCGCTACGTTCCGGCTGAGGCGATGGCCAGCGAGTGGACCTTCTTCCCCGGCCGCACCGACCTCGTCCGCGCGTTCGTGCCGGCCGCGGCCTGGGCGCTGCTGTTCCTGCTCGTCTTCGCGCTGGTCGGCGGCTGGTTCCTGGCGGGGCGGATGCTCGCCCCGCTCACCCGCATCACGAACGCCACGCGGGCCGCGGCGGCCGGGTCGCTGTCGCACCGCATCCGCCTCGACGGACGGAGCGACGAGTTCACCGAGCTGGCGGACAGCTTCGACGCCATGCTCGCGCAGCTCGAGGCGCACGTCGCGCAGCAGCAGCGCTTCGCGGCGAACGCCTCGCACGAGCTGCGCACGCCCCTCGCGATCTCGCAGACGCTCCTCGACGTCGCCCGCCGCGACCCGGGGCACGACCACGACGAGGTGCTCGGGCGCCTCCACTCGGTCAACGCGCGCGCGATCGAGCTGACCGAGGCGCTGCTCGTGCTGAGCCGCACCGAGCACGGCACCTTCGCGACCGAGCGCGTCGACCTGTCGCTCGTCGCCGAGGAAGCGGCCGAGACGCTGCTGCCGCTCGCCGAGAAGCGCGGCGTCGCCATCGAGACGGAGGGTGAGGCCGCGGACACGATCGGCTCGCCTGCCCTCATCTCCCTCCTCACGACGAACCTGCTGCACAACGCGATCGTCCACAACCTCCCCGAGGGCGGCACGGTGCGCCTGACGACGGCGTCGGCACCGGATGCGGCGACCCTCGTCGTCGAGAACACGGGAAGTACCGTCGGCCCCGAGCTGCTCGCGACCCTCACGGAGCCGTTCCAGCGCGGCGAGCAGCGCGCCCGCAGCGACCACGCCGGGGTTGGGCTCGGCCTCGCTATCGTGAAGAGCGTCGTCAAGGCCCACGGCGGGACGATGCGCCTCGCGGCCCGGGACGGGGGCGGGCTGCGCGTGACCGTCCAGCTGCCGCCAGCCACGTGGGCCGCGACCCGGGCTGAGTTCGGCTCCCAGCCGGGCGCCCGCGCTAGCTGAACGCCGCGCGACGCACGCTCGGGGCGACGACGGCAGCGCCGAGCAGGGCACCCACGGTGTTCGCGACGATGTCGCTCGTGTCGAAGCTGCCGACGGCGAGCGCGAACTGCGTCGTCTCCATCGCGAGGCTCGTGAAGCCGGCCGCGAAGAACGTCTTCGGGCCGGGCAGGACGCGCCACAGGTACCCAGTGCAGAGGCCGAACGGCACGAAGACGGCGACGTTCGCGAGCACTTCAAGCGGCTTGCTCGCCGCGTACCCCTCGCTCGCGATGAACGGGATGAGCTTCAGGTGCCTCGTCTCGCCCCACCCGACGAACGGCACCTCGAGCTTCCACACGATGAGCCACGTCAGCAGCACCAGGTACGCGAGGAAGAGCACGGCCACGAGGAAGCGCGGCGCCCGCGACGGTCGACGAGTCCTCGGCGCCCGCTGGGCGGTGGCGAACGCCCCGGTCGTCGGGAGTTCCAGGGTCTGGTCTGCTCGGCTGTAGCTCATGGCTACAGCCTCTCGAGGGGCGTGTTGCGGCGGCGTATGCGGGTTTCGATACGCGGACGATACCCGCCAGCTCAGCGGAATCCAGGGGCGCCGTGCCGGGGTCGCCATTCGTGAGAGACTTCCGGCTTGTGACTTCCGCCAGCGCATCCGAGAACTCCAACCAGCACGAGGCTGCGCGAGAACCGCAAGCGGTCGCAGGGCAGGCCAGCGCCGCCCACCACCTGCAGCGTTCCCTCTCGCCGCGCCAGCTCGCGATGATGGGCCTCGGCGGCGCCATCGGCGCCGGCCTCTTCGTCGGCTCGGGGCAGGCGATCGCCGTCGCGGGCCCCGCCGTGCTCGTCTCCTACGCGGTCGCGGGCCTGCTCGTCATCCTCGTGCTGTTCATGCTCGCCGAGATGGCCGCCGCCGACCCGCAGAGCGGCGCCTTCTCCGTGTACGCGGCGAAGGCCTTCGGCGCCACGGCCGGCGCGACGCTCGGCTGGTTCTACTGGATGCAGCTGGTCATCGTCATCGCCGCCGAGGCAACGGGCGCGGCCGCGATCGTCGCAGCCTGGACGCCCGGCATACCGCAAGGCGTGTGGGCGCTCGCCTTCATGGTCGCGTTCACGCTCATCAACCTCCTCGGCGTGCGCCGCTACGGCTCCTTCGAGTTCTGGTTCGCGGTGCTCAAGGTCGCCGCCATCATCGGCTTCCTCGTGCTGGGCGCCGCCTTCCTCTTCGGGCTCATCCACGACGTCCCGTCCCCGGGCCTCTCGAACCTCGTCGCCGGCGACGGATTCGCGCCAACCGGCATCCTCGGCATCTCCGCGGCCCTGCTCATCGTCATGTTCAGCTTCGGCGGCACCGAGCTCACCGCGATCGCCGCCGCCGAGACGCGCGACCCGGCCACGAGCATCCGCCGCGCCGTGCGCAGCGTGCTGTGGCGCATCCTGCTCTTCTACATCGGCTCCGTGTTCGTCATCGTCGCCGCACTCTCCTGGACGGACCCAGCCGTCGTCGCGGGGCCCTTCGCCGCGGTGCTCGCCCTCACGAACATCCCGGGCGTCGACCTCATCATGTCGGCCATCATCGTCATCGCCCTCCTCTCGGCGCTCAACGCCAACCTCTACGGTGCCTCCCGCATGGTCTACTCGCTCTCCGAGCGTCGCTTCGCGCCCCGCGGCATGCAGCGCCTCGCGAAGAACGGCACTCCGACCATCGCGGTGCTCGTCTCGGTCGGTGTCGGCTTCCTCACGGTGATCTTCAACTTCCTCGCCCCAGACGCCGTGCTCCCGACGCTCCTCAACATCGTCGGTTCGACGCTCATCGTGCTGTGGGCGACGGTCACGGCATCGCAGTTCGTGCTGCGGCGGCGGGCGGATGCGCGCGGCGAGACCCTCACGGCCCGCATGCCCGGGTTCCCGTGGCTGAGCATCCTCGCCGGCGTCATCCTCGTCGTGATCGTCGTCCTGACGATGCTCAACGAGGGCTCACGGGAGCAGCTGCTCGCGACGCTCGCCATGACGGCCGTCATCGCGATCGCGTGCGCCTTCACCAACCGCCGCCTGCGCCGGCAGGGCATCGACCCCGTGCAGCTGCTGCGCGGCGAGCACCACTGAGCTGAAACCCGGGGCACGAGCTCTGGGGCGTGATCCCAGGCAGTCAGTCCCGGGTCGCGAGTCCTGTGTCGCGAATCCCGGGCCGTGACCGGTCGCCGCCAGGCCGGTGCGCCTCAGCTTCGCCGGTTCAGGCCCCGGTCAGCTCCTTCAGCACCGCGAAGCCCCGCAGGATGCCGGGGTGGGTGAGGATGCGGAAGTGGCCGCCCGTCGGCAGTTCGATGTTGCGTGCGAGCTCGAGCACGCTGCCGTCGGGGATGTGCGGGTCGAAGCGTCCGAACACGGACACGATGCGGGCGTTCGCGTCGCTCTCGCGGGCCAGCGCGAGGATCGTCGCGTCGCTGGGGGAGAAGATGCGCAGGCTCGAGACGGCCATCGCGCGCGCGTAGCGGGAGCCCGCGAACGGCGTCGCGATGGCGAGCATCCCCGCGATCCGCTCGGCGCTGTCGCCGAACGACATGGCGAACTTGCCGACGAGCCCGCCTTTGCTGTGCGTCACGAGGAGCACGTCCGTCAGGTCGTGGGCCCGCAGGTACGCGGCGACGTGCTCGGCCGCATCCGGGACCGGCCGGTGGTTGAAGCCGAGCGGCTCGAGCACGTGCACGGGGTGGCCGTTCTCGTGGATGGCCTCGATGAGCGGCAGCATGAACCGCCAGGGCTCGTAGACGCCGGGGATGATGACGACCTGGGCCCCGTCGCCGCTGAGGTACGAGCTGGCCTCGGCGCGGCTGAAGGCGGCACGGACCTGCCGCTCGACCGCGTAGACGTAGTCGAGCGCCCACCAGCCGAGCTTCTGCAGTGCGCCTCCGATCATCGCGCGGCTCGATCGCCGGCGGGAGGCCCTGACGGAGACCCCGCGGGAGACGGGCCATGCGCGGGGTGAACCGAACGCCGTAGCCGCGGTGTGAGGACTGCCATGCAAACGCCTTCCCTGGAACGGGTCTCAGCCTGCTGCGCTCAGGCGCGGCTTCGACGGGGGAACGAGCAGGCTACCGGAGGATGCCGCGTGCCCTCGCCTCGGAGACCGCCGCGGTGCGGGACGTTGCGCCGAGCTTCGTGAAGACGTGCGCGAGGTGCGACTTCACGGTCGTCTCCGTGACGAAGAGGGCCGCGGCGACGTCCGTGTTCGAGAGTCCGGATGCGACGAGCTCGAGCACTTCGATCTCCCGCGGCGAGAGGCTCTGCTGGGGCGTGCGGAGCCGGTCCATGAGGCGGGAGGCGATGGGCGGCGCGAGCGCGCTCGCACCGCTCGCCGCGGCCCGGACCGCCGCGAGCAGCTCGTGGGGCGGCGCATCCTTCAGCAGGTAGCCGCTGGCGCCAGCTTCGACGGCCCCGAGGATGTCGCCCTCCGAGTCGTAGTTCGTCACGACGAGCACGTGCGGCGGGTCGGGGAGGCTGCGGATGCGGCGGGTCGCGGATGCGCCGCTCTCGTTCTCGCGCGCACCGAACTGGAGGTCCATGAGCACGAGGTCGGGCCGCTCGGTGGCCGCCGCCTGCACGGCCTCCTCGGCGGTGGACGCCTCCGCCGCGACCTCGATGTCGGGCTCGAGGCCGAGGAGGGCACGGAGGCCTGCTCGGACGACGGGGTGGTCGTCGGCGATCACGACGCGGATCATGCGGTGCCTTCCCTGGGGCGCGTTGGGAGCGTGACGGTCAGGGTGGTGCCCTGGCCGACGCTGGAGGTGACGTCGAGGGAGCCGCCGAGCTGCTGCACTCGCTCACGGGTGGCGACGAGCCCGAACGAGTCCGAGTTCGCACCGCCAACCTGCTCGTGGGTGCTGGCGTCGAAGCCCCGGCCGTCGTCGGCGACGGCGAAGACGAGCCCGGCCGCCGACTCGTCGAGGGTGATGGTCGCGCGGCTCGCGCCAGCGTGCTGCACGACGTTGGCGATGGCGCCCTGCGCGATGCGCAGCAGGGCGGTCTGCACGGGCATGGGCAGGGAGTCGGCGCTGCTGTGCACCTCGACGCGGATACCGTGCGCGGCCGACGTCGCGTCCGCGAGCCGCCGCAGCGCCTGCTCGAGGTCCATGCCGTCGAGGTCCGGCGGCGACAGCTCGCGGATGAAGCGTCGCGTCTCGGCCAGGTTGTCGGCGGCCGTCTCCCTCGCCAGCCGGATGTGCCCGACCCCGGCGCCGTCGGGGTCGGCGCGCTCGGCGGCGTGCAGCAGCATCTGGATGCTCGCGAGGCCCTGCGCGACCGTGTCGTGGATCTCGCGGGCGAGGCGGGAGCGCTCCGTGAGGGTGCCCGCCTCCCGCTCCGTCGCGACGAGGTGCTCCTGCGTCGCCAACAGCTCCCGCATGAGCTGCTCCCGCTCCCTCGCCTCCTTCGCGAGCGCCTCGTAGCCGATCCCGATGAGCACCGCGACGCCCGCGCCGATGCAGGGGCCGATGACACCGGCGACCGACCAGCCCTCGTGAAGCCCGAGGCCGATGACGGCGATGGCCGTCGTCGCGCCGACCGCGAGCATCCCAGCCCGTCGGCCGAGCAGGTGCAGGTACACGAAGAAGAGCGGGAAGACGAGGTACGCGGCCTCCCGGGAGAGCCAGAGCAGCAGCATCCACTCGAGCGTCAGGGCGAGTACCCAGAGCAGCCGCTGCCTGGGCAGTGCGGCCACCAGCCGCGTGCGCCTGGATGCGGCGATCGCCCCGAGCGCGTACGTCGCGCCGAAGAGCAGCGTCGCGGCCAGCACGAGCGCCGTGCTCTGCTCGGGGGTGAGCACCGCGCGCACGGCGACCAGCGCCAGGAGTCCGAAGAAGAGGGCGTGGAGCCCCGTGCGCAGACCCACGAAGACGGGAGTGAGCGCAGTGGTCGGCATGCGGCTCAGCCTAGACACGGCTCGCGTCGCGGTCATCCTTCGAAAGGTGGAGCGACGACTCCATCGTGCGGTCCGCGAGGAGTGTGCCGACGGGCGATGCCGGGCGTGGGTGCTCGGCGGGAGGGTTGCCTGAGCCGCCGGAACTGGCGGCAGGAAAGGACCACCATGTTCGTCGCGCTCCGCGACCTCCGCTTCGCGAGAGGCCGATTCGTGCTGATCGGCGCCGTCGTCGCGCTCATCACCGTGCTCGTCGGGTTCCTCAGTGGGCTCACGGGCGGCCTCGCCACCCAGAACATCTCGGGAGTCCTGGCGTTGCCCGCCGACCGCCTCGTCTTCACCGTCCCAGCGGGTGACGACGCACCGAGCTTCTCCACCTCGTCGCCGTCTCGTGAGCAGGCGGACACGCTCGCCTCGTTCCCCGGCGTGCGCAGCGTCGACCCGCTCGGCATCAGCCAGCTGCGGGCCGAGACTGCCGAGACGGGGGCCGCCGTCGCCGTCTTCGGGGTCCCGGCAGGGTTCGCGGATACCTCGCCAGCGGCGGCAGGCGAGATCACGCTCTCCGAAGCCGCGGCAGAGGACCTCGACGCCACGGTCGGCGACGAGGTCACCATCGGCGGCGCTGCCTTCGACGTCGCCTCGATCGGACCGGAGGCCTGGTACAGCCACACTCCGGTCGTGCAGGTCACCCTCGCCGACTGGCAGGCGCTCGCCGAGCAGACGGGCGCTCCCGGCGCCTACGCCACCGTGCTCGCCGTCTCGGGAGACCCGGACTGGGCCGCGGCGGATGCCGAGACCGGCACCGTCTCCGAGACCCTGCTCGGTGCTCTCGGCGCGCTCGCCGCGTTCCGCTCAGAGGTCGGCTCGCTGCTGCTCATGGTCGCGATGCTGTTCGGCATCTCCGGGCTCGTGATCGGCGCGTTCTTCACGGTGTGGACCATGCAGCGGCAGGGCGACATCGCCGTGCTCAAGGCGCTCGGGGCGAGCACACGATCGCTCGCACGGGATGCCCTCGGCCAGGCCCTCCTGGTGCTCGTCGCTGGAATCGGCGTGGGGGTGGGACTCGTCGCCATCCTCGGCACCGTCGCGGGCCAAGCCCTGCCGTTCCTGCTCAGCCCGCTCACCACCCTCCTCCCGGGAGCCATCATGATCGCACTCGGGCTCGCCGGGGCCGCCTTCGCGCTGCGCTCCGTGACCACAGCAGACCCCCTCACCGCACTCGGGAGCAACCGATGATCGCACTGGACAACATCACCCTCACCTTCCCCGACGGGGGAGGGCGCCTGACTGCGCTCGACGGCGTCAGCCTCACCGCCGACCGGGGGACCGTGACCGGCATCACGGGGCCGAGCGGCTCGGGCAAGTCGAGCCTGCTCGCCGTCGCGGCCACCCTCATCCGCCCGGATTCCGGCGGCGTGATGATCGGCGGCGTCGACGCGAGCGGCATGAGCCGCACGGAGTCGGCGGCCCTGCGTCGGTCCAGCATCGGCATCGTCTTCCAGCAGGCGAACCTCCTCCCGTCGCTCACGGCGCGCGAGCAGCTGCTCGTCATGAACGAGCTCGGTGAGCCCGGAAGCCGCCGCCGCAGGCCCGCCGCAGCAGCGCATGCCGACGAGCTGCTCGCCGCGGTCGGCCTCGCCGAGCACGGCGCGAAGCGGCCGCACCAGCTCTCCGGCGGCCAGCGGCAGCGCGTCAACATCGCGAGGGCCCTCATGAACGACCCGAGCGTGCTCCTCGTCGACGAGCCGACAAGCGCGCTCGACCAGGAGCGCGGGGCCGCGATCATCGAGCTCATCCTGCGCCTCACCGAGGAGCTGGACACGGCGACCCTGCTCGTCACGCACGACCTCACCCACCTGCCCCGGATGCACGACACGGTGCAGCTGGTCGATGGGAGACTCGCGCAGCTCCAGCACTGAGCCGCCCGCGACGGGCCGCTTCTGCGCGAGAATCAGATGCGCGGCCCGTCTGGCCGCTCACCACGGAAGGCGGCGGAGACCCATGCGCATCATCGTCATCGGAGCGGGCCTCGCGGGCCTCACCGCCGCCTGGGAGCTGCGGAAGCGCGGCCACGAGGTCAGCGTGCTGGAGGCCAGGGCCCGAGTCGGGGGCCGAACGTGGTCGCAGCGGCTCGGCAACGGCGCGATCACCGAGCGCGGCGGCGAGTATGTGTTCCCGACCGAGTTCGCCATCCGTCGGCTCTCCGCCGAGCTCGGGGTGCCCATCCTGAGCCACAACGTGCGCTACGCGAGGCGCACCGTCGACGGCCGGCACGTATCGTTCGCCGAGCTCGAGGCGACGACCGAGCAGATCACCGAGACCCTCCGCGGGATGCTCGCCGACGGACTCACGCGCGTCTCGGTCGAAGACGCCCACCGTGAGGCGCTCGGCCCCGACTACCAGCAGCACCCGGTCTACCGCCGCATGGTCACCTCCCTCGCGAACGACCCGAACCTCGTGAGCGCCGCCTCCGCGTTCCTCTACGACCCGGATGCGGACCAGCCGTTCATCGACGACGGCGGGCGCTTCGTGGGCGGCAACCAGTCGCTCGCCATCGAGCTGGCCCGCCGGCTCGGGGCCGCGGTGCGGCTCGAGCACCCGGCCCGGGCGATCGACCAGTCGAGCAGCGGGGTCGAGGTGACCCTCGCTGACGGAAGCACGCAGCACGCCGACGCGGCCGTGATCGCCGTGCCGCTCCCAATCCTGCGCAGCCTGCGACTCGGCTTCGCCCTCACCCCGGGGCAGGATGCCGCCCTCTCGCACCGCATCATGGGCACCGCCGCGAAGCTCGGCGTGCCCCTCGCCGCCGTCGACGACGACATCGCCCTGCAGAGCGCGGACCTGAGCTGGTGGTCCTGGCGCTCCCTGTCTGCCGACGGCGAGCACCGCATCCCCGCCCTGTCCTGCTTCGCCGGGAGCAGGGGCACCCTCGAGGCCCTGCGCACGGAAGCGGGACCGGGGCGCTGGGTCGGCGAGTTGCAGGCGCTGCGGCCGGGGCTCGTCATCGACGGCGACGTGCTCCTCACCGACTGGAGCGACGACCCGTGGACGCGCGGCTCCTACTCGGCGGCCTCGCTCGACTGGACTCCGGCCGACCTCGATGCGTTCGACGTGCCAGCGGGCCGGGTCGCCTTCGCGGGCGAGCACACGGGCCTCGAGCAGACCCTCAACGGCGCCGTCGTCTCCGGCCTCCGCGCGGTCACCGCGATCGGGGCCGTCGAGCGCCTGACCGAGACGAGCGGCGGCCCAGCATGAGCGGCGCGGCTGAAGCCCAGCAGGAGCGGACCTCGCGCGTGGCCGCCCTGCGCCGCCGAGTCGCGGCCGCGGTCCTGCTCGCCGCGACCGTCGCGCTGGGCCTCGCAGTGCACTACGCGCTTCCGGATGGGGAGTTCGGGGACATCGTCGGTGCCGGCCTGTACACGGTCGCCGTCTACCTCGGGGTCGTCCTGCTCGCGCCCCGCGCCACAGCATGGACCGCGTTCGCGCTCGCGCTCGCCTGGTCGTTCGCGGTCGAGCTGCTGCAGCTGACCGAGCTGCCAGCCCGCGCGAACGAGGCGTTCGCACCGGCCCGGCTGGTCCTCGGCTCCGGGTTCGAGGTGAGGGACCTGCTCGTGTACGCGCTCGGCGGCGGCGTCATGCTCGGCGTAGACCTGGCCGTGACGCGCAGCCGAGCTCGACGACGTCGCGCCCCGCTGGTACCGTGAACGCGTGTTCCTTCTTCTCTTCTGCTAACGGCTGAGCTGGCCTCCCGCGCTCGCTGACGCCGGTCTCTCGAACCGAGACCGCCCGAGCATCACGGTGGCCACCTGCTCTGACCCGACTCCGGGTCGCCGTTTTCGCGCGCCCAGCCGCTGACGCCTTGCCGAGCCCTCTGAGAGTCCTCGGGGAGCCCTCGGCGGCTCGCGGCGCGCCGCTCTGAAGGAATGATCGTGCACACCACCCCCACCTCAGTTCCAGCGCGCCATCGCGCGCAGCTCACCCTCACCGACGTCTCGCTGCTGCGCGGCGCGACGCCCGTGCTCACCTCCGTCGACCTCGTGGTCACCGCCACGTCGCGCATCGCGATCGTCGGCGAGAACGGCCGCGGAAAGTCGTCGCTCCTGCACGTGCTCGCGGGCATCCTCCCGCCAGACAGCGGCACCGTGCAGCGCATCGGCACCCTCGGTCTCGCCGAGCAGGAGATGCACGCCGACGACGCTCGGACCGTCGGCCAGGCCATCGCAGACTCCATCGCGACGGCGCTCGCCACCCTCGCCGAGCTCGACGCCGCAGGAGCGGCACTCGCGGAGGGCGGTCCGAGAGCCGAAGAGCGCTACGCCGCGGCCCTCGAGGCCGCGGAGGTGCTCGACGCGTGGGACGCGGAGCGGCGAGTGCTCATCGCGCTCGAGGCCCTCGACGCCGAGACCGATCCAGACCGCCTCCTCCGCGAGCTCTCCGTGGGACAGCGCTACCGGGTCCGCCTCGCCTGTCTCCTCGGGGCAGACGACGACATCCTGCTGCTCGACGAGCCGACCAATCACCTCGATCGCGCGGGGCTCGACTTCCTCACCGAGCAGCTCCGCTCGCGCACGGGGGCGGTTGTCGTCGTGAGCCACGACCGGGCGCTGCTCGCCGACGTGGCCGAGACGATCGTCGACCTCGACCCGACGCCAGACAAACGGCCCCGCGTCTCCGGCAACGGCTTCGCCGGGTACCGCGAGGCGCGCGCCGCCGAGCGCGAGCGGTGGGAGCAGGACTACGAGCGGCAGCAGCAGGAGCAGGCGCGCCTGCAGGAGAGCCTGAGCGCGGCGCAGAACCGTCTCGTCACGGGGTGGCGACCGGGCAAGGGCGCGAACAAGCACGGCCGAGCCACCCGCGCAGCTGGCCTCGCGCAGAGTGTGCACCGTCGCCAGGAGGCCCTCGAGGCGCACGCCGTGACGGTGCCGGAACCACCGCGGCTCTTCCGGTTCCCGGAGCTCCGCACCCGGGCAGGAGCTGAGCTGCTGAGCGTCGACGGGGTGGCCGTCACGGGGCGCCTCCACGGTCCCGTGTCCCTCGCGCTCTCGCATCGGGGCAGGCTGGCAGTGACCGGCCCGAACGGTGCAGGGAAGTCGACGCTCCTGCGCGTGCTGGCGGGCTCCCTCGCCCCGGATGCGGGTTCCGTGCGCGTGCAGCCCGGCACCCGAGTCGGCGTGCTCCCGCAGGAATCGTCGCTCCCGCTCGAGCAGCGCGCGGCGGAGGTGTACGAGCGGCGACTAGGCGAACTCGAAGCCGCCGGCGCCGTCTCACCGAGCGAGACGGTGGGGCTCTCGCAGCTCGGCCTGCTGCGCGCGAGAGAGGCGGGCAAGCGGGTCGGCGAGCTGTCGATGGGGCAGCAGCGCAGACTCGACCTCGCGCTGGTCCTCGCCGCGAAGCCGCACGTGCTGCTCTTGGACGAGCCCACGAACCACCTCTCGATGGCCCTGGTTGACGAGCTGACCGATGCGCTCGCGGGAACGCAGGCCGCGGTTGTGCTCTCGAGCCACGATCGGCAGCTCCTGCGGGACGTCGACGACTGGCCGAGCCTGCACCTCGGGCCTCGAAGCGTGCAATTCGTGCCGTCCAGCGACGAAAGGCTCCCAGGAAGTTGACAGCTCGCGGTAGCGTTGCTCCGCTCCCCGAAGCCCAGGGGATCTCACCAGCTTCACGGACCTCAAGGACGTCACTATGTTCACGCTCGAAAACTCCACCCAGATGGACTCCTGGCAGTGGGAAGCGCTCTCGCCCGGCGGCACCGCCAGCGGCTTCGTCGGCTGGGTCCTCCTCATCATCGCCCTCTGGCCCGTCTTCCGTAAGGCCGGCTACCCGGGCTGGGGCGCCATCATCCCGATCTACAACGTCTACATCCTCGTCAAGATCGCCGGGTACCACGGCGCGACGGTGCTGCTCTACCTCATCCCGATCGTGAACGTCGTGTTCTCGATCTTCGTCGCGATGCGCATCGGCAAGGCGTTCGGCAAGGGCGGAGTGTTCAGCTTCTTCCTGCTCTGGCTGCTGTCGATCATCGGGTACTTCATCGTGGGCTACGGCTCTGCGCAGTACCGCGGACCGGGCGGACGCGCCATCACGGCCTAGCTTCCGCTCCACCCGCATCGCGCGCGCATCGCGCGTCTCGGCCGCGGTGACCCGCTTGTCCTCGACGACAAGCGGGTCACCGCGGCCGATCGCGTTGCAGCGGCTGCCGCCTCTCTCAGCTGCCGAGGAACTCCACGAGCGCCGAGGAGACCTCGTCCGGCGCATCCAGCGTCACGACATGGCCGGCGCCGGCGACGACGAGCTCCGTGAGTCCGTCCGCCGCCGCCCAGGCTGGCATGGCTCGCGAGATGTTCCCCGTGGTGTCGCTCGCGCCGCGAACCAGCAGCGTCGGCACCGGTGTGCGGTAGCCGGGAGCCGGACGCACGAACTGCGTCGTCGCGCGCCACACCGCCAGGAACTCCCGCTTCGACATCGCGGCGAACGTTCGCGTCAGCTCGGCACGTGCCGTCGCCGTCACGGCTGAGGCATCCGCCATGAGCTTCGGCAGGCTCCTCGCCGGGACCAGCTGGAGGATGGGCGCCGCGGCGCGGAGACCGGCGCGCTCCTGGAAGCTGAGCGGGCCGGCGTTCCAGGTGGAATCCAGCACAACGAGGCTCCGGAACCGCTCCGGGGAGCGCCGAACCAGCTCCTGCGCGAGATTCCCGCCGAGCGAATGCCCGAGCAGCGAGACCCTGCCGAGGCCGAGGTGCGCGATGAGCCGCTCGACGTCGCTCGCCAACAGCTCGGGGGAGAGGTCCGTCGAGTTCGGACGCGACGCCCCGTGCCCGCGAAGGTCGACGAGCACGACGCGCAGGCCCGCCCGACGCAGCGCATCCGCCTGGCGCCGGAACATCGTGTGGTCGGCGCCCGCCCCGTGCAGCAGGACAACCGCATCGGCATCGGCGTCGGCCGCGTCGAGGCTGTCGGAGTAGCGGAGGGAACATCCGCCGAGGGTGAGGTGTCCCGGAAGCGTGCGCATGCCAGCGACGGTAGTCGCTCCGCGAATCCGTGCCAATTCACGTGATTTCACATGCACGAGTGATTTCACCCCGTATTTCACCCTACGATCAGGGAAGGGGGCCACCGCTCGATCAATGAACACGGATGTGACTCATGAAGAAAGCGCTCTCCCTCTCTCTCGCCGCGCTGCTCGCGGCCTCACTGCTGACGTTCCTCGGAACCGGCCCAGCCCAGGCCGCGAACTTCGGGACCGTGGGCCAAGACGTCATGTCGTCAGCGAACTACGTCGCCAAAGGCAGCTCCGCGACGACGACACCGCAGGGCGCGCCCGTCTCGTCGCTGTCCGACCAGACGGCCGCGATGGTCGACACGCTGCCCGACCGGTACCTCAGCGACTACTGGAAGGGCCGACTCAAGACCTCCACGAACCGCGAGAACTTCACGATCCCCATCTACACGGTCGACAGCTCGAAGGCCGACGCCAACTGGGTGAAGGTGAAGATGCAGAGCTACGCGCTCTACCCGGACATCCACCCCGTCATGGAGGGCAAGGCGACCGCTTCGGCGACCGGAGGCACGTACGGGTTCCAGATCACTCCGTTCGCGACCACCGCGAAGAACTACGGCAAGGTCGTCATCCCGGCGCACGCCCTGCCCGGCGGTCCGATTCCGGGCGGCGACCAGTCGATGACCGTCGTCGATATCGCCACCGGCATCGTGCGCGGGTACTACGTCGCCGAGAAGCAGAGCGACGGGTCCTGGATGATGGGCGGCGGCTACCTCACCACCCTCAACTCCCCGAAGTCGACGAACTGGTTCGACCAGAACGAATGGCTCAAGGCGGAGCGGGGCACGAGCTCCGTCGGCGGCGTCATGAACGAGTTCCTCATGGCAGGCGCTGAGGAGATCGCGGCGGGCTCCATCAACCACGTCACGAGCTGGACCTTCCCCTCCACGCGGTCGGGCACGGCCATGTGGCCCGCCTACCAGACCGACGGGAAGCTGAGCGAGGCGCACGCCCCGAAGATGGGGCAGCGGTTCTGGATCCCCAACGACGCGGCCACGAACGCGAAGATCGCCGCGCTCGGTCTCTCCAGCTTCGAGAAGGTCGTCGTCAAGAACCTGCAGGAGTACGGCGGCATCATCACCGACCAGAACTTCTGGACCATGGCGCTCAACCTGCAGCATCCCGTCACGTACACCGCGCAGGGCAAGCCCAACCCGTACCTCCCCGGCGGCATCGTCCACAACGCGCACGGCAGCGTCGACCTCATCAACAAGATCCCATGGACCCTCACGAAGTGGGGCGAGATCACCTCGAGCACGAAGCTGCCGCAGTTCGGGGCGCCGACCGCCACGCCGACACCGACCGCGACGCCGACGACACCGCCGAGCCCGACGGCGGCACCGGGTGTCGTCGACCGCCTGGGCTCCACCGACACCTACGCCAACACGGTCACGGCCTCCGGCAAGGTCAACACGGTCGGCAACAAGCTGGTCATCGCAAACGGCGAGGGCGGTGTGGATGCACTCCTCGCGGCCCCCGTCGCCGCCAAGATCAACGGCAACCTGCTGCTCACGAAGCCAGACGCGCTCCCGTCCAGCATCTCCGCCGAGGTGACGAGGCTGAAACCCTCAGCGATCTTCGTCATCGGCACGATCTCGGAGGCGCAGAAGACCGCGCTCGGGAAGCTCACACCGAGGCTCGAGGTCGTGACCGCCGCCGACAAGTCGGAGACCGCGCTCGTGGTGGCGAAGCGGTTCTTCCCCAACGACCCCAACGTGTACATCGCCAGCAGCGGCAAGGCGACGGAGATCGCCAACGCCTCCGGGAGGGCCACCCTCGCCAAGGCGCCGGTGCTCCTGACCGGGCCGACGCAGACCAGCGCCAGCTTCAAGGCCTACTTCGCAACCGGCAAGGTCACCTCGGCCCGTGTCATCGGCCCAGTGGCGTCGCTCTCGGCGACCGTCTTCAACGAGGTGAAGGCCAAGATCTCGAACACGACCCGAGTCAACTCCTCGGACGCGTTCGCCATCAACGGGGCGCTCCTGGGCGACTTCGACGCCGGGAGCATCCGTCCGAAGGGCTTCGCGCTCGCGAACCCCGGGAGCTCCGCGGACATCGCCGTGGCCCTGCTCGTCTCCGCGCGCACCGGGTATCCGCTGGTACTCGCCACGCAGACGTGCGTTCCTCAGACTGCGTGGGCCGTGACCTCGAAGTACCCCGGGGCCAACTACAACGTCGTCGGAACGACGAGCGACCTGGTCTCGGACATCCAGAAGAAGCGGTGCGCGTAGGGATCGCCCAGCGCGCACCGCGGTGACCATGGCCGGGAGATCAGCGCTCGGGGGAGGGAGACAACCGGTAGAGCACCTGCGGCCGCCCGCGCTTGCCGTACCGGTGCGCCAGGTCGATCACCCCCGTCTCGACGAGGTGGTCGAGGTAGCGCCTCGCGGTCGCACGGGAGATGTCGCAGGCCTCGGCGACGTCGAGCACCGTGGCGGGGATCACCGGGTCGAGCGAGGCGACGACCCGCTCGAGCGTGACCTGTGCCAGCCCTTTCGGGAGCTGCGCCGACTGCGCGGCACCGTTTCGCGCCACGCTCGAGTGGCCGCGCGGCACGGCGGGCTGACGAATGCTGCCTGTGGCCAGCAGCCGGTCGATCTCACCCTGGCCGAGGGGTCGCTCGCGGTCGCTCTCCGAACTCGCTCGACGCTCGGCGCTGTAGAGGTCGAGGCGCTCCTGCAGGGCGGCCTGCGTGAACGGCTTGATGAGGTAGCCGACGACGTGGGCCGCGAGGGCCTGCCGCACCGTCGTCTGGTCGCGGGACGAGCTGATCACCAGCACGTCCGGCACCTTCGCGCCGAGTGTTCTGAGCCGGTGCAGGACTTCGACTCCGCTGATGTCGGGCAGCCGCATGTCCAGGAGCATGAGGTCGACCCCGCTCATGCTCTGCGCGAGCGCGGACTCACCGGTGCTGGCGGTACCGGCGAGCGAGAATCCGGGGATGTCGGTGATGAACCCGCTATGCAGGGCCCTGGCCCCACGATCGTCGTCGACCACGAGCACTCGGATCGGGTTCGAGGCCGCCCGCGGGCTCTTCTCGGTTCTGCTCATGCCGCTCCTCTCCTGGCCGCAACGACGGCGTCGATGATCTCGGTCATGGCAGCCGCTCGATCTCGAAGGCGAAGCGCGACCCGCCGAGTCGTGACGCCCCGACTTCGATGGTGCCGCGGCGCGACGTGACCGTCCGGCGGACGAGCTCGAGGCCGATGCCCCGTCCGAGTCCGCTCGGGTCGGGCTTGGAAGAGAACCCAGGGGCGAAGATACGGCCGCTCGCTTCGGCGTCCAGGCCGGGACCGTCGTCGTCTACGAGCCCGATGATGCGGCTGCCGCTCTCGCGAAGCGTGCAGAGGACCTGGGATGCGCCCGCCTCGCCCGCGTTCCGGCAGAGGTTCGCGATGACGGTCACGACGCCGTCGTCGATGTCCTCGTCGAGCTCGAGGTCGAAGCTCGCCTGCGCTCCCAGCTCGTGTAGTTCGGCCCGCACCGCCTGCGTCGTGGCGTCGAGAAGGGGCAGGTGGAGACTCGAATCGGTGCTGTCGGAAGCGTCGACCCCTGCCGTCCGAACCGGCACGACCTCGTCGATGTACTCGAGCGCGTCCTGGGTGTCGCCTCTCGAGACGAGGCCGTGGACCACGTGCATGCGGGTGCTGAACTCGTGAGACTGCTCGCGCAGGGCGGTGGTCGTGCGCCGCATCTGCGCGTGCTCGGCGGCGAGCGCGTCGAGTCTGCGGAACCGGCGCTCGACCGCGAACGCGAGGGCCGAGCTGGCGAGCGTGCCGAGGACGAGTGCGCCGATCGTCCAGGGGAGGAGCTCCCCGAGGGCCTCGGCGCTGTCCGCGGAGATGCTCGACTCGAGCACGCCGACGGCGACCATTCCGAGGACGGTGTCGTCTTGCCCGACCACGGGGACCTTCGCGCGCAGCGAGGGGCCGGATGCACCTTCTTCTGTGCCGTGAAACGCCTCCCCGGCGAGGACGGAGGCGTTGGCCGTCGAGACCTGCACCCCACGCTCGGCGGGGTCCGGATGCGTGATGCGCACGCCCTCGTCGTCGGTGATGACGACGTAGTAGACGCCCGTCGCGTTCTCCACGAGGCTGGCAAGCGGCTGCAGGGCATCGGTGGCCCCGGCGAGGTCGTCCGCGTTCGCGAGCGCTGAGGTGGTGCCCGCACTCGTGACGGCTTCGAGCGCTCCACGTACCTCGTCCAGCTGTGCCAGGCTCGACGCGACTTCATGCACGCGCTCGGCGGTGGTCTCGCGAAGCTCCCTCTCCTGCGCCGAGAAGGCGATCGCGGCCGTGATCGAGACGGAGCCGAGCGTGATGAGACTCGGCACCACGAGCATCCCCAGGCGCACGGCTCGCTGGCTGAGCTTGAACGGCATCGTCATCCTCACTTCCCGCGCCCCTGGCTTGCGGCCTCTGGCTCGAGCCTTCGGCCTGCGCAGACCCGAGCGGCGCCTCTTCGCACCGGGCTCGCGAGCACTTATGAGCACAACTCCTCGTGGAGCTCCTCACGTGCGAGCGCGGTGCAATCCTAGGTCGATATTGCGGAGACAACGATGTCCGCGCGAATGGAGCAATGATGATCCGAGCAACGAAAGACCCGGCGGCGCCGGACGAACCGGGCCGGCAGGCCAAGCCCGGCGGCAGGCGTGTGGTCGGCCGCGTCATCGGTGGAGTCGTAGCCGCCGCATCGATCGCCGTCGCGAGCTTCGGGTCGATCACGTCCGCCGCGGCGGGTCAGGACATCAACGCGTCCATGACGATCATCGCCCCGGCAGCTGCCGGTGGCGGCTGGGACACGGTCGCCCGCGAACTGCAGCAGGCGCAGAAAGCCGAGGGGCTCGTCAACAACGTGCAGGTGGTCAACATGCCAGGGGCCGGCGGAACGATCGCGCTTGGCAATGTCTCCGTGCTCGATGGCGAACCCAACAACCTCCTCGTCGGTGGAACCGGCCTGCTGGCCGCCACCATCCAGTACGACTCCGCGGCAAAGCTCGAAGACGTCACGCCGCTCGCGGTGATGGTCGAGGAGTACGACGTCATCGTCGTCCCAGCCGACTCCCCGTACGAGACCCTCGAGGATCTCGCCACGGCATGGAAGGCCGACCCGAAGTCCATCCCGTGGACCGGCGGTGGCTCGTTCGACCAGCTCGTGGTGACCGACCTCGCGCTGAGCGCAGGCATCGAGCCCGTCGACACTACCTACATCTCGTCTGACGGCGGTGGCGAGGCCATCCAGGCGCTCCTCAACGGCACGGCGAAGGCCGCGGCGGGAGGCTACGCAGACAACATCGACCAGATCGAAGCCGGCAGGTTGCGGGCCCTCGCGGTGGTGGCGGAGGAGCCCATCGAAGGCGTCGACATTCCGACAGCCGCCGAGCAGGGTTACGACATCTCGCTCACGAACTGGCGCTCGATCCACGCTCCCTCAGGCTTGACCGAGGAGCAGACGGACGCCCTCGCCGAACTCGTGGTGCAGACGACGGAGACACCCGAGTGGCAGGAAGCCATCGAGAGGTACCACTGGAACGAGCGCCTCATCACGGGCGACGAGCTCGACACGTTCCTCGCTGAAGAGGAACTGCGCATCACGGCGCTCTACGAGGAGATGGGACAATGACGCACCACGCGAACCCGACTGCCGCGTCGGCGGTCATCGGCGGAGACCTGACCTTCGCCGCAGGCCCAAGCAAGACGGCCACCCTCCTCAAGGGGCTGACGATGCCGCTGGTCATCGCAGCCTTCGCCACCTACCTCCTCTACGGCATCTTCACGATGAAGGTGCCAGAGGGGGCCGACTTCCCCGGGCCGCAGTTCTTCCCCGGCCTCATCGCCGCCGGCCTGTACCTCTTCGCGGCTCTGCTCGCCGTCGGTGCCGTCCGTGAGCTGCGCGCGACCGCGGCCTCGTCGACGATGACCGAGGAGGAGCTTCTCGCCCGTGCGCTGGCCGACGACGAGGCGCTTGCTGCGGCGGGCGCAGCCGGCGCTCCCCGCAAGGTGCGCGTCGACGTGAAATCGTTCGCCTGGGTCGTCGGCTCGTTCCTGGTGTTCTCGCTGACGCTCGACCTGCTCGGCTGGGTCATCGCAGCAGCCCTCCTCTTCTGGTGCGTGGCCCGCGGCTTCGGCTCGACGAAGCCGGTGGCGAGCCTCGTCGTGGGGTTCACGCTGAGCTCGCTCGCCTACATCGCCTTCGACATGGCACTCGGCATGTCGCTCCCGTCCGGCATCCTCGGAGGTATCTGACATGGAAACGCTCCAACTCCTCATGGAGGGGTTCGCCGGTGCCCTCACCTGGCAGAACCTCATGTGGGTCTTCATCGGCTGCCTCCTCGGGACCGCCGTCGGCGTGCTGCCGGGCCTCGGCTCCTCGATGGCGGTCGCCCTCCTGCTGCCCGTCACGTTCTCGCTCGAGCCGACGGCCGCGTTCATCATGTTCGCCGGCGTCTATTTCGGTGGCCTCTTCGGCGACTCGACCATGGGCATCCTGATGAACACGCCCGGGCAGGCCTCGGCCATCGCCTCGACGTTCGAGGGTCACAAGATGGCGCTGAACGGTCGGGCCGCCCAGGCGCTCGCGACGGCTGCCATCGGCGCGTTCATCGGTGGCTTCATCGCCTCGATCGTGGTGGTCTTCCTGGCCCCTGCGCTTGCCGACTTCTCCAGCAGCTTCGGGCCGGCGGAGTTCTTCGCCCTCGCGGTGTTCGCGTTCGCGGCGACCTCCACGGTGGTCACCGACAACGTCGTCAAGGGGCTCACGGCCCTGTTCATCGGCCTCGGCATCGCGGTCATCGGCATCGATGGCGTCTCCGGCGCCCCGCGCTTCACGATGGACTCCCCGCAGCTGTTCGACGGCATCTCGCTGGTGACCGTGACCGTCGCGGTCCTCGCGCTCGGCGAGGTCATCTACGTCGCCTGCCTCGAGCGGCACGTCAACGACAAGGGCATGATCCGTCCGAAGGGTCGCCCGTGGCTGAGCCGCAAGGAGTTCAAGGAGGCCACCCCGGCCTGGCTGCGTGGCACCGTCATCGGTCTCCCGTTCGGTGTAGTGCCGGCCGGCGGCTCCGAGATCCCCACGTTCCTCGCCTTCGGCCTGGAGAAGCGACTGGATGCGCGCCGCAAGGACCCGCAGTTCGGCAAGGGCGCGATCAGGGGCCTCGCAGCCCCGGAGGCCGCTGGCAATGCGACGACCGGTATGGCGATGGGCGCGCTCCTGGCGCTCGGTCTCCCCATCTCGGCGACCGCGGCGATCATGCTCGCCGCGTTCCGTCAGTACGGCCTGCAGCCGGGCCCGCTGCTCTTCGACCGCGCCCCCGAGCTGGTCTGGGCGCTGCTCGCGAGCTTCTTCATCGCCATGGTGGTGCTGCTCGTCCTGAACCTGCCGTTCGCGATGCTGTGGGCGAAGCTGCTCCTGATCCCGCGTCCCTACCTGTACGCGGGCATCACGATCTTCTGCGCGCTCGGCATCTACGCCACGTCGGGTTCGACGTTCGATCTGCTCATGCTGCTTGGGGTCGGCCTGCTCGGCTTCCTGATGCGTGCCCTCGACTTCCCGATCGCACCGCTCATCATCGGCATGGTCCTCGGCCCGCTGGCCGAGACGAGCCTGCGGGACGCGGCGATGAGCGCCAACGGCGACTTCTCGGTGCTGGTGCAGGGGCCGATCGCGATCGCGCTCTACACCCTCCTGGCGCTGGTGCTCGCCTTCACCGTGCGCGGCCGCCTCGTGGCTCGCAAGCGTGCAAAGCAGGAGCAGAAGGAGCTCGTGAACAGCTAGCGTGCCGTTCCCGGCACCAGCCTCACGGCTCCACGCTGCTGGTTCCCGGCGTCTGGCCGACCATGGCGGCGGCGATCGATTCGATCGTCGCCGCCATGGCGCGTGCGGCGCGCGAGAGGGGCACGTCGCTCCGGTGTGCGAGGCTCACGGTGCGCTGCAGGATGGAGCTCGTGAGCCTGGCGGAGCGGAAGCCCGCCCGCCCGCGGATGACCATGGCCGGCACGACCGCGACGCCGAGTCCGAGCTCCACGAAGCGCAGCACCGCATCCATCTCCGGCCCCTCGACCACCACGTTCGGTCGCAGATCGGCCTTGAGGAACGCGGCCTCTGCTGTGGCACGGAGGTCGTAGCCCCGCGAGAAGACCACCTGTGGGGCGGCGGCAAGCTCCTCGAGGGAGATGGTGGGGGAGCGGATCGCCGCGGCCCCGTCGACGGGGGACACCACGACGAGTTCCTCGTTGAGCAGCGGCAACCTGGTGAGGGTGGCGCGTGGGGTCTGCCTGGATTCGGGAGTCGTGATGAGCGCGAGATCGAGCGCGCCTTCCGCGAGCTGCTCGATGAGCCCCTGGGAGCCGCTCTCCGAGACGTGCAGCTCGATGCCGGGATGCGAGGCGTGGAACGACTGCAGCGCGTCCGCGACGAGGCTCACGCACAGCGAGGGCGTGGCGCCGAGCCGCACCGTGCCCCGCTTGAGGTCGGTGAGCTCCGCCATCTCGCGCCGCACCGAGTCGGCGTCGGCGAGCATTCGCCGGGCGAGCGGGAGCAGGGATTCACCCGCATCGGTGAGCGCGACTCGACCTGGCGTGCGGTTGAAGAGCGGCGCGCCGAGGTCCTGCTCGAGGGTCGAGATCTGGCGGCTCAGCGAGGGTTGCGCGAGGTGCAGCACCTCCGCCGCCCGTGTGAAGTGCCCCTGCGAGGCGACCTCCACGAAGCTCCGCAACTGGTCCAGGTTCATGCCGATAGCCTACGCGCATCAGGACGAACAGGACTATGCATTGGAGTAATCATCGGGCGCTCTCTAACGTTGCTGACATGACCGCGACCAAGTCCATCGAACGCCAGATCTCCACCACCGTGCTCGTCATCGGAACCGGCGGTTCCGGCCTGCGCGCCGCCATCGAAGTCGCCGAGCAGGGTGTCGACGTGCTCGCCGTGGGCAAGCGCCCCAAGCACGACGCCCACACCTCGCTCGCCGCCGGCGGCATCAACGCGGCCCTCGGCACGATGGACGCGGACGACAGCTGGCAGCAGCACGCCGCCGACACCATCAAGGAGAGCTACTGGCTCGCCAACCCGCACACCGTCGAGATCGTGACCCGGGGCGCCGAGCAGGGTATCCGCGACCTCGAGCGCTACGGCATGGGCTTCCAGCGCGAAGGCGACGGCCGCATCTCGCAGCGCTTCTTCGGCGCCCACAAGTTCCGCCGCACCGCCTTCGCCGGCGACTACACGGGCCTCGAGATCCAGCGCTCCCTCGTCGCCCGCACGGAGCAGCTGAACATCCCCATCCTCGACACCGTCTACATCACCCGCATCCTCGTGCGCGACAACGTCGTCTTCGGTGCCTACGGGTTCGACATCAACGACGGCACGAGGTACCTCATCCACGCCGACTCGGTGATTCTCGCCGCCGGCGGGCACAACCGCATCTGGCGCCGCACCTCCTCGCGACGCGACGAGAACACGGGCGACTCGTTCCGCCTCGCCGTCGAAGCCGGCGGGCGCCTGCGCGACCCCGAGCTCGTGCAGTTCCACCCCTCCGGCATCATCGAGCCCGAGAACGCGGCCGGCACACTCGTCTCGGAAGCGGCCCGCGGCGAAGGCGGCATCCTCACGAACGGCCTGGGGGAGCGCTTCATGGAGCGCTACGACCCCGAGCGCATGGAGCTCTCGACACGCGACCGGGTCGCGCTCGCCGCGTACACCGAGATCAAGGAGGGTCGCGGCACCGCGAACGGCGGCGTCTGGCTCGACGTCTCGCACCTGCCCCGCGAGACGATCATGAACCGCCTGCCGCGCATCTACCAGCAGATGCTCGACCTGCAGATGCTCGACATCACCGTCAGCCCGATCGAGATCGCGCCGACCGCCCACTACTCGATGGGTGGCGTGTGGGTTCGCCCCGACGACCACGGCACCGACGTCGACGGGCTCTACGCGATCGGCGAGGCGTCGAGCGGCCTCCACGGCGCGAACCGCCTCGGCGGCAACTCGCTCATCGAGCTGCTCGTCTTCGGCCGCATCGTCGGCCGGGCGGCCGTCGCCCATTCCGAGGGGCTGGATGCGCAGCTCCGGTCTCCGGCAGCCGTCGCGCAGGCGCGCGGCGAGATCGACGAGCTGCTCGGCGCCGACGGTCGTGAGAACGTGCGCGCCCTGCAGCGCGCCATCCGCGACACGATGACCGAGTATGCGGGCGTCGTGCGTGACGAGGAGGGGCTCAAGGCCGGCATCGCGGCGCTCGACGTCATCGAGGCTCGGATGGAGGACGTCGGCATCCACCCCGATATCGCCGGGTTCCAGGACCTCGCGCACGCCTTCGACCTCAAGTCGTCGGCCCTCGCCGCGAGGGCGACCCTGGAGGCCGCCCTGGAGCGTCGCGAGACGCGCGGCTGCCACAACCGCAGCGATTTCCCCGAGCTCGACCCCGCCATGCAGGTCAACCTCGTGTGGTCGCCGGGCGGCGGCATCACCCGGGAGGAGATCCCGCCCGTCCCCGCCGAGATCGCCGAGCTCATCGGCGAGGTCTCCGTGGAGGGCAAGCTCGTCGAATAGCTCTCCAGGGCTGGAGCAGACATCACCTGTCCTCTCGCCCCTCTCCTCCGCCCACGCCGCGATAGCCCGAACCGGGAGCTGAGTTGTGGTCGCTTCAACGGTATGTTGACGACCACAACTCAGCTCCCGGCTCAGGTGTCTCGGGGCGCGGGGGTCAGGGGCGCGGCGACTCGGGATTCGGCTTGCGCCTCGGGCCGTGCTCCGGCAGGCGCAGCACGCCCGTCCGGAGGTCCTCGCGGCGCACGTCCCTCGTGTAGTCGAAGTGCGGGTCCTCGCGCAGCTGCAGGATGAGGGAGATGCCCAGCAGCGCGACGATGATCGTGAACGGCAGCGCCGAGAGCATCGCCGCCTGCTGGAGCGCCGCGAGTCCACCGGTGAGCAGCAGCAGGGATGCGCACAGGCCGGTGAGGAGGCCCCAGATCGCGAGGACCGGCTTGGCCGGTTCGAGCGCGCCTCTGGAGGAGAGCATGCTCAGCACGAACGTGTTCGCGTCGGCACCCGAGATGAAGAACAGCACGACGAGGACGATCGCGACGATCGACGTGATCTCCACGAGCGGCAGGTTCGAGAGCATCTCGAAGAACGCCGAGTTCACGTCGGCCGTGGCCGCGGTGCCGATGCTGCCGTCGCCGTCGAGGTCGAACTTGATGGCCGAGCCGCCGAAGATCGTGAACCAGCCGAAGAACACGAGGCTCGGCACGACCATGACGCCGAGGACGAACTGGCGGATGGTGCGGCCGCGCGAGATCTTCGCGAGGAAGACGCCGACGAACGCGCCCCAGCTGAGCCACCAGGCCATCATGAAGTACGTCCACCACTGCATCCACTGACCGTCGTCGGCCGTCAGCGGGGTCGTGAGGCTCATCTCGAAGAAGTTGCTCACGTAGGCGCCGGTCGAGCGCACGAAGAGGTTCGTGATGAAGTTCGTCGGCCCCACGAAGAAGACGAAGATGCCGAGGGCCACCGAGGCGAGCATCGTGATCTGCGAGATGTACTTGATGCCGCGGTTCACGCCAGACAGCGCGGAGAGCGTGAAGATGACCGTGATGACGGCGATCACGAGGATCTGGATGAAGGTCTCCGTCGGCAGCCCCATGACGCGGTTGAGGCCCTCCGTGATCTGCGAGGCGCCCAGCCCGAGGGACGTCGTGGTGCCGAACAGGGTCGCGATGATCGCGAAGATGTCGATGACGTTGCCGAGCCACCCGTCGACGCGGTCTCCGAAGATGGGGCGCAGCATGGGGGAGACGAGCCCCGTGTTGCCCTTGCGGTGCGTGGAGTAGGCGATCGCGACGCCGAAGACGCCGAAGACGGCCCAGGCGTGGGGGCCCCAGTCGAAGTAGGAGAACTGCATGGCGACGACGGCGGCCTCGACGGTGCCGGACTCGGCGAGTCCGTGCGGGGGCGTGACGAAGTGGGAGATCGGCTCGGCGACGCCGTAGCTGATGAGGCCGACGCCCATGACGGCCGAGAGGATCATGGCGAGCCAGGCCCATGTGCTGAACTCGGGTCGGTCGCTGTCAGCACCGAGGCGGATGCGCCCGAACCGGCTGCAGGCGAGGTAGACGAGCAGGCCGATGCAGCCGATCGTCACGAGGAGGTACGACCAGCCCACGGTCGCCGAGGCCCAGGTGATCGCGGCCGTCATGGATCCGTTGAGCGTGTCTGGCGAGATCGCCGCCCACGAGACGAACGCCAGGATCAGGCCGATCGATACCCAGAAGACGACGCCGGGTCGGTGACGCAGCGAGTCGGCCGCGGCCTGGGCGCGACTCGGGCCGGACGTCGGCTCGAGCCCGTGACCATCGAGTGCGTCGTCATCATGCAGCTCGGGCTTCGGAGGATGGTGAAGAGTCATGGTGTTGCTCCACTTCGGAGGAGGCAGGCCCGGGAGGGCGGAACGGTCATCGCGGTTGTGATGACCTGGTCAGAGCTCTGAGAGCCCTCGTCCATCGAAGAACTTGCCGGCCTTGTAGAGGATGGGCGCGTCGTCGGTGGTAGTCGCGTGGTGCACGCGGCCGATGAAGATGGTGTGGGTGAGGGCCTGGAAGCGCTCCTTGATCTCGACCTCGATGGAGGCGGAGGAGCCGTCGATGAGCGGGCTGCCCTCTGGCCCTTCGTGCCAGGTGATGTCGGCGAACTTGTCCGGGGACTTGGAGGCGAAGGTCGCGAGCACGTGCTGCTGCTCGCTGGACAGGATGTTGATGCCGAGGTTCGTCGACCGGAAGAGCGAGGGGTACGTGGACGACGACTTCTGCACGCACACGAGGACGAGGGGCGGGTCGAGGGACACCGAGGAGTAGGCGCTCACGGCGAGTCCGCGGGGGCGGCCCTCCTCGTCCTTCGTCGTGACGACCGTGACGCCGGAGATGAACTGCTTGTTGAACGCCTTGAGCATCTCGCGCGGGGGAGCTGCGGACTCGTCGGCGTAGTCGGCGTCGGCATCCTCGAAGGCCGAGTGCAGGGAGGGGAGGCCGAGGTGGGTGAGCAGCTCGGCGGAGTCCCAGGTCACGCGCTCGGAAGAGACGCGTCCGTCCCGCAGGGTGCCGTAGTTGGATCCGTTCGTGACGACGCGCTTGCCCGTCGGGGGGACGGTGCCGAGCGGCTGGCTGAACGTGCCGTCTGAGGTCCAGAAGACGGCGAGCGCGTCGTCCTCGACCAGGACCTGGTCGATGCGCGTGACGAGGTCCGGGAACGCGGCGCGCACCTCGGTGACCTCCTGCTTGAACTCGTCGAGTGCGGACACCCGACCCGATCTTGTGCTCTCGCGCCGATAATCCGTGGTCACGAGGGCTTCGAACGCACCGAAGTCACCCCGATCCCAGACGTCGGACCATGCAGCTGCGACAGCATCTTTGATGTTTGCTTGCATGCAACGGAGCGTAACCCTGGGTTCATGCATGCGTCAACGCTTGGTTGTAAACGTTGTGTTTCCTGAGAAAAATCGGAGTCGTTGACAATTCTGTGGCATGCCAGCTAGCGTTCTTGTATGCAACAGATCACGCCGTTGGGTCTCAGCGATGAGGCGTACGCAGACCTCCCTCTCCTCGAGCGACTCCGCCGTCTCGTGACGAGCGGCACGTACCCACCCGGCGACCCGATGCCGGAGCTCGTGCTCGCGCAGGAGTTCGGCGTGAGCCGCACCCCCATCCGCGAGGCGCTCAAGCAGCTGGAGAACGAGGGCCTCGTCGAGATCCGTCCCCGCGTCGGGACGTTCGTGCGAACACCCACCCGGCGGGAGATCGTCGAGCTGTTCCAGCTCAAGGAATCGCTGGAAGGGCTCGCCGCGAACCTGCTCGCCCGCCGCGGCCCCACCTCGGAGGTCGCCGCCCTCTCGCGCAATCTCGACGAGAGCGACGCCGCCGCCAAGGCCGGCGACACGGCTGAGTACGCCCGCCTCGTGCACGAGTTCCACTGGACCATCGTGCTCGGCGCCGACAACGCCAAACTCGCGGAGCACTACGAGCGCCTCATGAACCAGCTCGCCTACCACCGCATCGTGCTGCGCACGATCGAGCGCCCCGGCCGTCTGCTCGCCTCCAACCACGAGCACCGCGCGGTTGTGCGCTCGATCGTGGAGAAGGATGCGATCGGCGCCGAGTTCGCCATGCGAACGCACGTCGAGGCGTCGAGCCGCGCAGCCCTCGCGCCGGCCGATCACGGCAACCCGGCCGACAGCGAGTCGATCACCGCCTGAGTCGCCGACGCCCATCCGGGCACACCAGACGTTCGAGGAGACCAGGAGCCACCATGACCACCACCGCCACAGCGACCGAGCGTCGCGGCGAGACGCTGCGCGAGCGCGCCGTCGCCCTCGGCGTGCGCAAGATCTCGACTGCCTACGAGGACATCATCTCGGACGGCGGCGTCGACGCCCCGACCGCGATCCGGCAGGCGAGCGCCGTCGCCGTCGTCCGCAACCCGTGGGTCGGGGCCGGACCCATCGCCGACCTCACGGAGGCCACGTCCGAAATCGCCCCCATCGTCGCTAAGCTCCTCAGCGACCGCCTCCTGGAGGCGCTCGGCGGGGCCGCGAACGTCGAAGCGTTCGGGAAGGCCGCCGTCGTCGGCGTCGACGGCGAGATCGAGCACGCCGGCGCGCTCATCCACACCCCGTACTTCGGCAACCTGCTCCGCGAGTTCCTCGAGGGCACCTCGATCATCTGCTTCTCGGACACGAGAGCCGAGGCCGGGGGCGACCTGCGAGTGCCGCTCTGGCACAAGACCGCCGCGGCAACGCGCAGCCACTACCAGTCGCTCGACGTGCACCTGGCGGATGCGCCGCACCACGACGAGATCGCGGTCATCGCGGTCGCGTCGTCCGGCCCCCGCCCTCATCCCCGGATCGGAGACCGCACGACCGACGTGAAGGTCACCTCCGACATCCTGAAAGGAATCGCAGCATGAAGGTTCGCAGAGTCATCACCATCGTCGACGAGACACTCATCGAGGGCGGCCGCACGGTCTCGCCCGCGGCGAGGACCGCGGTCGTCGCCGCCATCATCGAGAACCCGTGGGCCGGCCAGGGCTTCGTCGAGGACCTGAGCGCCGGCATCGACGCCGTCGCATCCGAGCTCGGAGCGCTGCTCGCCCCCCGCGTCATGGAGGCGCTCGGAGCACCGCTCGAGGCGTACGGCAAGGCCGCGATCATCGGGTTGAACGGCGAGGTCGAGCACGGCTCGGCGCTCATCCACACGCTCAAGTTCGGCGACCACTTCCGGAAGGCGGCGAACGCGAGCACCCTGCTGCCCGCAGTCGAGAAGCGCGGGCCGGCCGGTGTCGCGTTCGACATCCCGCTCAAGCACTTCACCGACGCGACGATCCGCTCGCACCATCAGTCGTTCGAGGTGCGGATCGCGGATGCGCCGCACCCGGACGAGATCCTCGTCGCCCTGGCCGGGGCTGCCCAGGGGCGCCCGCAGCAGCGACTCGCGGCGCTCTCGACCGAGCTGTAGCGGGGCGCCGACGTGAGCTCGACGCCGACACGCACGCCCATCGTGCTGCTGCACGGGGTGGGGCTCGATCGGACCATGTGGGGCCGCGTCGAGGAGCTGCTCGACCGGCCGACGATCGCCCTCGACCTGCCGGGTCATGGAGCCCAGCCGCGGCTGCGCGGGGCGATGTCGCTCGCCGAGTTCGCGGCCGATGTCGCCGAGCGGCTTCCGAGCGGGCCGGTCCACCTCGTGGGCTTCTCGCTCGGGGCGCTCGTCGCCCAGCGAATCGCGAGCCACTCGAACGACCGAGTCCGGTCGCTCGTCTGCGTCAGCTCCGTCTGCCAGCGGACCCCGGAGGAGCGCGACGCCGTGCTCGCCCGGCTCGCCTCGGCGCGGACCGACTTCGCAGCGACCGTCGAGCGCTCGCTCGAACGCTGGTACTCGGGGAGCGACGTCGCTCCCGAGACGGTCGACGCGACGAGGCGCGTGCTCGAAGCCAACGACGTCGAGTCGTTCGGGCACGCCTACGAGATCTTCGCGACGGGTGACCGGCAGATCGAAGCTGATCTGGCGTCCATCTCCGTCCCGACCCTCGCCATCACGGGGGAGCTCGACCCCGGCTCGACGCCCGACATGAGCCGCAGGCTCGCGGCCGCCATCCCGGATGCCCGGTCGCGCATCGTCGCCGGCGTGCGGCACATGCTTCCCGTCGAAGCGCCCGAGGCCTTCGCCGCGGAGCTCGCGAAGCACATCGAAGACACGGAACTCGCCAACTCCAGGCACCACGAAGGAGCACACCATGACTGACCGCTACGGACATTTCATCGACGGGGGCTGGCGCGATCCCGCCGGCGGCGCCTACTTCGAGAGCATCAACCCCGCGACCCTCGAGGTGCTGTACGAGGCGGCGAAGGGCGACGCCGCCGACGTCGAGCTGGCGGTCTCCGCCGCCAGCCGGGCGTTCGAGGCGCCGAGCTGGAGTGGCCTCACGGCAACGCAGCGGGGCAAGCTGCTGCGCCGCCTCGGCGACCTGGTAGCCGAGAACGCCGACGAGCTCGCCCGCCTGGAGAGCCTCGACAACGGCAAGCTCCTGCGCGAGATGCGCGGCCAGCTCGCGTCGCTGCCCGAGTACCTCTACTACTACGGCGGGCTCGCCGACAAGATCCAGGGCTCGCAGATCCCCACCAGCAACCTCCAAATCCTCAACTACACGCAGCACGAGCCGCTCGGCGTGGTCGGCGCGATCACGCCGTGGAACTCCCCGCTGACGCTCACGACCTCGAAGCTCGCGCCTGCGCTGGCAGCCGGCAACACCGTCGTCATCAAGCCGAGCGAGTACACCTCGCGCACGGTGCTCCGCTTCGCGCAGCTCGCGAGCGAGGCCGGGTTCCCCGACGGCGTCGTCAACGTCGTCACGGGTCTCGGCGCCGAGGCAGGCGCGGCGCTCGTCGAGAGCCCCCTCATCGCGAAGATCTCCTTCACGGGGTCGACGCGTACGGGCTCGGCCATCGCGGCGAGCGCGGCGGCACGCTTCATCGGATGCACGCTCGAATTGGGCGGGAAGAGCCCGAACATCGTGTTCGACGACGCGAACATCGAGAACGCGGCGATGGGGGTCATCGCGGGGATCTACGCCGCGGCGGGCCAGACCTGCATCGCCGGGAGCCGCGTCTTCGCGCATCGCTCCGTCTACGACGAGCTGCTCGAGCGCGTCTCCGCTCGCGCGAAGTCCATCGTCATCGGCGACCCCCTCGACGATGCGACCGAGCTGGGCCCACTCGCCTTCAGCGACCAGCTCGAGAAGGTCAGATCGTATGTCGGCATCGGCGTCGACGAGGGCGCGACCCTGTATGCCGGAGGCGGCCGCCCCGACGTGCAGCTCCCCGGCTACTACTTCGAGCCCACCGTGCTGACCGACGTCACCAACAGCATGCGCGTCGTCCGCGAGGAGATCTTCGGGCCCGTCGCCGCCATCATGCCCTTCGACACGGAGGACGAGGTCGTCGGGCTGGCCAACGACACCGAGTTCGGCCTCGCGGCCGGCGTGTGGACGCAGAACCTCGCCCGCGCCCATCGCCTCTCGCGTCGCCTCGACGCCGGCACCATCTGGGTCAACACCTACCGCGCCATGTCGCCCATGTCGCCGAGGCAGGGCTTCAAGAACTCCGGCGTCGGCATCGAGCACGGCATCGAGTCCATGCACGAGTACACGCGCCTCAAGAGCGTGTGGATCAACACCGACGAATCGCCCGTCGCCGACCCGTTCGTGATGCGGGGGTAGGGCCGCATGCCACTCATCGACATCTCCATCGCCAAGGGGCGCACCCCGGAGCAGCTCAGGGCTCTCATCGACGGCGTGCACCGCGTCGCAGAGGAGACCGTGGGCGCCGCACCCGAGAACATCACGGTCGTCATCCGCGAGATCGAGCACGAGCACTGGTCTCGCGGGAACACCACCATCGCGGAACGCGCCAGCCGTCGCTGACGGCAGCAGCACCTCCACTCTCGAAAGGACACGACAATGCGTTTCTCTCTGTTCATCCACATGGAGCGCTGGGACGACTCCGTCAGCACCGAGCAGCTCTTCGCCGAGCTCGTCGAGCTCACGCTCCTGGCGGAGAAGGCCGGCTTCAGCACGGTGTGGATCGGCGAGCACCACTCGATGGAGTACACGATCTCCCCGAGCCCCATGCCGCAGCTCGCGTACCTCGCCGCGGTCACCACGAAGATCCGGCTCGGCGCCGGCACGATCATCGCCCCCTTCTGGAACCCGCTCCGGGTGGCCGGAGAGACGGCCCTGCTCGACGTCATCAGCGGCGGGCGCGCCGAGGTCGGACTGGCGCGCGGCGCGTACCAGTTCGAGTTCGACCGCCTCGCGGGCGGCATGCCAGGCAAGGAGGGCGGCAAGCACCTGCGCGAGCTGATCCCCGCCGTGCGCGAGCTCTGGCAGGGCGACTACGCCCACGACGGCGAGGTCTGGCAGTTCCCCGTCTCCACGAGCGTCCCGAAGCCCGTGCAGCAGCCGACTCCGCCGATGTGGGTCGCGGCCCGCGACCCCGACACGCACGACTTCGCGGTCGCCAACGGCTGCAACGTCATGGTGACGCCGCTCATGAAGGGCGACGAGGAGGTCGCCGACCTCGTGACCAAGTTCGAGACGGCGGTGTCGAACCATCCCGAGGTCGCACGCCCCGAGATCATGGTGCTGCGCCACACCTACGTGCACGAGGAGAGCTACCCAGACGGCTGGCGACCGGCCGCCGAGGGGGTCAACAAGTTCTACCGCACCTTCGACGCCTGGTTCGGCAACACGACCGACCCCGTCGACGGGTTCCTCGAGCCGAGCCCGGAGGCGAAGTTCTCGGAGCGGCCCGAGTTCACGCCCGAGTCACTGCACAAGACCGCCATGATCGGCACGCCGGACGAGGTCATCGCGCGCCTGCGCGAGTACGAGTCGCTCGGGGTCGACGAGTTCAGCTTCTGGAGCGACAACTCCCTCTCCCACGAGCAGAAGAAGCGCTCGCTCGAGCTGTTCATCGAGCACGTCGTACCCGCCTTCCAGTAGCTCGGGGCTCACGCGCCCCGGCCGAGGTCAGGGGCGCGTGAGCTTCAGCAGGAGCACGGGCGTCTTCGCCTTGTACTCCTCGTAGTCGGCGTCGCCGCCCCACTTCTTGTCGGCCTTGGCCTCGAGCAGCGGCACTCCGCTGACCTTCGAGAGCAGCAGCACGACGAAGACCGGCGAGATGAGCGCGATCCACTGCCAGCCGACCAGAACGGGGATGGCGACGATGGCGACGCCAACCCAGAGCAGGATCTCGCCGAAGTAGTTGGGGTGGCGCGAACGCGACCAGAGGCCCGTGCGGATGAATCGACCCTTGTTCGCCGGGTCGGCCTTGAACGCGTTCTTCTGCAGGTCGGCGACGACCTCGATGACGAACCCGGCCACCCAGATGACGATGCCGACGATGCCGAGCCAGCCGATGGGCTCGCGCTCCGCGGTGCCCCCGGCGATCGCGATCCACGCGGCGGCGGCCGTGAGGCTCACCCAGAGGCCCTGCATGATCCAGACCCGCAGGAACCGCAGCTTGTCGCCCTTGATGTCGTCGAAGCGATCGTCGGAGCCCGAGCGGTGGATGCGCGCGAAGAGGAACGAGCCGAGCCGCAATGCCCACAGGATCACCATGGCTCCGAGGATCCAGGAGCGAGCATCCGGTGCCGGTGCCGCGATGAGCAGGCCGATGGTGACGACGATGAACGTCGCGCTTCCCGTGAGGTCGAAGAACCGCTCGGTCTTCGCCGCCGCCGAGGGCAGGTAGACGAGTACCTGGATGAGGAACGCGGCCGCGACGGCCCACGCGTAGAGCGGGAACCCGGCCAGCTCCGCCCCGCCCTGGCTGCCGGCGAGCGCGACGAGCGCGCCGATCAGCACGGCGATGGCGATCGTGATGATCGTCGCCCGGTTCTTGCTTCCCGCGGTGCTCGTGCCGCCTGGGGTGATGTCGCTCGTCATGCTGCTGCCTCTCGAGGCGCTGTGCGCCAGGGGGAATGGGGTGATCAGGAAGAGTGGTGATCAGGAAGAGTAGAGGGCGTCGACGACGTCCGTGCTGCGCTGCAGCACCGCTGCGCGCTTGAGCTTGAGCGTCGGCGTCACGAAGGTCGGATCGTCGAGGTCCGTCGCGATGAGCGTGAAGCGTCGCACCTGCTCGCTGCGGGCGACGAGCTCGTTGGCGCGGTCGACGGCGCGCTGGACGTGCTCGCGCGCCTTCGCATCCACCACCGTCAGGAGCTCGTGCTGCTCTGGCCTCGGGTGCGCGCTCGCTGCGACCTCGGCGGAGAACTCGGCGAGTGCCACTGGGTCGAGGATGATGAGCGCCGAGAGGTAGTTGCGTCCCTCGCCGATCATGACGGCGTGCGAGACGAGGGAATCCGACTCGACGGAGGACTCCCACCGCATGGGAACGATGGTCTTGCCGTTCGAGGTGACGATGACGTCCTTCAGACGGCCCTCGAGGACAACCCGGCCCTGCTCGTCGAGGCGGCCGAGGTCGCCGGTGCGGAAGAAGCCGTCGACGAACGCGTCCTGGTTGTGCTCGGGGTTGCGGTAGCCGCTGAAGACGCCGATACCGCGGGCCAGGATCTCCCCGTCGTCGCTGATGCGGACCGTGGAGCCGGGCAGCGGCCGACCCACCGTTCCCGAGCGGATGTCGCTCGGGAGGTTGCCGGTCAGGGGCGCCGTCGTCTCGGTGAGGCCGTAGCCCTCGATGACGGGCACGCCGATGCCGCCGAAGAAGAGGGAGAGCTCGGCGTCGAGGGTGGCGCCTCCGGAGAGGATGTGGGTGACGCGGCCGCCCATGACCTGCCGCAGTCGGCGGTAGAAGACCGAGTCGAAGAGGCGGTGCCGGATGCGCAGGCCAAGAGGGGCGCGTGCGGCCGGAGCTCTCGTCTCGAGGAACTCACCCCACTGGACGGCGGTGCTCTGCGCCGACGCCCAGACCTTGGCGAGCCCGCTCGCGGCGGCCTTGGCACCGGCTGCGGCCTGGATCTTCTGCAGGACGCGGGGCACGACGACGAGGAACGTCGGCTTCAGCTGCCCGAGGGTGCCGACGACGGCGGTCGGGTCGGCGAGGTGGGCGATGCGCATGCCGCTCGCGAGGCAGATGAGCTGCAGTCCGCGGGCGAGCACGTGGGCGAGGGGCAGGAAGATGATGGTGTTGCCCGCGGGATGCACGACCTCGCCGTAGGCGGCTGCGATGTTGAGGACCTGGCCGAGGAAGTTCTCGTGCGTGAGCACGGCCCCCTTGGGCTCTCCCGTGGTGCCGGAGGTGTAGACGATCGTCGCGGGGGAGTCGGGGGTCGCGAGCAGGCGGCGCTCCTCGAGGGCCTCGTCGGCGACGCCGAGCCCGAGGGCGGCGAGGCGCTCGAGGTCTCGGTGCTCGCCGGGGCCGTCGGCCGCATCCATCGACCAGACGCCGAGCGCGTCGGATCCGCGCGCATCGAGCGGCGTCGTGAGCAGTCCCACGTGGTGGGCGCTGCCGCCGACCGCGAGCACCACCTTGGCGTCGTGGATGATGGCCGAGACCTGGGTGGGTGCCGAGGTCTCGTAGATCGGCACGACGACGCCGCCGGCGAACCACACGGCGAGGTCCGCGACGGCCCACTCGTAGCGGGTGGGCGCCATGATGGCGATCGCGTCGCCGGGGCGCACGCCGATGGCGAGCAGCCCCTTGGCGACGGCTCGCACGGTCTCCGTGAACTCGCTCGTCGATACGTTGCGCCACGGAGCACTCGGATCGGTGGGGTCGCTCGGCACCTCGAACGCCGCGTGGTCCGGGGCGATCTCGGCACGTCGGGCGAGCAGATCGGTGACGTTGCGGTACCCGCCGGGGGCTCCGATGACGTCGGGGCCCACGAGGAGGGGAGTCGAGGATTCCAGCACTGCAGCCGCCTTTCGCGCGCCGGGCTGTCTCGCCCGTGTACGAAGGATTCGGAGCAGGGGAAGCCGGTGGATTGGACCGTATCGTGTCTTCGGCTTCGGGGGCTATCGACCCGCCAGATTTTTGCTAGCCATGCTAGCTATTACGCCGTCTGGGCGACTGCGTGGCGCTCAGCGCTGGCGGTGCGAGCGCTGCGCGGTCGATGCAGGAGGGCGTCGACGGCCCATCGTCCGCCTCCCGTGAGGACAAGCGCGATGCCGAGGAGTGCCAGGACGAGCACGAACTCGTAGCCGCCGTCCTGCGCGAAGAAGCCGGCCGTGAAGTGCACCGTGAACATGGCGCCGAGCGAGACGATCGCGAGCAGGGCTGCGGCGACGCGAGTGAAGAGGCCCGCGATGAGCAGCGCCCCCGCACCGATCTCCACGAAGGGGAGGGCGACGCCGGCCACGTCGGCGAGCGGGACGCCGAGACCCGCGAGCATCTCCTGGACCCCGCCGATTCCCGTGGTCGTGAGCTTCTGGACTCCGTGGAGCAGCATGGTCGCGCCGAGCGCGATACGGAGGATGAGCAGAGCGGCATTCGCTGAGGTTGACATGCGGTCGACGCTAGGAAGCGAGGCAAGCGGGAACCTGAGAAGCGCGGGTCGGGGGCGACGCCGAGCTGTCCGGGTGCGCCCCGGGTGTTCCAGCTCGTCCGCGACGCGAGCTTCACCGACGCGTGTGCCGTGGCCCGCGGGGGCGTGCCTGGTGGAAAACCGGGAGGGTGAACTGCTCTTCAGCCCGAGCCCGTCTGTATGACTTTGCTATGACTCAGAGCTCTTGGGCCCTGGCCGGGCGTGCCTACTCGGCGTGGTCGCCGGGGTCAGCCGGCGAGCGGCTCGATCGTCGTGCCGCTCTCGATCGTCGTGCCGTTCTCGGTCGCTTTGCCGAACTTCGGTGCCTCGCCGACGAACGTGCATCCGCGGAACGTCGTGGCTGCGTTGAACTTGGCTCCGGTGAAGCTGCAGTCGATGAACCGCGTGTTCGTGAACTCGGCGCCGGAGAGCTCGGCGCCATCGAAGGCGCAGTTCGAGAAGACCGTGCCGGGGACGGCGCGGAGGCGTCGCAGCTTCGCGTCGCGGAACGTGCAGTCGGAGACCTCCGGCCCGATGGAGGCCTGCGGGATGCTCGCGCCCGTGAAGGCGCAGGCCCGCAGTGAGCCCTCGAGTCGGGTGTGCGCCGTCAGCTTGGCGCCGTCGAAGTGGCAGTGCGTGAGGGTGCTGTTGCTGATGCTGAGTCCGCCGACGAGTCCGCTGGCGTCGACGTTCGAGAGCTCGAGGTGCGCGATGGCGATGCCGAGACTGCCGGCCTGCAGCTCGCGGAGGTCTGTGGTTCCGGCGGACGCATCATGCCAGCTGGGGGTGAGCCGATGCGGGCCGGGCACGACGCTCGAGAGGCGCGAGAGCTGGGTGCGCAGCGACGAGAGCTCCGCGGAGGTCCAGCGTTCGCGGAGGGTCTTGCGTTCGGGGGCGCTCATGCCCTCGAGCGTAGCGGGCCGGGCCCATGGGGCTGGGGCCGTTAGGTGCGGCGCACCCGTCAGCGTCGGTTCTCCGGGAGGGTGATCTGCTCGGTGCTCTGCCAGCGGATGCCTGAGGCGCGTCGGCGGATGCGCCACCGGCTTCCCTCGCGCACGAACTCGTCGTCATAGCTTCCGCCCGTGGAGACCTTCGCGGCGACGCCGCCGTGCCAGGTGGCGGGATCTCCGGTGCGGCGGACGGTGATGGCGAGGAACTCGCTGTGCGCCGTGGCCGTGTCGTCGCCCAGGTCGATGATGGAGTTGAGCACGAGGTGCTGCCCCGTGATCCGGTCGGGCCCGGAGGAGTCGGTGAGGATCTGCCTGAGCTCGGCGGGGGAATGGAGGCCCCAACCCTGGGGGTTCTCCGCCCAGAAGGAGCCCCGGAAGTCGATGACGGCGTCGCCGGTGAAGAGCGTCTCCCACAGGTCCCATCTCCGGTCGTCGACGGCGAGGCTGTAGCGATGCAGGAGCTCCTGGATCTCGACCCGGTCAAGCGCTTCACTCATGGTCGCTGCCTCTCGGTGTCGGTCGTGCCGCTGGGCTCGGCCCGCTGCTCGCGGGGCGCGCGGGATCGGTGCGACGACCAGGCGGCCCACAGCTCACGGTAGGGGCCCTCGGAATCGAGCAGCTCGTCGTGCGTTCCGTCCTCCACGATGCGGCCGTGCTCCATGACGAGCACCCGTTCGGCGCTGCTCGCCTGCGTCAGGTGGTGGGCGACGGTGACGACCGTCCGCCCCGCGAGGGCTCGCCGTGCCGCGTCCTCGAGGGCGCGTGCGTCGGTCGTGTCGGCGTCGGCCGTCGCCTCGTCGAGGATGACGATGGGGGCGCGGGTCACGAGCGCACGAGCGAGGGCGAGACGGTGCGCATCCGTGGCCGTGAGCTCGGCGTTGCCCTCGCCGATGAGCGTCTCGAGGCCGTCGGCGAACGTGTGCCGCCATCGTGGCCCCGCGACCGATTCGAGGGCTTCGTGCAGCTCCGCGTCACTTGCGTTCTCGCGCGCCATGAGGAGGTTGTGGCGGAGGGTTCCCGAGAAGACGTGCACGTCCTGGCTCACCATCACGACCCGTCGCGCCCGCTCGTTCTCCTCCATGAGCGCCGGGTCGAGACCGGCGACGTCGACGCGCCCTTCGCGCACGTCGAGGAGCCCCATCAGCACGCGCGCGAGGGTGCTCTTGCCTGCGCCGGACGAGCCGACGATCGCGACGCGCTGGCCTGCCGGGATGCGCAGCTCGTCGATCCAGAGGACCGCCGGGCGGCCAGGGTATGCGGCGACGACACCGCGCAGCTCCACATTGGGGGTGGCTGGCTCCCCGGCGACGGCGGCGGCGATCGCGGCCCCTGCCGCGGAGGCGGGCGCGGAGAGCCCGGCCCGTGCCGGAGCGAGCTGGATGACGCCAGCGACGCGGGCGAGCGAGGCGCCCGCCGACTGCAGGTCGTCGACGAGCATGAGCAGCGCGATGAAGGGCCCGAAGAGGGCTTGGAAGAGGAGCGCTGCGGTCGTGACCTCGCCGATCGTCGCCGAACCGCTGAAGGCGAGCCAGGCGCCGACGAGGAGGACCGATGCCAGGCCGACGGCCTCGGCCATGTTCATGCGGAACCCGAAGCGGCTCTGCACGATGCGGGTGCGCAGCGACCAGCGCAGCACGTTCCAGGAGCGCGTGCGGATGCGCTCGGTGATGGCCTTGCCCCACCCGAAGGCGTGCACGGTGGGGAGGGCCTGGATGGCGGAGACCATCTCGCGGGAGCGCGCCGCGACGGCGACCCGCTCGGCGGCGTAGAGGCGTGGCGCCTTCCGCAGGTAGCGCCTCAAGGCGAAGGCGTGCACGGGCACGACGGTGAGCATGGCGAGCAGGAACAGGGGGTTGAGGACGGCGAGGCCGATGCCCGTCGCGATGACCGCGAGGCCCGCCGAGACGACGGCAGGCACGGCGCCCGTGGTCACATCGCCGACGGTGTCGACGTCGTCGGTGGCCCGGGAGACGAGCTCGCCGTCGGCGATCTCGTCGACGAGGACGGGCGGCAGGGAGAGCGCGGCGGAGACGAAGTCCTCGCGGAGGCGGGCGAGCGCCGTCTCCAGGACCGCGGCGAGCGCCATCGAGCCGAGGGCGCCGAGGGCCGCGCTGCCCGCGATCCCGGCGATGAGCAGGAGCGCGACGTCGAGGAGGCTGTGGTCGACGCCCGTGACGGCGTCGACGAGACGCCCCAGCCCCGTGGGCACGAGCAGCGCTGCGCCCGCGGCGGCCCCGAGCAGGGCGATCGAGAGCACGAGCATCCACGGGCGAAGGGTGAGCAGATGCCAGGCGAGCCTGGCTGCGCGCTTGCCGCTCGCGGTCGGCAGCGTCGTGGGCTTGGCCGACGAGTGCACGCCCGTCATGCGACCGCCTCCGCGTAGCGGGGGTCCGTCGACATCAGTTCGTCGTGGGTTCCCTCTGCCGCGATGCTGCCGTCGCGGAGCACGAGCACGCGGTCGGCCCTGACGAGGAGCTGCGGGTTGGAGCAGACCACGACGGTCGCGCGCTGGGCCGTGGCCGTGCGCATCCGCTCGCCGATGTGCTGCTCGGTGACGGCGTCGATGGATCCGGTCGGCTCGTGCAGCACGAGGACGGGGGCCGGGGCGGCGAGGGCCCTGGCGAGGGCGAGCCGCTGACGCTGGCCGCCGGAGAGGGTGCGCCCCGCACCGCCGAGTGGGGTGCGGATGCCGTTCGGCAGCTGCTCGAGCACGTCCTCGAAGGCGGCGGCCGCGAGCGCGTCGTCGGGCGACCGTCGCGCGCCGGCGACCCCGGTCACGCCGACGACGTTCGCCGCGACGGTGCCCGGAACGGTGTGGGCGGCGTGGGGCGCCGCGGTCACGAGCTCGTGGAGGCGTTCGGCGTCGACTTCCGCGAGCGGGAGCCCGTCGACCGTGATGGTGCCGAGGGGCGGGTGGATGCGCCCGCCGAGCAGTCCGACGAGCTCGGCGGCGTCGTGGGCGTCGGCGACGACGCCGATGATCTCGCCCCGCTCGACCGTGAAGCTCACCTCGCGGAGGTGCGCGCCGGTGAGGCCGGAGACCGCGAGTGCCGGGGTCAGGCCCACACGGACCGGGCGCGCTGCGGTCGGGCGTTCGCGGGCCGACGCGCCGCCCGAGGTCTCCGCACTCGGGTCGACGGCTGGTCCGTCGCCTTCGCGCGGCTCCCGCGCATAGGGGGCCTGGAGCAGGGAGAGCACGCGCTTCGCGGAGGCGCCGGCTCGCGCCCACACGGCGCCCACGTTGACGGCGAGCGCTTCCATGGGGCCCATGACGACCTGGACGACGCCGACGACGGTGATGAGCTGCCCGACCGTGATGCTGCCCTGGGCGGCGAGGGCCGCGGCGATGAGGCCGATCGCGACGACGAAGATCCCCGTCGCGGTGCTCGAGACGCCCACGAACCACGCCTCGGCTCGCCTCGTCGCGATCGCCGCGACGCGCGCCCGCTGGCTCGCCTCCGCATAGCTGCGGGCGGCGCGGCCCGTTGCCCCGAGCGCTGTGAGGGTGCGGAACCCCGCGATGGCGTTGGCGGCGAGCGACGCGGAGTCGGCGGTGAGCCGCTGCTGGTCTTCGGCCCGCGCGCGCAGGTGCCTGCCGAAGCGGTCGAGCAGCAGGAGGAAGAGGGGGCCGCCGACGATCACGGCGACCCCGAGCGGCCAGGCGATGCTGATGAGCACCACGCCGGCGGCGATGACGGCGGCGAGCTCGGCGACGGGGTGCACGAAGAGGAGACCCCCGAACGCGACCCGCTGCACGTCGGAACCGCCGACGCCGAGCAGCTCACCCGTGGGCCGCTGCCGGTCGCCGAATCCGCGGGGGTCGAGGCTCCGCTCGCTCACCCGCATCCGCAGCTCGTGGTGTGCTCGCTGGATGCCGTTCACGAGGAAGTAGACGCCGGTCCGGTACGACCAGGCCAGCAGCACGAAGACGGCGACGAGCACCGCGACCCACACCGCGAGCTGGGGTACGTCCCGGTCGACGATGCCTCGGTCGATGACGAGGCCCACCACGACCGGCACCGCCACCTCGCAGAGCTGGTGCGACACGAAGAGGGCCGTCGCCGGGGCGAGCCAGCGCTTGACACTCATCGCGGTCTGCACGATGAGGCGCCTCGGCCCGGTCGTCTGCGCTGCTGCCACGCGGTGGCCTCCTGCTTGGTGCGGTCGACGTGCTTCGGATGTGCGGGAACTGAGCCGCGAGACGCCTCGGGCTAGGGCGACCTTGCTATTTTTCCCTAGTTTCGAGAATTCCGCGCCCATGTCGCTCGTGTGCGGCATCCACGTGCGGGGCGTTCAGTCGAGGGAGAGCCATCCGCCGAGATGGGCGGCGACGCTGACGTCGCCGGGCAGGGCCCGGACCGTGGCGTCGGGCCGCTGCTCGGTGCGCCACGCGGCGGCCGCACCCCAGCGCTCGGTGCGACGGAGCTCGCGCTCCGACCTCACGACGACGTGCTCGCCGAGGCGGACCGCCCCGAGGTCGGAGATGCCGACCTCGGACACGGCGCGCTGCAGGGCACTCGCCTCGGGTCGACCGAAGCGCACGGCGGCGTCGATGTCGATGCGGACTCGCCCGCGAGGGAGGGCGCGCGAGGCTGGGACCACCCTCGTGTCCGAACCGAAGACCCGGTGGTGCTCGTCCGGGACGACGACGCTCGCGTGGGGGAGATGCTCGAGGAGGCTGTCCACGCAGACGAAGGCGGCGCCCGCGCTCGGCGCAGCGGCCAGTACGGCGATGACGTCGGGGGCCTCCGTGCGGAGTGCGCGGGGTCGAGAGCCGTCGACGCCGATCTTCCGCGAGAGCAGCAGGGTCTCGTCGTTCTTGTGCACCTGGCTATCTGCGTCGGCGGCGGTCCTTCCCGCCCAGTCCGGGCCGTCGTGCCACGCCACGGCGGCCGGCTCATAGGCGAGCACCGCCCCGGCGAGCCAGGCTCGGTGGGTCCACTCCCAGTCTTCGCCGCCGTAGCCGAGGAAGTCCTCGTCGAAGCCACCCGTCTGGTCGAAGAACCAGCGGGTGCAGGAGAAGACGGCGCCGATGACGAACCGGTAGGAGCGGTCGTCGGCATCGAGCAGCCTGCGCGAATCACGGTATGCGTCGGCGAGCCAGGCGGGTTCCTCGAGTTCGTGCTCGGGCCCGGCGACCTCGACCGCAGCGTCTGTGTCGATGCCGGCGAAGTCCGCGTGCTTGCGGCGCCCCGCGACGACAGCCTCCGGGAGGAGGGACGGCAGCGCCGCCATCCGCGACACGTACTCGGGCTCGGGTGCAGTGTCGGCGTCGAGGAAGCACAGAACGTCGCCCGTCGCGCCGCGCGCGCCGAGGTTCCTCGCGGCACCGGCCCGGAAGCCGAGGTCTTCTTGGACGAGGAGGCGCACCCCCGCTGGCACACGTGGCGCCACTCGCGACCCGTCATCGACGACGATGACCTCGAGCAGCTCGGTCGGATGCGTCTGCCGCGCGAGGGCGGCGAGCGTCCGGTCGAGCTCCGCCTGCTGCTCGAAGTGCACGACGATGACCGAGACGCTTCGCGGTTCGGGGTCCCCGGCACGTGCATCAGCGCCAGCGCCAGCGCCAGTGCCACCGCCACCGTCATTGCTGGAGCCAGCGTCAGCGAGGGCGAGGTCCCAGCGGTTGCCGGGCACCGAGCGGCCGAACGGGGGCAGCTCGGATGCGCTTGCGCTCACAGCGCCGCCCACCAGCTGAGGTAGGCGCGGGCGATCTCCTCGATGCTCGGGGAGGTCGACGTGGTCTCGTCGAGCCACGTCGACTCGGGCTCGCGAAGCGCACCTCGCAGCGCCTCGGCGAGCTGGCCATCCCGGACGAGCAGCATGGTCTTCGGGCGGATGGTGTCCATCTCGCGGAAGTAGTCGGAGTCGACCGTGAGCGGCCTGCGGCCTGCGGACAGCCAGTCGGTGAGGGAGCCGGAGGCCGACACGTGCTGGTGCGCGATGATCGGCACGGCGACGGCCCGGCTACGCGCGAGGCGATCCTCGGGGGAGAGGAACCCGGTGCTCGTGAACTCGACGCCCAGCTCGGCCGCGTACCTGCCGAGGTCGACGAGCTCCTGCTCGTGCCCGGCGGACGCGCATCCGAGGGCCACGACGCGCGGACGATCGGAGGCCGGGATGGTGGCGACGGCCTCGACGACCTCGAGGTGCCCCTTGCCCGGGTAGTAGAAGCCGAGCACGGCGATCTCGTCGCTCGGCTGCCAGTCGGCGGGGCGGGGCTGCGGTGGCTGCGCCGGGAGCGGCACGACGTGCACCTCCACGCGGCGGCCGAGGGCGAGCTCGAGGAGTCGCTGCTCGTGGGCGCTGTTGCAGACGGTGCCGGCCGCGGCCTCCACGACCCGGCGGTAGCAGTCGGTGCGGCGGGGGAAGCCGCGTTCGCCGTCGGAGGGCTGGGGAACGTCGTGGAGGGTGACGCTCACGGGTCCGCGCGCGGCGAGGCGCTCGAACCGCTCGGCGGCGCGCTCGGGGGTGCTGCCCCAGAGGCGGTCGGTGAAGTGGACGTGCGCGAGCTGCGAGGAGTCGAGCCCGTGCGCGCTGCGGTATGTGACGGCGGAGTCGAGCTTCGCGACGGCTGTCGCGACGGCGCGCGCGTATTGGTCGACGCCGTGGGTCTCGTCGTCGCGGTGGAGGAGCAGGGGCGTGGTGCTCACACGGCCCTCAGTGCTTCCATCGTCGCCCCGTGCCTGGCGAGCCCCGCCGCGACGGCGTCCGGGTGCTCCCGGTACCAGGCGAGGTGGGCATCGCGAATCCGGTCGGCCGGGATGGCCTTGCCTTCGACGGTCCACGACTCGGTCGCGACGTCCTCGAGCCCCCACGCGTCGATGACGGACTGCTCGCGGGGTGCGTGGATGGAGTTCAGGATCTCGCGGTCGAGGGTGATGGCCACCTCCGGGAGGCCGAGGCGATCGCGCACGCGGCTCGCGGTCTCGAGCCAGATGGGGTTGCCGGGGTGGTTGATCGTGCGCGCCTGCGCGAACGTGGGGTGCCGGAAGAGCTCGGAGACCGTCACGGTGCCGTGGTGCTCCTCGCGGGTGCGCAGCTGGGCGATCGACTCGGCGGCGACGGCCGCGACCGCGTTCCTCGAGGCGGACACGGGGAGCGCATCCACCCCCGCCGCCTCGGCCAGGATGCGGAGGTCGTGGTACGGCACGAGGGGTGGCACCAGCGAGGTGTCGGACGGTGGGCGGATGATCGCCTGGAAGGGGTAGAGGCCAGCGAACCGGATGACGGGGAACAGGGCCACGCGCGCGTCGCTCGGCAGCTGTGCTGCGAGCTGTCGAGTGCCGACGGGCAGCCCGCGGTAGTCGTCGCGCACGGGCTGGGAGACGAGGAAGCTCGCGCGGCCGAGCCAGGCCTCGAGGTACGGGAGATCGGTGGCCTCGAGCTCGTGCACCGGCGGAGTGCGCACGAAGCAGACGTCGTCGCCGAGCGCGAGACGGAGCGATTCTGCCTGGCAGTTGCCGATGGCGAGCCCCACGGGGCGGTCGTCCTCGGAAACGGGGCCGTTCTCGGGTGCGAAGAACTCCGCGAGGTGCGCGAGGCGTGCGGTGGCGTGCGTCATCGAGGGGAGCGTTCTCCGAACCTGCCGAGGTGGGTGGGGGTGGGGGTGCGGCTCAGCCTAGCTCCCGGGCGACCTGCCGCAGCGTGGGGTTGAGTTCGGGGTGCACAAAGTGGTAGCCGGCCTCCGTGAGGCGCTCCGGCAGCACCCACCGGCTCTTCAGGATGAGCTCGGGCTCGGTGCGCAGCACGGCCATCGCGGGCTCGAGCATCCACCGCCAGGACGGCATGCCGAAGGGGGCCCGCACGGCGCGGCGGATGCCCGCCATGAGGGTGCGGTTGTCGCTCGGGTTCGGGCTGGACACGTTCACGACGCCGTCGAGCTCCGCTCGGTCGAGGAGGAAGCGGACGGCCCCGACGACATCGTCGACATGCACCCAGCTGAACTTCTGGCGGCCTCTCGTGCGGTACTGCGGGGCGCGTCCGTCGCCGCTCGGCGCGCTGCCGATGCCCCGGTAGCGACGGTGGTTCGGCGCCCAGCCGTCGATGTTGGGCCCGCCGAGGCCGATGCGGGCAAGCGTGAAGAGCTTGCTCGCGGCGGGGCCGTCGCCGAGCACGATCGCCATGCGGAGCGCGACCCGACGGGTGCCGGGCAGCTCGCCCTCGAAGAACGCGTGCTCCCAGCTGCGGGCGACGTCGACGGAGAAGCCCTGCCCCAGCTCGCCCGTCGACTCCGTGTTCGGCCGGTCGGTGGCATGGCGGTAGATGGTGGCCGTCGACGCGTTGAACCAGACGCGCGGAGGGGCGGCCGCGGTCTCGACGGCGACCCGCAGTGCGCTCGTCGTCTCGACCCGCGAGCGCAGGATCTCGTTCCTGTTGGCGTCGGTGTAGCGGCAGTTCACGGACTTGCCGGCGAGGTTGATGAGCACCTCGGCGCCGTCGATGGCCCGCTGGATCGCCGCGGGGTCGCCCCAGCGCACCGACTCGTGTCTGCCGATGCGCGTGATCTCCCAGCCGTCGCGCTCGAAATCGGCGGCGAGGGCTCGGCCCACGAACCCGCTTGCCCCGGCGATGACGACGCGGCGTCGGCTGGTGGCGGGGGACTGCTCGGCGTGGTTCTTCGGTTCCATGTGGCCGAGTGTAGTACTTTCTGAACATGTTCAGTTCTAAGAGCGGCGAGATGATCGAACCGGGAGCGGCACCCACGAAGCGCGAGCGGACCCGCGCCCTCATTCGCGACATCGCACTCCGGTCCTTCCGCGAGCGCGGGTACGACGCCACGACGGTGCGGCGCATCGCCGACGAGGCCGGGGTGTCGGTCGGCACCACCAACTACCACTTCGCCACCAAGAACCACCTCGTGCAGGAGCTGTACCTCGACGTCCAGCTCGGGCACGCCGACGCAGCAGAACCACAGCTCGACGGTGTGCGCGACCTCGTCGATCGCCTCGCCGTCGTCTACCGCACCGGACTCGAGCAGCTCGAGCCCTACCATTCGCACGCCCCGGAGTTCCTCGCGGCCTCGGTGTCGCCGCGCTCGCCCATCAACCCGCTCTCCGAGGAATCGGCGCCGGCGCTCGCGGTGATACGGGGGCTCTTCGAGAGTGCCGTCGAGGGGGCGAAGTCGCCGCTTCCCGACGAGTTCAGGGCTGGCCTGCCGCAAGCGCTCGTGCTGAGCCACCTGCTGCTCGCGCTGCTCTGGGTCTACGACTCCTCGCCCGGGCGCGAGCGCACGAGCCGCATTCTGGACCGCGCGCTCAACCTGCTGCGGATGACGCTGCCGCTCACGCGGATCCCCGTCGTGCGGGCCCCGCTGCGCGAGCTCCTCGCGCTGGCCTCCGATGTGAGGGCCTGATGGTCGGGGGAGAGGGTGCGGCGGAGCGTGGGATGAAGTGCGAGATGGACTGCGCTGGCGTACCCAGGGTCGAGCCCGAGCCCGAGCCCGGCGTCGGGGCCGGCGACGGGCCTGGCGTCGGGCCTGGCTTCGGGCCTGGCGACGGGCCTGGCGACGAGCCGCGGTCTGTGGGGTCGCGGTCTGTGGGGCCGCTGTCCGTCTCCGAGGCGGTGCTCGGTGACGACTTCGCGCGCCTCGACGCCCAGCTCCAGCGCTACTTCGGGCCGATCCCGGCCGGGCATGAGGGCCGCGGGCGAGGCGTCTACGCCTGGGCCGGTTCCCGCTACCGGCTGCTGCGCCCGGTGCTCGCCTGGTTCGCGTGGCGTCACATCCTCTTCCCCGAGCGCGGCCGCGACGTGCCGTTCACCGTCGTCAACCGGCCGGATGGGCCCGGGGCGCTCTCCGCGCGACGGGAGTTCGAGTTCTCCCACGTGACCCGCGTGATGGAGGACACCATGAGCGTCATCCGCAGCCCGGGAGCGCGGCCGCGCCTCGTCGACCGGCTCGGCAGGCGTCGGGGGCTCGAGGTCGAGCTCGAGCTGTCCGTCGAAGATGGCGGTCTGCGGATGCGATCGACGAGGCTCGCGCTCCGGCTCCGCGTGCCGCACCTGCCGACGCGCGGGGTGCGCGGGGTGCGCCGGGTTCACGGGGTGCGCGGAGTGCCCGGGGCGGACGCCGCGTCACCCATCCGGCACCTGCGCATCCCGCTGCCGCGCATCGTGACCATGACGCTCGACGAGCGCGCGCATCCGGACGGCGACGGGCGCCAGTGCGTCGACGTGCGCCTGCGGGCGCCGGTGCTCGGGGACGTGTTCCGCTACCTCGGCGAGTTCGAGTACGGCATCGTGCCGGTGCTTGCCCCGGGGCCGGTGCCGTTGTCGGTCTCAGCCCCGGAGCCAGAGCCGGAGCCGTTGCCGAAACCGGAGCAGCCGTCGAGGTCGGTCGACTCCGGAGGATTCCCGGGCACGAGCGCGTAGTCTCGCGCCGGAACGAGCCCACCAGGACCAGCATCCCGAGACCAGCATCCCAAGACCAGCATTGCGAGGCCGCATGGACACGAGCACCGAGACGCCCGAGATTCCGGAGATCGCCATCGGCGGCCCGGTCAGACGCACGATCGCCATCCTCGGCGCGGGCGGCGACCTGACGGAGCGCCTGCTGCTGCCCGGCATCGCGAAGGTCGTCGACGCGAGCCCTGAGGTCGAGGTGCACCTCATCGGGGCGGCCCGCACGCCGCAGTCCCGCGACGAGTGGCGGGGCGTCGTCCGCCGCAGCCTCGAGGCCGCCAGCGTGTCCGCCGCGACCATCGATGGGCTCGTGGCGAGGTCCGAGTTCGTGGCGACCGACGCATCGTCGCCCGAGGAGCTGCGGGAGCTGCTCGATGCGTGCCCGACCGCGCCGCTGCTCTACATCGCCCTGCCGCCCGCCATGGGCAAGAAGGTCGCTGCGGCGCTTGCCGAGCTCGAGCTGCCGGGAGAGCTGCGGATCGCGATCGAGAAGCCCTTCGGTGAAAGCGAGGCCGATGCACGAGAACTCAACGAGGCCCTCGCCAAGGTCGTGCCCGACGAGCGACTGTGGCGCATCGACCACTTCCTGGGCACGCCGGCCGCCGTCGAGCTGATGCGCTCACGCGAGGTCGTCGACGCGAGCGGCGTCCCCCTCGTCGAGGCGAGCGAGGGCGGCACCCTCGGGCGGGTCGAGATCGTCTTCGAGGAGGAGCTCGGCATCGAGGGACGCGGCGCCTTCTACGACCAGACCGGAGCGCTGCGCGACATGCTGCAGAGCCACCTCATGCTCATGCTCGCGCTCACGGCCATGGAACGGCCGGGCGACCAGGAGAGCGCGCGCGATGCGGCGCACGACGGCGAGCCGGCCGGCACGCTCGACGACGCCATGATCGACGTGCTCCGCAACGTGGGCGTGTGGGACGACGAGCCGGTCTCTGCACGCCGGGCGCGCTACACGGCGGGTGAAGTCGGCGGCAAGCACCTCCCGGCGTACGTCGACGAAGAGGACGTGGAACCCGAGCGCGGCACCGAGACGCTCGCGGAGATCACGCTGCGGGTCGAGACGCCGAGGTGGCGGGGCATCCCGTTCCTTCTGCGCTCCGGGAAGGCCATCGGGGCTGCGAGGCAGGAGATCGTCCTGACGCCCGCGGATCCGGGAGCGGAGCCGACGCGCATCCCGCTCGACGCCCCCGCCGACGACAACAGCGCTGACCCCTACGCGAGGGTGATCGCGGGCATGCTCGGCGGCAGCACGCTGCTCTCCGTGCGTGGGGATGTCGCCGAGGAGCTCTGGCGCATCGTGGGTCCCGTGCTCGACGCGTGGGACCGGGACGCGGGCGACCTGGGGGAGTACGAGGCCGGCTCGGCGGGGGAAGTCGGGAACGAGGACGAGGGCGAGGACGAGGGCGGCCGCTGAGCGGTTCACGCCCGAACCCGCCCCGCGCCAGGAAAGGACCTGCCCCGTGAGAGGAGGGAGGCGCGTGCTGCGTGCATGTCGAATCGGCATCGGGTCATGCAGATTCTGAAGCGCCACTGTCGGTGGTCGGCCATAGCCTCGAAGGAGGACTCACCACAGCGCGAGGCTCGCTCCAACGCATGAGGCTCGCTCCAACGCACGGGCCTCGCTCCAACGCGCGAGGCTCACTCCAACGCACGAAGAAAGGCACGCAATGACGCTGGCACCACATTCGCTCATCGCCGGAAGCAGCGAACTCGGGGGCGGCGACGAGCTCGTTGCTCGTCGCGCCGCGGACGGGGCGGTGCTCGCGCCGACCTTCCGCAGCAACACGAGCGAGGAGCTCGAGGCCGCCGTTCAGGCGGCGCACGAGGCGTTCGACGAGTACCGCTCGACGTCACCGGCTGATCGGGCGGCCTTCCTGGAGCGGATCGCGGCGGAGATCGAGGCCGACAAGGACGAGATCATCGCCCGCGCCCACGAGGAGACCGGGCTCCCGGTCGCGCGGCTGACCGGCGAGGTCGGGCGCACGACCGGGCAGCTGCGCCTCTTCGCCAGGGTCGTGGCCGAGGGCAGCTGGCAGGGGGCCCGCGTCGACGAGGCGCTGCCGGACAGGGAGCCCCTCCCGCGCGCCGACATCCGCCAGCGGAAGATTCCGCTCGGCCCCGTCGCCGTCTTCGGCGCGAGCAACTTCCCGCTCGCGTTCTCGACGGCGGGCGGCGATACGGCCTCCGCGCTCGCGTCGGGCAGTCCCGTCGTGGTGAAGGCGCACAGCGGCCACCTGGGCACGGCGGCGCTCGTCGGCCACGCGATCGCGCGCGCCGTCGAGGCCTCCGGCCTGCCGAGCGGCGTCTTCTCGCAGCTGTACGGCTCCGGGCGGGTCATCGGGCAGGGCCTCGTGGCCGACCCGCGCATCAAGGCGGTGGGCTTCACCGGCTCACGTTCCGGCGGGCTCGCCCTCGTGCGCGTCGCCCAGCAGCGAGCGGAGCCGATTCCGGTCTACGCCGAGATGAGCAGCGTCAACCCCGTGTTCGTCCTGTCGGCGGCGCTCGCCGCCGACCCAGCGAAGGTCGCAGCCGACTACGTCGGCTCGCTCACGCTGGGCTCCGGCCAGTTCTGCACCAACCCCGGGGTCGTCCTCGTGCCGAGCGGTGAGTCAGGAGACGCCTTCCTCGCCGAGGTGGGCACTCGCATCGCCGCGGCGAACGGCCAGACCATGCTCACGTCCGGCATCGGCGACGCCTACCGTGAAGGGGTCGCCGAACGCGAGGCCTCCGGTGCGACGGTCGTCGCGCGTGGGCAGGCCGACACTGCGGCGAACGCCCCGGCGCCGATCGTGTTCAGCGATGCCGTCGAGGCCTTCGGCGAAGCGCTCGAGGGCGAGATCTTCGGCGCCGCCGGGCTTGTCCTGCGCTACGACGGCACCGAGCAGCTGCGCGAGTTCGCGGAGCAGCTCGAGGGGCAGCTGACGGCGACGGTCCTCGCGGCCGACGCCGACGCCGACGAGGCCCGAGCCCTCCTGCCCGTGCTCGAGCGCAAGGTGGGTCGCATCCTCTTCAACGGCTGGCCCACCGGTGTCGAGGTCGGCTACTCGATGGTGCACGGCGGGCCGTACCCGGCGACCTCGGATGCGCGCTCGACGTCGGTCGGGGCGCTCGCCATCGAACGGTTCCTGCGCCCCGTTGCCTACCAGGACGTGCCAGACGCTCTCCTGCCTGAGGCGCTGCGCGACGCCAACGAGTGGGGCGTTCCTCGCCTGGTCGAGGGGCGCATCCAGCTGCCCGCCCAGTACTGAGCCACCGCCAGTCGTGCTGAGTCGCCGCTGGTGGCGCTGAGTCGACACCGGTGGCGCTGAGTCGACACCGGGGTTGGGTGTCGCCACCGGTAGCCCGACGGCGCCACCGGTTCCGCCCCCCCCGTCGAAAGCCCGTGACACGAGGAAGACCTCACCCGAACCGGGGGTGAGGTCTTCCTCGTGTGGTCAGGTGCGCTGAGCAGTCAACCGGCGCGCTCAGCGCTGCGCTGGCCTGCTCAGAGCTTCACGGGGGTGAACAGGGTGCCGTTCTCGAGCCAGGACGAGAGGTTGTCGAGGACGAGCTGCCGCATGTCCGCTCGGGTCTCGACGGTCCCGCTGCCGAGGTGGGGGAGCAGGACGACGTTGTCGAGGTCGAGGAGCTCCTCTGGCACGTTCGGCTCGTCCGCGAACACGTCGAGGCCGGCTCCGCGGATCGTGCCGGCCGTCAGGGCGGCCACGAGCGCGTCCTCGTCGACGACGGACCCCCGGGATATGTTCACGAGCACCCCGTCCGGGCCGAGCGCCTCGAGGACCTCTGCGGAGATGAGCTTCTGCGAGTCCGGCCCTCCCGCCGCGGCCACGACCAGGGCGTCGCTGCGGCGTGCGAGCTCGACGAGCGAGTCGACGTACGGGAACGGGGAGCCCGGGATCTCGCGGCGGTTGTGGTAGCTGATGCGGCAGTCGAAGCCCTGCAGACGCTGCGCGATGGCGGAGCCGATCCGCCCGAGGCCGACGATGCCGACTCTGGTTCCCGTGAATCTGGTCGTGAGCGGGAAGTTGCCCGAGGCCCAGGAGCCGGCTCGAACGTAGCGGTCGGAGGCGCTGATGCCCCGGTACACGTCGAGCAGGAGCGAGAGGGCGGTGTCGGCGACGCAGTCGTTCAGGACGTCGGGGGTGTTGCTGAGCGCGATGCCGCGCTCGCGGGCTGCGACGGTGTCGGTCGTGTCGTAGCCGACCCCGAAGTTCACGATCGCCTCGAGGGCGGGGAGGCGGTCCATGAGCGCTGCGGACACGCCGAAGCGTCCGCCCGTGACGACGACGCGCACCTGCGTGAGCTCCTGCTCGCGCTCCGGTGTCAGCTCGTCGGCGACGGCCGAGATGCGTGGAGCGTCGAACTCGGCGATGAGCTCCTTCTCCAGCTGCGGCATGAGCGGTCCGACGCGCAGCACGGTGGCCGCAGTGCCGGGCGAGGGGGACACGGGCGTGGTGTCCGGCGAGCCGTTGGGAGCGGTGGCTGGGGTCGACGCGAGAGGGGTTTCCATGTCTGGATCGTAGGACGCACGACCGATGCTGGTCCAAGATGCACTTTGCATAGATTGATTCCCTCGGAGCATTGATGCGTGTGTTGCCAGTAATCGCAAGGGAACGCGGGTCGCTAGTGTTGAGTCCGGCCCCGCGCCTCCCGCCGTCCCCCGCGGCTCCCTCGCTCAGCTCTGTTGACGCCGCCGAATCGGCGGACACAAGCTGAAGGCGTCTCAACGAGGAGAACCACTGACTCAGGGCAAGGCTCTCGAGTTCACAACACCGGAGGAACAACGATGTCTTCTTCACACGAACCGTCCCCGACCATCGGGCGATCCCCAGCTCACCGCCCGTCACGCGCGCGCCGTCCCATCGCATCCGTCACCAAGGCCGTCGCCGTCGGGGCCGCCGCGCTGCTGCTCACGAGCTGCGCCGTCGCCAACTCGGACGGCGCAGCGGGCGGCACTGGCGGCGGAGCGGCCGGTGCGCTCCGGGTCGTCCTCCAGCAGGAGCCGCCGACGCTCGAGCCCTGCGAGGCGAACCTCACCTCGACGGGCGTCGTCGTGCGCTCGAACATCACGGAGCCGCTCATCGAGCGCAACCCCACGACGGGCGACCTCGACCCGCTGCTCGCGACCGAATGGGAGCAGACGAGCGACACCGAGTGGACCTTCACGCTGCGTGACGACGTCACGTTCCAGGACGGCACCCCCTTCGACGCCGAGGCTGCGGCCTTCTCGATCGACCGTGCCGTGAACAGCGACCTCGGCTGCAACGTCGAGGGCTACGTCTTCGGCGAGACCGACCTCGAGGTGAACGCGGTCGACGCGACGACGCTCACCGTCACGACGCCCGAGGCCGACCCCATCCTCCCTCTGAAGCTGTCCTTCATCGAGATCGTCCCGACCACGACGAGCACCACCGACAAGGTGCGCGAGCCCATCGGCACCGGCCCCTACCAGATCGGGCAGTGGGACGTGGGAACGAAGCTCACGCTGAACGCCTACGACGGCTACTGGGGCGACGCCCCCGCCTACCCGCAGGTCGACTACCAGTGGCGCGGCGAGGGCACGGTCCGTGCCGCCATGATCACGGGCGGCGAGGCCGACATCGCGATGGGCCTCAGCCCGGATGACGGCATCGGCGAGAACGGCGTCAGCTACCCGAACAACGAGACGATCGCGCTCCGCTTCTCGGGCGACATCGCGCCGCTGGATGACATCCGCGTCCGTCAGGCGATCAACTTCGCCGTCGACAAGGAGGGCATTATCTCCTCCCTCTACCCGAACGGCGACGTCGTCGCCTCGCAGCTGATCCCCGAAGGTGTCGTCGGACACAACGACTCGCTCGAGCCGTGGGCGTTCGACCTCGACAAGGCGAAGGCGCTCGTCGCCGAGGCCAAGGCCGACGGCGTGCCCGTGGACACGAAGATCACCCTCGTGACGCGGACGGCGCAGTTCCCGAAGGTCAACGAGCTCTCGCAGGTCCTGCAGGAGCAGCTCACCCAGGCGGGCCTGAACGTCGAGCTCCGCATGGTCGACACGACGCAGCACCTGCAGTACCAGCTGCGCCCGTTCGTCACGAACGAGGGCCCCATCGCGCTGCTCGTGCAGCACGGCAACCAGGCCGGTGACGCCCAGTTCACGGTCGACCAGTACATGAGCTCCACGGGAGCCCAGTCGACGTTCGGCACCCCCGAGTTCGACCAGAAGCTCGACGCTGCGGCGAAGACCTCCGGCGACGAGCGACAGACGGCGTACGAGCAGATCTTCGCCGACCAGAACGAGGAGATCGTGCAGTTCGCGCACATCGCGCACCAGACGGGCCTGCTCGGCATCGCGTCTGGCATCACCTACGAGCCGAACTCGGCGAGCGGCGACGAGCTGCGCATCGCCGAGGTGAAGCCAGCGGCCTGACGGCCGCCCGCCACCCCGGAGAAAGCAGCCGCTCATGTGGACCTATCTCAGAACCAGAATCGTCTCCAGCCTGCTGCCGCTCGTGGCCGTCGTCCTCGGCGTGTTCATCCTGGCTCGCCTCACCGGAAACCCGGCGAGCCTGTACCTGCCGCTCAACGCGACGGAGCAGATGAAAGAGGACTTCGCGGTCCGCAACGGGCTCGACCAGCCGCTGTGGATGCAGATCGTCAACTACTTCTCCGGGGTGCTGCGCTTCGACTTCGGCGAGTCCCTCCGAACGGGAGAGCCCGCAGCAGCCATGGTGCTGCGGGCCTTCCCGGCCACGCTGCAGCTGGCCGGCGTCACGATGCTCCTCACCGTGGTCCTCGCCGTCATCATCGGCAGCTGGGCGGCGCTCAAGCCCAACGGCGTCGCCGACCGCATCGCGAGCTTCTTCTCGATGGCCGCCGCCAGCGTTCCGGACTTCTGGCTGGCCATCATGGGCATCTGGATCTTCGCGATCACGCTCGGCTGGCTGCCCACCTCGGGCGTCGACAGCGGCGGGCTCTCCTGGATCCTCCCCATAGCGACGCTCATGCTGAGGCCCGTCGGTGTGCTCACGCAGATCGTCCGCGGCTCCATGGTGAGCGTGCTCGGGCAGCCGTTCATCAAGGTGGCCCGCAGCAAGGGCGCAGGCCAGCTCCGGGTCGTGTTCAAGCACGCGCTGCGCAACGCGGCGGCCCCAGCTCTGACGGTGGCGGGTGACCTCACGGTCGGCCTCATCAACGGCGCGGTCGTCGTCGAGACGATCTTCGGCTGGCCCGGCATCGGGAAGCTCATGATCGACTCGATCCTGCAACGCGACTTCGCCGTGCTGCAGGCCGCCGTGCTCATCACGGCCCTGTCGATCTTCATCCTCAACATCCTCATCGACCTCGGCTACGCGCTCCTCGACCCGCGGGTCAGGCCCGCCGCGAAGCAGTCGCGCATCCGCTCGACGAACAAGGACGACAAGCGGGACGCGGCCGGAGCTGCCGCTCGCACCTCCGGCAGCAACGCAGAGAAGGGCAAGGCGCATGTCTGACCCCCAGAACCCACCGATCTCGGGCGGCCCGAGCACGGGAGCCGCCCCGCAGCAGCCCCCCGCGACGACGAACGTGCTCCTGCAGAAGGAGAAGCGCGAGCGGAACGTCGCCGAGCGGCCCTCCATGTTCACGCTGCTGCTCAAGGACAAGGTCGCGACGGTCGCGGCCGCCGTCCTCGCCGTCGTGGCCGTCGTGGCGGTCTTCGGCCCGCTCATGGTGGGCGAGCTCGCGTCGAAGCAGGACCTCACGGCGATCAACCTGGCCCCGTTCAGCCTCGACAACGGCTGGGCGTTCATCCTCGGCAGCGACTCGCTCGGCCGCAGCATGCTGGCGCGCCTCGTCATCGCGACGGGGACGACGCTCGGCGTCGCGGTGCCCGCCGTGCTCGTGGCACTCATCATCGGCTCCATCTGGGGTGTCTGGGCCGGCTACTTCCGGGGCTGGCGCGAGTCGGTGTCGATGCGCATCGCCGACATCATCATGAGCTTCCCGTCGCTGCTGCTCGCCGTCGTCATCCTGTACGTCTTCAACCCGAGCCTCGCGAACATCGTGGCGGTGCTTGCGCTGACCCGCATCCCGATCTACCTGCGTACCGCGCGGGCCGAGGCCGCTGAACTGCGTTCGCGCATGTTCGTGGATGCGGCGACCAACTTCGGGACCAAGCCGCGGAGCATCATCTTCCGCCACATCGTGCCGAACGTCGTGCCGACCCTCGTCACGCTCGCGACGCTCGAGTTCTGCTACGTCATGCTCGCGGAGTCGTCGCTGAGCTTCCTCGGCATCGGCGTGCAATCGCCAGACGTCAGCTGGGGCCTCATGGTGGCGCAGGGACGCCAGTACCTGCAGCAGGCGTGGTGGCTCTCGGTGCTTCCCGGCCTCGCGATCGTCATCACGGCCGTCGCCGCGAACGTGCTGGCCTCCTGGCTGCGCATCGCGACCGACCCGAACCAGAAGTGGCGCCTCATGCAGAAGGCCACCAAGGTGAAGCTCCGCCCGGCGCTCCCCACGCGCGAGCCCGCCGGCGAGGTGTGAACCTCATCCAGGATCTGCAGTCTGAGCCTGCGGTTGGCGCCGCAGTCACCCACTCGGCCGGAGTCGCACGATGACTCCGGCCGAGTGGGTTGCGCTCGTCGTCATCTTCCTCGCCGCCTCCTGCCTGCAGGCCGGCATCGGCTTCGGGATGGGGATGCTCGCGGCCCCGTTCATCGCGCTCATCGACCCGGCCCTCCTGCCGGCGACCGTCATCATCATGTCGATCCTCCTCACCTCGATCGTGACGGTCGCCGAGAAGGACTCGCTCGACCTGCGGGGCGCGGGCTGGGCCCTCGTCGGCCGCGTTCCCGGCAGCGTCGCGGGGGCGCTGCTCGTCACTGTCATGGCACCCGCCGTCCTCTCGTGGGTGGTGGTCGCGACCGTCGTCACCGGTGTCGTGTTCTCGCTGCGCGGATGGGCCCCGAAGGTCACCAGGTGGTCGCAGATCGTGGCGGGTGCCGCATCCGGCGTCATGGGCACCACCACCTCCATCGGCGGGGCTCCCATGGCGATCATCTGGCAGGGCTCGGACTCGGCTCGTCTGCGCGGCACGCTGTCGGCGTTCCTGCTCGTCGGGTCGATCATCTCGTTCGGCCTGCTGCTCGCCTTCGGCGCGGTCGCCCCGCAGACGTGGCTCGTCGTCGTGTGGATGATCCCCGTCGTGCTGCTCGGCTTCGTCGCGAGCAGGTTCATCACCCCGCATCTCGACAAGACGCGCACGAAGCGGCTCGCGCTCGGCGCGTCCCTCCTCGGCTGCGTGCTCCTCGTGGCGACGCAGCTCATGCAGTTGCTCGCCTGAGCGCTCGCACTCGCGCCTGCGCCGGTGTCTGCTTCTGTGTCCGCTCCCTTGCGGCGCAGACCTAGGGTTCGCGCATTCTGCAGGGCAGCCGTTGACGTCGAACCCCCCCCAGGTCTGGAGTGGTGCCGGGCATGCTGTGCAGACTCTGGGGTTGCGCACCTGCTGGGCCGGGCGTGGGTGCTGAAGTCCCAGGTCTGTGGGGGCGCGGGGGTGTGCTGTGCAGACATTGGGGTTGCGCACGTGTTGGGCCGGGCGTGCTGTGCAGACCTTGGAGTAGCGCACCTGTTGGGCCGGGCGTGGGTGCTGAAGTCCCAGGTTTGTGGGGGCGCGGGGGTGCCGTGCAGACCTGGGGGTTGCGCACGTGTTGGGCCGGGTGTGGGTGCTGAAGTCCCAGGTTTGTGGGGTCGCGGGGGTGTGCTGTGCAGACCTGGGGGTTGCGCACGTGTTGGGCCGGGCGTGGGTGCTGAAGTCCCAGGTTTGTGGGGGCGCGGGGGCGCGCCGTGCAGACCTGGGAGTTGCGCACGCGTGGCGCTGCGCGTGGGTGCTGAAGTCCCAGGTTTGTGGGGGCGCGGGGGTGTGCTGTGCAGACCTGGGGGTTGCGCACGTGTTGGGCTGCGCGTGGGTGCTGAAGTCCCAGGTTTGTGGGGGCGCGGGGGCGTGCTGTGCAGACCTGGGGGTTGCGCACGCGTTGCGCTGCGCGTGGATGCTGAATCCACAGGTCTGGGCGACCGGGCGGACGCGCACGCCCCGCAGCATCCGCGACACCATCTCCCCGTGAGCCTGCGGCAGGGGAGGGGCAGTGGCAGGGGGCAGGGAATGGGGCTAGCGGATGACGCGCTCCAGGGGCAGGCCGGCCGCGCGCAGGTCGATGTTGCGCGCGATGTCGGCGGCCCGCAGCTCGAAGACCTGGCGGGCGTGGCCGGAGTGGTGAGGCGTGAGCACGGTGTTGGCGAGGGGCGAGAAGCGCTCGACCGACGCGGGAGCGTGGCCGTCCGCATCCGGAGCTCCCCACCACACGTCGATGCCGGCGCCGGCGATGCGTCCCTCGGCGAGCGCGTCGAAGAGGGCGTCTTCGTCGACGACCCCGCCGCGCGCGACGTTGATGAGCACCAGCTCGGGCTTCGCGGCGGCGAGCTCGGCGGCGCCGATCGTGCCGCGTGTGCGCTCCGAGAGGGGGATGGAGACGACGAGCACGTCGGACGCCGCCACGAAGTCGAGCAGCCGGTCTGGCCCGAAGACCTCCGCGAGGTCGAGCCCGTCGGGGCGGGGAGCATCCGGCCGCTGCCGGAGCGCGATGAGGCGCATGCCGAGGGCCTGCGCGAGGCGACCCACCTCGGTGCCGATCTCGCCGACCCCGAGGAGCCCGAGGGTGGTTCCGCGCAGCATCGGGTGGAAGGGGACGCTCGCGTCGTTGCCGATGGTGCGCCACTCGCCCGCGCGCATCTGCGCATCCGCCTGCAGGGCGCGCCGGCGCAGCATGAGCGCCGTCATGACGACGTGCTCGGCGATGGCCGCGCCGTGATGGCCGGTGTTGCAGATGGTCACCCCCGGTGGCAGGGCGTCGACGCTCACGCGGTCGGCCCCCGCGCCGGTGACGTGGAGGAGCGCGTCGGGTCGGAGCGACGACGCCTGCTGGGCGGTGAGCACGGAGGCGATGACGATGTCGGCCCCGCGGAGCGCGCTTTCCAGCTCCGCGGGGCCGAGCTCGGCCGCGAAGCTCCATTCGTGCTCCCGCTCGGTGCGGGCGAGGAGCTCCGCGAAGCGGGCGATGATCGGGTCGGTCACGAGGATGCGCATGGCGGTCTCCGGCTCTCTCGAAGGGGCGGCGGGGCTCGCGGCTACCAGCGTGGGCTGGCGACGGTGTAGTCGGGCTGGAAGCGCTGCATGTAGCCGGTGTCGTCGCGCTGCGTGATGCCGCTCGCCAGGAACTGCTCGTGCAGCTTCGCGAGGCCGTCCTCGTCGAGCTCGACGCCGAGGCCGGGGCCTGTCGGCACCCGGACGGCGCCGTTCACGAACGAGAGGTCGTGCGTGACGACGTCCTCGTCTGCCTGCTTCCACGGCCAGTGGGTGTCGCACGCGTAGCTGAGCGATGGGGTCGCGGAGGCGAGGTGCACCATGGCGGCGAGGCTGATGCCCAGGTGCGAGTTGGAGTGCATGGACAGGCCCCAGTCGAGCGACTCGGCGAGCCCGCCGAGGGTGCGCGAGCGGGTGAGCCCACCCCAGAAGTGGTGGTCGGAGAGCACGATGTCGATGGAGCCCTGCTCGACGGCGGGCTTCACGTCGGCGAAGCTCACGACGCACATGTTGGTGGCGAGCGGCAGCGTCGTGCCGCGGCGCACCTCGGCCATGCCGGCGAGGCCCGGGGTCGGGTCCTCGAGGTACTCGAGCGAAGATTCGAGGGCCTTGGCGACGCGCAGAGAAGTGTCGACGCTCCAGGCGGCGTTCGGGTCGAGTCGGAGCCCGAGGTCTGGGAAGGCGTCGGCGAGGGCGAGGATCGCGGCGATCTCCTGGTCGGGTTCGAAGACGCCGCCCTTGAGCTTGAGGGCCGTGAAGCCGTAGCCGTCCACCAGCTGGCGTGCCTGCTCGACGATGCCCTCGGGGGTGAGGGCTTCGCCGAACTCGTCGTCGCCAGCGCCGGGATGGCCGGCCCACTTGTAGGACCCACTCGGAGCAGGGGGATGGCCGGCCCACTTGTAAAACAAGTAGCCGCTGAAGGCGACCTCCGGCCGGAGAGCGCCCCCGAGGAGCGAGCTGACGGGCACTCCGAGGATCTTGCCCTGGAGGTCGAGGGCGGCGACGTCGAAGGGGGAGAGGACGCGGTCGGCGGTGCTCGACCCGGTGACCATGCCGCTCATGCCGTGCCCGCCCTGCGAGGTGTCGGCGACGAGGGCCGCCGCCACCTGGAAGCGCAGCCGGTTGGTGTCGAACACGTTCACGCCCACGACGGCATCCGCGGCGAGGGAGAGGCGGTGCAGGTGGGGTGCATCCCCGTAGGTCTCGCCGAGCCCCATGAGCCCGGCTCGTGTCCGGACCTGCACGATCGCGCGCAGCGCGTACGGCTCGTGGACGCCGACCGTGTTCAGCAGCGGCGGGTCCTTGAAGGCGACCGGCGTGATCGTGACGCTCGCGATCTCGTTCCCGGGGCTCCGGTCGAAGGGCTGTGGGAGCCCGGTCTCTGCTGCTGAAGCGGCTGCGGTCTGCGTGGTTGTGCTCGACGCGGTCATGTCGTCTCCCTCGGTTCGTCGTTGAACGTCGCGGTCGGTGGTCAGATGGGCGCACCCGATTGTGCCCGACGGCACAATCGGGTGCCCTCAGCTCAGCGTCAGGCGACGGTGGCTGCGACGCGGTCCTGCTCCGTGGGGGAGTCCGCGCGCTTCGCGAGGAGTGCCCTCGTGTCGTCGATGAGTCGCTTCAGCTCGGTGACGTGCTCCGGCTTGGCGTCGATGAGGGGGGCGCGCACGTGGCCGGCGTCGATGCCCGACAGCTTGGTGGCTTCCTTGACGAGCGAGACGGCGTACCCGGGAACCGAGTTCCGGAGGCGGACGAGCGGGTGGTAGAAGCTGCGGTTGAGCTCGGCGAGGCGCTCCTTGTCGCCCGACTCGACCGCGTCGTAGAACGCGAGGGCGATGTCGGGGGCGAACGCGAAGGACGCGGAAGAGTAGAGGGGCACGCCGATGGCCTTGTAGGCCTCCTGCGCGATCTCGGCCGTGGGGAGGCCGTTGAAGAAGAGGAAGTCCTCGCCGCGCGACTGGGCGTCGTCGGTGACGGAGCGCACGATGCGCGACATGAGGTCGATGTCGCCGACGCCGTCCTTGAGGCCGATGACGTTCGAGATGCGCGAGACGGTGACGGCGCTGTGCTCGTCGAAGCGGGCCGTGCTGCGGTGGTAGACAATGACGGGGAGCGTCGTGGCTCCGGCGACCTCCTCGACGTAGGCGACGAGCCCCTCGCTCGGGCCTGCGACGAGGTAGGGCGGGAGGAGGAGGATGCCGTCGGCGCCGACGGCTTCCGCACTGCGCACCTGCGCCTTGGCGTCGGCGACCGTGCCGCCGGCTCCCGCGAAGACGGGGGTCGCCTTCTTGGTGGTCTTCACGGCGGTGTCGACGACGGTCGTGTACTCGTCGAGGCTCAGGGCGTGGAATTCGCCGGTGCCGCAGGCGATGAAGATGCCGCCGGGCTCGTGGGCGAGGCCCTGCTCGAGGTGCTGCGCGAGGGCTGCGACATCGACGGCATCGTCAGCCGTGAAGGGGGTGACCGGGAAGAAGAGGATTCTGTCGAGCACGTCGATCTCCTTAGTTGCGTGTCTCCGCGGTGCGTCGTTGCACGGTGCGGCTGTTCCGAGTTGTTTGCCCGGCTATCTGCGACGCTATGGTCTTATGGATGCGCAAACAAACTAAAGTGTGGATGAATCAATGTTGGGAGTGAATTGATGTTTACCCTGGTCCAGCTTGAGTGCTTCGTCGCCGTCGCCGAGGAACTGCACTTCGGGGCGGCCGCCGAGCGGCTCCGGATGACGCAGCCGCCCATCAGTCGTCAGATCCAGCAGCTCGAGCGCGAGCTCGACACGCAGCTGTTCGTGCGCACGAGTCGCCGGGTCGCGCTCACGGAGGCGGGGCGCACGCTGCTGCCGAGCGCTCGCAAGCTCATCGACCTCTCAGCGAAGGCGGCCGCCGACGTCCGCGCGGTCGGCGAGGGCGCGACGGGCACGCTCACGGTGGGCTACACGGCGGTCGCCGCGCACAGCGTGCTCCCCAAGCTGCTTCGGGCGGCGGCTGAGGAACTGCCGGGCCTCCAGCTCATCCTGCAGGAGTCGGTGACCGTCGACCAGATGGATGAGCTCGAGCGCGGGACGGTCGACATCGGCCTGCTGCGTCCCATGCGCGACCGGCCTGGCGTGCAGTCGACGACGGTGCTGACGGAGCGTCTGGTCCTCGCCCTCCCGAAGGGTTCGAGGCTCGCGGAGTTCAGTGGACCGATCTTCCTGAGCGACCTCAACGACGAGGCGCTGCTCATGTACTCGCCGGGCGGTGCGCGCTACTTCCATGACCTGCTGCTCAGCATGTTCGTCGCCTCCTCGAGTCACCCGCGCATCGTGCAGTACGCGGGCCAGGTTCCCGCGCTGCTCGCCCTCGTGAACGCCGGCATCGGCGTGGCCCTCATTCCGGAGTCGGCGACGCAGCTCGCCCCGGATGGGGTCATCTGCCGGCCGGTCGCCGACGGCGACCGCTCCGAGCCCTACAACCGCGTGCATCTCGATATCGCGTGGCGCGAGGATTCCGAGAACCCCCTCGTGAAGGCGGTCGTCGAGCTCATGCAGCGCCACGCGTGAGGCGCCGGGTCCAGGGGCGGGCTTTCGCGATCAATGCCGAAGGCGCATCCGATCATGCCGAATTCGCCCTCGATCGAATGGATGCTGCTCTTTAGAGTGGCAATACGGCACCGTGGCCAACGCCACGCGTGACCAGTCAGCGCGGCGATGGAGGCGGAGCTATGAACCAGGTGACGGTAGAGAAGTGGGACGTGATTCCCGTGGCGGGCCACGACAGCATGCTGCTGAATCTCAGCGGAGCCCACGCGCCCCTCTTCACACGCAACCTCGTGAAGCTCACGGACAGCGACGGGCGCGTCGGCATCGGCGAGGTGCCGGGCGGTGAGAGCATCCGCTCCACGCTCGTGGCCTCCGCGGAGCTCATCGTCGGCAGGCCGGTCGCCGACTACCGGGCGATCCTCCGCAGCATCAACGAGGAATTCGCCTGGCAGGACAGCGCGGGACGCGGCGCGCAGACGTTCGACCTTCGCACCACCGTGCACGTCGTCACCGCCTGGGAGTGCGCGCTGCTCGACCTCCTCGGCCAGCAGCTCGGCCTCCCCATCTCGTCCCTCCTGGGCGAGGGCAGGCAGCGCGAGACGGTCGACGTGCTCGGCTACCTCTTCTTCGTCGGCGACCCCGACGCCACTGGCCTCGACTACCTGCGCGGCGACGACGACAGCGACGCGTGGGGTCGGGTGCGGCGCGAGACGGCGCTCGACAGCGACGGGGTCGTCCGGCTCGCGACGGCGGCGCAGGAGCGCTACGGGTTCCGCGACTTCAAGCTGAAGGGCGGCGTGCTGGAGCCATCCGTCGAGGCTGGGGTCGTCACCGACCTCGCCGCCGCGTTCCCGGATGCCCGCATCACGCTCGACCCGAACGGCTCCTGGCCGCTCGCGGAAGCCCTGCGCCTCGGCCCGGACCTCAAGCGAGTCCTCGCCTACGCCGAGGACCCGGTCGGCGCCGAGAGCGGCTACTCGGGCCGTGAGGTCATGGCCGAGTTCCGCCGTGCGACGGGCATGCGGACGGCCACGAACATGATCGCGACCGACTGGCGCGAGCTCGGCCACGCCATCCGCTCGCAGGCCGTCGACATCCCGCTCGCCGACCCGCATTTCTGGACCATGAGCGGCTCCGTGCGCGTCGCGCAGCTCTGCGACGAGCTCGGCCTCACCTGGGGCTCCCACTCCAACAACCACTTCGACGTGAGCCTCGCCATGTTCACGCACGTCGCGGCCGCCGCGCCGGGAACGCCGACGGCCATCGACACGCATTGGATCTGGCAGGACGGGGAGGAGCTCACGACGGCCGCCCCGAAGATCGAGGACGGCGTCATCCGCGTGCCGACGGCCCCCGGCCTCGGGGTCACGCTCGACGACGACGCCGTCCGCCGCGCGCACGAGCTCTACCTGGGTCTCGAGAACTCGGCGCGCGACGATGCGTTCGCGATGAAGACCTTCATGCCCGAGTGGGCATTCCACCCGAAGCGGCCGGCGCTCGTCCGCGCCTAGCGGGCGACGCACGAGCACCCAGAGCAACCAATCCAACACGACGAGGTGTGAGAATGGACCAGCGAATGACGCAGCAGCAGCTCCAGGCCGAAGAACTGGCCGAGGCGGCGGGGCGAGCCGAGGCTCCCCAGCCCGATCTGGTGGCGAACGACGACAAGGCCGGGAGGCCCATGCTCCTCTCCGTGCGCGACCTCTGCATCTCCTACGGCATCGGCGGCCGAGCCGTCGACGCGGTGCGGGGTGTCTCCTTCGAGCTGTACGCGGGGGAGGTCCTCGCGGTCGTGGGGGAGTCGGGCTCCGGCAAGAGCACCGTCGCGCACGCGCTCATCAACCTGCTCGCCCCCAACGCGACCTTGACGTCGGGCGAGATCAAGTTCGACGGTGAGCCCATCCAGGGGTTCAGCGACGCGCAGTGGCGCGGCATCCGCGGTCGCCGCATCGGGCTCGTCCCGCAGGACCCGGCCCTGTCGCTCAACCCGACGACGAAGGTCGGCGCGCAGGTCGCGGAGCCGCTGCTCATCCACGGACTCGCGAGCCGGAAGGACGCCCACGCCGAGGCGGTGCGCCTGCTCGACATGGCGGGGCTCACCGAGCCCGCCGCTCGCGCGCAGCAGTACCCGCACGAGTTCTCCGGCGGCATGAAGCAACGCGCACTCATCGCGACGGCGCTCGCAGGTCAGCCCGAGATGGTCATTGCCGATGAGCCAACGAGTGCGCTCGACGTGACGGTGCAGAAGCAGATCCTCGACCACATCGACTCTCTTGTGCAGGAGCTGGGCACCGCGGTGCTCATGATCACGCACGACCTCGGGGTCGCCGCCGACCGCGCCGACCGCATCATCGTCATGCGCAAGGGGGAGATCGTCGAGACGGGCACCGCCGACGACGTCATGCTCCGACCGCAGCACGACTACACGAAGAAGCTTCTGCGCGCGGCGCCCAGCCTCCACAGCCACGAGGCGCGCACCGTGCTCGTGACGGACAAGGCGACGGGCAGGGCCGCAGGCGCGGTGACGGGAGCGGCCGCGGGGGCGAAGAGCGGGCAGGCAACGGATGCGCGTGCCGGCGTTCCCGACATCAGCTCGCCGCTCCTGCGGGTCGAGAACCTCACGAAGGAGTTCGCCCTGCCCGGTGGGCGCGGCGGCAAGAAGACCCTGACGGCCGTCGACAACATGAGCTTCGACCTGCACCGCGGCGAGACGCTCGCGGTGGTCGGGGAGTCCGGGTCGGGCAAGAGCACGACCGCGCGGCTCGTGCTGCGCCTCGAGAAGCCCACCTCCGGCCGAATCGTCTTCGACGACCAGGACATCACCGACCTCGAGGGGGAGCGCCTGCGGGCGCTCCGCCGCAGGTTCCAGATGGTCTACCAGAGCCCGTACGCCTCCCTCAACCCGCGCTTCTCGATCGAGCAGCTCATCGCGGAACCGCTTGTCTCGTTCAAGCTCGGCGACTCGAAGTCGCGCGCGAAGCGGGTGCGAGAGCTCCTCGACCAGGTCGCGCTGCCGCAGCTCTTCCTCAACCGCGGGCCCGACGAGCTCTCCGGCGGTCAGCGCCAGCGCGTGGCGATCGCGCGGGCGCTCGCCCTCGAGCCGGAGTTCATCGTCCTCGACGAGGCCGTCTCGGCGCTCGACGTGTCGGTGCAGGCGCAGATCCTCGACCTGCTCACCGAGCTCCAGCAGGAGAACGACCTCACCTACCTGTTCATCACGCACGACCTCGCGGTCGTCGCGCAGATCTCCGACCGGGTCGCGGTCATGAAGAACGGGGTGCTCGTCGAGCTCGGGAAGACCGGGGACATCCTCATGAAGCCGCAGGAGCCGTACACCCGCAAGCTCATCGACGCCATCCCCGGGCACGGGAGCTCGCACGCCGCGTAGGCTCGGCGCCCATGGGCGACGACGGAGATGAGGCAGACGCGGGCCGCGGAGGCTGTGGCGCTGAGCAGCCTGATGCCGCTGCACAGGGCGGCGATGCTGCGCAGGAGGGCGATGCTGCGCAGGAGGGCAACGCTGGGCAGGACGGCGACCCTGCGCGGGGCGACGATGCTGCGCAGGACGACGAGCGGTGGCTGGTCGTCAAGGGTCGACGCTGGCGGCGCACCGACCCGGCGCTGCCTGTGGACATGGTGGAGCGCCTGAAGTCGCATCTCGGGCGCGGCCGTTCCGGGGTCGGCGCTGCGAAGCGCCGCGGAGACGATGCCGCGGTGGCCGAGGCTCGGACGAGGGTCGGCCTTGCCAAGCACGGGCTCGGGGAGCGCGGCCCGCGCTGGTGGGATGAGCCGGAGGAGGTGCGTCTGCAGCGCGCTCGGGAGGCGCTCACTGATCTCGACGCCCTCGACGAGTCGGGCACCTGAGGTCTCGACTGCCACACGATCGACCACCACTGTTTACACGTGGGAAACTGTGTTCACTGGATACTTGGTTCATGAGCACTGAATTCCTGAGCGTCGACGCCGTGACCACCGCCGTACCGCCGTTCCGGGTGACCCCGGACTTCTGGTCCGAGCTGCCCCGGATGCCGCTCGAGCAGTACCCGGGCACCGATGGCTACATCGCGGACGTCTACTCGAACCCCGACGGATCCGCCATGTCGGCCGGCTACTTCGCGTTGAACCACACCGATGCGCCGCTCGACTACTTCTACGACTACGACGAGATGAAGGTCGTGCTCTCCGGCACATTCCGCCTCGAGAACGTCGACACGGGGCAGGTCTCGTTCGCGGGCCCGCGGGACGCGATCTTCTTCCCGAAGGGATCGCGCATCCTGTTCAGCACCGAGGATTCGGCGCTCGCGTTCTACGTCGGCCACCGCTCCGTCGCGCCCTGACCGTGATGGAGGCGACAGTTGTGGAACCGGTGGCAGGCGCTGCAGCGGTCGAGACCGAGGTCGCCCCGGGGGTGAGCCTGGCCGCGACGAGCTCGGCTCGCTGGCGGCGGCTGCTGGCCTCGGGGAGCAGCCGGGAAGTGGACCCCGACCTGGGTGAGGACGCTCGCGCCCGCTGCATCACGTTCCTCGTCGACACGGCGGATGAGGCGTGTACCCGCGACGGGGCCGGCGCCGGCATCGTCGTCGAGCTCGGGGACGTGGCCTCGCACGCATCCCGAGCACGGATCGACGCCGCGCTCGCGCGGGCCCGGACCGGGTGGCGATTCCGCGTCGGCGGCGACGAGGCCGCTCTCGGTGCGTTGCGGGCGATCCTGCACGGGGCGGGTGTCCTCGACGAGGAGATCGAGTTCGTGCTGGCGGCGCCCGGGCAGAGCGACGCGCAGGTCACGGTGTACTGCGGCCACTGCCACGCGAAGACGCGCACGACGGCGGCGCAGGCGAGCAGTCCGGCGGATTCGGCGCAGCAGGCCGCGCCGGCCGAGCTGGTGTCCTGCGGGGGATGCGGCATCGCACTCACCGTGTACTACCACTACTCGCGTCGCCAGGGCTCCTACCTGGGGTACTTCGCCGCCGCAGAGCAGGGCCGTGCCGAGCAGGAGCCCGCCGAGCAGGAACCTGCCGAGCACTCCTCGGCGGGTCGGCGCCCCGTCAGTCGTGAGCGCTCAGAACTGGCCCTCGCGTGAGCGGCGCCGTCCTCGACATGGTCGTCGCCGGTGTCAGCGAGCTCTGCGTCGGCGTCCGCGCCATCGAGCTGCGGGATCCGGAGGGCCGCGTGCTGCCGTCGTTCGCGCCGGGGAGCAGCATCGCGGTGCAGCTCGGCGACGGGTCGCGCAACTCCTACTCGCTGACCGGCCCCGGTCGCCGCCCCGACCACTACTCCGTCTCTGTGCGGCTCGACGACCGAGGGCGAGGCGGGTCGCGGTGGATGCACGATCGCAGGATCGGCGACCCCGTCACGGTCAGCGTGCCCTCGAGTGCGTTCCCGCCCGTGCTGTCCGCCCGGCATCACCTGCTCGTCGCCGGCGGCATCGGCGTCACGCCGATCCTGTCCCATGCGAGGGCGGCGGCCGAGTGGGGTCGCTCGTTCGAAGTGGTCTACGCGTTCGGCGACGGCGGGGGTGCGCACCGTGAGGAGCTCGAGCGCCTCAGCGGCGGGCGTCTCACCGTGTGCGGCAGCAGGACCGCGTTGAGCGAGCACCTCGACCAGGCGCTCCTCGACCAGCCCCTCGGTGCCCACCTCTACGTGTGCGGGCCGGTGGCCATGATCGACGCCGTCCGCAGGGCGGCGCTCGCCGCCGGGTGGCCCGCGGCGCGCATCCACGCTGAGGCCTTCACGGCTCCAGAGCTCGAGCCAGGCGAGGCGTTCGACGCGCGGCTCCTGGGCCTCGGTCGGACGATCCGCGTCGAGTCGGGCACGACGCTCCTCGACGCCCTGCTCGCCGAGAACGTTCCGGTGCCGAACCTCTGCAGGCAGGGCGTCTGCGGTGAGTGTCGCGTCGGCGTCCGACCGGCGCGCGGCGCGGAGATGGCCGGCATCGAGCACCGCGACAGCTTCCTCACCGAAGAGGAGAAGGGCCGCGGCGACTGCCTCATGCCGTGCGTCTCCCGCCCGAGAGGCGAGATCCTGGAGCTTGAACTGTGACCGCATTCGCCGCCCGCGAGGTCGACCATTCGGTCGCCGTCGCCGGATTCCCCTTCCCGTTCCCCAAGGAGACCTACCGGTACAGCACGAACGTGGAGCCCGCCTCGGTGCCCCGCGCGACGCCGGTCGGCTCCTGGGGCGAGCATCCGGTCGACATCGACCATGCCTACCGCGGCGAGCTCGCTGAGCGGGCCCGCATCCTCAGCGCCGACCCCTCGCGGCTGCAGTGCCTGCCGCACATGGTGCCCGCCGCGTGGGATGCGATGTTCGTGCTCATGGAGCGGCTCTCCGAGGCCTACCCCGAGCACATGAGCCTCACGCGTGAGGGCGGGGGCTGGCACTGGCACAACGGACTCCTCGGCATCGACCGCTGCTTCGCGGTCGGTGAGTCCTCCTCGATGCCGGAGGGGCCCCTCGGGTTCATCGGCCAGCAGATGCAGGAGGACGTCGTGCTGCTCGACCAGCGCGACGACGAGCTCTGGGCCGACGCCGGGCTCGTGACCTTCGCCGCGGACTGGTCGTTCGGCTTCGACGTAGGTATGTCGTTCCTCGAGATCCACGGGCCGGTGCCTCGCGTGCACGACGAGGGGGTCATCCCTCGGGCCCAGGCGTTTCTCATGCGGCTCGAGCCTGGACAGAGCTACCGGCGCACGAACTGGACCCTGACCGTGGATGGGAAGCTGGACACGTCGACGGAGACGTACCCCGAGTGGGGGCCGGACAGGACCTCGCTCGTCGACGGGCCGCTCGCGGACGTCGGCACGCGACTCCACCTTCGAACCGAGGTGCAGCACCTCATCCGCCTGCCAGAGTCGAACGCCATCATGTTCCTGATCCGCAGCTACCTGCTGCCGTTCGCGGCGCTCGCGACGGTGCCGGAGTGGGCGGTGCGGACGGCGGATGTGCTCGAGGAGCTCCCGGAGGACATGGCCGAGTACAAGGGCGTCAGTCGCACGCGCGAGGTGGGCATCCGCTGGCTGCGGGAGTTCGGCGGAGCCTGCGATGGCGAGGCCGCAGGGGCTGCCTAACTGCTCTGCTGGCTGCTGGCCGCCGGTCAGGTCAGCCAGCGCTCGCGCTCACGGCGGTGGCGTCGGGCTGCTGTGTAGCCTTGCCGTCATGGCTGATGCTGACCAGGTCCCATCCGAACTCGCCGACGAGACTGAGCCGCCAGCGCTCACCCAGCAGGAACGCGCCGAGGCGACGCTCCGGTCGATCATGTCGGGCGGCAACCTGACCGCCGAGACCATGAAGCTCTCGAACGAGTTCACCGACCGCCACGTGTCACGCCTGAAGGCGCTCTTCCGGCGCTCGCCCTAGCAGGTGCGGGCTGGCGGCCGGAGGCGAGGAGCGATCTCGGGCAGGCAGCGATCCCCGGCGAGCACCCGCCCCAGGCGAGTGGCGATCTCAACCGAGCCCAGGGCTCAGCCGAGGAGCGTTCTCGGACCTCAGACGAGCAGGTAGACGGCGCCGGCGACCGTGAGTACGAGCACGATGCGGTCGAAGACCTTCTGGCTCAGGCGGGGTGCGAGCCAGCGCCCGAGGAAGGCCCCGCCGATGAGGAGCGGCACGAGGAGCAGGTCGAGCACGAGGGTGCCCGGAGTGATGAGCCCGAGGCCGACCGAGAACGGCAGCTTGGCGATGTTGACGATCGCGAAGAACCAGGCGGCCGTGCCCAGGAAGGCCTTCACGGGGAACTTCGCGGCGAGGAAGTACATCGCCATGACCGGGCCGCCGGCGTTGGCGACCATGGTCGTGAACCCGCCGAGCGAGCCGTAGCCAGCGCGAGCGACCTTCGCCGCCCGATCGCTCGGCGTCTCCGGGGTGCGGTAGCGGCGCCACACGGTGATCGTGACGAGGATGAGCAGGATGATGCCGATGACACGGCGAACCCAGCTGTCGTCGGCGAAGGCGAGGAACGCGGCGCCGGCGAGGAGGCCGACGGCGACGGCCGGGATCAGCTTGACGAGGGTCGGCCAGTCGGCGTGGCGTCGGTACGTCCACAGGGCGAACATGTCGCCGACGATGAGGAGGACGAGCAGCGCACCGGTCGACTGCTTGGCGGGGAGTACCGCGGCGAAGGTCGCGACGGAGAGCGTCGTGACCCCCGGCAGTGCGGTCTTCGAGACGCCGACGGCGAACGCGGCGACGGCGAGCAGCACCCAGGCGAATGTGGGGAGTTGGGGGAGCAGCTCGAGCATCAGAAAAGTCTAGGCCCGAACTCGGTTTTGTCCTGTCGTGACGACAACGGAGTGCTCGGTGCCCGTCGGTCGGTGTCGCTGCGCCTGCGCCCGCTGCCGCGCGCCTGTTACCCCGCACCTGCTGCCTCGCGCCCGTTGCCCCGCGCCCGTCGCCGAGCGTCAGAACCCGAGCGCCGGATCCCGAGCACCAGCCTCCACCCTCCACCCTCCACCCCGAGGCACGGCCCCGAGGCACAGACCCGGGGCGCCCTAGCCGAGTCGGGGTGCTGGCTCCTCGCCGGCCAGCTCCTGCGGCCAGGGTGGGTTGGCGCCCGCACGCGCCACGGTGACGGCCGCGCTGCGTGCCGCGGTCGCGAGGGCCGCATCCGCCCACGCATCTTCATCGAGGCCTTCGACGAGCGCGTGGCGGGTGCTCGCGGCGGAGACGGCGTGCAGGAGTCCGGACATGAAGGCGTCGCCGGCGCCGACGGTGTCGACGACGCGGACCGGCGGAGCCTCTGCGGTGAGCTCACGCCGTGACGTGCGCGCGAGTGCGCCCTCGCTGCCGCGGGTCATGACGGCGAGGCGCGCTCCGAGCGTCGTGAAGCGCCGCAGCACCTCGGAGGGGGAGACGCCCGGGTAGAGCCACTCGGCGTCTTCGTCGCTCAGCTTCACGACGTGGCTGAGCGAGGCGAGGGCTTCGACGCGCTCGCGCACCGTCTCGCGGTCGCCCATGATCGCCGCGCGCACGTTGGGGTCGTAGCTCGTGAGGATGCCGCCGCGTGCCCTGGCCTCGGCGAAGGACGCACGGACGACGGCGCCGCCAGGGTCGACGACCGCGCCGATCGACCCGGTGTGGAGCACGTCGACGCCATCGAGGTGCGGCGTCGGCAGCGAGAAGTCGAGGTCGAACTCGTAGCTGGCGCTGCCCTGCGCGTCGAGGGTGGCCTTCGCCGTCGAGGTGCGCTCGCCGTCGAGTGCTCCGTCGACGAGCGCGACGCCGGACTCCTCGAGGTGCGCGAGCACGAGGCGCCCGAGCTGGTCGTCGGCGAGGCGTGCGGCGAGCTGGGAGGGATGGCCGAGACGCGCGAGTCCCACGGCGACGTTCATGGGGGAGCCGCCCGGCAGGGCGCGCCCCTCCGGGGAGCCGGCGTCTCCCGGCAGGAGGTCGACGAGGGCTTCACCGAGCACGAGGGCGCTCGCGAGGTGGGCGCTCGTGAGGTGACCTGCGGAGTCGTGGCGCTCGGACCTGTCGTGGTGCTCGGAGCTGGACGCTGTGCTGTCGGTGGATGGTTCCCGCTGGTTCATGAGATCGCCTCCGGTGCGACATCGCGACCGCTCAGCCACATGAGCAGGTCGATGGCTGTTCCCCGGACGGCCGGCCCGTGGCCGAGCGTCAGAGATCGGTCTGGTGAGGCACCCGCGTCGATCGCGACGAGGGTGCGGTCGGCGGCGAGCTCCCGGCCGCCGCCCATGGCGACGGGCGTCTTGCGCTGGTGGGCGATCGCCTCGAGCACCGCGGCGCGCGGGTACGTGTGGGTGATGCCGAGGGGCCTGCGGATGTCCTCGCCGTGCACGAACGCTTCCACGTAGCGCGTTGCCACGGGCGTCGGCGCGCTCGAGGTGCGTCCGGCGGCGGCTCGGAAGCGCTCGAGCGTGTCGCGCGGATGCTCCTGCCGCTCGGCCTCCATGCCTCGCTGGTTGAGGGCGTCGAAGTCGAAGCGCGCCGACGCGAGCTGCGCGACGAAGCTGAACGGCGTGGTCTTCGCGTCGTTCACCAGGTGCGCGAGCACGTCGTGCACCGTCCACCCCGTGCAGAGGGAAGGGGTCGCCCAAGCCGTGTCGTCGAGCCGCTCGAGGTCCGCGATGAGCGCCTCGCGCTCCGCGTGCACGACGCTCCAGGGTGCTCCCGATCGACTCACGTGCACGACGCTACCGCCTCGGCGAGCTCCCGGCGAGCCGCAGACACGGCTGGGAAGTCAACCCCGCGCGGCGCAGAGGCGCCGGTCCGTAGCCTCGGGGCGAACCCCAGGGATCTCCGGGCGCCCGCTCGAGGCAGGCGCCCGTTCTCCCGCGAAGAGAGGAATCCTCATGCGCGCACTCACCTGGCAGTCGACCGGCAAGGTCACCGTCGAGACGGTCCCGAAACCCCTGATCCAAGAGACGGGGGACGCGATCATCCGCGTCACCTCCGCCGCGATCTGCGGCTCCGACCTCCACCTGTACAGCGTCTTCGGGCCGTTCCTCGCGAAGGGCGACATCCTCGGCCACGAGACGATGGGCATCGTCGAGGAAGTCGGCGACGGCGTGACGAAGCTCAGCGTCGGCGACCGCGTGGTCGTGCCGTTCGTGATCGCCTGCGGCGACTGCGTCGCCTGTCATTCCGGCCTCTCCACCCAGTGCGAGGTGACGCAGAACACCGATCAGGGCACCGGTGCCGAGCTGTACGGCTACACGGAGCTGTACGGATCGGTGCCAGGCGGGCAGGCGGAGTACCTGCGCGTGCGCCTCGCCGACAACAACGCCATCAAGGTCGGCCACGAGCTGTCCGACGAGCGGTACCTGTTCCTCAGCGACATCCTCCCCACGGCCTGGCAGGGCGTCCAGTACGCGAACGTCCCGGCGGGCGGAACCCTCGCGGTCCTCGGGCTCGGACCGGTCGGCCAGTTCGCGGCACGCATCGGGAAGCACCTCGGCTACCGAGTGCTGGGGGTCGACCCGGTGCCCGAGCGTCGCGCGCTCGCGGAGCGCTACGGGGTCGAGGTCTTCGACTACGACTCGCAGACCGCTGAGGCCCTCCGCGCCGCGACCGAGGGGCGAGGACCGGACTCGGTGGTGGATGCGGTCGGGCTCGAGGCGCACGGTGCCGGTGACGGCAGCGGGATCGCAGAGATCGCGCAGAAGGGCGCCGGGCTGCTCCCGGATGCGCTCGCCAAGAAGGTCATCGAGACGGTCGGCGTCGACCGTCTCTCCGCCGTCATGCTGGCCATCGACGCGGTGCGCCGCGGCGGGACGGTCTCGCTCAGCGGCGTGTACGCGGGAACGGCCGACCCGATGCCGCTCATGACGATGTTCGACAAGCAGCTGACGCTGCGCATGGGCCAGTGCAACGTGCAGCGGTGGATCCTCGAGCTGCTTCCGCTCGTCGAGGACCGCAGCGATCCGCTCGGCACCGAGGACCTCGTCACGCACCGCATGCCGCTCGAGGACGCGCCCCGCATGTACGAGGTGTTCCAGAAGAAGACGGATGGGTGCATCAAGGTCGTCCTGAAGCCCCGAGGCTGACGCGCGACGTCTGAAACCCGTGCGGCTGATGCACGTCGACTGATGCAGCGAGGCTGACGCACCACGGTTGGCGGATGACGGGCTGGCAGATCATGGGCTGGCAGAGATCATGGGCTGCCAGCCGTTGCGCGTCTCGCAGGGCCGACCAGGCGACCCATGCGGGCGCCTGGTCGGCACGCGGAAGATCTCCCTCGCGCGCTGCAGCGCTTGACCTGTCAGCGAGCTACGTGCCTGGCGAGGTTCTCGAGAGCCTGGGTCCAGCCGTCGTGGACGTTGTCATCACCCGGCTCGCCCGCGATGCCTCGCACGTGCAACTCGACCTCGGTCTCGTCGCCGCTCGCGATGACGTCGACGGTCACGACAGGGGACTCCGCGGGGTCGTCGTCGGGGGAGCCCCACGTGAAGACGAGCCGGTCGGGTTCCGAGACGAGGAGGTAGGTGCCCGCCGTCGGATACTCCTCACCATCCTCGTCGTTCACCATCGTGTACCGGTAGGTGCCGCCCTCGCGCACGTCGACGGCGATGGAGTCCCGTGGCGTCGAGACCCCGGCCGGGTGATGCCAGAGGGTGAGCTCGTCTGGGTCGGTCCACGCACGCCAGACGCGCTCGCGGGGAGCCCCGACGCTGCTGTGCAGGGTGAATTCGGGTTGGGCGACGGCTTCCGGACTGGTCATGGCGTCTCTCCTCTGCCTCTGTCGACTCGAGGGCAGCTGCAGATTCGTCAGCGTGCGAGCCGAGCTGGCAGCAGGCTAGGTGCCACGGTTTGGAGTCGCCTCGGAGCGTCCGGAGCGTCCGGAGCGTCCGGAGCGTCCGGAGTGCCCGGGTCGGTCAGGTCGTCCGGGCCGGTCGGAGCGGCTGCAGGGTGCGATCAGAAGAGCGGCCAGGGGGCGGCGGGCATGTCGCCTTCAGGGGCGGGGAACTCACCGTCCTGAACCAGTCGGTCGACGCGCGCTGCGAGCTCGTGGAGCTCGACGTCGGACAGCAGCTCGGACAACCGCGCCCCGAGCCCGGAGTCGCGTTTGTCGTCGAGTGCCGCCCGGAGCTTCCGGACGCTTGCCAGCTCCTTGCCCGTGAACCCCTCGCCGACCCAGCCCCAGAGCACGGTGCGCAGTTTCGGTTCGGCGTGGAAGGAGAGGCCGTGGTCGACGCCGTAGCGGTGGCCGTCGGCCATGGCGAGGACGTGTCCGCCCTTGCGGTCGGCGTTGTTGACGATGGCGTCGAAGATCGCCATGTGGCGCATGGTCTGGGAGTCCTCGTGCACGAGGACGACCTCGCGACCGGTCTCGTCCTCGCCCGTGAGCACGGTCCGCCATCCGTTGTCGGGCACCTCGGAGGCGTCGACGAGGTCGACGGCATCCTGAGATTCGTCGATGTCCTGCCACAGCTGCAGCATGCCCGGCCCGAACTGGCCGTCGCCGAGCCAGGTGCGGGGCACGATATTCCAGCCGAGGCTCTCGGAGACGAGGTAGGCGGCGACCTCCCGCTTGGCGAGGTCGTTGTTCGGGAAGTCCCACAGCGGGCGCTCGCCCTGTGAGGGCTTGTAGACGACCTCGACGGGTTCCTCACCGGGCACCGTGTAGTTCCCGACGAAGGAGGCGTTGGAGGCGCCCATCAGCCTCGCGGTGAGCTCGAGGGTCGGCCCGTTCGGCGTCTCGACCGACGAGGTCCCGTCGTCGGGTGTGTCATCGTGCGCCACGTCAGCGTTCGGTTCTGTGTTCGGTGCTGGGTCGGTCACAGGCCGTCGTCGGCCGGGCAGTCGTGGCCTTCGGGATCCTTGGGGAGGCCGCAGCGCGGGCAGAGCGATCGGCCGGCGCCCACGATCTCGAGGGTGCGCTTCGCGAACGCGCGCGCCGAGCCGACGGGGATGCGGACGCGCAGCAGCTCTTCCGGCTCGACGGCTTCGACGAGCTCGTCGAGGCCCGCCATGCGGGCGAGCTCGGCCTCGAGGGCCTCGGTGTCCGCATCCGCGTCGATCTCGAGTTCGACTTCGACCACGGGGATCACCTCGAGGATGACCTGCGCGGTCGCCGGCTCCCAGCCGAGGCCGATGGTTCCCACGCGGAAGCGCCCGTCGACGGGCGTGTCGAGCGGTTCCTCGTCGATGAGCTCGATGGGGGTCGAGCTGGGCACGCTGTAGCGGTTCCCGTCCTCGAGCATCAGCTGGTCGAGGATCTCGTCGACCTTCTCGGCGAGCAGGGCCGACTGCTCCTTCTCGAGGATGACGCTGATGACGCGGGCGCCGTCGCGGGCTTGCAGGTAGAAGGTGCGCTCGCCGGGCTTGCCGAGCGTGCCGACGATGAATCGGTCCGGCCAGTCGAATTCGTGCACGAGGGTCGTCATGGTCTCAAGCCTATGCTCAGGACGCTCTGCCCGCGCCGCCGCCGACGGTCGCGTCGCCCGAGTGGGACGCGCCATCCGGGGAAGTCTGGGCCGGGACGAGCCAGGCGAGGTCGCCGGCATCGGAGTTGATGATGGGGACGCTCGGGCGCGCCTTGCCGTAGCTGATGATCGAGGTGGAGGCGGGGCCGACCGCGAGGCGCTGGAACAGGTCGAGGTGCATGCCGAGGGCGTCGGCGAGGATCGACTTGATGATGTCGCCGTGGCTCACGGCGACCCACACGGCGCCGGGTCCGAACTCGCGCTCGACCTCCGCGTCGTGGCGGCGCACGGCGGCGACTGCCCGAGACTGCATGGTGGCCATCGACTCCCCGTCGGGGAAGGTGACGGCGGAGGGCTGCGTCTGCACGCTCGCCCACAGCTCCTCCTTGGCGAGATCGGCGAGCTTCCGGTTCTGCCAGGCCCCGTAGCCGCACTCGGTGAGGTCGTCGTCGACGAGGTCGAGGGCCGGCTCCAGGTGCGCATCCGCGAACGGTGCGGTCGGCTGCTGGGCGCGAATGGCTGCAGCTGTCTCGAGGCAGCGCTCGAGGGGGCTCGTGACGAGCCGTGCCAGGGGCACCGCGGCGAGGCGAGCCCCGGTCGCTGCGGCCTGTGCGCGGCCGGTCTCGTCGAGGAGGACTCCGGGGGTGCGTCCCGCGAGCAGCCCGCTCGCGTTCGCAGTGGTGCGTCCGTGTCGGACGAGGATGACGGTGGCCATGCGGCACAGCCTAGGACGTGCGCAGCGGCGGGAGCCGTGCGGGCGTCCAGGTCCGAGCCGTGCGCGTCGGGAGGCTCTGTCGTCGGGAGGCTCTGCTGTCGGAGGCTCCTGCGTTCGGAGGCTCCCGGGGCGCGGCCGCGACGGTCACCGTTCCGTGAGCTGACCGCCCTCGACGTGCCAGGCGCGGTTCAGCTGCACGGTCTCGAGCATCCGCCGGTCGTGCGTGACGAGGAGGAGGGTGCCCTCGTAGCTCTCGAGGGCCTGCTCGAGCTGCTCGATGGCGACGAGGTCGAGGTGGTTGGTCGGCTCGTCGAGCACCAGCAGGTTGACACCCCGGGCTTGGAGGAGCGCGAGCCCTGCCCGGGTTCGTTCGCCGGGGGAGAGCTCGTCGGCGCGGCGTCCCACGTGGTCGGCCTTGAGGCCGAATTTGGCGAGCAGGGTGCGCACCTCGGCGGTTGGCCAGTCGGGAACCTGGGCTTCGAACTGCTCCGCGAGCGGCGCTGGCCCGGTGAGGGCGGCCCGTGCCTGGTCGATCTCACCGAGGGCGACGCTGGAGCCGAGGCTCGCGGTTCCCGAGTCCGGCTGGATGTGCCCGAGCAGCAGGCGCAGGAGCGTCGATTTTCCTGCCCCGTTCGGGCCGGTGATGCCGATGCGGTCACCGGCGTCGACCTGCACGGAGACGGGCCCGAACGTGAAGCTCCCGAGGTGCAGCTCGGCGCGGGAGAGCGTTGAGACCACGGAGCTGGAACGGGGAGCCGTGCCGATCGTGAACTGCAGCTGCCATTCTTTGCGCGGCTCCTCGACCTCGTCGAGGCGCGCGATCCGGCTCTCCATCTGGCGCACCTTCTGCGCCTGCTTCTCGCTCGACTCCGTGGCCGCTTTCCGCCGGATCTTGTCGTTGTCCGGTGCTTTGCGCATGGCGTTGCGCACGCCCTGGCTCGACCATTCGCGCTGCGTCCTGGCCCGCCCGACGAGGTCCGCCTTCTTGTCCGCGAACTCCTCGTACTCCTCGCGTGCGTGGCGCTTCGCCGTTGCCCGCTCCTCGAGGAACGCCTCGTACCCGCCGCCGTACACGTGGTTGCTGTGCTGGGCGAGGTCGAGTTCCAGCACGCGGGTGACGCTCCTGGCGAGGAACTCGCGGTCGTGGCTCACGAGGACGACGCCACCGCGGAGGCCCTGGATGAACGCCTCGAGCCGTTCGAGCCCATCGAGGTCGAGGTCGTTGGTCGGCTCGTCGAGGAGCACGATGTCGAAACGGGAGAGCAGGAGGGCGGCGAGGCCGACTCTCGCGGCCTGCCCGCCGGAGAGGGAGGTCATGAGGGCATCTGCGCTGAGCTCGAGTCCGAGCTCGGCGAGGACGACCGGGAGGCGCTCTTCGAGGTCGGCCGCTCCGCTCGCGAGCCAGCGCTCGAGGGCGACGGCGTACACGTCGCCGGGGTCCGGGGCACCTGGCTTCGCCTCCTCGGCGAGGGCCTCGGCCGCAGCATCCATCTCCGCGGTGGCTTCGGTGGTGCCGGTGCGGCGGCCGACGTACTGGGCCACGGTCTCTCCGGCGACGCGCTCGTGCTCCTGGGGGAGCCAGCCGATGAAGGCGTCCGCCGGGGCCAGCGACACGCTGCCCTCCATGGGCTCGTCGATGCCGGCGAGGAGTCGCAGCAGCGTCGACTTGCCCGCGCCGTTCGCGCCCACGACGCCGACCACGTCGCCGGGGGCGACGACGAGGTCGAGGGACGAGAAGAGCGTGCGGTGGTCGTGGCCACCCGCGAGGTCTTTGGCGACGAGGGTTGCGGTCATTGCTCTATGTTCGCGCACTCTGGGAGCCCGTGCAGACGGCTCGAGGGCTCGCGCACCTCTGCGGCATTCGGCGGCGACCACTTGACCGGGTGCGGGGCCGGGTCGACACTGAACTCGCAGCCGACATACCTTCGCTGGCTGCGTTGCCGCTCGTCTCCGGATGCTTCCGGCTCGTGGGCCGCGGAAGAAGGTTCGGGAGAGGACAGCCAGTGGCAGAGACGCCGTCGAACCCGCCGCAGGAGCCTCCGCTTGGAGGGCCACCGAAGCCGCCTCATACCCTGGGCCGTGCAGCTTCAGGCTCACCGAAGCGAATCGTCGCGTTCGTCGTGACGGGGGCGCTCGCGGTCGCCGCGATTCTCCTCGGTGCGGAGGTGCTGCGGGTGAGCGGCGACACCATCGAGCAGGGGGACCTCGCTGCGTTCTACGTGCAGCCGGACGGGGACATCCCCACAGAGCCAGGGACGCTGGTGCGCAGCGAGCAGCTGTTCGGGACTCCGATCGGCTCGCAGGCGTGGCGCATCCTGTACTCGTCGACCGACCTCCACGGGGCTCCGGTGCTCCTGTCCGGGGTTGTCGTCGTCCCGGACGGCGAAGCCCCCGCAGACGGGCGGACGGTACTCGCGTGGGGTCATCCGACGACCGGCACGGATCCATCGTGTGCGCCGTCTCGGGCCTTCGATCCGTTCATCGGCATCGAGGGGATGCGCCTCATGCTCGACCGGGGCTACGCGGTCGTCGCTACCGACTACCTCGGAATGGGGGTCACCACTGCGGACGGAGCGCAGGCGGGGCAGGACTCCTACCTCGTGGGGGAGACGGCGGCGCGCAGCATGCTCGACTCGGTGCGAGCCGCTCAACAGATCGACCCAGTGCAGGCAGGCGACGACGTCGTGCTCTGGGGGCACTCGCAGGGCGGTCAGGCTGCGCTCTTCGCGGCGCAGGAGGCGCCGAGCTATGCGCCGGAGCTCACGATCGCCGCGGTGGCCGTCGCGGCACCCGCCGCTGACCTCACGAGGCTCATGGGGTCGCACCTGGACGACATCTCCGGGGTCACGATCGGCTCGTACGCGTTCCCGGCGTTCGCCGAGGTGTACGCGAGTGTGCCGGGCGCGGAGCTGTCGAGCATCCTCACCCCGGCCGCGATCGACAGGGCTCCGCAGATGAACTCGCTGTGCCTGATGAGCAGCCTCACCGAGCTGCACGACATCGGGCAGCCGCTCGTCGGCGAGTTCACGCTGAGCGACCCCACTACGGCGGAGCCGTGGGCAACTCTCCTGCGCGACAACTCGGCCGGGAGCAAGGGAATCGATGCGCCTCTCTTCGTCGCGCAGGGAAGCGCCGACGAGCTTGTGCTCCCGGCCGACACGGCTGCGTTCGTCGCCCACGAGGAATCGATCGGGATCGAAGTTCACGCCGTGACCGTGCCCGGAGCGAGCCACGGAACTATCGCCTACGAGGCGCTCCCCGAGCTCGAGCGCTGGCTCGAGTGGCACGTGCCCACCAACGGAGTTCCCTGATGCTCGAGTTCCCACGCCCCGCATCCGTCGGTCTTGCGTTCGCCGCGACAATCGGGCTTGCTGTCGCCGTGAGCGGATGTTCGACGCAACCCACAGCGACGTGTACTGCCCGTGGTCCGCGAAGATCACCGAGATCGAGGTGCTCGAGTAGCGGCCATCAGGGGGCGGCACGCCCAGATGGTGGCGTCCCCGGGTGGGTGGCGGGGTTTCGAGCGGTGTTGACTGACTCGCCGGGCGGATTGACCGGCCCCGTCTGATGGGCCCGCCGGTGCTGTCGTGGCACCTGGCCGGTTGCGCGGATCCGGGGCGAGTCCACGTCTCGCGTGCACGCCGTTCGGAGCCTCGAGTGCTTCCCTGGGGTGAGGGGGGCGGCAGTCAGTCGCCCGCGAGGATCCGAGCGCAGTGAGGCGGCGAAGATCATGGGAGTCACCAACATCGAAGAGGGAGTTCCCGAGGGCGAGGAGAGGTGGCGAGACGAAGGCGGCTCCGGTGAGAGCACGCACTTCCACGCACACGGCTGGCGTCCCGACCCCGTGGTGCCGAACTCGGCGCCGTCAGCAGGGGCCGCACCCGATGGGGTGACGCCGCCCGTCTCGGTGCCGACCGGATCGGACGAACAGGCTCGCTAGCTCCGGGGCCGCTCGCTGACAGTGGGACTCGAGGTCGCGCAGGAGGAGACGTGTCCGAGATCGCGTCCGGCACGACGCTGAGCGGGGCAGCCCTGGACTGGAGCGCTCGGTATGACGCAGCCGCACGGGGCAGTCCAGCTGGGTGCGCCGGTTTTGCGGCTGGGCCGCTAGCCGGACGCACCTGAAATCCTGATGCGCCCGCTTGCGGCTGGACCCGCCATCCGGACGCACCGCTGTGCAGATGCACCCGCTGTCCGGATGCACCCACCGTGCTCATGCGCCCGCTCTGCAGCGGGGCCGGACATCTGACTGGGGCCGCTACCCGGCTGTGCGGGTGTTGGCGGGAGCGCGGCGTCCGGTCCGGCGGCGCCGGGGACGTGCCGCCGCGACGTCCGATTGGTCGTGCTCGACGGGGAAGAGGGCCTCGGAGAGGGCTTCCTGGGCTTCGTCGAGCGTCCCGTAGTCGCCGATGCTCTGGCCCTGTGGGCCCTGGAGGGTGTGCAGTCCGGTGTCTGCGATCGTGATGAAGCCAGCGAACTCGTCGCTGATGGTTGCCGCGTACACGTCGTCGTCGGCTTGTCGCCAAGAGACTCGAGGTGCGGGCAGGGTAAATGGTATTGCGAGTGTGATGCGATTCTTCGTTTCGTTGCGGCGCAACCCGCCAGCGTTGGCGGGGCGCGTTCTTTCAAGCATGTGTGCGCCGCTGTGGGCGCCTGCTGGTCAGCCGACTCGTGCTCGTGAGCAGGGTGGGCGTCTCGGACTTGGGTCCTGGTGGCCACGGATCCGGTGGCGCGGATGGCGACAGGCAGGATCTGGAATGTCCGCGAGAAGCGGGGTGACCATGCGTCGACTCAACCACTATACGGCACGAAGCCTGAATGAGAAGGTTTTCTCATGAGCGATGACATCAACGGCAGCGTTTGCGGGCCGCCGCTCTCGCTGACGGTGCTGCTAGTCGGTGGCGACCGGGTCGAGCGTCGGGTACTTCGGCGTGCGCGAGTCGCCTGACGACTTGCCGGTGAGTCGACGACCAATCCAGGGAAGCACGTACTCACGCCAGTACTCGGAGTTGCGGGGTCGCTGGATGCTGGGGGTCTGGGGCCCGAAGTCAGGTGCGGGCACGTCGAGGGCGGTGAGGACGTTCGCGGCGACCCTCCGGTGGCCGCTCACCCCCATGTGGAGGCGGTCGCGCGACCAGTAGTCGAGGTGGCGCAGCTCAGGGTCCGCCCAGTTGTCGACGAAGGTGACGCCGGCTTGCGGCGGCATCTTGGCGTGCACCGCGGCGGCGAGCGCGTCTCCGCGGGCGGCGATGCGCTTGCCCATGGGGAGGTGGTCCGAAGGATTCGCGCCCGAGAGGAGGATGACGTGGATGCCGGCGTCGAGGGCCTGCTTGGCGCCGTCGACGAGACGCTGGGCGACGTCATCGATGGAGACGCGTGGGCGGAGGATGTCGTTGCCGCCGCCGTTGAGGCTCATGAGCTGCGGCTTGAGGGCAATGGCGGCGGGGAGCTGCTCTTCGAGGATCGCGTCGAGAAGTCGCCCCCGGATGGCGAGGTTCGCGTAGGTGACCGGCTCCGGTGACGAGACAGCGAGACCCTGCGCGACGAGGTCGGCCCAGCCGCGCACCCGGCCATCCGGCAGCTCATCGCCCACGCCCTCGGTGAAGCTGTCACCTACGGCGACGAAACTCGTGAATCCCATGGGGAGAGTCCATCACACCGGAGCACCCGCGCCGCTCAGGAGCGGAGACGCGCGCCGGAGCCAACTCGCGCTCTTCCTGCAGACTCGGCGGCGGGGGAGTTCAGAGCAGAGCTGCTGTGCGGGACGCAGCTCTGCTCTGCTCCGCTCTGCTCTGCTCTGCTCTGCTCAGCTCAGATCAGGCAGGCGTCGCCCTCGCAGGCGATGCCTGCGTCCCCCAGCATCGTGAAGCCGCCTGCCTGAACGGACCCCGGAGCGGCGTCCGATTCCGCGTCCAGGGCAGCTGGCGTCACGACTGAAGCGCTCAGGGTGCCAGTGCTCACGCTCGAAGTGCCCGAGCCCGTGCCCGTGCCTGAGCCCGCAGTCGCGGCCGCATCCGCAGATGCACCTGGAGTCGCCGTCGCCGTCTCCGGAGCCGCCGCAGCTGGATCCACGGCCGCAGCAATAGTGGGGGCGTCGGTCGTGGCGGTGGCGGACTCGTTCACGCTGTCGGTCAAGTGGTCGGTCACGCGGTCGTGTTGTCGCGGTCGGTGGTGACCTTGTTCAGGACATCCGCGAAGGTCGCCGCTTCCTGGGCCCCGGAGACGCCGTACTTGCCGTCGATGACGAAGAACGGGACGCCTTGGATGCCGTACGCCTGCGCCTGCTGCTGGTCGGCGAGGACATCGTCGTGGTGGACTCGCTCTTCGAGCGCGTGCACGGCAGCGGCGCGGTCGAGGCCGAGCTCTTCGGCGAGGTCGGCCAGCACTTCGATGTCGCTGAGGTCGCGTCCTTCGACGAAGTAGGCCTTGAGGAGGCGCTCCTTCGCGTCGAGCTGGCGGCCGTTGGCCTTCGCGAAGTGGATGAGCTCGTGCGCGCGCACGGTGTTGACGTGCTGGACGGAGTCGAAGTCGTAGTCGAGGCCGACGTCCTTCGCGATGCCGGTGACACGGTCGAGCATCTGCTCGACCTGCACGACGGGGAGCCCCTTGCGCTCGGCGAGGTACTCGGTGGTCGAGCCGTGGAAGTCGATGGGCGTATCGGGGGACAGCTCGTAGCTGTGGTATTCGATCTCCACGGCCGGGGCGTCACCCGACGCGGAGAACTGCTCGATGCCGCTCTCCAGTTTCCGCTTGCCGATGTAGCACCAGGGGCAGGCGATGTCCGACCAGATGTCGATGCGGATCGGAGCCTGGGTCGATGCGGCCTGAGGTGTGTTCTGAGTTGCTGTCGTCACACGCAATGCAACAGGGCCCCTTTCTCGCCTATTCCCAGGCGAAGCCTGCGGGCCGACGGTCCAGACGGCACGCCGACGGACCCCTTCCTCAACCCTCGAGTGGAGTCGAGTCGAGTCAGAACGGTGGCTCGGGAGGGGCGCTGGGCGCCGCGGGCGGAGGATCCTCGTCTCTTTTGCGGGGCGGTTTGCTGCCTCGCCGCCAGGGCAGGTCGTCGGTGGGTGTGAAGGTGGGGCCGTGGGGTTCGGGGTGATCGATGTAGGTTTTTCCGCTTGGGGTGGTCCATTGGAGGGTGCCGCCGTCGTGTTGGGTGACGGTCCAGGCGGTGTGGTGCTTGATGATGTGGTGGTTTTTGCAGAAGTCGCTGAGGTTCCAGGTGGCGGTTGTGCCGCCGTATTGGTGGTCGATGGTGTGGTCGAGTTCGCAGTTCGTGGCGGGTTGGCGGCAGCCGATGAAGCGGCAGTGGATGTCGCGGGCTTTTAGGAAGGCGCGCATGGCCGCGGTGGGGGTGTAGGCGTCGACGGCTTGGAGTGCTCCGGTGATGGGGTGGGTGAGGAGGCGGATGAAGGCGGGTGCGGTCGCGGCGAGGTGTTTCGCGTCTTCGATGGGCATGGGGGACATGCCCTCGAGCAGCGCCGGTGCGCGGCGAGGGTGGCCATCTCTGTCGGCTTCGGTCGGGCCTCCGCCTCCGCCTCCGCTGCCGTCCGCGCCGGTGTCGGTGTGGGTGTGGGTGTGGGTGTGGGTGAGGAGTGTCGTGATGGGGATGCTGAGCTGGACGGTGGCTTGAATGCCTTTCGCGGCGCTCGAGACGGTGGGGTCGCTCGTGAGGAGCAGGTCGGCGATGACGTCCGCCATGACCTGGTCGAGGGTGCGCTCGTCGGGCGCGACCGGGTCTTCGGTCGTCTCGGTCGTGCTGCTCTCGGGGGTGTCGGGGGAGTGGGTGGCTGGCTTGGGGCGGGCTTTGATGATGGCCTTGCTCTGCTTGCGCGCTCGGTCGCGGATCGCGTGCGCGACGAACGAGCTCATGAGTACCCGCAGGATGCTCATGCCGTCGCCGAGGTCCTCGACGCTCACGCGGCGCCGTTGCTTCGCGCGTTCGTGGCGTTGCTCGATGGACTCCCCGGTGAGCTCTTCCGCGACGCGCTCGGCCGCGTGCTGCAGCGCTGCCGGCGGGAGGGGCTCCCGGCGCACGCGCTCCAGCATGACCTGGACGAACTCGCCGCGCCGGTGTGTCTGCTCGGCCGGGTCGTCGTGGTTGATCTTCAGGCCGGTCTCGACGAGCTTGTGCACCTGCGCGGGGGTGGTGGTGTTCGTCTCGAGCGCGAGGGCGAGGGCCGGGAACTCGCGCAGCGTCACGGATGCTGACGCGAGGTGTCCCTGGGCGGTGCCGGCGGCGAGCTTCACGAGCAGAGCGACCTCGTTCGCGATCGATCGCACGTGCATGGCCGATTCCGCGCATCCCTCAGCGACATCGAGGGCGTGCCCGAAGTCGTACGCGGCGGCGTGGGCTCGCAGCTGCAGGGCGGCGCCGGCCGCGAGCATCGCCGCGGCTGCTTCCTCCATCGCGAGGATCTCGGAGCGGCGAGCCGCGACAGAAGCCGGGTCCGAAGGGTCGAACCCCGGATCCGGAACCGGGCTCGGCCCTGTGGCCAACCCCTCGTGTCTGTCGCGCTGCTGCATGCCCAAAGTCTACGAACGACCACCGACATTCGAGAGGGTGGTGGATAACTTTCTCGGAGCACTTGGGGTGCGGCTTGCGGTTCAGTGAGTCTGTTCACAGACATGACATGCACTTCATTCGGCAGTTATTGGTACGTGTGTTCTATCCGATGCGGATGAAAACCAGAACTCACGTTAACCGAGAACTGCGACACTCACTCCGCCTTGACGACCGCCAGCTCGTCCCAGTGGGTGGTTGCGCGGGGTGAGACCATGTCGCGGCGCATGGTCCAGCTCCGCCCGCTACGGAGGCCGGCGATGCCGAGCCCAAGCGATTCCTGGCCGAACTTCGCGGCGACGGCGTCGAGGGCCTCGCCCACGCGCCTGTCTTCGCCGCGCTCGTCGAAGATGTCGAGCGCCGCGTACGAGTCTCGCGCGACGAACTCGAAGAGCGAGACGCCGACGCGCACGTACTTCAGCTCGGCTCGCAGCTGCGGGCCGAGGGCGGTGGCGGCGGCGCGGAAGAGCACGACCGGGTCGTCGGTGGGTTCCGGGAAGGCGACGGACACGGCGTGCGACTCGTGCCCTTCGCGGAAGGGGGAGGTCGCCGCGTAGCAGCTCATGGCCCGCGTGAGCGAGCCTTGCGCGCGGAGCCGGGCGGAGGCGCGCTGCGTGTACACGGAGAGCACCTCCTCGAGCTCCTGCACGGTCGAGATGGGCACTGCGAAGGAACGGGAGAACTGGATCTGCTCGCGCTCCGACGGGACCTCATCGATGGGGAGGCAGTCGATGCCGCGCAGCTCCTGGACGACGCGCTCCTGGACGACGCCGTAGCGGTGGCGGATGGCGGTGGGCGAGGACTCGCGGAGGTCGAGGGCGGTGCGGATGCCGAGGCCCACGTATTTCGCGGCCATCTTGCGCCCGACGCCCCAGACGTCGCCGATGTCGATGGTGCTGAGGATCCCGCTGAGCTGCTCGCGTCCGTAGGCGCCGAGGTGGCAGACGCCGCCGAGCGACGGTTCGGATTTGGAGCCGCGGTTGGCGAGCTTGGCGAGCGTCTTGCTCGGGGCGATCCCGATGCTGACGGGGATGCCGATGAGCTTCCGCATCGCCACCCTGATCTCGCGGGCGACGGCGAGGGCCTCCCGGCGGTCGCCTGGCAGCCGGATGAAGCTCTCGTCGATCGAGTACACCTCCTGCGATGGCGTGTAGCGGCCGAGGAGCTCGATGGTGCGGGCGTTGATGTCGCCGTAGAGCTCGTAGTTGCTGGAGCGGGCGACGACGCCCTTCATCGCGGCTTCCGGGGCGATGGCCTGCCAGGGGGCGCCCATCGGGATGCCGACGGCTTTCGCCTCCTCGGAGCGCGCGATGACGCATCCGTCGTTGTTGGAGAGCACGACGATGGGCTTGCCTTCGAGGCTGGGGTCGAAGATGCGCTCGCAGGATGCGTAGAAGTTGTTGGCGTCGACGATGGCGATCGCGGGCTGCCGGAGCGCCAGCGGCGAGGCCTGGGTCGAGTCGCGCGTCGCGTCCGTCATCTCAGACACGGTGGAGGCATCTCGTGACGACGCCCCACACGGTGAGCTCGCTGAGCTCTTCGAGCACGATGTCGGCGTACGCGGGGTTCTCGGGCGCGAGGCGCACGCGGCCGTGCTCGAAGCGCAGGCGCTTGACGGTGAGCTCGCCGTCGACGACGGCGATGACGACGTTGCCGTCGTGCGGTTCGAGGGAGCGGTCGACGATGATCTCGTCGCCGTCGAAGATGCCGGCCCCGATCATGCTGTCGCCGCTGACGCGGACGATGAAGGTCGCGGCGGGGTCGTTGATGAGGTGCCGGTTGAGGTCGACGGGGCCGGAGTAGTAGCCCTGGGCGGGTGAGGGGAAGCCGGCTGGGACTGCTTCGTCCGCGCGTTCCGGGAGCTGCGCATTGGGCGTGCTGCCGGATTCGACCTCTTCCGGGTGCCCGAGGGGAGCGAGGATCTCGACGCCTGCATCGCTCACGGTCGGCACCCTGTCCTTCGTCTCGGCGGAGAGAGCGGGGTGTGGTCCCGCTCGCTCACGCGTGTGTTCGAGCCCCAATTGTCGCGGATGAACCTTCGGGATGCGTGACGGATGCATCCGCCGAGTGGTGGCGACCGATGGGCACCATGAGCGGCCGGCCCGAGACTGGGTCCTCCACGACGAGGCTCTCGAGCCCGAAGACGGCGCGCACCGTGTCGACCGTGAGGACGTCGCCGGGCTCGCCCGCTGCGTGCAGTCCGCCGTCGGCGAGCGCGATGAGGTGGTCGGCGTAGCGCGCTGCCAGGTTGAGGTCGTGGAGCACCATGACGATGGTCGTGCCGCGGGACTGGTTGAGGTCGGTGAGGAGGTCGAGCACCTCGATCTGGTGGCTGACGTCGAGGAAGGTCGTCGGTTCGTCGAGCAGCAGGAGGTCGGTCTGCTGGGCGAGGGCCATCGCGATCCACACTCGCTGCCGCTGGCCGCCGGAGAGCTCGTCGACGTGGCGGTCGGCGAGGGCGGTCGTCTCTGTCGCTTCGAGGGCGGCGGCGACGGCGAGGTCGTCGTCGTGGCTCCACCTGGAGAGGATGCTCTGGTGCGGGTGGCGACCGCGGCCGACGAGGTCGGCGACCGTGATGCCCTCGGGGGCGATGGGGGACTGGGGGAGGAGCCCGAGGATGCGCGCGAGCTGCTTCGCGGGTGTCCTGTGCACTTCCTTGCCGTCGAGGAGGACGTGCCCGTCGCGAGGCGTGAGGAGCCGCGACATGGAGCGCAGCAGCGTGGACTTGCCGCACGCGTTCGCACCGACGATCGCCGTGACCTTGCCTGGCGGCACGAGGAGGTCGAGCTCGTCGATGACGACTCGGTCGCCGTAGCCCAGGCTGAGCTGCTCGACGATGAGGGTGTGGTCTGCGGTCATAGCGAGCCTCCCGCGCGGTTCGTGCGGATGATCAGGTAGATGAGGAACGGCGCACCGAGCACGCCGGTCACGACGCCGACGGGGTAGCGGGTGCCGAGGAGGAACTGGCCGACGAGGTCGGCGACGAGCACGAGGAGGGCTCCGACGAGGCCGGCGGGGATGAGGAGTGATCCGCCTCCGCCGAAGAGCCGGGCGGCGATGGGTCCGGCGAGGAACGCGACGAAGGCGATGGGGCCTGCGGCGGCTGTCGCGAAGGAGAGCACGCCGACGGCGGTGACGATGACGATGAGCCTCGTGCGGTTGACGCGCACCCCGAGGGCCGCTGCGGTGTCGTCGCCGAGCTGCGTTGCCGAGAGGCTGCGGCTCTGGGCGAGGAGGATCGGGACGAGCGCGACGATCGAGATCGCGACCGGGAGGATGGCGTTCCAGGATGCGCCGTTGAGGCTGCCGTTGAGCCAGCGCAGCGCTTCCTGGAGGTCCCACTGGGCGGCCTGCGAGAGCACGTAGTTGGTGATGCTGTCGAGCATGGCGGCGATGCCGATGCCTATCAGGATGAGGCGCGTTCCCGTGACGCCGCCCTTGAACGACAGGACGTAGATGAGGATGGCGACGCCGAGGCCGACGAAGATCGCGAAGAAGGACACCTCGTTCGCGCCAAGCGAGAGCGTGACGATGCCGAAGGCCGCGGCCGCGCTGGCGCCGGAGGAGATGCCGATGATGTCGGGGCTCGCGAGCGGGTTGCGCAGCATCGTCTGGAAGGTGACGCCGGCGAGGCCGAACGCGAGGCCGGCGAGGATCGCGAGTACGGCACGCGGGAGTCGGAGCCGCCCGACCGTGAAGGTCGCGCCCTGCACGTCCTGGCCGAGGACGACGGCGATGACCTGGTCGAGGCCGTAGAAGGTCTGTCCGACCATGAGCGAGACGACGAAGACGACGAGGATGAGGGCGACGAGTACCAGCATCAGCAGTCGGCGTCGCGCGCTGCGTCGGCCGCGGCTGCGCGCGACGGCGCGGGCTGTCGCCTCGATGACGGAGTTCGGGGAGGCCGGGGCGAGCGAGGTCGGCGAGGAGGCTGGCGCGGCAGAGCCCGTAGGGCGGGTCGCGGTCATAGGGCGCGCACTTTCGAGCGGCGGACGATCCAGATGAAGATGGGGGCTCCGATGATGGCCGTGATGATGCCCACGTCGATCTCGGACGGGCGGGTGAGGATGCGGCCGAGCACATCCGCCCCCGTCAGCAGGGAGGCGCCGACGACGGCGGAGAAGGGCAGTACCCAGCGGTGGTCGACGCCGAACATGAGGCGGCAGGCGTGAGGCACGACGAGGCCGACGAACGCGATGGGGCCCGTGACGGCGGTGGCGGCGCCGCAGAGCACGACGGCGCCGAGGGCCGCCGCGCCGCGCGTCAGCGCGACGCGTTCGCCGAGCCCAGCGGCGAGATCGTCGCCGAGGGCAAGCGAGTTGAGGCCCTTCGCGGAGGCGAGGCTGACGAGGAAGCCGACGATGAGGAACGGCAGGACCTGCGAGATGCTGTCCCAGGTGCCTCCGCCGACGCCGCCGATCTGCCACGACCTGGCGCTCTGGCTGATGTCGCCCCGGGGCAGGATGATGGCGGTCACGAACGACGCGAGCGCGGCCGACGTCGCCGCACCGGCGAGGGCGAGCTTGAGGGGCGTCGCGCCGCCCCGCCCGAGCGAGCCGACGACGTACACGAAGACGGCCGCGAGGGCCGCGCCGGAGATGGCGACCCAGATGAAGCTCGACGCGGAGGACAGGCCGAAGTAGGCGATTCCCGTCACGACGGCGAGGGATGCGCCCATGTTGACGCCGAGGATGCCCGGGTCTGCGAGCGGGTTCCTGGTGACGCCCTGCATGACGGCGCCCGAGACGCCGAGGGCGGCCCCGACGGCGACGGCGAGGAAGGTGCGGGGGATGCGCTTCGCGATGGCCGCCTCGTCGAAGCCGTTCGTCGATCCGCCGAGGGCTGCCACCGCATCCGCCCAGCTCACGTCGCGCGATCCGATCATGACGGACACGACGATGAGCGCGCCGAGCGAGGAAATCGCGAGGAGGAACCACAACGCCCGCAGCCGCCGGGGGCGTCGCACGATGGCGACACCCCCGGCGGCTACGGGAGGAGCGGTCTGGGTCACTTGACCTGTTCTGCTGCCTGCGAGAGGAGCGCGACGTAGTCGTCGAGGATCCACGAGATGGACAGCGGCGTGGGGTTCGCGGCCGTGCCGAGCGGCTCTGTGCCTGGCAGGTTGACGATCGAGCCGTTGGCGACGGCGGGGATCTGCGAGAGCACGGGGTCGCCCTGGAGGGTCTGGACGAGCTCCTCGCCACCGTAGGTGACGATGATCTCGACGTCGGCGAGCGTGTCGCTCTGCTCGGCGCTGATGGTCTGCGAGAACTGGTCGGTCGATGCCGACGCGTCGACGAGGCTCTGCGGGAACGTCATGCCGAGGTCCTCGAAGAATGCGCTGCGGGTGTCGTGCGTCGTGTAGAAGCTGACCTGGCTGAGGTCGGTCTCGTCGACGTGGGTGAGGAACATGGTCTTCTTGCCCTGAATGGCCGGGTACTTGGCCGCCGTCGCCTCGATCTCACCCTCGAGCTCGGTGATGAGTGCGTCGCCTTCGGCCTCGAGGCCCATGCCCTGGCTGTTGAGGCGGATCATGTCGCGCCACGAGGTCGCCCAGGCCGTCTCCGGGTAGGCGACGACCGGTGCGATCTCGGAGAGGGTGTCGTAGTCCTCCTGCGTCAGGCCCGAGTACGCGGCGAGGATGACGTCGGGGTTCGTGTCCGCGACGGCCTCGAAGTCGACGCCGTCGGTCTCGTCGAAGAGCACCGGGGTCTCGCCGCCGAGCTCTTCGAGCTTCTCGCTCACCCAGGGGAGGATGCCGTCGCCGTTGTCGTCGCCGAAGTCGGCCCTGGCCATGCCGACGGGCACGACGCCGAGGGCGAGGGGCACTTCCTGGTTGGCCCAGTTGACCGTGGCGATGCGCTCGGGCTTCTCGGTGATCGCCGTCGTGCCGAGGGCGTGCTCGATGGTGATCGGCGTGAAGTCGCCGTTCGCTGCGCCCGGCTCCGCGTTCGTGCCGGCGGAGGGGGTGGTCGAGCAGGCGGCGAGGCCTGCCGTGAGCAGCGCTGTCGCGGCGAGGGCGACGAGCTTGGAAGCGCGGGGCATGGTGTCCTTTCGAGGGGGGAGCTGAGCCTTTTGCGCACGCCGATGAACGCCGTCTGGCGGCGGAGAGGCGGGGTGCGGTGTCGAAGTCAGCGGCAGCCGTGCAGGGCCGAGAGCTTGCCCTGTTAGGAGTGCCTTACCAAAGCTAAGCGACGCGCGTCGCGTTTGCAATCGAGGCGAACCGACACATTTCTTTGCGAAACAGACACCGTGTGGTGCGTGTGGTCGCGATCGGCGGCTGCTTCAGCCCGCCAGGGCTACTGAGCCCGGAACCGCCCCGGACTCATCCCCGTGACCCGCCGGAACGCGGTGCCGAAGGCGCTCGCCGACCGGAACCCCGTGGCGACCGCAACGTCGTCGATGCTCTCTCCGTCAGTGAGGAGCACGATGGCGCGCTGGATGCGAGCCGTTGCGACCCAGCGGCTGAAGCCCAGGCCGGTCTCCGACTGGAACTGCCGTGTGATCGTGCGGGCGCTCACACCCAGCTCGACCGACCACTCCTCGAGTGTGCCAGCGTCGCGGACATCCGCCCTGACCGCGTCGACGATGGGAGCGAGCAGGGGCGAGTCGGGGATGCGCAGCAGCAGTTCATGCGGGGAGGGGGCGAGCACGTCGAGCACCATCGCCTCGGTCGTCGCCCGGGACGCGTCGTCGAGTCCGGGCTCCGCGAGACGGTCGAGCAGCAGGCGCAGCAGGTCGGTGACGTCGACAGCGACGGGTTCGTCGGCGATGGGGGCCGTCGTCTGCACGCTGAACATCGCCGTCCGGTACCAGGTGCCGGCCGGCGTCCACGCCGTGTGCCTGACCCCGGCGGGGATCCAGAGGCCGACGGCCGGCGTGATCGTCCACGTGCGTGGGCCGACGGTCAGCGAGGACGCGCCGCGCGTGTTCCAGATGAGCTCGTGCGTGGGGTGGGAGTGCTCCTCCCAGAACGTGTTCCGCTCGATCGCCTCATTCATGCCGTCGATGACATACGGCACGTCGATGGAGCCTGCCTCATAGAGGGGCAGGCTCCTCCGGTCGACCTCCGGAGCGCCGAACGTGCTCATGGCACCAGCCTACGGAGCCGAGCGGATGCCGCCCGCACGGCGGTCGTCGTTCAGCTGTGCTCGGCCTTCAGCCAGTCACCGGACGTCGGCGTCCACCCGTAGGCGTCCCGCGCGTACTGCCCGGTCGCGGCCTGGTCCTGCAGGAGCGCGTCGGCGAAGGGGGCGCCGAGCCGCTCGCGGCTCGCATCCGGTGTCTCCTCGACGAGCTCGACCGTGCCGTGCCCCGACGAGGCGATCTCGCGAACCGTGGGGTTCTCTCCGCTGGCCGCGATCACGTAGCCGACGGCGGCACCCTTCTCGAGGACCCGGACGTACAGCTCGGCGAGGTCGTCGACGTGGACGAGTGTCCACCGCTGCCTGCCGTCGCCGACGAGGGACACGGGGCCGGACCCGTCACCAGCGAGGAGCTGGGTGACGCCGCCCTGCCCGCCGTAGACCACCGCGGGTGCGATGATCGCGGTGTTGACGTTGCTGTTGATGACCTGGCGGTCGATGGGGACGCGCCACGACACGATCTCGGGTGCGTCGGTTTCGGACTCCTCCGTGATGGACGAGTTGTCGCCGAACAGCCAGATGCCGCTCGTGTGCACGAACTGCGTCGGGGAGTGCACCAGCTCGTTGAGCACGCTGGGCACGAAGCTGGGGTCGACGTCTTGCGCCGATGCGGTGTGGATGACGCCCTCCGCCTGGCGGAGCAGCGGGGCGAGCGCCGCCCGGTCGGTGAGGTCGACGACAACCGCCTTTGCGCCGGTCTCTCGAACGCGCGCCGCCTTCTCCTCGCTGCGCACCGCGGCGGTCACGGCGTGGCCGTTCGCGAGGAGCGCGCGCAGGACTGCCGAGCCGATGTAGCCGGTCGCTCCGGTCAGGAACACCTTCATGTTGTCGCCTTCCGCTGTGTCGAACTGGACACTGGGGTGCAACCGAGGCGGGGTCGGAGTCATTCCGGGCGGTCGCACCCGCCGACCGGATCCTCAGCTTTCGTCCGGCCCCGACGGACGGGCGCGGGTGCCCTGCTCGACGGGCGTCGGGTTGTGCTCGTAGGAGTGCTCGTCGAGTGAGCCACCGGACTTCAGCACCCGCAGCTCCTCGGTCTGCACCCGGAGTGCGGGGGCGGCCGCCAGGTTCGACGGCTGCTCCGGGGTGCCGGGGAGCCACACGTTGAAGAAGAGGTTCAGGACCACCGAGACGATCGCCGCCGCGCTGATGCCCGAGTCGAAGATCGTCACGAACCAGTCGGGGAACGCGTGCCAGAACTGCGTCGAGACGACCGGGATGAGCCCGAAGGCCAGCGACGAGGCAACGATGATCATGTTGTTGTTGCCGGTGTAGTCGACCTTCGAGAGGGTGCGCACGCCGCTGGCCGCGACGCTGCCGAAGAGCACGATGCCCACGCCGCCCAGCACGGGGCTCGGGATGACGCTGAAGACGGCGGCGGCCATGGGGGAGAGGCCGAGGAGGACCAGCAGCCCGCCTCCGGCCGCGACGGCGAAGCGGCTCTTGATGCCGGTCAGTGCGACGAGTCCGACGTTCTGCGCGAAGGCGGTCGCGGGGAACGAGTTGAAGACGGGGCGATGAGCGAGGACAGCATGTCGGCGCGCAGCCCGTCGCCGACGCGGCGCGAGTCGACTTTCGTTCCGACGACCTCTCCGACGGCCAGCACGTCTGCCGTCGTCTCGACCATGATGACGAGGATCACGATCGTCATGGAGACGATGGCGCCGATCTCGAAGATCGGCATGCCGAAGGCGAAGGGCTGCGGGAACGCGAAGATCGACGCGGACCCGACGGCGTCGAAGTCGGCCTGGCCGAGGATGAGCGCGAAGACCGTGCCGATCGCGAGGCCCAGCAGCACGGCGAGCCGGGAGAGGGCGCGGATCTTGCTCAGGATTAGCACCACCGCGAAGGTGAGCAGGGCGAGGCCGATCTTGTCGGCGGATGCGAATCCCTCGGCGGTCGGGTCGGAGCCCGTCACCCAGCGTCCCGCGACCGGCATCAGGGAGAGGCCGATGACGGTGATGATCGATCCGGTCACGACGGGAGGGAAGAACCGCACGATCCTGGCGAAGAACGGGGCGATGATGAGGCCGATGGCGCTCGCGACGATGACGGCGCCGAACACGGTCTGGAGTCCGGTCTCCCCGTTGCTGCCGATGATGGCGAGCATGGTCGAGACGGCCGCGAACGAGATCCCCTGCACGAGGGGGAGCCTCGAGCCGAAGTACGGCACCCCGATGGTCTGCAGCACGGTCGCCGCGCCGCTGACGAAGAGCGCGCAGGCGACGAGCAGCGCCTTCTGGCCGACGTCGAGGCCGGCGGCGCCACCCACGATGAGGGGAACGGCGATGACGCCGCCGAACATCGCGAGGATGTGCTGGACGCCGTAGCCGACGGTCTTGCCCGGGCTGAGCCGTTCGTCCTCCGGGCGAGCATCCGGTGACGGTGATGCGGACGCTGACGGAGGAGTCGAGGGCGCTTGGCTTCTGCGGGGATCGGGAGACATGAGCTGACCTCTCTTGGGGTCGTCAAGCAGCGCTGCCACGCGGGAGCTGGGCGGAGCGCTGAGCTGAGGGTGTGCGGAGAACGCCGGCTCGCTGGCCGGCAGGACCCTAGATGAACCCGGGCGTGTCTGCCCAGGCCTCGGGCGCCGGTGCGACGCCGTCTCGGATGACGGTTCCCTCGATGAGGCCGTAGGGGCGGTCGGCGGCGAAGAACACCTCGCCGGGGTTGTCGAGGTCGAACGGGGAGAGGTCGACGAGGAAATGGTGCTTGTTCGGCATCGCGAAGCGCACCTCCGCGATCTCGGGGAACTGCTCGATCGCGGCCTTGCCCATCTGCCACAGGGTCTGCTGCAGGGCGAGGGAGTGGACGGTCGCGAAGGTCGAGATGAGGACCGCGGAGATCGCCTCGTAGAGGGCGTTGTAGTCGGGCTCCGCATCCACGGCCTCTGGCATGTAGCGCCAGCGCGCCGTGACGGAGGTCGCGAGGATGCGGTCGGTCGCCTCCGCGAGGGTCGTGTACTTGTCTCGCGGGAAGCCGTGGAACTCGCTGCCCGTCGATTTGAGCACCGTCAGGTCCTTGAGCCCGGCCGTGACGTGGGTCGCCCCGTCGATCTTCTGCACGGTCGCGAGCCGGGTCGCCTGGCCTTTGCGCACGAAGGCATGGTCGTGCTCGGCGCCGTCCACGCGGATGCGCTCCCACTCGAACTGCTCGGCCTGCCACAGGCCGCCCTCGATCCACTCGAAGGCGTCGACGAAGTGCGAGCCGAGCTTGAGGAGAAAGCTCTCGGGGGAGCCGACGCCGTGTTCGCGGGCGAACGCGAAGATGGTGTTCTTCTGCGTGTCGGTGGCGACGACGAGCGAGTTGTCGCCGTCCAGGTAGGACCCGGCGAGGGCCGCTCCGCGCAGCTGGCTGGTGATGTTGAGGTCTTCGATCTCGTGGCGATCGGTGTCGCGGGTGATCCTGACGAGGCGGTTCTCCGCCTTGCCGTACTTGTTCGCGCCGAGACTCACGGTGACGTCGGTCATGGTCAGGTCCCCCTGTAGGTCGAGTAGGCGAATGGGCTCAGCAGCAGTGGCACGTGGCAGTGCGGCGGGTCGCCGTCGCCGGGCGTGCCTGGTGCGCTCGCGACGGTGAACGCCACCGTGATGTGCGGGTAGAAGGTCGCGACGCCGCGCTCGGCGAAGTACGCGCCCGTCTCGAAGACGAGCTCGTAGGAGCCGGCGGGGAGGGCCTCCGGGCCGAGGTCGGTGACGCGGCCGTCCGCATCCGTCACCGCCTGCGCCAGCTCCCGGCCGTCGAGTGTCCGGAGGCGGATGTGCACACCCGCGGCGGCCAGTCCGACAGAGCTGTCGAGCACGTGGCTCGTGATGTGGCTGGTCATTCGGTCACCGATTCGTCGAGGCGGAGGAGGGTGATGTCGCGGAGTTCCGAGGCGACGACGGCGAGCTCCGCGTCGTCGTCGTTTTCGAGGCGCGCGTCGAGCTGCTCCAGGATCTCGGCGGGGGAGCGGCCCGCCGCCCTGACGAGGAAGATGCGGTCGAAGCGCGCCTCGTAGCGGCGGTTGCCTTCGGCGATGCGCTCGCGGAGCTCATCGCCCGCGGTGGCGACTGCCCCCTGCTCCCTGGCGGAGTGCCCGGCGCCCGGTTCGGCGGCGCTGGCCCGCTCGCCGATGCGCGGGTGGCCGGACAGCGCGAGCTGCACCTCAGCCTGGCTCCAGGCGGACGCCGCCTCGGCGGCGCGCTCTCGCATGGCGGCCTTCGAGGCGAACGGTCGCGATCGAACCATCGTGGTCGTGAAGGTGGGTATTGCGACGAGCGTCGCGGCGAAGTCGGCTGCATCGGCGTCGCTGAGCCGATTGAAGTCGCTGATGAGCACAGGCAGATCCCTCCGTGGCGGATAACCGTAAAGCTATCCCTTCACGCCCCGTGGGAGATTTCAGCGAGGTAAAAGAGAGGTTTCGATGCGTTTCGAGAACACCGCCGACGAGCCCGCCTCAGCGGAGGGGTGAGCTGCCGTCAGCTGCGCGCGGTGTGCGACTCGGAGAACAGCGGATCGCTCGGGTCGGAGTGCGGGGCCCTTGCGATGACCCAGTTCGCGACGCACGGCTCCGGCGAGCGGTTGCTCACACGGTGCGGTGTCTCCGAGGAGTACGTGATGGAATCGCCGGCACGCAGGGTCACGGTGTCGCCATGCACCTCGACGGTGAGCTCGCCGGAGATGACGACCCCTGACTCGACGCCCGTGTGGGTCGCGAACGAACTCGCGTCGCCCGCAGAGGCGGAGGTCATAGGCGGGAAGGTCGACTCGAAATGGTCGATGCCCGAGGTGCGCGAACCGGAGAGGCGGCGGTAGATCACGCCGTTCTCGAGCACCACGGGAGCGATCTCGCCCTGCCGGAGCAGGCTGTAGCTGCCGAAGCTCGAACGCTCGGCATGCGCGCCAGTGCCGCCCGCGAAGACATCCGTGATGGAGGCACCCAGCTCGCCGACGATCGCGATCAGCCGATTCACGCTCGGCCGCATGACGCCACGCTCGATCTGGGAGACGGCGCTGGCGGAGATGTCGAGGCGCCTCGCCAGCTCCCTGAGGGAGAGGCCGGCCTCCTCACGGAGCACCCGGAGTCGGGCACCCAGCTCGGCGGCGTCGCCCGCCTGATCGGCGAGCGTCGAAGCAGCGGCGATCTCCGCGTCGGACCTGGGGGTGACGGTCTCTGGTTCTGGCACTGGTCACGCGCCTCTCGGCTCTGGGAACCCACAGAGTAGCAAGCGCGAGCTTCACACCGCCGGTAGCCGAAGCTCCGGCGGTGTGAAGGACAAGCTACGCCGTCGTCGGTCCCAGGTCCGGGTCGGTGGCCTCCGCGGCGGGCGCAGGCGCGACGACGTCGCTCTTCGGCACGCCGTCGGTGTCAGCCGAGCTGCCCGCACGGTCGGTGGAGTCCGGGCCGCGGCGCTCGACGCCGACTGTCACCTGCGTCACGAGCGCTGCGATCGCACCCACCGCGACGAGCACCGGGGCGAGCGCCGCGGCGACGACGGTGACGGCGAGGCCAGCGGTCAGGGGGATCTCGAGGAGTGTCGTGCCGTCGTCGTTCTTGATGAACACGCGACGCACGTTGCCCTCGTGGACGAGCTCCTTGACCTTGCCGAGGAGGTTCTCCCCGGAGACCTTGAACTCTTCGTATCCGCTCTTCTTTTCCGTCATGTGGTGCATCCCTTTCGTCGGTGATCTTGCGTTTCGGTGGAACTGGGTCAGGTCATCTTGGAGGAGTCGGGCAGCTCCTGGATGGACCAGGAATTGCCGTCAGGGTCGGCGAAGGAGATGAAGCGCCCCCACGCCTGCTCGTCGATGTCGCTCACGGCGACGCCTCGGCTCTGGAGGTCGGCGTGCGCCTCCTCGATGGACGCGACGACGCACTGGAGCGCGCGCAGGGAACCTGCAGGCATGTCGCTGATGCCCATGCCGAAGGCGATCGAGCACGCGGAGCCCGGAGGGGTCACCTGCACGAACCGGATCTCGTCGCTCACCACCTGGTCGTGGTCGACCGGCCACCCCAGCGTCTCGCCGTAGAAGGCGCGCGAGCGGTCGACGTCGGCGACGGGAACGCCGACGAGTTCGATGCGGTACTCAACCATGATGATGCCCCTGGTTCCCCTCGTGTGCCGTTCGGCCGCGACCGGTGGATGCCGGTGCGTCGACGGTGCAACGTGCGGGCAATCTAGCACCGGCCGCCGACAGTTCCCGGAGGTGCTTTGGACGGGTCGCTCTCGGGTGTCAGCGAACCTCGCGCCAGGCCGCGAGCGCGGCTTCCCGCCCCTCTTTCAGCCCCACGATGGGTTCCGGGTACTCGTCGCTGCCCGCCTCGGGGACCCATCGCTGCACGTACGCCCCGTGCGGGTCGAAACGCTCGGCCTGGCGCTCCGGGTTGAAGACCCGGAAGTAGGGCGCGGCATCCACACCGGAGCCTGCGACCCACTGCCAGTTGAAGGGGTTGGAAGCCTGATCGGCGTCGACGAGCGTGTCCCAGAACCACTCCTCGCCGCGACGCCAGTCGGTGAGCAGGTGCTTGGTGAGGAACGAGGCGGTGACCATGCGGATGCGGTTGTGCATGCTGCCCGTGCGCCAGAGCTCGCGCATGCCGGCATCCACGATGGGGACCCCGGTGCTGCCGCGCTGCCAGGCGTCGAGCGCATCGCGGTCGAGCTCGGGCCACGGGAAGTCCTCGTAGGCGGCTCGCCAGGGCCGCGTGTGCAGCTCAGGGAAGCTGTAGAGCGTGTGCCAGGCGAACTCCCGCCAGAGCAGCTCGCGACGGAAGGTCGCCGCCCCCTCGCCCGTGCGGCCCTCGAGGGCGTGCCAGGCCTGGGCGGAGGAGATCTCGCCCCAGCGCAGGTGCGGGCTGAGCCGGCTCGTGCCCTCGAGGTCTGGCCGGTCGCGATCGGCCTTGTAGTCGCCGACGACCCCGTCGAGGAACGCCTCGAGACGCTCGTGGGCACCGTGCTCACCGGGGGTCCACTCCTCGCGGAGGCCCTCGGCCCAGTCAGGGCGTGTGGGGAGCAGCTCCCAGGAGTCGAGGGGGTCGGAGTCGAGCGAGCTCGCCTTCGAGCCGTGGGGCAGGGCGTCCGGGGCCTCGAGCGGCACGCGGGGCGGCTCGTGCTGGAAGCGGCTCTGGCAGGCGTTGGCGAAGGGCGTGTACACGCGGTAGGCCTCACCCTGGCCGGTCTGGATCTGCCAGGGCTCCGTGAGGAGCGACCCGGGGAGGCTATGCGCCTCGATCCCACCGTCGACGAGGCCCTGCTTGATGCGAGCGTCGATCTCGCGCTCTGCCCCGCCGTAGCGCCGGTTCCAGACGACGAGCTCGGCGCCCGCGTCCTCGGCGACTGCTGGCACGATCTCCTCGGCCTGGCCGCGGCGCAGCACGAGCGCCCCGCCGATCTCCTCGAGGCGCTCGCGCAGGGCGAGCAGGCTGTGGTGCAGCCACCACTTCGCGGCGCCCCCGAGCGCGCGCACGCCTGGGGATTCCTCGTCGAGCACGAACAGGGCGATGACGGGCCGACCGCGCTCGAGCGCGACGTGGAGGGCCGGGTGATCGTGGATGCGCAGGTCGTCACGGAACCAGACGAGCGTTGGGGAGGCCATGCGGCAAGGCTATTGGGCGAACCTCGTCCGCTGGCTGGACGTGAGGCTCGCCCGTGTCATCCCAGAGGAGCATGCGGCCGCGACCTGGGGTGGACGCGACCCAGCGGGGCGCGTCCGTAGCGTCGATGACATGAACACCACACCCCCACTTGTCGCGAGCGTCGTCGACGTTCGGAAGATCTACGGCACCCACGGCAGCGTCGCCGCCCTCGACGGCGTGAGCCTCGGCATCAGAAGCGGTGAGTTCACGGCCATCATGGGCCCGAGCGGCTCTGGCAAGTCGACGCTCATGCACGTCATGGCCGGCCTCGACGGTGCCTCGTCCGGGCGCGTGTTCCTCGGCGACACCGAGATCACGGGCATGAACGACGGCGAGCTGACGGTGCTGCGGCGCCGAGCGGTCGGCTTCATCTTCCAGGCCTTCAACCTCGTGCCCACACTGGATGTGCGCGGCAACATCATGCTGCCGTTCGACCTCGATGGCCGGACCGTCTCGCGCGACGAGGAAGCCTGGATCTCGCACCTCATCCAGACGCTCGGGCTCTCGCAGCGTCTCGCCCACCGCCCGTACGAGCTGTCCGGCGGGCAGCAGCAGCGGGTCGCCATCGCCCGGGCCCTCGCGACCCGGCCGAAGCTCATCTTCGCCGACGAGCCCACGGGAAACCTCGACTCCAAGACCGGCCGCGAGGTCCTCTCGCTGCTCTCGACGGCGAGCAGCCAGTACGGGCAGTCGATCGCCATGGTGACGCACGACCCGATCGCCGCGAGCCACGCCGACCGCGTCGTGTTCCTCGCCGACGGCAAGGTGGTCGCCGATCGTCCGCGCACGAGCGCCGCCGAGATCGCGAACCTCATGCTCTCCATGGAGACGGCAGCATGAGTGCCACGAGCACCGCACCTGCGGCGCAGGCCAGCAGCGCCGCCAAGGCGCAGCGCGCCCCCGAGTCCCAGCAGAGCAGCGGAGGTGCCGCCGTCGTGATCGTCTCCGCCCTCTCGGCGGCCTTCGGCACGGTGCTGATCATGATCGTCGCCGACCTGGCCGCCTACTTCGACGCGATGGGCCTCAGCGAGATCGGCGCCCTCGCCAGCGTGCTCGGCACGGTTGCCGCGCTGTTCTTCGCGATCGCGCTCTTCGTGGGCGCCGTCGTCACGTCGAACTCGGTCGCCACCGTCATCGCCGGACGCACCAAGGAGATCGCGCTGCTGCGCCTCATCGGCGCGTCCGGTCGGTCGCTGCGCCGGCGCACGGTCCGCGAAGGACTCGTCCAGGGTGCCTCGGGTGCCGTTGCCGGGGCCTCCCTCGGCGTCGGGCTGACGGCCCTCGGCGCGCAGCTGGCCATCACGAACGGTGCGCTCGACCCGTTCCCGTTCCCGATCGTGCACCCCGCGATCCTGGCGCCTGTCATCGCCGTCACGGCGGCGACCATCATCGCGTCCTGGGTCGGCTCGCGACGGGTGCTCACGGTCTCGCCGATCGCGGCGACCTCGTCCAGCGCAGAGCCCACCATGCAGGAGCTCCGCGCCGGTCGCGGGCGCAGCGTCACGGCGACGATCCTCATCGCCCTCGGCATCGCCATGCTCATCGGCGGCGTGTTCTTCGGCCTGCAGAGCCCGAGCGGCGTGCTCGTGAGCCTCGGCGGCGGCATGCTCTCGTTCGTCGGCGTCATCATCGGCGCTCCCGTCATCCTCCCGCCCCTCATGAGCCTCGTGGGGAGCGCCCTCGGTCGCGGCCCCGTGCCGCGCCTCGCCGCCGCCAACGCCGTGCGCAACCCCGCGCGAAGCAGCCGCGCCGTCATCGGCCTCGTGATCGGCATCACGCTCGTCACGATGTTCGCGGTCGCCAGCGAGACCTTCCGCGCCATCACCCTCCAGTTCGGGCAGATGGAGCCCGAGATGTACGCAGCCTTCGAGCAGGTCATCGACGTCACGACCGCCATCATGAGCGTCCTCCTCGGCTTCTCCGTGCTGCTCGCCGCCGTCGGCATGGTCAACACGCTGTCCCTGAGCGTCATGCAGCGGCGGCGGGAGCTCGGGCTGCTGCGAGCGCTCGGCTTCACCGTCGGCCAGGTGCGGCGGATGATCGTGACCGAGGCGGTCGCCATGATCGCCTCATCCGCGCTCTTCGGTCTGCTCCTCGGGGTGTTCTACGGGTGGGTCGGCGCCCAGGCCACCTTCGGGTCGCTCGTCGGCCAGCTCGTCCCGCCCAGCATCCCGTGGGTGACCGTCGCCGCCGTGCTCCTCGTGACGCTGCTCATCACCGTCGCCTCCTCGCTGCTGCCGGCTCGTCGAGCCACCCGAGTCTCGCCCGTCGCGGCGCTCGCCGTCGACTGAGGCGCTGGCGCCGGTTGCGAGTCGCCGCCGCCGGCGGTCTCCGCTGGTGCCCGGCCCCGTGCGCACGGCCGCCCGCCCCGCGTGCACGGCCGCCCGCCCGCAGAGTTGTGGCCCGGTGCTGCTCCCGAGATCGGGAGCAGCACCGGGCCACACTTCTGCGCTCAGGCAGGCTCAGGCAGGCTCGGGAGCGTGCCGACGCTACGGCAGCGTGTGGCCGGCCGCAGTGAAGATGCGGTAGTACTCCTCGCGCGTCAGGTGCACGTCAGAGCCCGCGGCCGACTCGGCGACGCGCGACGGGGTCGTCGTGCCGAGCACCACCTGGATGTTCGCGGGGTGACGCGTGATCCAGGCCGTCGCGATCCCCATGGGCGTGACGCCGTACTTGTCGGCAAGCGCCTCCAGCACGTCGTTGAGCTCGGCGAAGTGCTCGCGGTCGCCGAGGAAGACGCCATCGAAGAACCCCTTCTGGAACGGCGACCACGCCTGCAGGGTGATGCCGTTGAGGCGCGCGTAGTCCAGCATGCCGTTGTCGCGGTCGATGGACTGGTCGAGGCCGACCATGTTGGCCGCGATCCCCGACGCAATGATCGGAGCGTGGGTGATGCTGAGCTGCACCTGGTTGATGATGAGGGGCTGCGCGACCACCGACTTCAGCAGCTCGACCTGACCGGGCGTGTGGTTGGAGACGCCGAAGTGGCGGACCTTGCCGCGGCTGTGGAGCTCGTTGAACGCCGTCGCCACCTCCTCCGGCTCGACGAGGGTGTCGGGACGGTGCAGCAGGAGCACGTCGAGGTACTCGGTGCCGAGGGCCTCGAGTGACTCGTCGACCGTGCGAAGGATGTGCTCGGCCGAGAAGTCGAAGTAGCCCTCGCGGATGCCCACCTTCGACTGGATGAGCACCTGCTCGCGCTCGGCAGGGGACAGGCGGATGGCCTCGCCGAAGCGACGCTCGCAGGCGTGCCGCTCGCCGCCGTAGATGTCGGCGTGGTCGAGGACGTTGACGCCAGCGTCGAGGGCCGTGCCGACGAGGGTGCGCAGCTGCTCGTCGTCGAGGTCCATGATGCGCATGAGACCGAGGACGATGCTCGAGGCACGCACGTCGGTCTGGGGGAGAGTGAAGGTCTTCATGCTGGCATCATCTCAAGCCACCTCCCGCCGAACCTGGTCGTCGCGGAGCGTCACAGTCGTTCCCCTTTGGGCCGCACGCGCCTACCCTTTCGGCACAGCATCCGCTGCCACCCCGGGGCTGGCTTCGCTTGAAGCCGTCGCCGAGGTCACCCCCGGAAGACGGAGCATCATGTCGGCACAGACTCGCATCGACCCACGCGGGCCGCGGTTCGGGGCAGCGATCACGGCTGTCCTGCTCCTCGTCACCGTCTTCCTCGGCCTCGTCGCCCCGGCGGCGGAAACGCTGGCGGGCAGGCTCGTGCAGCCCGGCTTCCTCCTCCTTGCCGCCCTGACGGCGCTCTTCGCGTGGGGCGCGTTCGCGGGCATCCAGCGGCACCCCTACGGGCGATTCTTCGCCGCGGTGATCCGTCCGCGGCTCGCGCCACCCGCCGAGACGGAGGAGGCGGCGCCGCCGACGTTCGCTCAGGGAGTCGGGTTCGCGGTGACCCTCATCGGCGTCGTGCTGCACGTGCTCGGTGTTCCGCTCGCCGTGCCTGTGGCCGCGGGGGCGGCCTTCATCGCGGCCTTCCTGAACGCCGCCTTCGGCTACTGCCTCGGCTGCCAGCTGTACGTCGTGCTCCTTCGGGTCGGCGTCATCCGCCCGCGCGGCGTGCAGGCCTGAGGGAGTCGCCCGTGGATGCTTCGCTCGCCGTCATGGTGCTCGTGGGACTCGTCGTCGTCGCCAGCGTGATCGGCGTCGTCCTGCAGCGGACGAACGGTCGCCTGAAGGCCTCGCGTGACCCAGCCGGTGCAGCAGCGGAGGCTACGGACCTGCACCTCCTCGGGGCCGGCGTCGAGCCGGGGGACAGCGCCACGATCATCCTCTTCTCCACGGAGTTCTGCGCGAGGTGCCCCGCCACGAAGCGGATGCTCGACCAGCTCGCCTCGACGGCCCCCGGCGTCGTCGTGGCCGAGGTCGACCTCACCGACCGTCAGGACCTGGCCAGGAGCTACGACGTGCGGCAGACGCCGACCGTGCTGGTGCTCGACGCCGACGGCAAGCGGGTCGCACGCATCGGCGGCCCTCCGAGACGAGCTGAGCTCGAGGCGCAGCTCCTGCAGCTCAGCTCGTGACGCGAACGCCCGCGGACCTGACCTCCGAACCCCCGAGTATGGGAGGCTGAGCGCGTGGACGGATCAGTGGTGTTGCTCGTGATCATGGCGCTTGTGCTCATCGTCGCCGTCGTCGGGTGGGTCGCGCGACGAGGGGTGAGCCGCTTCGACGGCGAAGGCGAGCCCGAGCCCGAGCAGTCCGAGATCGACCTCGAGCTCCTGCCCGAGGACGTGCTGCCCGGCCGCCGCGCGACGATCGTGCTCTTCACCGCCCCCGACAGCGCGGAGTGCGCCGCCACGAGGTGGATGCTGCAGGACGTCGCGGCGACCTCGGCGGGGGTTGTGCTCGCGGAAGTCGACACGAGCATCCGGCCCGAACTCGTGCTGCCCTACGACATCGTGGTGACCCCCACGGTGCTGCTCCTCGACGCCGACGGGAACCGCGCCGGTCGCTTCGACGGGTCCCCGCTGCGTGAGTCGGTCGAGGCGCAGCTCATCGAGCTCAGCGTGCGCTGACGGCGGTCTTGGTGGCAACCCGCGCCGGCACCGGCGCCGTCAGGTGTTGAACGGCCAGAAGTCGAAGCTCGCCGAATGCGCGAGCGCGTCTCTGAGCAGGAAGAAGCCGACGATGGCGATGATCCAGGCTGTGTTCTCCGCGGCGTTGCGGCTCAGCCAGTCGGCGAGCCGACGCAGGCGCGGCTCGACCGCGCGTCGAGCGGCGACGCGGCCGAGGAGCAGCAGCAGCGCCGGCGCGACCATGACCACGCAGTAGGCGGCGAGGAGCGGAGCCGAACCGGCGATGCCGAGCCCCGAGCCCGTGAGGAGGCCGACCGCCGCCAGGTACGGGATCATCGTCGCGAGCTCGATGAGCCCCGCCGCCAGCGCGAGCGCGATGACGGTCACGGGTGGGCCATCTCCGAGGGCGCGGTCGCGCCAGCGGGAGAGCCTGCCCTTGGCGGGCTTCGCCGGCTCCCCGGGGCGTGCCGGCAGCGCTCTCCCGTCCTGGGCGGCCCCGGCCCCGGCCGCGACCCGGTCCCGCTTCTTGGTCGGCATGCAGATGCCCACAACAAGCAGTCCGCCGCCGACCACCAGCTGAACGGCGTAGGCCGCAGGGGTCTCGAGCACGGCAGCCGCGTTCTCCAGGAAGGCGGATGCGCCGGCCGTGAGGGCGAGCCCGACGAGGAAGTAGAAGCCGGCGATCGTCCCCAGGTAGGTGAGGATGCGTCCGAAGCGGACGCGGCCGGTCGCGAGCAGGAAGAAGATCGGGATGAGGAGCGTGCCCGCGCTCAGGCTGTCGACGAGCGCGAGACCGAGGAGCGAGAGCAGGAGTTCAGTGGACATGCCGCAACCCTCCTGCGCGCCGGCTCCCGGCCGCATCCGCTGAAAGATGCCAGCCGCGGTGCTCGCGTACATCGTTCGGGTGACCGCGCGTTGGCGTCCGTGTGCTGGGATGGTGCCATGACCGAACCGCAGAGCGCCGTCGCGCCGGGAACCCGGCACCTCCGCGCCGGTTGGCGGCCCGACGAGGACGCGACGACCACGCTCTTCGCGATCGCGGCTGCCGTCCTGCTGGCGCTCTTCGACTCGCCCCAGCACATCGCGCTGAGCCTCGGTGCGGTTGCGCTCGGCGGGCTGGCGCTCACTCAGAAGCGGCGCTTCCCCGTGCTGGTGCTGCTCATCTGCGTGACCATTTCGGTGTCCGCCTTCGTGCTCGTCGGCGTCATCGGCGGGGCCGTTCTGGTGCTGGATGCCCTCTATATCGTCGGCCGGTACAGCCCGCCGGCGGCGCTGCGAGCGGTGCAGGTGCTCGTCGCGGTGGCCGTGGTGGCGGCTTTCGCCGTGCCCGTGCTGCTTGGCGAGGCGCTGCGACAGGGCGTGTTCTTCGGACTGCAGGCCCTCGCGATCTTCGGCACGCCGCTCTGGTGGGCGAGTTCGGTGCGTCAGAGCGCGGAACTCGCGCGAGTGCAGGAAGCGCGCGCGGACGACGCCGAGCGTCTGCTCGTGCTGGAGCGGGAGGAGGCGGTGCGCGACGAGCGGGAGCGCATGGCCCGCGACCTCCATGACGTTGTAGCGGCCAACCTCTCGGCGATCGCCATCACCTCGGAGGCGGCCCTCGCGGGGTCCGGGGTTCGAGGCCGGGAGGCGGGGGCGCTGCAGGCGATCCGCGACTCGGCCCTCGACGGGCTCGACGAGATGCGGTCGATGATCCTCATCCTCCGAAGCGGTGCCGGCGACGGGGAGGTCGCGGCGCCGCCGAGGCTGGCTCAGGTCGCGGAGCTCTTGGCCTCGGCGGAGTCGGTCGAGGCGAGGATCGTCGGGGAGGTGCCGAGTGCATCTGCCGCCACCGAGCAGGCCCTCGCCCGTGTGGTGGCCGAGGCCGTCTCGAACGCCGGGCGGCACTCGCCGGGTGCGGTCGTCGAGGTGCGCTTCGAGGAGCGGGCGGACTGGCTCTCCGTCGTCGTGACCTCGACGGGCGGCACCCGGATGGAGGCAGCGCCGGGCACCGGCAACGGGCTCGGTCTCATCCGCGAGCGGGCGGAGCGCCTCGGCGGCCACCTCGAAGCTGGGCCGACGGCAGAGGGCGCTGGGTGGCGAGTCGCAGCGACGGTGCCGCGCACCGCGGGCTCGAGGGCGCAGACCACTGAACGACCCGAGGGGAGCGCATCGTGACCGAGGAGATCGACGGCCCCATCCGTGTGCTCGTCGCCGACGACCACGCCGCGGTCCGGGCCGGGCTGCGGCTGCTGCTCGAGGCCCACGGCGTCGAGGTCGTGGGCGAGGCCGGCGACGGGGCCGCGGCGATCAGGAACGCGCGCGCCCTGCGACCCGACGTCGTGCTCATGGACGTCCGCATGCCGGGGACCGACGGCATCGAGGCCACGCGAGCCATCGTCGCCGACTCGCTCGCGCAGGTGCTGGTGCTCACCACCTTCGACCTCGACGAGTACGTGTTCGGCGCCGTCCGGGCAGGGGCCGCTGGTTTCCTGCTGAAGACGACGTCGGGGCCGGCCCTCCAGGCCGCAGTCGAGGCGGTGGCTCGGGGCGAGGGAGCCCTGTCGCCGGAGGTGACACGGCGTCTCCTCGATCGCTTCGCGCAGACAGCTGACGGCGCTCCGACGCCGAGTCCGGAGGTGCCCGGGCTCGCCGAGCTCACGGCGCGAGAGCGGGAGGTGCTCTCCGCACTGGGCGAGGGGCTGTCGAACTCCGGCATCGGCCAGCGGATGCACATCAGCGCCTCCACGGCGAAGACCCACGTCTCGCGGGTGCTCGCGAAGCTCGGCGTCGTGTCCAGGATGGAGGCCGCCGTGCTCGCGCGTCGGGCCGGCCTCAGCGACTGACGCGCGCCCGCATCCGCGAGACGCGGCTCACCTGGCGACGTCGAAGGACTTCTCCGTCATGGCATTCGAGAAGGCCTCGTGCTCGACGCGCGGAGCTCTCGCAGTGCGCGCGGCGCCCGGCTAGGGTTTTTCCGTGACGACTGAACGGGTGCGGTGGGGAATTCTCGGGGCTGGCAACATCGCGAGGACCTTCGTGGGCGACCTCGTGGCGCAGGGCCTTGAGGTGGCGGCGGTCGCTTCTCGGGAGGCGACGCGCGCCGCCGAGTTCGCCGCCGAGCTGTCGATTCCGACCTCCTACGGCAACTATGAGGCCCTGGTCGCCGACCCGGGCGTCGACGTCATCTACATCGCGACGCCGCAGGCGTTCCACGCCGAGCAGGCGCTGCTCGCGATCGACGGCGGGAAGCCGGTGCTCGTGGAGAAGTCGTTCACGAACGACGCCCCCGAAGCCGAGCGGGTCGTCGCGGCGGCCCGCGCCAAGGGCGTGTTCGCGATGGAGGCCATGTGGACGCGCTTCCTGCCGACGGCCGACGCGATCGGCGACGTCCTCGAGCGCGGCTCGATCGGCGAGCTCGTGAGCGTGTCGAGCTCGCACTTCCAGAACCTCGACGTGGCTCCGACGAGCCGCCACGGGAACCCACAGCTCGGCGGCGGCGTCATGGCCGACCTCGGCGTCTACGGCATCTCGTTCGCCTCGAGGTACCTCGGCGAGCCCACCTCGATGCTCGTCGACGGCGAGGCCTCGGAGCTCGGGGTCGACCTCTCGGCCTCCGTGCTCCTGCGTCATGGTGCCGGCCGCACCTCGGCGACCCTCACGCGCATGGATGCGCCCGGCTCGAACCGCGCGGCCATCGTCGGCTCGGACGGCTGGATCGACATCGACTCGGTCTTCTACGCGTCGACCTCGTTCACGGTCTACGACGGCGGCCGAGGGCAGCGCGAGGTCCTCCGCTTCGACAAGCCGCAGCACGTGGGTCGCGGCATGCAGTTCCAGGCGCTCGAGGTCGAACGGTGCCTCAGCGCCGGCGAGCTCGAGAGCCCGCGCATGCCGCTCGACGAGTCGATCGCCATCATGAGAACGCTCGACGAGGTGCGGGCGCGCATCGCGGCCGCTCGTTCCAGCTCGGTCTCGCGCTAGGAGCTCGACCAGACCCCGAGCTCGTTGCCCGCAGGGTCGGTGAAGTGGAAGCGGCGGCCACCGGGGAACTCGTAGGGCCCGCTCACGACCTCGCCGCCGGCCGCGCGCACCTGCGCGACGCTCGCCTCGAGGTCGTCGGAGTAGAGCAGCACGAGCGCCCCGCCTGGAGTGACCTGGGGGTCGAGTCGGAAGCCGCCCACCTCGTCGGTCGCGTCACCGCCGGGTCGCCGGATGCCGACGTAGTTGGGGCCGGGGCCGTAGTCGTTGAAGCTCCACCCGAAGGCATCGCCGTAGAACTGCTTGGCCACGGCGAGGTCGGTGACTCCGAACTCGAGGTAGTCGATGGAATGGTGGGCGCGGGCTGCTGGTTCCGTCATGCGAACCAGTCTGCCCGCAGCCACCGACATTTCACCGTCGCCTGGCAGGAGATCAGCTTGCCGCCGCGAGCTCCGCGAGCACCTCGCCAGCTGCGATGGGGCTCCCCGCCTCGGTGCGCTGGCGGAGGACGCCAGCGGCCGTGACCTGAACGGGCGTCTCCATCTTCATGGCCTCGACGACGGCGACGGCGGTCCCCGCCTCGACCTCGGCGCCGTCCTCCACGAGCCAGCGCAGGAGCGTGCCCGCCATGGGGGCCGTGACCGACGAGCCGGACTCGCTGCCAGCATCCGCTGCCCCTGCAGAACCTGCCGCACCGGCAGGCGACGCCGCGGCAGCCGAGCCGCCAGCGGCGAAGAGCGCCGTGGGGAGCCGGAGGGCGACGCGGCGGCCGTCGAGCTCGACCCACGTCGAGACCACGGAGGGGTCGCTCGGCTCGACGGCGAGCGCCTGCTCGGGGACCCGCTCGGCGAAGGTCGTCTCGATCCACTGCGTGTGCACGCCGAAGCCGGGAACGCCGTCGGCACTCTCGCCGCCGATGAAGTCCGGGTCCTCGAGCACCGCACGGTGGAAGGGCAGCACCGTCGGCACGCCTTCGACCTCGAACTCGGCGAGGGCGCGGCGCGCGCGGCGCAGCGCCTCCTCGCGGGTCGCGCCGGTGACGATGAGCTTCGCGAGCATGGAGTCGAACTGGCCGGAGACCACGGAGCCGGTCTCGACCCCCGAGTCGACGCGAACGCCCGGTCCGGACGGTGCGCGGAACAGCGAGATGGTGCCCGGCCCCGGGAGGAAGCCGCGCGCCGGATCCTCGGCGTTGATGCGGAACTCGAGCGAGTGCCCGCGGGGCGTGAACTCGGCTGCGTCGAGCGCGAGCCCGTCGGCGATGCGGAGCTGCTCGACGACGAGGTCGACACCAGCGGTCTCCTCGGTGACGGGGTGCTCGACCTGCAGGCGCGTGTTGACTTCGAGGAACGAGATGACGCCGTTCGCGTCGAGGAGGAACTCGACGGTGCCAGCGCTGCGGTAGCCGGCGGCCGCGCAGATGTCGCGGGCCGAGGTGTGGATGCGCTCCCGCTGCTCCGCGGTCAGGAAGGGGGCAGGTGCCTCCTCGACGAGCTTCTGGTTGCGGCGCTGCAGCGAGCAGTCGCGGGTGCCGACGACGACGACGTTGCCGTGCTCATCGGCGAGCACCTGCGCCTCGATGTGGCGCGGCGACTCGAGGAACTGCTCGACGAAGCACTCGCCCCGGCCGAAGGCGGCGACGGCTTCTCGCCCGGCGGCGGCGAAGAGCTCCTCGACTTCGTCGAGGCGGCGCGCGACGCGGAGGCCGCGGCCACCGCCCCCGAACGCGGCCTTGATCGCGATGGGGAGGCCGTGCTCCTCCGCGAAGGCGCTCGCCTCTGCGGGGGAGTCGACGGGGCCGCTGGTTCCGGCGACGAGTGGCGCGCCGACCTGCTCGGCGAGGCGGCGGGCCGAGATCTTGTCGCCGAGCAGTTCGATCGCCTCGGGTGACGGGCCGATCCAGACGAGCCCCGCCCCCTCGACGGCACGCGCGAACTCGGCGTTCTCGGAGAGGAAGCCGTAGCCCGGGTGCACGGCGTCGGCGCCCGTCGACGTCGCGGCAGCAAGCAGCTTCTCGGCATCGAGGTAGGTCTCCTTCGACGTCGCGCCCTCGAGCGGCACCGCCTCGCCGGCGAGGCGCACGTGGAGCGCATCGGCGTCGCCGTCGGCGTACACGGCGACGGAGGCGACCCCGTAGTCGGCGCAGGCGCGGGCGACGCGCACGGCGATCTCGCCGCGGTTCGCGATGAGGACCTTGGTGATGCGGGTCATCGGAGTTCTCCTGGAGTCTGGGTGCGTGGGGTGTGGGTGCGTGGTGCCACGATGCGGAATCGCACGGCGGCGCCGACGGGCAGCTGGCCCGCGAGGGGCAGGTCATCGGTGATGACGGCCCCGAGCACGGGGTAGCCGCCGGTGAGGGGGTGGTCGGCGAGGAAGAGCACCGGCTGCCCGTTCGGGGGCATCTGGATCGCCCCGCTGACGCAGCCCTCGCTGGGCAGCTCGCCGCTCTTCGCTCGGGTGAGGGCGTCGCCGTCGAGTCGCACGCCGACCCGGTTCGATTGTGGCGTCACGTGCCAGTCCTGGCTCGTGAAACGCTCGATCTCCTCGGCCGAGAACCAGTCGTCGCGGGGGCCGAGCACGATGCGCAGCTCGACGGTGTCACCGCCGGCCCGGGGAAGCTCCCGCGGCTGGGCATCCGCGACGGGGCTCGCAGCGACGAGGGTGGCGTGCGGCGCGAGGACGCCGAGCACGTCTCCGGCTTGCAGGGCGTCGGGGCCGAGCCCCGCGAGGAGGTCGGTCGCGAGGCTCTCGAGCACCGGGGGCGCGTCGAACCCGCCGCGCACCGCGAGGTAGCTGCGTACTCCGGCGGCAGGGGAGCCGAGCTGCAGCTCGTCGCCGTCGTCCAGCGCGAACGCCGCTCCGAACGGGGCGGTGCGGGGAAGGGCGCCGGACACGGTCAGGGGCACGTCGGCGCCCGTCACTGCGACGACCTGCGGGCCGCGTGCCCGCAGCACGAGGCCGCCGTAGGCGACCTCGAGGGTGGCGGTTGCCGCGGTGTTGCCGACGAGGCGGTTCGCCTGGCGGTGGGCTGGCGCATCCAGTGCCCCTGAGGCGGAGACGCCCATGCTGGCATAGCCGTCGCGTCCGAGGTCCTGGAACAGGGTCTGCAGGCCGGGGGAGAGCACCTCGAGGGCGGACCCGCGGTCGGCGTTGCCCCTGGGACGCTCGGATTCAGCTTCCCGGGGCGCGTTCGCCCTGGCAGCGCTCAGGGTCGAGCGCGCCCGCTCGGTCGCGGCGGCGACGCTGAACGTGACGAGGTCTCCCGGCGCCATGAACGCGGCCGGGTCGCGGTCGAGGTCCCACATGGGCACCTCGGTCGTGCCGATGAGCTGCCACCCGCCGGGGCTCTCGCGCGGGTAGACGCCGCTGTACGTGCCTGCCAGCGCGACGGAACCCGCGGGGATGCGCGTGCGGGGCGTCGACCGGCGCGGCACGTCGAGCACGGGGTCGTCGCCGGTCAGGTACGCGAAGCCGGGAGCGAAGCCCACGAACCCGACCGTGAAGGTCGAGCTCGTGTGGCGGCGCACGACTTCGTCGGCGGAGATGCCGAGGAGCTCGGCGACCTCCGCGAGGTCCTCACCGTCGTACCGCGTCGGGATCTCGAGGCGCCTCGGCTCTCCCGTGCGCACGCCGCTGAGGTCGGCTGCCGCCGCGGCGGCCTCGATCTCCTCGGCGGTGACCCGGGCTGGCCGGAACGGGACGAGCAGGGTGCGCGCACCCGGCACCATCTCGCCGACACCGGGGATGCGCAGTGCGGTCAGGGCGTCGAAGAGCGCGATCGTCTCGTCGAGGCTGCTGCACTCGATGAGGACCGCGTCGTCGCGGGCGGTGAGGACTCTCATGGGGTCAGGCCAGCTTTCCGGCGGCTGCCGGGGCGGCTGCGAACGGGCGCAGCTCCACGCCGGCCTCCGTGAGCGCGAGCCGCACCTGCCTCGCCATGTCGGTGGCCCCAGGGCTGTCGCCGTGCACGCAGATCGAGTCGGCCCGCAGCTCGAGCGTGCTGCCGTCGATCGCCTCCAGCAGGCCCTCGGTCGCGAGGCGCACCATGCGCTTCGCGACCTCGTCGACGTCGTGCAGCACGGCGCCGGGCTCCCGACGGGAGACGAGCGTGCCCTGCGGCGTGTAGGCGCGGTCGGCGAAGGCCTCGATCGCGGTGGGGATGCCCGCCTCGGTGGCGAGGCGGAGCACGGCCGAGCCCGGCATGCCGAGGAGCACGAGGCTCGGGTCGACGAGGCGCACGGCCTCGACGACGTCCGCCGCTTGCCGCTCGTCGTGCACGATCGTGTTGTAGAGAGCCCCGTGCGGCTTGACGTAGCTCACGCTGGTCCCCTCGGCGGCAGCAAGTGCCTGCAGGGCGCCGATCTGGTAGACCACATCGGCGACGAGGTCGTCGGAGGCGACGTCGATGTTGCGGCGCCCGAAGCCGGCCAGGTCGCGGTAGCCGACGTGCGCGCCGATCGCGACCCCCGCATCCGCCGCCCCCTTGACGGTGGCGCGGATGGCGCGCGGGTCGCCGGCGTGGAAGCCGCAGGCGACGTTCGCGCTCGTGACGATGCCGAGCATCTCCTGGTCGTCGCCGAGTGTCCAGCGGCCGAAGCCCTCGCCGAGGTCGCTGTTGAGGTCGATGGAGCGTGCGTTCATGTGGTCAGCCTTTCGCTCGGGATACGGATCAGGTGTTGAGGAGGTCGAAGATCGGTCCGACCGCGTTGACGGCCATGTACCAGGTGATGAGCGTCGCGAGCGTGCCGACGATGAGCAGCCACTTCGGGTACTTCGCGCCGCCCAGCTTCGACGGGCGGAACCAGCCGATGTACATGAACAGGGTGAGGCCGATCGGCAGGATGAGGCCGTTGAAGCCGCCGACGAACACGAGGAGCGTCGCGGGCGGGGTGCCGATCGACAGGTAGATGGCCAGCGAGAAGAGGATGAAGCCGACGGTCCAGAAGTCGGCGGTGCGGCCCGCGATGCGCTTCGAGAAGACCGGGAGGAACGACACCGAGGTGTAGGCGGCGCCGATGATGCTCGTGAGGGCGGCGAGCCAGAAGATGGCGCCGAAGATACGGAAGCCGGCCTCGCCGGCTGCTGCCTGGAAGGCGTCTGCTGCCGGGTTGAGGGTCGTGTCGAGCACGACGCCGCTCGCGACGACGCCGAGGATGGCGAGGAACAGCACGTAGCGCATGATGCCCGTGATGAGGATGCCGGTCACGGCCGCGCGGTTGACTTCCTTGATGTGCTCAGGTCCGGCGTTGCCGGAGTCGAGCAGCTTGTGCGCCCCCGAGTAGACGATGTACCCGCCGACGGTGCCGCCGACGATCGTCGTGATGGTCGCGAAGTTGATGGTGTCGGGGAGGACGGTCTGGCGGAGTGCGTCGCCGATGGGCGGCTGCGCGACGATGGCGACGATGACGGTGAGCAGGATCATCGCGACGCCGGCCACGATGACGACCCGGTCCATGACGATGCCGGCGCGCTTGATGAGGAAGATGGCGATCGCGATGGCGGCGCTGATGACGGCGCCGACCTTGACGTCGAGGCCGAGCAGCACGTTCAGGCCGAGCCCGGCGCCGCCGATGTTGCCGATGTTGAAGACGAGGCCGCCGATGACGATGAGCACGGCGAGCACATAGCCGCTGCCGGGGAGGGCGTCGTTGGCGAGGGCGCTCGCGCGCTTCCCGGAGAGCGTGATCATGCGCCAGATGTTGAGCTGGACGGCGAGGTCGATGAGTACCGAGATGAGGATGCCGAAGGCGAACGCGGCGCCGAGCTGCTGGGTGAAGGTCGCCGTCTGGGTGATGAAGCCGGGGCCGATGGCCGAGGTGGCCATGAGGAAGAGCGCGCCGACCAGCGAGGTGCGACGGGCTTTGGCGTACTGCTTGAGCTTCTCGGGGGTGCTCGCCTCGTCGGCGGCAGAAGAGCCGGACGCTGGGGACGCCGGGGAAGCGGGAGGAGGTGTGGAGGTCATGACTCGTTCCAGTTCGGTAGGGGAGCAGCGAGTGATTGCGGCAACCCTACGGTTGTTCAACGCTGAGCAACAGATTGTTCAACGATAGACGCGTAAATGTCTTGTTACAAGATGTATCGGGCATATTTCGTGCAACGGGTCGCCGCAGAGCGCCGCCGGTAGAGTGCGAAGCGTGAACGCAGCCGACGAGACCCTCGACAGGGCGGAACGGGCGGCCTCGAGCCTCCGCCAGATGATCGTCACGGGCGAGATCGTCCCAGGGCAGCGCCTCTCGGAGAGCGCCATGACCGAGCGACTCGACGTCTCGCGCAACACCCTCCGCGAGGCCTTCCGCATGCTCACGGCGGAGCGGCTGCTCACCCGGCGCCCCAACGCGGGCGTCTTCGTGGCCATCCCCTCGCTGGCCTCGATCCTCGACATCTACCGGGTCCGGCGCATGATCGAGGTGCAGGCCCTGCGCGCCGCCCCGGGGCGGCACCCGGCCGGGACGCGGATGCGCGAGGCCGTCGAGCACGCCATCCGAGGGCGAGAGGCCGGCGACTGGGCGGCGGTCGGCACCGCCAATATGGCGTTCCACACGGCGATCGTCGCGCTCGCGGACAGCGAGCGCCTCGACCGCGTCTACGCGAACGTCTCGGCGGAGCTGCGGCTCGCGTTCGGCTTCCTCGAGGACCTCGAGTACCTGCACGCGCCCTACATCGAGCTCAATCAGCGCGTGCTTGAGCTCCACCTCGCCGGCGATACGGACGAGGCGGCGGCGGCGCTCGACGAGTACCTCGTGCGCTCCGAGCGCACCGTGCTCGCCGCCTACGCGCGCATCGCCCCGGCGCCGACGCTCTGACCTAGCGCCCTGACCCCACGCCCTGCACCGACGCCCGACTCGTCGCCTCGAGTCGCACCCAACCCCAAGGAGCCCGCCGTGTCCCTCACCGCTCTGGTCGTCCGCCACGTCGTCTTCGAGGACCTCGGGCTGCTTCGTGACGTGCTCACGGAGCGCGGCTACGACATCCGCTACCTCGAGGCCGGGCAGGACGAGATCACTGCCCAGCTGCTCGTCGACGCCGACCTCGTCGTGGTGCTCGGCGGGCCGATCGGGGTGGGGGATGCGGAGCGGTACCCGTTCCTGACCCCCGAGATCACCGCCATCAGGGCTCGCGTCGAAAGAGACCGGCCCACGCTGGGCGTCTGCCTCGGGGCCCAGCTCATGGCGGCAGCCATGGGCGCGGCGGTCGCGCCGACGGGGCGAGTCGAGATCGGCTTCTCTCCGCTCACGCTGACCCCGGATGGGGCAGCTTCGGTGCTGGGCGGCCTCGCCGACGTGCCGGTGCTGCACTGGCACGGCGACCAGTTCGAGATCCCCGCCGGAGCCGAGCGACTCGCCGAGACCCCCGGTTTCCCGAACCAGGCGTTCGCTGCGGGCCGGAACCTTCTCGGACTGCAGTTCCACCTCGAGGTCGACCCGCGGATGGTCGAGACCTGGCTCATCGCGAACGCCTACGAGCTGGCCATCCACGAGCTCGACCCGCGGGCGATCCGCGCGGATGCGCTCGCGTTCGCCCCACGCCTCACGGCCGCCGCGCGGACCGTCGTCGGTGGCTGGATCGACGCGCTCGATCCCCTCGACGCCAGCGTGACCGAATCCGGCGGGAACGACGCCAGCGGGAACTAGGCCGGGGAGCCCGTGCCCTCCCGTGCGCTCTCCGTCGAGCGAGGGTGGGGCATCCCGCGCGGCACGACGAGCGGCCCGCCCGTGATGGGGTCCTCGATGACGACGTTCGGCAGGCCGTAGATCTCCTCGACCCGTTCGCTCGTCACGACGTCGCGGGGTGTGCCGGAGGCGAGGATGCGCCCGTCGCGCATCGCGATGATGTGATCGGCGTAGCGCGCGGCGTGGTTGAGGTCGTGCAGCACGGCGACGATCGTGCGGCCCTGCCGGTTGAGGTGCGCGAAGAGCTCCATGAGCTCGACCTGGTGCGCGATGTCGAGGAACGTCGTCGGCTCGTCGAGCAGGAGGAGCTCGGTCTCCTGCGCGAGGACCATCGCGACCCAGACCCGCTGGCGCTGGCCGCCGGAGAGCTCGTCGACCCGTCTCGACGCCAACGGCAGGGTGCCTGTCGCGTCGAGGGCGTCGCGGACCGCTCGCTCGTCGGACTCGGACCATTGGCGCAGGAGACGCTGGTGCGCGAATCTGCCGCGGCCGACGAGGTCGGCGACGGTGATGCCATCCGGGGCCAGGGCCGACTGCGGCAGCAGGCCGAGGCGGCGGGCGACGTCCTTCGCCCGCATGCTCGTGATGGCCTTCCCGTCCAGCACGACCCGGCCGGCGTCCGGCGCGAGCAGGCGGGACAGGCCGCGGAGCAGTGTGGACTTGCCGCACGCGTTCGGGCCGATGATGACGGTGAAGGAGCCGTCGGGGATCTCGGCGCTCAGGTGCTCGATGATCGGTCTGCCGTCGTAGCCGAGGGTGATGTCCTCGGCGCTGAGACGCGACGAGGCGGGGAGCGTGGCGCGCTCTCGGTGCGTGCGGGCGGTGGGTGGTGGCTGGTGCTCAGGCACGGCGGCGGATCTCCTGGACGATGGTGAGTACGAGGTAGAGGCCGCCGACTGAGACCGTCACGACCCCAACCGGCAGTGTGACGGGAAGGACGTGCTGGGCGATGAGGTCGGAGGCCAGGAGGAGCAGGGCCCCGACCAGCGCTGCGAGCGGCAGCGACAGGTACGGGGTGCGCGCGATGCGGCGCGCGATCTGGGGAGCCGCCAGGGCGATGAAGGCGACGGGGCCGATGACGGCGGTCGAGATCGACACGAGGCCGACCGCGGCGAGCAGGACAAGCGCGCGGACGAGCTGCGGCCTGGCGCCGGTCGCGGCGGCCACGTCGTCACCGAGGTCGAGCTGACGCAGCTGCGGGGCGAGGAAGAGCAGCACGGCGAACAGCGGGATGCCGCAGGCGATCGCGCCGGCGAGGGGCGGGCCGGTCACGCCGTTGAGGGTGCCGGCGCCCCACGCGGAGGCGAACATGGCGGTCTCGAGCTCGACTTCGAGCAGCATCCACGTGTTCGCGGAGGCGAGCATGGCCGAGACGCCGATGCCGATCACGATGAGGCGGAACCCCTGCGCGCCACCGCGATGCGCGAACGCCCAGATCACGAGGGCCGTGAGGAGGCCGCCGATCACCGCGCCGGCGGTCATGAGCGGCCAGGATGCGGAGAACACGACGACGCTCACGAGCATGCCCGTGAAGGCGCCGTTGGAGAGGCCGAGGATGTCGGGGCTGGCGAGCGGGTTCCTCGTGACCGTCTGGAAGAGGGCGCCGGCGACGGCGAGGAAGGCTCCGAGGGTGATGGCCGCGATGACCCGAGCGAGTCGCCACTCGTAGACGACGGTGCGGTCGAGTGCGTCGCCGCCGCCGAGCAGGGCGCGGACGACGGCATCGGGGCTGAGCGGATACGTGCCGAGCCCCAGGCCCAGGATTCCGAGGACCAGCACGGCCGCGGCCACGGCCGCACCGACGATCGCGCTGCGCAGGCGGACGGAGACGGCGATGGGGCCGGCCCCGAGGCGGAGCTGCCGGTAGCCGAGGTCGACGGACTCGAGGCGGTCCTCGGTGGGGGTCGGGGTGTGGGGCGCTGTCATGAGAGGGTGCTCGCCTTCCGCTGTCTGGCGAGGGCGATCAGGATCGGGGCTCCGACGAACGCCGTGACGATCCCGACGGGGATCTCAGCGGGCGCGATGAGGACGCGGCCGAGCACGTCCGAGAGGAGCACGATGACGGGGGCGAGGATCACGGAGATGACGAGGATGACCCGCTGGTCGACGCCGAACAGCCACCGTGCGACGTGCGGCACCATGAGGCCGATGAACGAGATGGGGCCGGCCAGTGCGGTCGCGGTCCCCGCGAGCACGGTGACGGCGAGGATGACGCCGACTCGGATCGCGCCGACGTTGGCGCCCTGGGAGCGGGCAACGTCCTCCCCGAGGGCGAGGGCGTTGAGGCCGGGGGCGAGCAGGAGGGCCCCGAGCACTGCGAGCGCGATGAAGGGGAGCACGGGCAGCAGGACGTCGAAGCCGCGGCCGAGCAGCGAGCCGGCGTTCCAGGACCGCATCCGCTCGAAGGCGTCCGGGTTGCTGAGGGTCATGCCGGTGGTCATCCCCGAGAACACGGCGCCGAGGGCCACCCCGGCCAGGGTGAGGCGGATGGGGTCGGCGGGGCCCCGGCCGGAGGAGCCGATGAGGTACACGGCGACGGTCACGATGAGGGCGCCGAGGAACCCCAGCCACACGAACGACGAGATGTCTCGCAGCCCGAGGAACGCCACTCCGATGGCGATCGCGAATGCGGCCCCGGCGTTGACGCCGAGGATGCCGGGGTCGGCGAGCGGGTTGCGGGTGAAGGCCTGGATGAGGGATCCGGCGACGCCGAGGGCGATGCCGACGACGATGCCCGTGACCGTGCGCGGCACCCGGAGCTCGGCGACGACGTAGCGCGCTTCGGAGGAGCCGCCGCCCCGCAGCACGTCGAGCACGACGTGCGGCGCGAGCGCGTTGGAGCCGAGCATGAGGGAGAGCGCCGCTGCGGTCACGAGCAGGCCGAGGAGCACGAGGGCGCCGGTGGTTGCGCGCGCTCGTGGCCCCGCCCTGAGTCGAGCCGGGGTGCGATCGGTGTGGAGGAGCGTCACCGTTGGGTTTCGAGGAAGCGCTCGATGTCGTCGAGCACGAGCGCGCCGCCCTTGGGGCCGACGCCGGACACCCAGTAGCTGGTGTCGACGAGGGTCACCGAGGGGAACTCGGCGGCGTTCTGGGTGATCGCGGCGGGGATGGTGGATGCGTCGTCGACGTCGGCGGTCGTCACGAACACGTAGTCGGCCTTGGCGTCGAGGATGTTCTCGGGGGAGAGGTCGGCTTGGAGTCCGTCCTCCCATTCCTGCTCGGGGATGGTGAGGCCGGCGCATTCGAGCGCGCCGCCGGCGAACGAGGTCGGGCCGTAGAGGCTGAGCGTCGTCTCGTCACGAGGGCGGATGAGGTTGGCGGTCTTGCCGTCGACGCCGAACTCGGTCTTGATCTCCTCGCAGCGGTCGTTGAAGCCGGTCAGCAGCTCCTGTGCCTCGTCCTGCTGCCCGAGGGCTTCGCCGATGAGGAGGACGTTCTCCTGCCACGGGTCGGCCTGGCTTGCCATGAAGACGGTGGGGGCGATGGCTCCGAGCTGCTCGTAGAGCTTCGAATGCCGCGACTCCGTGCCGAGGATCAGGTCGGGCTTGAGGGCGGCGATGGCCTCGAGGTCGGGCTCCGGCACCGTACCGACGGGCTCGACGCCGTCGACGCCCAGGTACTCGGGCACGCCGGCGACGTTGCTCGCGACTGCTGCCCCCACTGGGGTGACGCCGAGGGCCACGGCAGTGTCGAGCTCGACGGGTTCGAGGACGACGACGCGCTGGGGGTCGTTCGGGACCTCAGCCGTGCCTCGGGCGTGCTCGACGGAGCGGGTCCCGGATGCGCTGCCCTCCGCGTCTCCCGCGGTCGGGGCGTCCGCGGCTCCGGCCGAGCATCCGGCGAGCAGCAGGCCCGTGAGGGCTGCGGAGGCGATGAGCGTTGCGGCTCTGCGTGTGGTGCGTGTGGTGCGTGTGTGCATGGTGAACGACTTCCGTGGGGTGGGATTGGGAGGGGGATGCGCTGCGGCGAGTGCCTACCGGTAGTAGACGGCGAGCGGGTAGTCGCCGTCGTGGCGCACCTGGATGGGGGTGCCGAAGACCTGCTCGAGCGTCTCGGTGGTCATGAGCTCGCTGGGGCTGCCGGAGTGCGCGAGCTGGCCGTCGGTGAGGGCGACGATGTTGTCGGCGTAGGCGGCCGCGAAGTTGATGTCGTGGATGACGATGACGAACGTCTTCCCGAGCTCGTCGGCGGCGCGGCGCAGCTGGCCCATCATGGCGACGGCGTGCTTCATGTCGAGGTTGTTGAGGGGCTCGTCGAGGAGGATGTAGTCGGTGTCCTGGGCGAGCACCATGGCGACGTAGGCGCGCTGGCGCTGCCCGCCGGAGAGCTGGTCGAGGTAGCGGTGCTCGAGTGCCGCCAGGTCGAGGAACTCGATGGCCCGGTCGATGTGCACCTTGTCGTCGGCGGTGAGGCGCCCCTGCGAGTGGGGGAAGCGGCCGAAGCCGACGAGCTCGCGCACCGTGAGCCGGGTGACGAAGTGGTTCTCCTGGCGGAGGATCGAGACGACCTTCGCGAGGTCGCGGCTCTTGGCCTTCGTGACGTCGTGTCCGCCAACGGTGACGGTGCCGGTGCTCGCATCCGTCAGCCTGCCGACGATCGTGAGGAGCGTCGACTTGCCTGCGCCGTTCGGCCCGACGAGCGCCGTGATGCCGCCAGCCGGGATGTCGAGGGTCACGGGGCCGAGCACGGTGGTCTTGCCGTAGGTCTTGGTGACGTTCGAGAGCGAGATCACAGAGCACCCTTTCGGAGGAGGTAGCCAGTCGGAGTCACAGTGCACCTTTGCGGAGGAGGTAGACGATGAAGAACAGGCCGCCGACGAACTCGATGATGATCGAGAGGGACCCGGCCGCGTAGAACACGTGGCGCAGCACGAAGTAGCCGCCGAGCAGCGTCAGCATGCCGAGCAGCATCGCGAACGGGATGACGTGCTTGTGCAGGGAGGAGCCCGTCAGCTGGTAGGCGAGGGTCGCGACGATGAACCCGAAGAACGTCATGGGGCCGACGAGGGTGGTCGAGATGGAGATGAGCACGGCCGTCAGGATGAGGAGCACCGTGACCTTGCGCTTGTAGGCGACGCCGAGGTTGACGGCGGTGTCGCGGCCGAGGGCGAGCACGTCGAGGGTGTGCCGGGTGCGCCAGATGAAGGCGAGCACGACCGCGATGATGAGCGCAGCCCACGGCAGGTACTCGGGGTTCGAGTTGCTGAGGTTGCCGAAGAGCTTCGCGGAGAGCACGTCGAACTCGCTCGGGGTGAGGAGGCGCTGCATGAAGGTGGAGAGCGAGCCGAAGCCCACCCCGAAGACGACGCCGATGAGCAGCATGATGTGCAGGTTGCCGCGTTTGCCGGAGAACAGCCACGTGTAGAGCAGCGTCGCGAAGCCCACCATGAGGAAGCTCTGCAGGAACACCTTGGGCAGGCCGTCGGTGGAGGCGAGGGCGGCGCCGCCGAGGAAGAACACGAGCGCGGTCTGGAAGACGACGTAGATCGCGTCGAACCCCATGATCGAGGGGGTGAGGATGCGGTTGCCGGTCGCGGTGTGGAACAGCACGGTCGCGACGGCCTGGCAGGCGGCGACGACGATGACGGTCGCGACGGTCACGACGCGCAGGTTCACGGCGAGCCAGAAGCCGCGGCTGCCGGGGTCCATGGCGATGTCGTAGGTGAGGACGCCGACGGCGGCGAGGATGACGAGGGCGCCGAGGATGCTGAAGCGCAGCCACAGTCGGGGAGCCTTCGCGGGGCGGCTGGCGTCGCTGACCTGGTCGCCGATGCGACGGGACGTGGATCTCGGAAAGCGGGGCACGGTCTCAGCCATTGCGGCGCATCCGGAGCAGGAGGGTGATGAAGACGGCGGCGCCGACCATGCCGAGGATCATGGAGACGGGCAGCTCGAAGGGCATGCGGATGACGCGGCCGATGATGTCGCAGACGATGATGATGCCGACGCCGAGCACGCACACCCAGGGCAGGTTCGATCTGAGGTTGTCGCCGCGCGCCATGGAGACGAGGTTCGGCACGATGAGCCCGAGGAAGGGCAGGAAGCCGACCACGACGGTGGTGACGCCGGTGGCGATGGCGACGAGGGCCGTGCCGATGAACATGACGAGGGTGTAGTTGAGCCCGAAGTTCGTGGCGATGTCCTTGCCGAGGCCCGCGACGGTGAAGCGGTCGGCGACGAAGTACGCGATGACGACGATGACGGCCACGATCCACAGCACCTCGTAGCGGCCGCGGACGACGCTCGTGAAGCTGCCCATGAACCAGGTGCCGAGCATCTGCAGGTAGTTCGTCTCGATGGCGAGCCAGGTCGTGAAGGCGGAGACGACGGCCCCCAGCATGATGCCGATAAGCGGCACGATGAGGGCGGAGCGGAGGGCGACGCGGCGCAGCACGGCGAGGAACACCATGGTGCCGATGAAGGCGGAGACGCTGGCCATGACCATGCGGGTCGTGAGGCCGGCCGCCGGGGCGACGATGTAGCTCACGAGCAGGCCGAGGGCCGACCACTCGGTGGTGCCGGTCGTCGTGGGCTCCACGAAGCGGTTCTGGGTGAGCAGCTGCAGGATGAGGCCGGAGACGCTCATCGCGCAGCCCGCGAGCACGAGCGAGACGGTGCGGGGGACCCTGGAGATCCAGATCATCTCGCCGCCGAACTCGTTGCCGGCGATGTCGTAGGCGCCGACGAAGAGCGACAGGACGGCGAGACCGGCGACGGTGACGATGCCGATGGGGAGCGCCCCTCGCCGGTTGAGGAGCGGCACGTGCGGCTTCGGCGCGGCTCGGGGCGCCGGCGCTGCTGGGGGTGGGGCTGTTGCTGTCATTCGCTCGCTGTCGTGGGTGACGTGCGGAGGGGTGCCGCGCGGCTGCCGCGGATTGCGCGGCTGTCGCGGCGGGAGACCCCGGGGAGCCCGGGGCCGGTTCGTGCCCCGCCGCTCGGGTGCCGCGAGGGCACCGCGGGAGCGGCGGGGCACGAGAGCCCGGAGCGTGGCTAGCTGCTCGCGCCGGAGAACGCCGCTGCGACGTCCGTGTACAGGCCCGTGTAGGCCTGGATGCCCTCGTCGAGGTAGAAGGACGGGTCGAGGTAGACGATCTGGTTCTTCTGCACGGCTGGCACGTTCTGCAGGGCCTCGGCGCCGGCGATCAGCTCGGCTGCTGCCGTCGCGCCCTCTTCGCCGGTGCCGGCGTCGCGGTCGAGCACGATCATCCACTCGGGGTTGGCCTGGGCGATGGCCTCGACGCTGATGTCGTCGCCGTGGGAGGCGTCTTCAGCGGCCTGGTCGATGGCGGGGGTGAGGCCGATCGTGGGGAAGAGCTGGCCGACACCGCGTCCCTCGCCGGGTGCCGCGTAGGCGATCTCGCCGCCGGAGGTGATGAGCCCGACGACCGTGTCGGTGCCGTTGTAGGCGCTCTTGGCGTCGGCGATGGCGGTGTCGAACGCGGCGACCGTCTCGGCGGCTTCCGCTTCCTTGTCGAAGATCTGGCCGAGGATCTCGACCTGGCGCTTCAGCTCGCTCGTGGCCTCTTCGCCGTCGCGGGGGTTGATCTCGATGGTCTTGGGCTGGATGCCCTTGAGGTCCTCGTAGTAGTCCTGGAAGCGGTAGCCGCCGATGATGAGGTCGGGCTCGGCTTCGATGACGGCCTCGAGGTCTGGCTCGCGGTGGAGGCCGACGTCGAGCACCTCGTCGCCGCCAGCGAGGTCGGGCCAGACGCTCTCCATGAGCGGCTTGGGGGCTGCGACGACGTTGATGCCCCAGTCGCTGAGGGTCTGGAACGTCGTGTTGTCGAGGGCGATGACGCGCTCGGGGTTGACGGGAACCTCGATCTCGCCGTGGTTGTCGGTGATGGTGACGGTTCCGGATGCAGCGGCGGTCTCTTCGGGCGCGGCGCCGGTGGTCGCTGGGGCGCATCCGGCGAGGAGGAGCGCGGAGATGGCGAGCAGGCCGGCACCCTGGATGCGGGCGGCCGTGCGCCGCGTGGAAGTCGTGAGCGTTTCGGGCATGGCGGATCCTCGGTTCGGGGATGTGCTGTGCTGCGCGCACAGGGAGTGGAGCCGTTGCAGGGGCCGCACGGGCGCTTTGGGGGCGGACGGGCCAAGCCTGCGCGTCGCGCTGAACGTCCAACGCGACTCGGCTTTGAGTAAGGCGAGCCTATCTTAAGTTCGGGGCCGTGGTCAGGGGTGGCAGACGGGGAGAAGTCCCCAGGGCGGGGAGATAATGGCGCAATGCCTTTTTCCCGACACGAGCTGATTCCTGGCTGGCGCGACCTCGTGACGATGGGGCCCTATCGACGTGACCACTGGGTGGCGCTGCGGGTTGCGCTGGCGATCGGCGCGCCACTGGTGCTCCTGTGGGCGACCGGATCCATGCAGCTGGCGATCTTCGCCGTGTTCGGCGCATTCACGAGCGTCTACGGTCGCGGGCTGGACGTCTTCGCTCGCCTCCGGCTGCAGTCGATCGCCGCGGGGGCGCTGCTCGTCTCCGTCGGGGTGGGTGCGCTCATTTCCTTGTCGCCCGAGCGCGGGCTGCTCGTGCTGCCCATCGCCGCCGCATGGGCGTTCCTCATGTCCCTCCTCGGCGACCGGGTGCGGTGGGCGCCTCCCGGCCCCATGTTCCAGATCTTCGCCCTCGCCGCGATCGCGGCGCTCGCGGTGGACGGGGCGGTGCTGCTGCGCGGTCTCGGCGTGGCCGTCGTGACGGCCGTGTGGTCGCTGCTCCTCGGCCTCGTGTTCGGCGCGGTCGGGGAGCTCGTGGACAGGGGCCGAGCGGCGCGCGCTGCTGGCGGCGGGGCCGGTGCTCCTGCTCAGGCTCCGGGGCCAGCTTTCTCGGGACCAGCCGCCTCGGGGGCCTCCGCTACGGGTGCACCCGCCTCGGGGGCCTCCGCTGTGGGTTCGCTGTCGACGGGGTCGATCAGGTCGGTTCGTCCGGCGAGGCTGTCGACGGGGTCGATCAGGTCGGTTCGTCCGGCGAGGTCGACGCCGCTGGGGCGTGCGTGGATGTTCGCGGTCGGCACGCTGGTGGCTGGGGCGATTCCGCTGCTGATCGGCATCGGGCATCCGTACTGGGCGATGGTGTCCGCGATCGCCGGTCTGTCGGCGGCGACGGGGTTCCATCGAGTGCTGCGGGCGACGCATCGGCTTGTGGGGACGGTGCTCGGCCTCGGGGCGGCGGCCGTGCTGATGGCGTTCGAGCCGAGCGGCCTGGTCGTGGTGCTGCTGGTGATCGCCCTGCAGGGTGGGGTCGAGCTGTTCATCGTGCGCAACTACACGCTGGGGCTGCTGTTCCTGACGCCGCTTGTGCTGGTCATGGGGCGCCTCGCGGGGGATGTCTCGGCCGGCCAGCTGCTGCTCGAGCGGGGTGTGGAGACGCTCATCGGGGTGGCTGTCGCGGTGGCGATCGCGGTGGTTCTCGAGCGCCTGCCTGCCTCTTCCAAGTTATAAATCACCAGGGGGCTTGCCGCAAGGCCCCGTCGAGGCACCAGAATGAGCGATCGTGACATCTTCTGCTGAAGTCTTTGCCCTCCCGCCCCGCCTTTCTTTCAAGTCCGACCCGGAACTGGTGGGTGCTGATGCTGAGCAGTTCGCTGCGGTCGCTGAGGCGCTGGCCCTGCAGAAGGGCGAGCTCGCGGCGCGGCTCGACGAGCTGCGGCTGACGGAGGGCGGCGCGGGGCAGCAGGCGCTCGATCGGGATACGGAGATCCATCGCCTGTCGCGGCAGCTGCGTGGCCTGGAGCGTTTCGGGGTCGATGCGTGCTTGGGGCGCATGACGCCGGCGGATGGTTCGCCCGACGTGTATGTCGGCCGGTTCGGTCTCGCCGACGAGGCCGGGCGTCGACTGCTCATCGACTGGCGTGTGCCGGCGGCTGAGCCCTTCTTCGCGGCGACGCACGCGAATCCGCTCGGCCTGGCGAGTCGCCGACGGTACCGCTGGAACGTGGAGCGGGTCGTCGACTACTGGGATGAGGTGTTCGTGCCCGGAGATCTCGTCGGGCGTGTGGCGCTGGACGACCAGTCGTCGTTCATCGCGAGTCTCGGGTCGGCGAGGTCGGGGGAGATGCGGGACGTGCTCGGCACGATCCAGGCCGATCAGGACGCGATCATCCGTGCCCCTTCGCGGGGTGCGCTGGTCGTGGATGGCGGGCCCGGCACCGGCAAGACGGTTGTGGCGCTGCACCGCACGGCGTTCCTGCTGTACTCGGACCCCCGCTTCAAGCAGGGGCGCGGCGGGGTGCTGTTCGTGGGCCCGAGCCGCCCGTACCTGAACTATGTGGCGAACGTGCTGCCGAGCCTCGGCGAGGACAGCGTGCAGCTGTGCACGCTCCGCGACCTGCTCCCGGAGGGAGCCGACGCGCGGGAGGAGACCGATGCATCCGTCGCCCGGCTGAAGTCGTCGCTCGACCTGGTGCGGGCCGTCGGCAAGGCGGTGCGGTACCACCAGCGTCCGCCGCGGGCGCCGTTCTCGGTGACGACGACGGACTCGCAGGAGCTGACCCTGGATGCCCGCGACTGGGCGGAGGCGTTCGTGGCGTACGAGCCCGGGCTCACGCACAACGAGGCTCGTGAGCAGGTGTGGGAGGAGGTGCTGCGGCTCCTCGTCGACAAGCGCTCGCCGCAGGCTTCCGAGCACGCGGTGCGGGCGTCGCTGGTGCGTGATGAGCGGTTGCGGGCCGCGTTCGCGAAGGCGTGGCCGCTGCTCGACCCGGCTTCCGTGATCGCCGACCTCTGGTCGGTGCCGGCGTACCTGCAGTGGTGCGCCCCAGAGCTGAGCGCTGAACAGGTTCGGGCGCTGCAGCGGGCGGATGCTCGCTCATGGACCGTCTCGGATCTCCCGCTCATCGACGCGGCGAGGCGACTCACGGGCGACCCGAACGAGTTCCGGCAGCGGGCCCGGCGGGCCGAGGCACTGGTGTCGCAGCAGGAGAACATGTCGCACGTGGTCGACAACCTCATCGAGGGCGACGACGACGGCGAGGGTGTCGTCACGATGCTCCGGGTCGAGGATGCGCAGCACTCGCTCATCGACGAGGATTCCCTGCCCCCGGTCGACTTCGACGAGCTGGCTGGCCCCTTCGCGCACGTGGTGATCGACGAGGCGCAGGAGCTCACCGATGCCGAGTGGGCGATGCTGCTTGCGCGGTGCCCCTCGCGCAGCTTCACGGTCGTCGGCGACCGGGCGCAGGCGAGGCACGGCTTCCGCGAGACGTGGGAGGAGCGTCTGCGAGGCATCGGCCTGCCGAAGGTCGAGGTGGCGCAGCTCACGATCAACTACCGCACGCCGGAGGAGGTCATGGCTGAAGCTGCGCCCGTCATCCTGGCGGCGCTCCCGGATGCCAACGTTCCGGTGTCGGTGCGCAGCAGCGGGCTGCCCGTCGTGCACGGATCGGTCGCTGACCTCCAGCAGGTGCTGGATGCGTGGCTGGACGAGAACCTCGAGGGAATCGCCTGCGTCATCACGGCCGTCGGGAGCGAGAGCGGTGGCGGTGATGGCCCGAGCGAAGTCGAGTTCGACAACCGAGGCCGGGTGCGCTCGCTCACTCCGGAGACGGCGAAGGGCCTCGAGTTCGACCTGGTCGTGCTCGTGGATCCCGAGCAGTTCGGGACCGGGATCGAGGGTGCCGTCGACCGGTACGTCGCCATGACCCGGGCCACGCAGCGCCTCGTGGTGCTGACCACCGACTGACTCGGCGGGCCGTGTCGCCGCTGCGGTTGCTGCGGCCGCCACGGTGCGTGTGACCTCTGTCGACAGCCTCGGAGGGGGTGTCAGCATCGGTCACGCCGCCACGGCGAAGTACTCGGCCTTGTCGAAGTGGCGCACGCCCTCGCGCGACGCGAGGAGCTGCGCGCGCACGGAGAGCTCGCGCACCTCGCACGCGATGCCGAGCGCGGCTGCCCACAGCCGCTCGTCTGGCGTGGAGTCGCCAGGGCCTGGCCGCTCCCACGTGAGGATGATGCTCGCGGCCCGCAGCTCGGCGACCATCTCGGCGATGGCGCCCGCGATCTTCTCGAGGTGCGGATACGTGGGCCTGTTCGGGTAGGCCTCGATCGGCATGAGCACTGGGAGGGCGAGGTCGTCGGCGTCGAGGAACATGAGCCAGAGCTGGCGCCGGTAGGCCTCTCCGACGAGGCCGGTCACGTGACGGAGCACCTCCTCGTCGGTGATGATGGGCTCGGTCATCGGGGCTGGGATCGCTGTCATGCGACGAGTGTGCGGGCGACGAACGGGCCGGAACCGCGCTGCCCTCGCGCCTGTGGAAGGTGCGCGTCCACAGGCCGCGCGTCTGCGGAGTCGCCCCTCGCCCGCGCGGTCCATGCGAGAGCATCTGTTACGCCCGTCTGGCTGGGCTCTTGGCAGCGGAGCCGCGCCGTGTGAAGCTGACGGGGTGACGACTTCCCCCGCCGGCAACCAGGTTTCGCGACGCCTGCTGCATGGGCCGCGCGATCCCGGCGACGCGTGGGTGTATTCCGAGACCGGACAGCGCTACTGGGGCCGGTTCGGTGCCGCAGGGCTCGTGGCCGTCGACCCGCAGCGCGGCATCCTGCTCCAGCATCGCGCCGAGTGGAGCCATCACGGCGGCACGTGGGGCATCCCGGGCGGGGCGCTGCACGAGGGCGAATCCCCGGCCGTCGGCGCCCTCCGGGAGGCCGCAGAGGAAGCGGGTGTGCCGTGCGGCTTCGTCTCGCCGCTCTTCACGAGCGTGCTGGAGCTGGGCTTCTGGCGGTACACGACGCTCGTCGCTCGCGTCGTCGAGCCGTTCGATCCGGTCATCGCCGACGCGGAGAGCCTCGAGCTGCGCTGGGTTCCCATCGACGAGGTGGACAAGCTGCCGCTGCACCACGGCTTCGCAGCCTCCTGGCCTGCGCTGCGGGCCGCCCTCGAGGTGCGCCCGGCGGTTGTCGTCGACGCGGCGAACGTGGTCGGCTCGGTCCCCGACGGCTGGTGGCGAGACCGTGCGGGCGCAGCCGAGCGGCTGCTGTCGAAGGTCGAGGCCTTCGCTCGAGCCGGAGCGGCCCTGCCTGCGTCGTCCGGATCCACGTCGATGACGTCCGGCGTCTCGGCCGAAGATTTGGGGCTGGGCGGCACGAGCTGGTTCCCGGAGTTCGCGGTTGTCGTCGAGGGCGCCGCGCGGGAGATCCGCGGCCCGTCGGACGACGAGGCACAGCACGCCCAGGTTCGAGTGGTGCGCGCGAGCGCGTCAGGGGATGACGCGATTGTCGATGAGGCACGTCGCCGGGTCGATGGGGGCGAGACCGTGACGGTCGCCACGAGCGATCGCGAGCTCAGCGAACGCGTCGCGGCCGTCGGCGCGACCGTGAAGGGTGTCGGCTGGCTGCGTGAGCTGATCGGCTACGGCGCTCGCCGCTAGAGCACACGCCTTTCGTCTCGCTCCCAGGCGCCGCGCCGGGAGTGCACGGCGGGCATCCGGGAGACACGAGGGGGATTCGGAGGCCCCGTGCGTACGGTCGCCGGGTCCCGTCAGCGGGAGCGCCCAACGACGGGCGCGACGACGCGCACGATCTGATCCCCCGAGGAGCAACACATGACCGACCACACGACGCACGACGGCCACGGAACCCACTCGAACGCTTCGCATGCCGACGAGGTTGCGAAGATCGCGAAGCTCGTCAAGGAGTTCAGCTTCGCCATGCTCACGACGATCGAGGGCTCGGGGTCGCTGGTCGCGCATCCGCTCACGATTCAGGAGGCGGAGTTCGACGGCGACCTGTGGTTCCTCATCCAGAAGGACTCGACGACGGTCCGCAACCTCGCAGCGGATGCTCGAGCCGGGGTCTCACTGAGCTCGAACGACTCGTGGGTCTCGCTCTCCGGGACGGCGGGGGTCGTGGATGCGCCGGAGAAGCTGCGCGAGCTCTGGAACCCTGCGGCCGAGGCGTGGTTCCCTGACGGACCCGAGGACCCGAACGTGGGCGTCCTGAAGTTCACGGCGAGCGGTGGCGAGTACTGGGACACCCCGGGCGGCCGCATCGCGACGGTCTTCAGCTTCATCAAGTCGAAGGTCTCCGGAGAGCCCATCGAGGGGGACAGCGGCAAGGTCCAGCTCTAAGCGGCGCGGAGTCGGCTCGGAGCCGGACTCCTCTGACTCCCTCGACCACGAGCACCACGCGGTGCGGTTCATGGTCGGGGGCGTTTGCCGTGGCCGCGACGCATCGATCGCCTCTGGCACTCGAGAGCGTCAACATCCACGCCGCATTCAGTTAGATCGTTTAGCTTCTTTGCATGTCCTCCGATCTTCTCCGCCGTCTGTTCGTGACCGTCTCCGGAATCCTCTGCGTCGTCGGGACCCTCTACGGGGTGGGTCTCTTCGGCGGCACTGAGGTCAATCAGTCGTCGAGCGGCAACCTCTCCGCCGACGCAACGCTCATCGCCCCGGCCGGCACGGCCTTCTCGATCTGGTCGGTCATCTACCTCGGCCTGTTCGCCTACGTCGTCTGGCAGTGGCTGCCGAAGCAGGCCACGTCGGCCAAGGCTCGCTCCACGGGCTGGCTGGCCGCGCTGTCGATGCTCCTGAACGCCGGATGGCTCCTTGTCACTCAGTTCGGCCTGATCTGGGTGAGCGTCGTCGTCATCGTCGCGCTGCTCGCCGTGTGCATCGCGCTGGTGAGCCGCATCGCCGCGCGCCCTGCCGAGAACTGGGGCGAGCGCCTCGCGGTCGACACGACCTTCGGCCTCTACCTCGGCTGGGTGTCGGTTGCGACCCTCGCGAACCTCGGGGCGGCCATCGTCTCGACCGGGGTGGCTGCGGAGAGCACGCTCGGCGAGATCTCGACCACCGCGGCCCTCGTCGCCGTCCTCGGACTCGCGACGTTCTACGTGTGGCGATGGAAGAACCTCGCCGTGTCAGCGGCCATCATCTGGGGTGTCGCCTGGGTTGGCTTCGGGCGGCTCGCGGATGCGCCCGAGTCGACGCTCGTCGGCGTCGTCGCCCTTGCGGTCGCGATCCTCATCGCCGTCACGGGGGTGCTCGCCAAGTCGATCGACTCGCGCAACGCGAGCAACCAGCAGGCCGCCCTGGCCTAGGTCCCTGCCTCGAATGGCCCAGTCACCGCTTCCGCGGTGGCTGGGCCATTCTGCGTGCCATGTGCTGCGCTCCCGCGGGACACGATGTCGCTAGCATTCGAGTATGGAAGCTACCGATGGAGCCCTTCTTCGAGACGAGACGTGTGCTCCAGCCCGCGGCGAGCGCTGGATGCGAGTCCCACGATGAGGGTCGCGCTCCACTCGGAGATCAAGCCGGGATCGATCGAGGGGTACCGCGCGACCCACGCCGTCGTGCCTGACGAGCTCATGGCCGCGTTCGACCGGGTCGGCATCCGTAGCTGGACGATATTCCGCTCCGGGCATCGGCTCTTCCACGACGTGATCTGCGATGACTGGGATGCGGCCATCGCCGCGCTCGACGTCGATCCCGCGAATGTGAGCTGGCAGGAGGACATCGGACGCTTCGTCGAGTTGTATCGAGACTCCGATGGTGAGGAGGGCTTCTCCCCGCTCGAGCTCGTATGGGATCTCGAGGCGCAGAAACACGGCGGCTGACGCGCGGAATGCGCCGGTTCTCTCATCCGTTCTCGGCGTTTCCAACTTGCTCCCGGAACGATCATGGGCTTACACTCGAATCCTTGGGGGATGCGTTCTTGAGACGCCTTGTCTGGTGCAATTCCAGAGTCCTCCACCAATCTTTTCTGGTGAGTTTTCCTCTCACTGGATCTAGGCTCTGGCCATGAGCGGTATCGAAGGCGATTCCCCAACTGCCGGGCCATCCCTTGAGCGCGGTCTCAGCAACCGACACATTCAGCTGATCGCTATCGGCGGTGCGATCGGAACGGGACTCTTCCTGGGTTCCGGCATCGGCATCCATAAGGCTGGCCCGTCGATTCTGCTCGTGTATGTCGTCGTCGGGGCGATGCTGTTCGTGATGATGCGGGCGATGGGGGAGCTGCTGCTCTCGAATCTCGGCTATCGCACCTTCCAGGACTTCGCCGCCGACTATCTCGGTGAATGGGCGCGCTTCTTCATCGGCTGGACGTATTGGCTGTGTCTCATCTCGATCGCGACGGCCGACATGGTGGGCGTGCAGACGTATGCGAGGTTCTGGTGGCCGGATCTTCCCGGTTGGGTGCCGATGGTCATCGCGGTCGCGTTTGTGCTGGCGTTGAATCTCATCGCCGTGAAGGCGTTCGGAGAGGCCGAGTTCTGGTTCGCGCTCATCAAGGTGGTCACGATTCTTGGGCTGATCGTGGTCGGCATCTTCCTCATCGCGACGGCGTTCACGGCTCCGAACGGGGATACGGCGAGCGTGGCGCATCTGTGGGACGACGGCGGCTTCTTCCCGAACGGTCTCATCGGGTTCCTTGGTGGCTTCCAGATCGCGATCTTCGCGTTCGCGGGTATCGAGCTCGTCGGCACGACGGCGGCCGAGGCGAAGGATCCGGAGAAGAACCTGCCGAAGGCGATCAACCAGGTGCCGATGCGCATCCTCTTCTTCTATGTGCTCGCGCTCGGCGTCATCATGTGCGTGACGCCGTGGAGCGAGATCGACCCGAGCGAGAGCCCATTCGTGGCGCTCTTCCTGCTCATCGGTCTCGGTGGGGCGGCAGCCCTCATCAACGCCGTGGTGATGACGTCGGCGGTGTCAGCCGCGAACAGCGGCTTCTTCTCTTCGAGTCGTATGGCCTACGGCCTCGCGACGAGGAGGCAGGCTCCCGCGATGTTCGGGAAGCTGACGCGGACAGCCGTGCCTGGCCGTGCCCTGCTGCTGTCGTGTGGGGTCGTGCTGCTGGGCGGATCGCTCGGGTTGATCTTCGACGACGCGTTCCAGCTCGTCACGGCGGTCTCGTCGATTCTCTTCATCTTCGTGTGGTCGATGATCCTCGCGTCGTACCTCGTGTACCGGCGCCGCCGTCCGGAGCTGCATGCCGCATCCGCCTACCGGCTGCGTTTCGGGGTGCCGCTCTCGTGGGTGGTGCTCGGGTTCTTCGTCTTCATGCTCGTGGTGCTCGGCATGTTCGACGACACTCGGGGGCCGCTGCTGTTGACCCCGGTGTGGTTCGTCGTTCTCGGCATCGCGTGGATGCTCGTGAGGCGTCGGGTGGGGCGCGTTGCGGAAGCGCGTGACGCTGTGGGGTCGGCCCGCCCCTAGCTGTCGCTCGTGAGCGTGGTGGCCGAGGGCTGGCGGAAGCTCGTTCAGGTGCCGGTAGAGAGTCCGAGCACGGGGTAGAGCACGTCGAAGCCCTGGGTGAGGCCGCCGCTGACGGCGTCGCCGCCGTGGTCGGCGCCCTGCACGAGGAACAGGGTTGTGGCGATGCCGACTGCCTCGGCCGCTTGCGAGACGGCCGTTGCCGCCGCGGCGAACGTGGGGTCTTCGCTGCCGGCGGTGAAGATCGCGGTCATACCGGAGTAGCTGCCGGCGGGGGCAGCCTTCATGATGTTGATGGGCTTCGAGGCTTCGAAAGCGGTCGTGTCGCCGCCGTAGATGTCGGCGGTCGCAGCATCCGCGCCCTCGGAACCGGGGAACTCCTCGCCCGAGACGCTGATGACGTTCTTGAAGAGGTCGGGGTGCTTTGCGCCGTATTTCGCGGCGCATCCGCCGCCGTTCGAGTAGCCGGCGATGGTCCAGTACTTGGGGTCTTTGATGACGTTGAGGTTCGCGTTCGCCCAGTTGACGACGTCCGTTGTGATGTAGGTCTCGGCGTTCCCGTATTTGGCGGAGTCGGCGCAGGCCGGGTCCTGGACGCCGGCGGCGCCGAGTTGGTCGGCGATGATGACGATCGGCGCGAGGCCGTTGTTCTTGGCCGCGAACTCGTCGAGCACGTCGCTGATGATCGTGCCGTCGGGGTTTCCCGGGTACCCCATCATCATGATGACCACGGGGAGAGCGGGGGCGTTGTCGACCAGAGCCGCCGGGGGCAGGTAGATGCCCGCGTCTCGCGCGACGAAGCCGGATTCGGTCCCGGGGATGGGGGCCGAGCCGCGCTCGCCGACGGAGGGCATGTTGCTGGGTGCCTGCCAGGTTGCCGCGATGGGCTGCGCGGGGGCGGCCCGATTGTCTGGGTTGGAGTCCGGGAGTGAGATCTGCGCTTCTTCGACGTCGCCGAAGACGGAGCCGAGTGTGGGGTTGAGGCCGTAGAACGCGTTGATGCCGGTTGCTCCCGCGAGGAGGTAGGCGAGGATGGCGACGCTCGCGACGACCTTGCGCCACGGCTTCGCGTCCGGGAAGGAGGCGATGGCGAGGCCGACGCCCGCGAACATGGCGGTCGTCCACACGCCCACCATGAGGGGCAGGTTCACGCCGAAGAGGTCGAGCAGGTTGCCGGCGAAGTAGGTGCCCATGCCGAGAAGCGCTCCCGCGACGGCGCCGATGGAGGCGCGCACGAACCACTTCGGGTCGGGGTCCCGCACGAGCAGCGTGATCGTGAGGGCGACCGCGACGAGGTAGATGATCCACATCGCGGGCGAGTCGACGATGGGCAGCTCGAGAATGGCGCTCATGCGCGCGCGGGGAACGACATCTGGTGCTCCTTCGTACGAAGCGCTACGGGGATTCTGGTGAATCTCGGGTGCCGGTGGACTCAACTTCTCACACGGGGTGAGAGAAAGCTACACGCGAAGGCGGAGCGAATTGCTGGGTGGCGATGGGTGGATGTGGGGCTGAGATCACGCACAAGCGCTCGGCCGGGACCGCGGGTCGCCGCGGAGGCTTCCGAGTCGACGGCATCGGCGCTACGTTTCGAGGGTGAGCACCCCAGGGAAGGTCGACGAGCCCGTCGACGAGCGCCAGCGCGACGTACCGCTCGGCGTCGTCATGGTGGGCATGGCGGCGGTCGCCTGGTGGCCGGCGTTCACGCTCGGAGCGTGGGGAGAGGTGTTCTTCGACGACATCCTCGGGTTCTGGGCGGCATCGACAGCCGCGTTCGTGTTCGTGCTCCTCGAACGGCGGAGGGTGTGGGGCAGGCTGTGGCGCGCGGGGCTGCTGCTCGTGCCGACGATGTGGCTGGTCCTCAACTTCCTCGTCGACGACGACTCGGGCAACCTGGGTGTCGCCTTCGTGGACCTCGCCGCGATCCTCGTCGTGCTCGTGTGCGTGCCCTTCACCCTCTGGGTGCTGCTGCGCATCGTGTGGCCCGACTTCGTCGACCGCACCTCACTGCATCGGCGTTGGCTGATCGTCGCCGTGGTCGGCGGCATCGTCGTGGTGGCCTACGTGCTCGGCCTCAACCAGGCGCACTTCCTCACCTGCGACGACTTCGCCATCAGCGGGAACTCGCTGCCGCCGGGGTGCGTGCAGACGAGCTGACTTGTTTTCCCGCCCTCACGCGAGGACCAGTCGCCTCTATGGTTGGAAGCTGATCGCTGCACGGGGGAGAAGCTTGATGACGTCGATCTATGTCAACCGTCAGCGCAGTATCGAAGCTGACCCGCAGGCACGAAAAGCCCTCGAGACGCTCTTCAGGCGGATGCTCAAATTCGGTGCGGATTCCGCGCCCGGGCTTGAGCGTGTTCCCGGGGCAACAGACTCGCGGGCGCGACTGGTGGCTCTCGATGGCGGATACTCGGCGCTGGTCTTCGTGCTCGAGGTGTCGCCGGCTTCGAGCGCCGCGGTAATCGCCGGGATATGGCCTGCAGTTATCGCCCGAGAGAAGGCACGCACTTTGGTGCTGCAGCTGAACCCGGTCAACGGTCTGCCTGAACTCGAGCAGGCGGCGAGCCCCGAGGCCGCAATCGAACGCCGCGCTGAGATGCAGCGCATGATGCGTTCGAACGCTGAGCGGTGTTCTGAGCACTTTGCGCCATTGAGCGAAGAGGAACAATCGGAGCCGGGGAACGCCCCAGAGCTCACAGACAAATCTGAAGCCTCGGACGACGCTGACGCTCAGTGGAGGGCAGCCACCGAACGAGTGATGGTGGAAGCTGCAGCCAAGGGGGATCCAATTGATGAGGCCCTTGGTGAGTGGATCGGTTCGCGAACGCAGAGCGGCGAGGTGACGGCCGTGTTCGTGACGTTCGAGCAGATGCGTGCCTTCGAGCAGGGGCAGCAAGACCAGAATGTGGATGGCTTCGAAGGTATCCATGGTCGTTTCCCGCCCATGGACGTCGAGCGGCGAATCGGTTTGCCTCGAGAACTCTTCGCGCGTGCATGGGATGCACGAACCCAGAGCGCCTTCGACGCGGTTGTCGACTCCTGCGAGAACGAATGGCAACGTCTCGTGTTGACTCGCATGCTTGTGCAGCCGACGGTCGACGACGTTCTGGCCGAGTTCTCTCTCGAGATTCAGGTGGTGCCGTCGGACCCGGAGCCCACGGCAGAGCAGTGGGATTCTTACGAGAGAGATGTCGAAGCTACCCGAGACCGCTGGGACGCGGGCCAATTCGTCGACGAGCCTGAGGTGCCGGAGCCGCCGTACCTGGTAGAACTTAGTCTCCCCGCATCAGACGCTGAGATCATTGCGTCCTTCGAGCATCCGACTGCTCGACTGCAGTTTCAACGCTCTCGCTCTTGACCCGCTGTTGGTTCGAGACCCGGTGACGATTTGGCTACTCGCAGCCGATGCCGTCACCGTCGCGGTCGAGGTGTGGGCCGTAGCCAGGATCCCCGGAGTAGACGGGTGCTGCGCCTGCGTCGCGAGCTGCGGTGCAGTTCTTGTAGTAAACGTTTGACGGCTGCTCGACGGGTTCCGCGGCGAGCGGCACTGGCGCCGTTTCGGGTTCAGGTGCGGGCTCCGGCGCCGCGGGCGCCGCTTCGGGAACGCTGACTTCTTCAGCTGGGACGACAACTTCAGGGGTCGCTGTGACGGTGACTGTCACCGTCTCGACGGGAAGCGTGGCCGTCGCCGTGACGGTGACCGTTGGGGCTGGCTCGGCGACTGGCTCGCTCGCGGACGCGCATCCACTGAGCACTCCGAACGCGACGATCGAAAGGGCCGCTGCCGCAGCCAAGAGGGTGTGGCGGGGCAGGCGCGACTTAGGGGCGCGAGGGGAGTGCACGATGAGGGGCTCCAGAGATGGGGGAGAGCGAGGAAGACCGGGCGAGCATATGCGACCAGAGTTCATGTCGTGAATTGCCCGGGTGCTGGGTAATTGGGTGCTCAGCTCTGAGCGGAGAGGGAGAACGCGCGTGTGGCTTGAACTCGACGCACCCGCGAGCTTTTCCTCGTGCACGGCTATGGCTAGTCTAGAAACGTGGATTTCCCCTGGCCCATACGCATCGGTGAGACCCTTCGGCGACGCCGAATCCACGAGATGCTGGGCGGGCAACAACAGCAGGGAATATCGACTCCCCGTGGAAACCCGAATATCCTCATCTTCACGGACCCCAAGAAGGGGCAGCGATATGGGTACGACCTCCACGAAGGCCTCCGCGCCGACGGAATCTACGCGTATACGGGTGAAGGAACCCTCGGTAATCAGCAGTTTCTTCGCGGAAACGCAGCCATCATGTCCTCTGTGCAAGATGGTCGACTGATCAGGCTCTTCACAGTGCGGGGAGTTGATGCCACCTACGTCGGCGCTTTCACCCTTGCTGACCCGGCGTTCGAGTACCAGGAGATACCGGACGTAGAAGGGGGATCCCGCCGCGGCATCATTTTCCTACTCGCTCCGGTCGACGCGGACGTGGCGCGGCTCATGCCGAGTGGCGCGCCCGAGGCTGAACAAGTCGTCATCGCTGATTGGGTCATGCCCGAATGGGGAGGCTTCACTGTCGAGCTGCAGCCTCGTGAACTGGAGATATCGAGGGTCGAATTCAATCTCCAGGCAGCATTCGGAACCTGGCTGAAGTCAAAGAACCATGTGGTTCAGTCTATGTCGCTGACAGTCGGAAACACTCGGATCCGTCCAGACTTCTACGACAGCACCGCGGGCGAAGTCATCGAGGCGAAGAAATCCACCGCTCGCTCGTACGTTCGCACGGCCATTGGGCAGTCGCTCGACTACGCGCACAATGCGCGGCGAGCCGGCTACCCCGTGAAACCGGCGATCCTCATGCCAGGTCGCATGGAAGACGACCTCTCAGAGCTCTGTCGCGAGCTCAACGTTCGGGTCCACACGCGCGTGGGAGAGGGTTTCGTCGAAAGCGACTGGTGAACGGGGCGTTTCGGCTCAGCCGACGCTCCGTATGAGTGCCCCCACAGTTGGAAGATCTGGTTTCGCCCATTCGAGAGCCGCGAGCTGGCTAATCGGGACCCAGCGCAGAAGATCGTGGTCCGTGCTGCTGCTGGGCTCAGTTTCAAGAGCCTCGACGAAATAGCAGCTGAGGTCGATGGTCACATCTTGCAGCGTCGTCCTCGAACGATCGACGAGTTCTAGAACGTTGACCTGGATGGAAAGTTCCTCCGAAATCTCCCGAGCAAGCGCCACCTCGTGTGTCTCGCCAGGTTCCACTTTGCCACCGGGGAACTCCCATGATCCGGCCCCACTTTTGTCCGAGCCTCGTCTGCAAGCGAGCACGTTTCCATCTTGAAGAAAAACGCCCGCGACGACTGTAATCGTTGTCTCGCGTCCGGTGGTCACGTTGACAGTCTGGTCCAACTTTCGTGCGTCGGCGAGTTGTGGCAGTCGATACCGTGACTTTGCCCCCACCTACGCCCCGAGGTTCACCCGCGACAGGAACTCCACCGTCTCGGGCCGCTGCGGGTTCGTGAAGAACTGCTCAGGCGCGGCGCGTTCGATGAGCACGCCGTCCTTGAGGAACACGATCTGGTCGGCGACGCGGCGCGCGAAGCTCATCTCGTGCGTCGCCATCAGGATCGTGGCGCCCTGCTCCTTCAACTCGAGCACCACATCCAGCACCTCACCCACCAACTGCGGGTCGAGCGCGCTCGTGATCTCATCCAGCAGCAGCACCTTCGGCTCCGTCATGATCGCCCGCGCGATCGCCACCCGCTGCTGCTGACCACCCGACAGGCGATCCGGGTAACTCGTCGCATGTGCACCCAGGCCCACGCGCTCGAGGATGGCCGTGCCCCGCGCCGCTGCCTCAGCCCGAGGCGTCTTGTGCACCTTTCGGGCAGCCAACGTCACGTTGTCGAGCACCGTCATGTGCGGGAACAAGTTGAAGTGCTGGAACACCACACCGATGCGGCTCCGCACCGCGTCCGCGTTCGCGCGCGGGTCGGAGATGTCCTCGCCGTCGAGGAAGATCTGCCCATCGTCGACCCGCTCGATCAGGTTGATCGTCTTCAGCAGCGTCGACTTGCCCGAACCGCTCGACCCGACCAGCACGATCACCTGATGTGGCAGCACGGAAAGATCGATGCCGCGCAGCACCTGCACGTCACCGAACTGCTTGTGCACGCCCCGAACCTCCAGGACCGGCTTCAGGTCACCGGTGGTGCCAGCGGATGCAGCAGCGCCCGCGGCGGCAGGCTCGTCGTCGTACGCATACACGTCGTTCATACCGTGCCCCCGATCTGCTCGCGCTTCTGCGCCCGAGCCGTGTACCAATCCGTGAGACGGATCATCGGCAGGCTGATTAGCACGAACAGCAGACCCGCGACCACGTACGGCGTGTAGTTGTAGGTGAGCGCCGTCTCGATCTGCGCGGCCCGCACCGCATCCACCGCACCCAGGATCGAGATGAGGCCGACGTCCTTCTGCATGGAGATGAAGTCGTTCATGAGGGCCGGCGTCACCTTCCGCACACCCTGCGGCATCACCACCAGGCGCAACGTGGCAGCGTGCGAGAGGCCAAGCGAACGCGCGGCCACGCGCTGCGTCGGATGCACCGACTCCATGCCCGCCCGCAGCACCTCGGCGACATACGCCGAGTACACGAGCACAAGCGCGAGGGTGCCCCAGACGGCCGCATCCACGCGAGGGAAGATGCCCAACGCCGGAACGCCGATACCCACGAGGTAGAGCACGATGATGATCGGCATGCCCCGGAACAGGTCCGTGTACACCGTCGCGACGGCACGCAACGGGAAGAAGACCGGTCCGCGCAGCGTGCGGATGACCGCCAGCAGCGTCGCGAAGATCGCGACCCCCACCACGGCGACGGCCAGCACGCGGATGTTCAACCACAGACCCTCGAGCACCGTCGGCAGCACCTCGATCGCGTAGTCGAGATCGAAGAACGTCTCCGACACCGCCGCCCAGCCAGGCGTGTTGATGAGCGTCGCCCAGACGATGACCGCGAACGCGAGCGTCGAGACGAGCGCCACCAGCACCGAACGCTGCGACTGGCGTCGCCGGAACGCGCGCCGCTCGAGCTCGATCGCACTCGGCGACCACGGCTCGGCGGCCGCGGCGCTCGCCGACACGTCGGGAGGAGGAGGGACCTGCGACACGAGCTACTTCAGCGTCGGAACGTCAACCGACGTCTCGAGCCACTCGGTCTCGAGCTCGCCGAGCTTGCCGTTGTCACGCAGCGCATCAACGGCGGCCGTGACCGGCGCCGTCAGCGCCGAGTCCTTCGGCAGCACGATGCCGAACTCGTCGCCACCCTCGGTCGAGTCGAACTGGCCGATGATCTTGCCATCCTCGAGCTCCACCCCGGTGAGGTAGAACGCCGTCGGCAGGTCGGTGACCAGCGCGTCGATCTGGCCGCTCTTCAGCGCCAGCACCGTGTCCTCGTTCGAGTTGAAGACCTCAGGATCCTTGCCGAGCGCATCCTTCGCGACCGAGTAGCTCGTCGATGCCGCGGCGACACCAACCTTGGCGTCCGCGAAATCGGCGATCGACGCAGCGTCCGCGACGCTCGACCCCTCGGTCGTGATGATCGCCTGCGTCGTCGTGTAGTACGGCGACGAGAAGTCGACGGCGTTCTTCCGCTCCTCGGAGATCGTGAACTGCTGCAGGTTCAGATCGAAGTCCTTCGGCCCCGGCGCGACGGCGCTGTCGAAGGTGGTGCGCACCCACTCCACATCCTCCGGCGCGTACCCCAGCTCCTCGGCAACCGCCAACGCGACGGCGGCCTCGAAGCCCTCGCCCGTCTCCGGAGCGTTGTCGATGACCCACGGGTAGTACGCCGGCTCGCCGGTCGCGATCGTCAGCTTGCCGGGCGTGAGCGTCTGCAGCCCGTCACCCTCGGCAGCCGGCTCAGTCGTGGACGTGCCGGAGCACGCGGAAAGCGCGAACAGTGCGGCGATGACGCCAGCGGCGGCAGCGCCCTTGCGGATGCGGGAGGAGAGAGTCATGACAAGCCTTTCGTTCACTGCTGAAGATAGGGGAAGGCGCACGCAGGCATGCGCCCATTACGCCTGGTTGCAGGCAAGGCAGGCTCACGCCTCGTGATCGTCGACCAGCGTGAAATCGTCGAAGCTGAAACCGGGGGAGACGAGGCAGCTCACGAGCACCTCGTCCTCGCCCGGCAGCGTGCGCTGCCAGTGCCCGGCGGGGACAAGGGCCTGCGCGTGCCGGAGGTCGAGCGTGACGGGCTCGCGGGCATCCGGCGCAGACCCGTTGCCGCCCAGCTGCAGCTCGAGCGAGCCGGGGCCGTGCCACATCCAGATCTCGTCGCTCGTCACGAGGTGCCAGGCCGACGACTCGCCAGGTGGGAGCAGGAAGTGGATGAGCGTGGCCGCGGGCCGCTCGCCGTTCGGGGTCTGCAGGCGGTCGCCCGACGTCCACGTGCGGCGATACCAGCCGCCCTCGGGGTGCGGCTCGAGGCCCAGCTCCCTGGCGCGCGCGGGGATGGCGGACGGCTCGCGCGTATCCGCATCATGACGCCCCTGCGTAACTGACCCTTCGACTGCAGTCGCCTGCGTCTCGCCCTGCTGCTGCTCTGCGTTCTCCTGCTCAGCCACGTGAAACCTCCAGCTCAGTGGTGTCGGCGGCCCAGACGAGCTCGCCGCCGATCATGGTCGCGGACGCACGGCCTGCCCCCGCCTCGGCGAGCGCGACGATACCGTCAGCCACCGACACCACGGGCACGTCGAAGAACGCCAGGTCGGCGCGCGCGCCCACGGCGAGGTACCCGGTGCGGTCGGGACCGAGGTCGAGGCCCAGCGCGTGCGCCCCGCCGAGCGTCGCCGCCGACAGGATCCGCTCGTGCAGGTCGTCGCCCCGATACCCCTGCGAGCGTGCCACCTCGACGAGCGTCGCGACATCGTGCATGAGGTCGAGCGACGGACTCGACGACAGCGAGTCAGTGCCGATCGCGATCGGGCTGCCCTCCACGAGGTACTCCGCGACCGGCGGCGCATCGAGGCCGATGACCTCGTTCGACCGCGGGCACAGGGCGACGCTCGTACCCCGCTTGCGCAGCAGCGCCCGGTCCGATGCCGTCATGTACACGCCGTGCGCGACGTGGCAGTCGGGGCCAAGCACGCCGAGCTGGTCGACGAACTCGGTCGCGCTCATCCCGAAGCCCGCCGAGCGCATCGCCCGGAAGCTCTCGAGCTTCACCATCTGCCAGGGCTCGCCGTCGACGCCGCTGCCATCGCGCTCACCCTCGAACGCGGCCTCGCCGAGGTGCAGGTGCGTGCGCAGCCCGCGCTGGCGCACGATGTCGGGGATATCGAGCAGGGGAATCGCATCGAGCGAATACGGCGCGTGCGGGGAGAGCCCGGCGCCGGGCGTGGTGGGGATGCGATCGAGCTCCTCCACGATGAGCTGACGGCCCCGCTCCTGCCAGTCCTCGTTGGTCCAGCTCATCACCTCCCAGTAGGTGATGCCATGCAGGCCCGACTCGTGCAGCACGGGGATCGCCGTCGGGTCGGTGACGATATCGGCGACGCTGGTCGTGCCCGCGCGCAGCAGGCTCTGCGCGCCCGCCATAGCGTCGGCGTACCAGTCGTGGGGGAGCACGTAATCGCGGTTGAAGGCCTCGGCCCAATCCTCGAACCCGTTGTACTGGCGCTGCCCGACCGCGGCCATGCCCGTGTACTGCAGGTGCGAGTGCGCGTTGACGAGCCCCGGCATCAGGATGCCGTCGTGGTGCACCTCCCGCGCCACGACGCCTTGCTCGGCGAGCGACTCCGTCACCCAGGCGCGCTCGCCGACGTGCACGATCTTGCCGCCGCGCACCGCGACCGCGCCGCCCAGGATCGGGGGCGCGGTGATCGGAATGACCAGCGTCGCCGTATAGACCGTGACGTCGTTCGTCGAGGTCGTCGCTGCGTTCTGCACGGGCGCTCCAGTCATGCTTTCGGGAATCTGGTGGGATGCCAGGCGGGCCTCGAGCTCGGGCTCAGGCGCGAACCCGGGGCCGTCGGTTCGGACTCTGGCTCGGCCTCCGACTCGGTCTCCGCGAGTTCCGGACTTTTCGGCCCGTCGTCGGCACCGAGCATCCCGGCCGCGATGGCCTCGTCGGCGCTCGGGGGCAGCGGATGCACACCCGGCCCCCGCACGTCGCCGCGCGCCAGCATGCCGGCCGCCGTGAGCTGCGCCGCGAACGAGAGGTCCATGATCTGCACCGGGTTGCCCTCCGCGGCGGTGATGTTGATGCAGCCGCCACGATCGAGGACCAGTGCGGGGGAGTCGCCGGAGACGGAGCTGGCCGCGGACCCGGACGCGGATGCCGCTGCCGCGTCGTCGCCCGCCCGGTCGCCGTGCTCGACCCCGGGCCAGAGCACCGCGTCAACCTTCCACGCCCGCGATTCCAGACGCGCACCCCGCGACTGCGCGTCGTCGAGCGCGATCTCGTCGAGCACGCCGCCCGCGACGGCAAACGCCGTGCCGGGGCCGGCCGCGCGCAGGTGGGCTGCGGTGATCGTCTGCGGCTCACCGGTCGCGGAGACGACGACGTCGGCGGTGCCCACCGTGTCCTCGAGGGGCGCCGTGTCGTAGCCGGCGTACCGCGCCTCGAGCGCCCGCACCGGGTCGAGCTCGCACACCGTGACCACCGCCCCAAGCGCGGACGCGTGCTGCGCGACCCCAACCCCGACCGGGCCGAACCCGACCACCGCGACGCGTGCATCCGCGAAGCCCCTGCCGAGCTGGTCGAGGAGGTCGGCGATCGCGAAGACGCACGACTGGCCCGTGCCGTACCGGTTGTCGAAGCGGGTCTTGACGCGGGCGTCGTTGACGGCGAGGACGGGAATGCGCAGCGCATCGCCCATGGCGTGCAGCGGGCGGAGGCCGCTCGTGGTCTCCTCGGCGGCACCGAGCAGCTCGACACCGTCGTGGGCCGCGAGGCGGATGAGGTGCGAGCCGTCGTCGAGCAGGAACTCGTGGCCCTCGGCGAGATACGCGCGCGCGTTCGCGAGCTGCCCGTCGGCGTCCGCGCCAGAACCGGCGTGGACGGCGAAGCCGCGAGCCCGGAGGGCATCGGCGACGGCGTCGTCGGTCTCGTCGCTGTGCGCGTAGAGCGACACCTGCGCCCCGGCCCCGGCGAGCAGCAGCGAGAGCACGGCCGTCTTCGGCTCGAGCACCATGCTCACCCCGAAGCGACGCCCCCGCAGCACTCCCTCTGCCGCGAGCGACGCGGCCACCCTCGAGGAGGCTGGCATGAACCGGCGAGCCCAGTCGAGGCGCAGGTCGGCGTCACGGGCGGCCGCGTCGGAGCCAGGTTCGAGCGCCTCGGCCCGGCGGCGAGTGGAGTCGAGTCGCGCAGTGACGGGGTCAAGGCGCAGAGCGGCGGGGTCCAGCCGGAGCACGTCGAGGCCGCGGCCGTCGGCGAGGCGGTAGCGTTGCGAAGGCGGCCGCGTCGCGAGCGCTGCGAGGCCGCGTGCCCCCAGCGCGATTGTAAAAGCCCCGTCGTCGCTCGCGTCGACAACGATCGCCCCGTCGCGGAACGGCAGCTCGTCCGCTTCAGCAGCCGACGGACTGGCTCCGTCGGCGGTCAGGAAGACGTAGTCGGCCCGGTCTGACCCGCTGGAGACCGCGCCAAGCGCGCGCAGCAGGCTGCGGAGCGCGCCGGCCAGCTCGCCCGCACCAGTGACGTGGATGCGCTGCCCGGCGATCACCAGGTTCGTGGCGGCAGCGAAGGCGCGCACAAGCCGCTCGGCAGTCCAGGAGGCGTCATTCACGGCGCAAGTCTAGAGACAGCGGGCGACCGACTCGGGACACACGACCGGATTTCGTCACCGTCCGACATCGCATGCCCGTCCGTCGCTCGTGCTAGCCTCCATCCCACGTTCACGAGCTGCAGCGTCAAGTACCTGGCTAGCTGCACGGCAACCCTCCACCTGAGTGGGGTGCCCCAGGGGAAGAACGGGTCGGCACCGCCCGGTGCGCGACAAGTCAGTTCACGCACCAGCCGGTGCCGAGCGGGGCAACCCGCGCGTGCATCCGCCGAACGCGTGGCGTACCCGCGAGGAGCGCACCCATGCCCGAAACACCAACCCCAGGTGGCGACACCACCCGCAACCGGCGTGGCGTCCACCTCATTCACGCGAGGCGCGACTGGGACGCGGAACTCGACCAGGACGCCCTGGCCGCGTTCCGAGGGCTGCCCCACGAGCTCCGCCGCGAGTGGCTACTCGCCGTCCTGCGCTGGCCGCCCCACTCGCACGGCACGCCGACCTTCGCCATGGCGTTCCTGTCCGGCATGTTCCGCAAGGGGCAGGTGGACACCAAACCCGACTGGCAGGAGTTCGCGGGGCGCTGGCACCAGCTCGGCTTCTCGCCGATGCTGTTCCTGCTGCTCAACGTGACGGCGCAGAGCCGCGCGCGGTTCCTGCTCGAAGCCCACGAGAAGGCGCCGAACGGGGCATCGCCCGCGCCGCTGCTCGAGCGCGCCGGGTTCGAGCAGGGGCGCATCGGCTACCGGGCAGGTCACCTGCGTCCCAGCGACTGGAAGGAAATCCCCGCCGCCTACGAGAACGGCGACTTCGCCAGTGCGGTCGGCGTCTGGCTCACGAGAGCGGGGGAGGCTCAGGGCGGATGCGCGAGCTGCGTCGCCCGCAGGCTCGAACGGCGCGCCTTCCGCGATGAGGGTCCGCGCGGCGACGGCCGGCTGCGCGACAGGAACCTCGAGCACCTGAGCCGGAAGTCGACCGAGCGAGACTGAGGGGCAGCGTTCTCTCGAAACCACCGAACAGCGGGCGCAGGACGCCGTGCAGTGGTTTCGAGAGAAAGGTCATGCCCTCGCCGGCTGCCCTCGAGCGGGCGTCGGACAGGAGGAGCAGGGACGCCTACGCGTCGACGACCCCCGTAAAGCGGGTCCCGATGCCATACGAGAACTCCCGGGTCGTTCCGGCGGCAGGCTCCGGCAACTCGTCGAGATCATGGTTGTCGCACGACACGTACGTGAACTCCGGCCACCACTTCTTGGGCCGCACCTTCTCCACCGTCCCGCACACCTCGCACGTCAGCGTCGCCCACACGGGGCGCTTGCCCGTGCGGTTCGCCCGCGACTGTGCCAGCCACGCCGGCGGGTTCGCGTCCAGCTCCGCCAACGCCTCCTCGGCGATGTACGGGGGCAGGCCGTTCCGCTTCGCCATCTCCAGAGGGATGTCGAGGCGGATCGCTGCATCATGTCGGCTGAGCTTCATCCCGCCAGCCTAGAGCGCAGGCGCGCCGGCGGAGTCCGCGGCCGGGTCCGCGGCCGTGTTCGCAGCCGGCAGCGGAGCGAGGTACCTGGCCAGGCTGTCGTCGAGCTCATCCACCCACTTCGTGTGGTGCGTGGATGCGATCGTGCCGGTCATCACGGAACGGTAGGCGCGGTCGCGGTACCCCATGATGTCCTCCGCCTTGTCGTGCTTCCACTCGAGGAAGATCTCCACGACCTCATCGAGGTCGAACATGGGGTAGTCGGTAGCCTCGATGAGGTCACGCACGTAGTCGGCCTGGAAGCGGATCTCGTCCGCGGCCCCGCCGATCGCGTGGAAGCGCTCGAGCCAGGCCTCGATGTCGGCCCGGCGCGCATCCACGCTCGGCAGCACGACGTCGCCCAGGATCACGTCGCGCACGAACCAGGCCTGCGCGTCGAACATGTTGAACGTGAACCACTGGTCCTGCGCGCCCAGGTAGAAGAGGTGCGGGTTCTGCTCCCACACCACGCCCTTGTAGAGGCCCTCCGGGTACACGTTGTTGGGGGAGTCGAGCGCCAGCTCGCTCCGGAGGAACGGGTACTTGTGCAGGTAGCCCGTGCACAGGACGACGGCGTCGAAGTCCTTCTCCGTGCCGTCCGCGAAGTGCGCGGTCGAGCCGTCGAACCGCGTCACGAGCGGGCGCTCCTCGAAGCCGAGCGGCCAGTCGTAGCCCATCGGCGCCGTCCGGTAGCTCGCGGTCACCGAGCTCGCACCCATCTTGTGGGCCTGGCTGCCGATGTCCTCCGCCGAATAGCTGGAGCCGATGACCAGCACGTCCTTGCCCCGCAGGTTCTCCGCGCCGCGGAACTCGTGCGCGTGGCTCACCTGGCCGGGGAACGTCTCCAGGCCCTCGAACGTCGGCATCTTCGGGAACGAGAAGTGCCCGGATCCCACGACGATGCGGTCGAACACCTCGCGGCTCGTCTTCTTCGACTCCAGGTCCTCGCTCACGAGCGTGAACTGCTGCGTCGCCTCGTCGAAGTCGACCCAGCGCACCACTGTGTTGAAGCGCACGTGCTTGCGCACCCCGGCGCGCTCGACGCGGCCCGAGATGTAATCCCACAGGGCCGGCCGCGGCGGGTACGAGGAGATGGGGCGGCCGAAGTGCTCGTCGAAGCTGTAGTCAGCGAACTCGAGGGCCTCCTTCGGGCCGTTCGACCAGAGGTTGCGATACATGCTCGAGTGGACGGGCTCGCCGTGCTCGTCGAGGCCGGTCATCCACGTGTAGTTCCACTGGCCGCCCCAATCCGCCTGCTTCTCGAAGCAGACGATCTCCGGGATCTCCCGCCCCTGCTCTGCCGCCGACTCGAACGCTCGAAGCTGTGCCATGCCGCTCGGGCCCGCACCGATGATCGCAATTCTCATGTTCTGTTGTTCCCTGGTTCTGTATGTCTGGTCGAGTTACGTATGACGCTGTACTGACCACCAGGTTAACAAGTCGCGTTCTCGTCGCCGCCGCCGGCGACGCGGATGCGCCGCTCAGGGCATGCAGACAGCGCTGTCCTCTTCGACCTCGGTGCCCGACGAGTCATAGCCGCCGGTCTGCACCGAGCCGGCGACGATGGCCGTCCCCATCGTCGAGAACGTGTACGTCGTCGTGACGAGCGGGGTCGGCTTCGCGGGCGCCTCCGTGTCGAGTCCGTAGACCGCGCCGAAGTCAGGAAGCTCGGGGAGCTCCAGCTTCTCGGTGTCCGTCTTCAGCGTCAGCTCGTGCTCGTCGGCGAACGCCTGCATGGAGGACGCAGTCCAGCCCTCCTGGCTGCGGGTCGCATCCAGCGCCGGCTTCAGTTCGGTCTGGCACCGCTCAGCGAGCGTCGAACGGAAGACGAGCGTGCCCCCGAAGATCGTGGCCGCGATCGCCAGCAGGCAGAACACGACGCCGCCGAACCTGATGTAGCCGAGGTACGCGTCGCTCCAGTTCGGCTCGCGGTCGCGGAACATCCACCGCTGGCCCGTCGATGCGGCAGCCGCCGGCCAGCCGGCCTGCCACACCCCGAGCACGGCGAAGAGTGCGGCGACGGCGAAGATCGGGAAGAAGTCCATGAGGGCTGATGCTAGACCCGAAGCGGGGCGTCAAGCGCGCTCCGTGAACGCCAGGTCACCGCGTCGTCGCGCCTCGCTCAGCAGGCGCAGGTCATGCTCGCGAACTGGTTCAGCCCGACGACCGCGAAGACGACGCCGGTGATGAGGAACACGGGCGCCCCGAGGATGCCGCACCAGAAACTCGGCGCCTGCTTCTCGCTCGGCAGGAAGAAGGTAACGATCGCCACCGCGATCGCCCACAGCGACACCGGGGCCAGGAACGGCTGCTCGAACACCCAGATCATCGGCACCCAGTGCAGGCCCACGATGAGCAGCATGACGGGCGCCATGAGCTCGCCCTTCTTCTTCCGCAACAGGATGATCGCGGCGATGAGGCCGCCGACGACCTCGACCGCCACCATGGCGATGTAGACCGCGAACGGCACGGAGTCGACCCGCAGGGCCGTCGCGCTCGTCCAGTTCCTGATCGCCGTCGGCAGCGTGATGCCCACAAGTGCGACGCCGGCGAGGCTCAGCACCCCGAAGACGATGCGCCAGGCCCAATGTCGGGGCCGCTCCTGCGCCCACCCCGCCCATACGAAAGTCGCGAAGCCGAACAGGGACGCAGTGAAGATGACATCTCTCGGGAATTCCACGGACAGCATGCGCACCCCTTCATCGTTCATCGATGTGCGGCTCAGCCTAGGGGAGCGAGCCGCCCCGGGGCGGGGGAGAAGTGCCCCGACTCCTCGTCAGATCAGGTCGCGGATCGCCCCGTAGCTCGCATCCACGTCGTGCAGCCAGAACGGGTGACCGACCTCGGGAAGCTGACGCACCTGCCACCCGAGAGCCTCGAGCTCGGCGGGCATCGGGGCGGGAACCACGGCCTTCCCCTCGGCGGAGAGCACGATCGTGGATGGCACGACCGGGACGGCAGGCGTGTACGGAGCATGCGCGACCTGATCGAAGATGCCCACCGTCATCTTCCCGTCGAAGCGCTTCTTCGCCCGAGCGTTCAGCGCCCGCGTCTCTGCCGAGTACCGCTTGGTGTCATTCGTGCCCGATGCGGCGCCCGCCAGCATCACGAGCGGCAGCGTCACTCCGGACAGCGCCCAGAACACGCGCGCTCCGACTCCCTCGCTTGGCAGTCCGAGCTTGAACCCCGGATCGAGGTAGATGGCCCGTTCGGGGCGAAGCCGGGGCACCGCCCGCACGAGCAGGGCGCCGCCGAGCGAATGCCCGACCGCGCTGTGCAGATCGTGCGGAAGCGTCTCGATCAGGTCATCGACGAACTCGTCGAGTCGGTAGCTCTCGGCCCGCGGGCTCTCGCCGTGGCCCCGCAGGTCGACGGCGATGGCCGTGTACTCGCCCGACTCGGCGATGCGCCCGGCCAGCGAGCCCCACAGCTCGGCGCTCGCGCCGATACCGTGCACCAGCGCCACCTTCCGGGGGCCGTCGCCGGTGGTGATCGTGTGCAGCTTCATGCATCCGCTCCAGTGCTCGTGTCCGAATCGCCGCCCACGCTACGCGTGCCCGCTGTTACTCTGAGCGCGTGTCGGAACCCGGGGTCTTCCTCATACCGGCCCTCGCAGTGCTGGCCCCCCTCTTCACGCGCAGCATCTCGCGCTGGGTGAAGGTGCCCATCGTCGTGTTCGAGCTCCTCCTGGGCATCGCCGTCGGGCCGAGCTTCCTCGGCTGGGTCGACAAATCGGACCTGCTCGACTGGCTCTCCGAGTTCGGCCTCGCCGCCCTCTTCTTCGTCGCCGGCAACGAGATCCGCTTCCGCAGCCTCGGCGGCGGCCCACTCGCCCGCGCATCGCTGGCCTGGGTCGCGAGCCTCGTCATGGGCCTCGCCGCCGGGTTCCTCATCGCGCCGGGAGAGGCGGCCGTCATCATCGCGATCGCCCTCAGCTCGACCGCGCTCGGCACGCTCATCCCCATCCTCCGTGACGCTGGGGAGCTCAGCTCGCCCTTCGGCAAGGCGACGACCGCGATGGGAGCGGTCGGCGAGTTCGGGCCCCTCGTCGCGATCTCCATCTTCCTCGGCACCCGCTCCCCGGGCGTCTCCACGCTCGTGCTCGCGCTGTTCGTCGTCATCACCGGCGTCGCGATCTTCGTCGCGGTGCGCATGCAGCACGGGCACCTGCATCGGCTCGTGAGCGCGAGCCTCCACACCTCAGGTCAGTTCGCGGTGCGCGTCGTCATCTTCACGCTCGCCTGCCTCGTCGCCCTCAGTGCGATGCTCGACCTCGATATCCTCCTCGGCGCCTTCGCCGCCGGAGTCATGTGGCAGATCATCATGCGCAGCGCGCCGGAGGCCGACCGCGAGCAGGTCGAGAGCAAGATCGAGGCCATCGCCTTCGGCTTCCTCGTGCCCCTCTTCTTCATCTACACGGGCGTCACCTTCAACCTCGATGCGCTCCTCGGCAGCCAGCTCGCGCTCATCCTGCTGCCGGTGTTCCTCATCCTGCTGCTGGCGATCAGGGGGCTACCCGCCCAACTCGTCGCACCGCGAGGCGCGGGCAACCGCGAACGGGCGGGTATCGGCCTCCTCAGCGCGACAGCCCTGCCCATCATCGTCGCCGTGACCGCGATCGGGGTCGACCAGAAGGTCCTCGACCCTGGCCTCGCATCGTCGCTCGTCGGGGCGGGAATGCTCTCCGTGCTGCTCTTCCCCATCCTCGGCATGGCACTGCGGCCAGCGGACGCGAAGCGGCGCGAGAGCGCCAACGTCTGACGCAGCGGGATTGCTGCAGGGACGCGGCGGGATTGCCGCCGGAACACGGCAGTTCGACCGAACCGTCAGGTGTGAGGGCCGTCAGGTGCGGCGACCGTCAGAGACGGGGCTGGTGTCGAGGGGTCAGCGCGGCGCTCGGAAGGCCGTGATGTTCGCGGAGTTCCAGCGCAGCGCATCCCACTCGCCGTGGAACGTCAGAACGGTGATCCCCGAGGTGGGGTAGCCGTGCCGGATCTCCCGCGCCAACTCCGAGTCCTTGTCGGCGGCCAGCGCGATCGCAGTGCCCGAGACGGTCGGCTCGTGGCCGATGACGAGCAGTGTCTGCACCTCGGCGTCGGTCTCCTTGACCTGCTCGAGGTAGTCGTCCTCGCCGCCCATGTAGAGGGTGCTCGGGAACTCGGCGGGAGCGAGGATCTCGGCGGTCTCGAGCGTCTGCCGCGTGCGGGCAGCCGGCGAGCAGAGCACCTTGTCGACCTTCGGCGCGTTCGCGCGCAGCCAGTCGCCGGCCTCCGCGGCCTCCTGCACGCCCCGGTCGGCGAGCGAGCGCTGGCGGTCGTCGATCGTCATCGGATGCTCGGCCTTGGCATGGCGGAGAAGGATCAGAGTGCGGGGCATGGGGCCAGCCTAGAGAACGAGATGGGCAACACGTCGAAGGCTGACCGCGTCGGTCGCTTTCGCGAGCTGCATGGGTCGGCAGCGACTGTTTCGCTACGCGATCGCGCCCCGCGCATCCGCTTTATATCTTTGATATCTGCGGAGGCGCGGGGCGCGACGTCGTGCGGACTGCTCGGTCTGTCAGGCCTTGACGAACTTCAGGAGCGCCGCGTTGACTTCCTCGGTGTGGGTCCACAGGAGTCCGTGCGGGGCGCCGTCGACCTCGACGTACTCGGCCTCAGGGAACGCCGCGTGGAACGGGCGCCCCGTCGCGTCGATCGGCAGGATGTTGTCGCTCGTGCCGTGCAGGATGAGCGACGGCTTGCCGCTCGCGCGCACCGCCGCGACGTCCTCGCGGAAGTCCTCGATCCACGTGGGCACAACGGCATAGGCGGCGACCGGCGCCGACTGGGTTGCCGTCGTCCAGTTCGCGTCGACGACCTCCTGGCTGATGCGCGAGCCCAGGTTCTCGTCGAGGTTGTAGAAGTCCTTGTAGAAGTTCGTGAACCAGGCGAAACGGTCGGCCTTCGCGTTGTCGGAGATGCCGTCGAAGACCTCCTGCGGAACGCCCGTGGGGTTGTCGTCGCGCTGCACGAGAAACGGCTCGAGCGAGGCGAGGAAAGCCAGCTTCGCAACGCGGTCGTGACCGTGCTTGCCCACGTACCGCGCCAGCTCGCCGGTGCCCATCGAGAAGCCGACCAGGATCACGTCGCGCAGGTCGAGGGTCTCGAGGACCACGTTCAGGTCGTTCGCGAACGTGTCGTAGTCGTAGCCCTCGGTCACCTTGCTCGACTCACCGAAGCCGCGGCGGTCGTACGTGATGACGCGGTAGCCAGCGGCCAGCAGTTCTCGCGTCTGCCGCTCCCAGCTCGCCCCATTCAGGGGGTACCCGTGGATGAGGACCACCGGCTGCCCCGCGCCGTGGTCCTCGTAGTAGAGCTCGATGTCCGTGCTGTTCTGCGTCCCGACCTTGATGTAGCCCATGGCGGTGCTCCCTTCATCGTGGCGAATGCGACCGGCCCCGCGACGAGATCGTGCGGCGAGGCGTCGCGGAGACAATCCAAGGACACGCGCCTGACCGCGAACCGAGACTGTGACGCCGGAAGGCTCCGAGCGTCGCCGTCTTGAGTGCGTAGGCGAGAGCCTCAGCGGGCGGGGCGAGGACTGGTGGGGGCCGTGGTCGAGGTGAGTCAGGTCGTCTGGACTGCGCGGAGGTCACCTGCTGGTGGGAACGGCAGCAGGTACTCGTTGTGCGGCACGGTCATGTCGCCCCAGTCCTCGCGCTTCACGCGGATGCGGATCGCCGACACCTCCGTGATGCGCACACGGGTCCAGCGGCCGTCCTCGAGGCGCAGCTCGTAGGCGTCGGCGAGGTAGCCGATGCCGGTCTCCTCCAGGAGGGTCTCGGCCTCCAGCCAGTCGATGGCATCCGAGCGCTCCCGCCCGAGCAGGTCGATGACGACGAAGCCGTCGCCGCGCGGGCACATCCACCCGAGAAGCTCGCCGTCTCCTCGTCGGTGCTCGATCCATTCGCTGGGTGCAGTCATGCGCCGATGCTAGCCAGCCTCCGGAGACGGTTGGCGAGGTGTGGATAACTTCTGCGCGAATTCTCGGAGGCCACTACGTTGACGCCCATGCGTTCAGGGGAGAGAAGCAGGCGTGCCGTCAGGGCCGCGCTGCTCGTCATGCTCAGCGTCGGGTCGGCCATCGGGGTGAGCGGATGCGCGCCCCAGGAGCCGGCCCCAGGGCCAACCCCCAGTCCAACGCTCAGCGCGCCGCCCGGCACCGCGCCCGTGCTGCCGACCAACGAAGAAGCCCTCGCGATCGTGGAGGAGCTCGTGCCGAAGTTCCTGGCGGCGGAGGCGGCAGTGTTTGCAGGAAGCGCGGAGTTGGAGGGGCTTCGCGCTCTTGCAACCGATGAATACGTTAGCGCCATAGGCGAATCTCTGAGCGAGATGTCGGCGGCGGGCCAACAGGCTACGGGTTCTTCTCGAGCAACTGACTTCCGAATCCAGAGCGTCGAATCCAGGAGTGGGGAGGCCGCCATTAAAACATATGCGTGCTACGACGTGACGGACTTCGATGTTGTCGATGCATCTGGCAACAGCGCGCGTGTGGAGGATGTCCCGAATCGGTTCACCGTCGTGTTCGAGGTCGTCCGTATCAGTGAGATGTACAAATTCAACGGAAGCGAACCATGGTCTGGCGCAAACTCCTGCTCATGAGTCTGGCGCTGACCGCCACAATTCCGGGCCCGGCCACAGAGTCAATCCAAGCGACCTGCAACTCGAGCGATTTTGTGCTCGGCGGTTGCACTCCAAGCAATTCTGGGTCCGGAGTCACCTTGGACGTCGAGGAGACGTACTCGGACGAGTCCACATCTCCGGACCTCTCCGACGGCGGCGGGGGCGGGTGGGACGACGGAGAGAGCGGCGGAGATGGTGGCGATGCAGCTGCCCCGGGCGGCCCGCCTTCGTTCACGCCCAGCGTGAGGGCTCTGGCGTCGCCGATGAGCTCGCTCCTCACGCCGGTGCAGTGCCGAGGCTGCGGTGGCGGTGGGGGAGGCGCACGACCGACCGCGCCTGCCCCGCCCAGGAGCTTCACGATCAGCGACGTGCTCACGCTCGCACCGGCATCGGTGACGCTCGCTGCGGAGCCGTCCACGTGGAGCATCGTCGGGTCCCACACGAACTTCTTCACCACAGCGACTAAGCACGCCGCTGCAGGCACCGTCCTCGGGCACCCCATCACCGTGACCTTCACGCCCGTGTCCTACCGATGGGACTCCGGCGACGGCACCACGAGGGAGACGACCACGCCGGGAGCGAGCTGGGCGGCACTCGGCCAGGAGGACTTCACCGCAACGGCAACCAGCCACGTCTACCGCGAAAAGGCCAACGTGCAAGCTTCCGTCACCGTCACATACACGGCAAGCGTGACCCTCGCGAACGGGGCGAGCATCCCCGTCACCGGCACCCTCGACCGAGCGTCGGCGGCTGTGCCGATCGAGCTCTTCACCGCCGACACCGTCATCACCGTCGGCGACTGCAGCGAGCACCCGCAACAGCCCCGTTGCTGATCTGCCCCAGACAACGACCGTCGCGAGCGAAGGCGAGCAATCGCGAACGCGAACTCGAACCCAGCTCGAGGCCGGCTACTCCTGCCCGGCCTGATCGAAGACGACGGAACCGTCAGGCAGCACCGCCCAGCCCGGGTTGTGCGCCACCTCCCAGACGACGCCGTTCGGGTCCTCGATGAGCCCGTGGAAGACCCCGCCGAACTCACCCTCCTGCGGCACCTTCAACATCACCCCGCCACCGGAAGCCATCGCCGACACCACCGCGACGACCTCCTCCCGGCTGCCAACGTTGTGCGCCAGCGTCACACCGGACACCGTCGACCGCTGCTCGCCCGTGCCCAGGTCACGGTCGAACTTCTCCGCATCGAAGAAGCCAAGCACCTGACCGGCCCCGATCTGGAAGAACAGCACCTCGCCCACCACATCCAGCAACGGCTCCCACCCCAGCGCCTCCGAGTAGAAGCGCCGCGCCTCGTCCAGATCACGAGTCGCGAACGTCACGAAGTTCACCTGCTGCTTCACGAGCGACCCACGAACGCCGACAAGTTCTCCAGCGACGACGACATACCGTCGACGTGGTCCGCCTGAGCGATGCCACTCGGCACGTCGTAGGCCGAGACCGTCACCAAGGTCCCGCCAGGGAACTCCGCCAGCTCCCACACCATCGTCATCGTTCCAGCGAACGCGGGGTCTTCCGACTCGAACACGACCTGCTGCGAGACCCGCTCGTCGGGCACGAGCTCCACGAGTACAGACGCCGAGACATCCCGAGACTCGGACGTCTTCCCGCCACCCGCCGGCGCCTCCGCGTAGGTGAGCTCGAGCACGCTGCGCCCGCCCACCCAGGGCTCGAAGCTCAGGTATCTCCCCGACATGCCCTGCGGCGGCAACCAGGACTCAAGCGCCCGCTGGTCCAGCAGCGCTCCGTAGACACGGGATGCGCTCGCTGGCAGCACCCGGGAGACCCGGTCGACGCGTGGTTCGAAATCGCTTGTCATGACCGGAAGGTAACAACCCGAGGTGGGGATGCGCCGACCGGCCTGCAGAAGAAAATCCAAAGAGATTCCGACGTGTGTCGATTCCGCTGGCCCCCGTTCGACGCAATAGTAGAAGGGTGCTGACCGGCACCCTGAAACCGGCCCCGAATGGGTCGCAGACAAGGAGAACCATCATGAAGTTCATGCTCATCATGCGCGCCACCGACGAAGCCAAGGCCTCCTACGAGAACACCGACTTCACCGAGATCATCAACGCCATGGGCAAGTACAACGAGTCGATGATGGAGGCCGGTGTCCTGCTCGCAGGCGAAGGGCTCGCCGACGACCTCAGCACGGCCTTTGTCGTCGACTTCACCGGCGAGCAGCCCGTCGTCACCGACGGCCCCTACGGCGAGACGCATGAGCTCTTCAACGGCTTCTGGATCATCGAGACCGCAACCCGCGACGAAGCCATCCAGTGGGCGTCCCGCGCCCCACTCCAAGGTCCAGGGTCGAAGCTCGAAGTTCGCCGCGTCACCGACATGAGCGATTTCGAAGGCCACGAAGACAACGAGTACCTCCGCAAGGAAGAGGGCTGGCGCGAGGAACAGGCGGGCGCCTGAGACCCGGCACGTCTCGAGTCCTCACCTCGCCAACGGCCATGACCGCCTCCGAGCACGGCCACGAACCTGAGACGCGCCGCGGCTCCGCCGGGGGTGCTGCCGCTTCCGCTGCCGTTGGTGTCGAGGTCGATGTCGACGTCGACGTCAGCAAAGCTCCGCGGGCGAGCGTGGCGGCTATCGATGCGGTCTGGCGCATCGAGAGCGCGAGAATCGTCGCCACCTTGACGAGGATGGTCGGCGACGTCTCCCTAGCAGAGGACCTCGCGCAGGAAGCGGTCGCCGACGCGCTGACGCAGTGGCCAGCGTCGGGCGTCCCGCTCAACCCGGGTGCCTGGCTCACGGCCGTCGCCAAGCGCAAGGCCATCGACGGATGGCGGCGGCGCGAGCGACTCGACGAGCGCTACAGCGCCATCGCGCGCGACCTCAGCGAAGCGGATGCATCTGCGAGCGACGAGTGGGAGCCGATCGGCGACGACGTCCTTCGGCTCATGTTCGTCGCCTGCCACCCGGCGCTCTCCCGCGAAGCCCAGGTGGCCCTCACTCTGCGCATCGTCGGTGGCCTGACGACTGGCGAGATCGCGCGCCTCTTCCTGCTGCCGGTCGCGACCGTGCAGCAGCGCATCGTGCGCGCCAAGAGGAGCCTCGGCGCCGCCAAGGTGCCCTTCGAGACGCCCGACCCCAGCGAATGGACCGCCCGCCTCAAGGGGGTCCTCGCCGTGATCTACCTCATCTTCACGGAGGGGTACGCGGCGACTTCCGGCGACCGCTGGCTGAGATTCGACCTCGCGGCCGAGGCGCTGCGCCTCGGCCGCGCCCTCAGCAGCATGCTGCCGCGCGAGCCCGAGGTGCTCGGGCTCGTTGCGCTCATGGAACTGCAGTCCTCGCGCTTCGCGGCGCGCGAAGCGGCGGATGGCACCCCGATCCTCCTCGCAGACCAGGACCGCCGCCGCTGGGACCGATCTGCGATCCTCCGCGGTCGCACCCTCCTGGCGCGAGCGGATGCGCTGGGCAAGGGGCGAGGCACCTACTGTCTGCAGGCCGCCATCGCCGAGCGTCATGCGGTCGCACCATCCGTTGCGAACACCGACTGGCCGCAGATCGTCCTGCTCTACGAGGTCCTCGGACGCATCGCGCCGAGCCCCGTCGTCGAGCTCAACCGTGCGGTGGCCGTGTCGATGGCGACGGGACCCGCCAGCGCGTTGGCGATCGTCGACCGGCTGGGTGCATCCGGTGCTCTCGCCGGCGGTCCGCTGCTCGCGAGCGTCCGCGGGGAGCTGCTGGTGCAGCTGGGGAGGGTGGATGAGGCTCGCTCCGAGCTGCTGGTCGCCGTCCAGCTGAGCGGCAACGAACAGCAGCGCCGGGTGCTGCAAGGGAAGCTCGACGCGCTCGGGGCCTGAAACCAGGGCGGCACGAGAGCTGCGTCACGCAGAAACGACCAACTTGCGTGACAGACGGGCTGCCCGGGCCGAGTTCTGGCCAGATGCACCGGTTCTGTCACGCAAGTTGGTCAGCGGATGGAGTGTGAGGACGGGCGTGTGGGGGCGGCTTGGGGACGAAGCCCAGGCCGGAGGTGTCGGCTGGGGCGATGAACGCTAGGCGCGCTCGAGCACCAGGAGGAACTCGACGTCGCCAGTGGGCTCCACGGAGACGAACCCGAGGTTCGGCGCCTCGACACCGTAGTCGGCGAAGGTCACGGGGATGCTGCCGGCGACCTGCACGGTCTCGCCGTCGAGGCCGGCCGTGATGTCGATGCTCACTTGCTGGCTGACGCCGTTGAGCGTGAGCGTGCCCGTCGCCGGGATGGTCTCCTGCGTGCCCTCGGCGAGGCCATCGAGTGCTGCGACGGGCTCGTCGAGCGTGAAGGTCGCTTCCGGGTTCGTGGTCGTGTCCATGGCTTCGGTGCGGAAGTACTCGTCGCGGCGCTGCTCATCGGTCGCGATGGACGCCACGTCGACCGTGATGTCGGCGGCCGTGAGCTCGGTGTCGGTGGTCGTGAGGGTGCCGGAGACGGTCTCGGTGCGTCCGGTGACGGTCACATCCGTGCCGTTGAGGACCTCGTCGACGCGGTAGCCCGCGTAGGAGCCAGCGGCGACGGTCCAGGAGCCGGCGAGCGATCCGACATCCGCGCTGCTCGGGGTCGTGGATTCGATCTCGAGGGCAGGGGCTTCAGCTGCGGGGGCGGCGATGACATCGCGGTAGATCATGGGGCCGAACACTGCGGCCGCGATGCCGATCACCACGACGACAGCCGCGATGACGATGCCGATGGTGGCTTTCTTCGATGGCTTCTTCATAGTTGTAGCTTGAAGCACTTTTCTATGGACGAGCTATGGGTTTGGCGTCACCTTCGTCTGAGAAGAGGACTGGTGCTTTCATCCGCGACCCGTCTATGGCACGGCCCTGACCGACGCACGGCTCCAGCACAACCGCCCCGTCATAAGGTTCGAGTGCACCGCTGTGCGCGCAGCCGTGATCGTCGAAGGGACCCCGGTGAACGACGCCAACGAGACCAGCAAGACTTCCGCCCTCGCATCCCGGCCATGGCTGGCCGCCTACGCGGAGGACGTGCCCCACGACATCCCGGAGGTTCGGGAATCGCTCGTGGACCTGCTCGACAACGCGGTCAAGCGGTTCGGGTCTCGACCCGCGCTCGAGTTCTTCGGGGCGGAGACCAGCTATGGCGAGCTCGGCGAGCAGGTTGCTCGGGCTGCTGAGGGGCTCCGCAAGCTCGGAGTCGGGGCCGGAGACCGGGTGGCGCTCGTGCTCCCCAACTGCCCGCAGCACGTCGTCGCCTTCTACGCCGCGCTCCGGCTCGGGGCCATCGTCATCGAGCACAACCCGCTCTACACGGCCCGGGAGCTGCGGCACCAGTTCGAAGACCACGGCGCGAAGCTCGCGATCGTCTGGGACAAGGTCGCGGACCTCATCTCCGAGCTGCCGAGCGATGTGGTGCCGGAGACGATCGTCGCCGTCAACATGTCCTCGGCGCTCCCGTTCGGGAAGCGACTCGCCCTGCGCCTGCCCATAGCCAAGGCCCGCGAGTCGCGCGAGGCCATGACGGCAGCGCCCTCGGACCGCAGGGTGCTCAAGTGGGAGCGCATCGCGAACGCCAAGCGCATCTCGAAGCGAGTGCCGCATCCCGGCATCGATGACGTCGCGCTGCTGCAGTACACGAGCGGAACGACCGGCAACCCCAAGGGGGCGATCCTGACGCACCGCAACCTGCGCGCGAACGCGGCGCAGGGACGCGCCTGGGTGCCGGGCCTCACCGAGGGGCGCGAGACCTTTTACGGCGTCCTTCCGCTCTTCCATGCGTACGGCATGACGCTGTGCCTGACCTTCGCCATGAGCCTCGGCGCCAAGCTCGTCCTCTTCCCGAAATTCGACGTCGATCTCGTGGTCGCGGCGGCGAAGGCGTCGCCGCCGACGTTCCTGCCCGCGGTTCCGCCCATCTACGACGCGCTCTCGCGGGCGTCCTCCCGCAAGGGCGTCAGCTTCACGAGCATCCGCTTCGCGATCTCCGGGGCCATGAGCCTGCCAGTGAAGACCGTCGAACGGTGGGAGGAGGTCACCGGCGGACTCCTCGTCGAGGGGTACGGCATGACCGAGACCTCACCGGTCGCGCTCGGCAACCCGGTCGGTCCGAGCCGCCGCCCCGGCACGGTTGGCGTGCCGTTCCCGAGCACGCACATCCGCGTCGTCGACCCCGAGGACCCGACCGTGGAGCGTGCCTTCGGCGAACCGGGCGAGCTGCTCATCCGCGGCCCCCAGGTCTTCCAGGGCTACTGGAAGCGCCCTGACGAGACGCGGGAGGTGCTGCTCGCCGGCGGATGGCTTCGTACGGGCGACATCGTCACCGTCTCGGACGACGGGTTCGTGACGGTCGTCGACCGCATGAAGGAGCTCATCATCACGGGAGGCTTCAACGTGAGCCCCTCCGAGGTCGAGGAGGCGCTCACGGCGCATCCCGACGTGGAGGGGGCGGCAGTCGTCGGCCTGCCCCGCAGCTCTGGTGGTGAGGATGTGACCGCCGCGGTTGTCCTCCGGGAGGGCGCCGCGTTCGATGCAGATGCCCTTCGTGACTTCTGCCGCTCTCGCCTCGCCTCCTACAAGGTGCCGAAGCGGGTTGTGCAGGTCGACGAGCTGCCGAAGTCGCTCATCGGCAAGGTGCTCCGTCGACAGGTGCGGGACGGGCTCGTCGCGAAGCGCAGCGAGTAGCGCCGAGAGGCTAGCGAACGAGGCGCGCATCGAGCCAATCGAGGAGCACCTCGTTGACCGCGGTGCGAGCGAGCGGCTCGCAGTGTGCGTCGGCGCCGTTGACGGCGGTGAAGCGGACGAGTTCTGCTTCGGGGACAAGCGACGCGAGTTCCTCGGATTGTCCTGGCCAGAACTGCTCGTTCTCCGGTGCCGTGATGAGCAGTGGCGTCGTGATCGAGCTGGCGAGCTCAGCCGTGAGGCGATACTTCTCGACCTCCCGGTAGACGGCGAAGTAGCCGGTGCTGGCGTACGGCTTCGCGCGGAAGCTCCACACTGCGCGCTCCGCAGCGCTGTGGCCGAGACCCAGCTTCATGTACTGGTCGAAGTGCTTCGAATCGCCCTTCGCGAGTTCGTGGCGCAGGGGAGCGGGCAGGTGCGAGAGCCATGAGGTCGACACGTCCGTCACCCCGGGGTCGACGATGGCCGCGGCCACGCGGTGCTCGAACGCGAGCGCTCGTGGCACCCAGTAACCGGCCTGGCTGACGCCGTAGACCGCGACTCGTGAGGCATCCACGCCGGAGAGTCCGAGCGCCGTGTCGACGACCGGCGTCAGCACAGCCTCGAAGTCGGGCCTGAAGTGCGACCCGGTGACGAGCTGGCTCTGCTGGCCGGGGCCGTCGAAGTACAGCACGGCGTAGCCCCGGGCGGCGGCAGATGCTCCGATCGTGGAGTAGAGGTCGGTGAGTGTTCCGTCGCTGCCGTTCACGAGCACCAGGAGCGGAGACGGCCCGTCCGCGGCACCGACCTCGGGACGCTGCAGGTAGCCGGGGAGCCTTCCCTTTCCGAAGCGGATCGAGAGTCGCTCCAGCGGCACTCGCCGGATGTCCGCGAAGCGGTCCCAGGCAGCGCGGTGCAGCGCGAAGGCGTTCGTGTATCCGTCATCGTCGCCGATCGCAGCGATCGCGTTCAGGGCGTGGCCGTAGTAGGCGGATGCGCGCAGCCACTGGGCTGCGGCCGTCGCTGTTCGCCCATTGCCCGTCGAGACCTCGGCAAGCTGCCGCGTGACCTGGGCTCGGGCGAACCATGCCCTGATCCACGACTCCCGCTTCCCGTCCTCGATGGCGGCGAGCGTTGCGAAGATCTCGCCCAGATCGCCGGCACCCGCACCGACGGATCCGAGGACGACCTTGGCCTCGAAGTTCTGGTCTACGTCGTGGAACAGCGGCCGCGACAGTGCTGGATGGTGCGACATAGCCTCATCTTCCTCCTGCTCTGGCGGGCCCGGTCCGATCCGCAGGCATTTGGAAGGAAGGTCGGGTCGTTAGGATGCCAGCACGGTTCTCCGGCCAGAGGCGAGCCCAGGGAGGGTGCATCCATGTCGTTCCAGTCGTACCTCGACAACATCGAGGAGAAGACGGGCCTCACGCCGCGTCAGTTCATCGCGATCGCGAAGGAGAAGGGTCTCGATGCCGAGGCCACGAAGGCCGGGGAGATCCTCGCCTGGCTCAAGGAGGACTACGACCTCGGTCGAGGCCACGGGATGGCGCTGGTGCACGTCATCAAGAAGGGGCCGAAGATCAGCGACAAGCACGTCGGAAAGGCGGGCCCGCACGGCGACGAGTCGGACACCCTGTGGCTGGATGGCAAGGCCACCAAGCCTTCGGCGGCGAGCGAATGAGCGAGGCAACGGCAGCGTCCCACGACGCGGCGCCGGGCACGGAGACCCAGCCCGAGACCCAGTCTCGGGCGGAGCCCTGTCCGTGCGGAAGCGGGGCCACGTACGCCGAGTGCTGCGGCGTCTTCCACGCAGGCGCCCCAGCTCCGACAGCTGAGGCGCTCATGCGATCCCGGTACTCGGCGTTCGCTCGCCGGTTGCCGGACTATCTCAACGCGACCTGGGACGCGGAGACCCGCCCAGCTGACCTCGAGCTCGAAGACGGCACGGTGTGGCGGCGTCTGCAGATCGTCGACAAGTTCGACGGCGCAGAGGGCGACTCGACGGGGGTCGTCGAGTTCCGGGCGTCGTACCGTGACGCCGACGGTGCAGGTCTCCTCCACGAGCGCGCCCGCTTCAGGCGAAGCGACGGGCGCTGGGTCTACGTCGACGGCAGGGTCATCCGCGACTGAGGCGCGCACCTGGGAGGGACTTGCCCTTTCGTGTCTCCACCAGCCAGCCGGGCCACAACGACGAAGAGGCCGCCATCCCCGCGGGGATGACGACCTCTCGCTGCGTCGGCGACACGAGTCGCCGGCGGCGTCAGCCGGTGTTCTGGAGACCGGCGGCGACGCCGTTCACGGAGAGCAGCAGGAGTCGCTGGAGCTCGGCGGCCTCATCCCCGTCCGGCTTCCTGGCGTCGTCACGCAGCCTGCGGAGCGCGCGCAGCTGCAGGAGCGAGAGCGCGTCCACGTAGGGGCTGCGCATCTTCACGGCGCGCTGCAGCACGGGCTTGCGCTCGAGCAGCTCGGCGCCACCCGTGATCCGGGTGACCCAGCTCGCCGTGAGATCGAGCTCGCTCGTCACCAGCTCGGCGAGCTCCGGGCGGTCGCCGAGCTCCAGGTAGCGGCGGGCGATGCGTCCGTCCGTCTTCGCGAGACTCATCGCGACGTTGTCGATCATCGACCTGAAGAGCGGCCATTCGGCGTAGGCGGCCTGCAGCTGGTCGAGGTCGCCGACCGCGTCGAGCGCCGTGCCGAGGCCGAACCAGCCGGTCAGGTTGATGCGCGCCTGCGTCCACGCGAACACCCACGGGATGGCGCGCAGGTCTTCCAGGGACTCAACGGAGAGGCCGCGGCGGGCGGGGCGCGACCCGAGGGCGAGCATCCCGACCTCCTCCATGGGGGTCACTCTGGCAAACCACGGTGCGAACCCGGGGGCCTTCACGAGCGCGAAGAACCGCTCGCGTGACGCGGAGTCCATGGTCGCGGCGACCCCTGCGTACTTCTCGGCGGCATCCGCGTTGCGGGTCTCCGTCGACGGGGCCGAGGCGAGGAGCGTCGCCGAGATGACCTGGTCGATGTGCCTGGCCGCGATGTCCGGGTCGCCGTACCTGGCGAAGATGACCTCACCCTGCTCGGTCAGCTTGAAGCGACCGTCGACGGAGTGCGGCGGCTGGGCCAGGATCGCGACGTTCGCGGGGCCGCCGCCGCGGCCGAGCGCACCGCCGCGGCCGTGGAAGAGGGTGAGCTCGATGCCGTTCTCGCGGGCCCAGGCGGCGATCTGGCTCTGCGCCTCGTACAGCGCGAGCGTCGCAGCCACTGGCCCGACGTCTTTCGAGGAGTCGGAGTAGCCGAGCATGACCTCGAGCCTGCGCCCGTTGCCGGCGAGCAGCTCGACGACCTCGGGCTGCTCGAGCATCTCGGCGAGGATGCGAGGAGCCGCCTGCAGGTCGGCGAACGTCTCGAAGAGGGGGATCACGTTGAGCGCGGGGGGAGTCGCCCCGGGGCCCGTCGCCGCGACGGCGAGCTTGTAGACGTTGGCGATGTCCTCGGACGACTGCGTGAAGGACACGATGTAGCGGCCTGCCGCGCGCGGGCCGTGGCGCTCCTGGATGAACGCGATCGAGCGGAACACGTCGAGCACCTCGGCGGTCAGCTCGCTGGGCTCCGCGCCCGCCTCCTGCTCGGCGAGTTCGGCGAGCACCTTGCGGTGCACCTGCGAGTGCTGGCGCACCTCGAGCTCGGTGAGGTGGAAGCCGAACGTCTCGACCTGCCAGATGAGGTGCTGCAGCTCGCCGTAGGCGTGCCGGCCAGCGCCAGCGGCGACGAGCGATGCCTGCAGGATGCGCAGCTCCCGCAGCAGCTCGTCCGGCACCTTGTAGGCGAGGTCCGCGTTGCGTCTCCGGGTGGCTTCGATGCGGCGGGCGATGAGCAGCAGGATGCGGCGGTGCGGCTCTCCGGGCGAGCGCTGGGCAATCTCGGCCGCGGCACTCTCGTCGCCGCTGCCGAGGCGCGCGAGTAGGGTCGCGGCGGCCGCGTCGAGGGGCGTGGTGTCGGCGCCGAGCGTGAGCGTGCGCCCGATTCGAGCCGAGGCGCGCTCGAGGCCGAGGAGGACGTGCTCGGATGCGATGACGGCGGCCTGACGGCTGACCTTCGCGGTCACGAACGGGTTGCCGTCTCGGTCGCCGCCGATCCAGGAGCCGACGCGCACGAAGGGTTCGGCGATGGGCTTCGACGTTCCAGAGAGCGCACCCTGCAGGGCCTCATCGACTCGGCGGTAGACGCGGGGGACCGTCGTGAAGAGGGTCTCGTCGAAGACGGCCATGACGGTGCGCACCTCGTCGACGGGCGTCGGCTTGTCGCTGCGCAGCGGCGAGGTGCGCCACAGCAGGTCGATCTCCTCGAGCAGGCGACGGGTCAGCTCCTGAGCGGCGGGGCTGCCCCCGGATGCGCCACCCGAGAGCCGCTGCTCGTCGCGTTCCTCGAGCAGGTCGCTGATGCGACGGATCGCGGAGGAGACAGCCCGTCGGCGGGCCTCGGTCGGGTGCGCCGTGAAGACGGGGTGGAAACGCAGGGCGCGGACCCGCACCGACGCGGCCTCCGCACCGATCTCGTCGCTCAGGCGCGCGAACGCCTGCGAGATCGTGTCTTCCTGCTGCTTCGATGGTGAGGTGCCGCGGGCGCGAAGCACGCGCACGCGGTGGTGCTCCTCGGCGAGGTTCACGAGGTGGAAATAGCAGGTGAACGCCCGCGCGACCTCGTCTGCTCGTGCCGGTGAGAGCGCATCCACGAGCTCCTCGGCGGAGGCGAACGAGTCGTTCGCGGCCGCGCCGTCGTGCTCGTAGGCCGAGATCGTGAGGCGACGCAGTCGCTCGACGTCGTCGAGGAGCTCGGGGCCTCCCGTCTCTGTCAGGACCTGGCCGAGCAGGGTGCCGAGGAGGTGCACGTCAGAGCGCAGCTCATCTGGCAGTTCAGCGCCAGCCTCAGTGCGGCTGGCGGGGGAGTTCGTTGGGGCTTCGAGCATGAGCCCAGGCTACCGATGCTGTGTATCGACAATGTGACACGGCATCCATCATGACCGGGAATGACATCCGCTCGGGTGATGCGAGGAGAAGTGGGGATCGCGCGGTCGGTCAGGCCTCTGCAGAGGGGGCATCCAGGTAGTCCTCGAAGACGGGCGTCTCGAGGCCGTCCTTGGCCGCCAGCATCAGGTCGAGGTAGTAGTTCCAGCCTGCCCGGATATCCGAGAGCATCGCCACGGGCACCTCGAAGTGCTCGAAGACGAGCCGAGTGGCCTCGCCCCGCGCCCCGGACTCCGCCAGCGAGACACGCAGGTGCCACGATCCGGCTGCATCCTCGGTCGTGACCTCCAACAGGCTCGGGGCCTCGCAGCGCCGGATCGTCGCCGCGCTTGCCGGGGCACCCTCCTCGGCCACGAGCTGCAGCCCGATCCGGCCGCGCTGCTCGTCAGTGAAGTGCCACGGGCCGATCCACTTGGCCGTCTTCTCGCTCGCCGTGAACCACAGCCACAAATCCTCCCGAGCGGCGTCCACGCTCCGCTCGAGACGAATGGTCTCGGTGGCGACTGCTTCGGAGGGTTCTTCGGGCATGCGGTATCTCAGCACACCGGGTCGAGAACCAGGTCGAATTCGGCGAATCCGTGCCGGACACCGTTGACCTGCAGCTCGATGGCATGCACGCCGGGATGGTAGCGGCGCGTGGTGATGGGTCTGACGGCGTGCCGTTTGCTGATGCTGAGCGTGGCGCCCGGTGCGAGTGTCGTCGTCGAGATCTTGAACGTCTTCGGGGTGCGGCTGCCGTCCGCCTTGACGTGGTGCACGACGTAGTCGACGACGAGATCCGCCGCGACCTCACCACGATTCGTGATGCTGGCGGTGATGAGCAGTTCCTCGCCGAGCACCATGCTCGCGCGATCGAGCGTGGGCCCCTCCACGGCGACCTCCGCCGAGCCGAAGCCGAGGAGCGCCAAGGCATCGGGGTCCCCCCGTTTCACGAGCGTCCTGAGGGCGTGGCGAACGAGTCTCGGCGTGTGCTCGTCACCGTCGGCGAGCCACGAGGCGGCCGTCTCGCAGACCAGGGTCGCGTCGTGCCTGCTGATGTCGTTCAGGTGGTTGGCGACCGAACGGCGAACGACCTCGCTGTCGTCGCGGTAGAGCGCATCCAGAATCGGGATGCACAGGCGCGCATCGCGGGTGATCTCGGCGACCCGAGTGCCCCACGGCAGGTACGGCCGTGTCCCCTCAGACGCGAGCCGACGCACATGCTCGTCGTCGCTCCTGGTCCACTCGAGCATGATCTCGAGTGCCCGCTCGAGCCTCGCCCGCAGCATGGGCCGGACCGCCCACTCGCAGGTCAGCCGAGGGGTGAGTTCCGCGAGGAGCTGCATGCCGTCGTCGAACGCCGCAGCGCCGCCATCGGCGATGGCGGCAGCGGAAACCGCATTCGAGATCGGCCACACCATCCACCCTTCGAGGGCGGACGACTCCAGCGCACGGCGGATGATCGCGGCGAACTCGGGGTAGCCGACCGGGAGGTCCTCCAAGATGGAGGCAGCGAGGTGGGAGCTCCGCGCGCCGAGGGCGAGCCCGTCGAGGCCATCAGCGGTCGCCCGCGTCGCGGAGAGCTGACGGCCTCCGGCCGCCGATTGCAGCAGCTGCACCATCGCGGACGCCTGTTGGGCTCCGAGGAGCTCATCAGCGAAGGGCATGCTGAGCCTCCTCCGTGCGCGACGTGCTCAGCGCGTCGTCAGTCATCTCGGAGACGCCGGTGGTCTGGTAGTCGCCGAAGGCCGAGTCCACGAGCTTCTCGACGCGCTCGGCGCTCTCGGGCGTCGTGAGGCCGAGCAGGATCATCCGCCAGTGCACGCCGATACGCTCCACGAGGTCCTGCCGGTCGGTCAGCGCCCCAGAGAGCAGCTGCGTGCCCGTGAAGGACGAGACGAAGAGCGAGCTGACGTGGTCGGCGCTGAAGTCGCCGCGGATGCTGCCCTCTCGCTGGCAGATCCGAATGACGGGACGGATGCGCGCGAGCCAGTCGAGATAGGAGCCGTGCGACAGGAAGCTCGAGCCGATCTCCGACGTCACGATGACGCCTGCGAGGACCACGACGTCGCTCTGCAGGAGCTTCGCGAACGCCACGGACACCTTCAGGAGCGCGTCGATGCCGCTCGCCGCCGACCTCGTGGCCTCGGCCACCGCATTCGATGCCCGCGCCGCGTACTCGCCGAGGACCGCCTCGGCGACCGCCTCGCGGGTCGCGAAGTGGTGGTAGAAGGCCCCGTTCGTGACTCCCGAGTTCGCCCGAATGCGCGACAGGGTCGAGCTGGCGAAGCCGTACTCCACGAAGGTGGTGGCCGCCGCGAGCACCAGGCGACTCCGAGTCTGGATGCTGCGCTGCTGCTGGGGTCCGCCGGCCGATCGGGCGAGGGCATTCATAGCCAGTGAGTGTAGTGACGATCGGGGCAGTACCGCACCCCGTTCGGGGTGGGTCCAGGATGGCGGTATCGGCCATATGTGAAGACGAATTCGTCGCGAACGGGCCGACACTGCTCCGTCGGCATGCTACGTTGCGCGGAGATTTTCAGTGCGGAGCAACACCGCTCGTGAGTTTGGAGAGCCGTGGGAGTACTCGTACATCCGGACCAGGACGTGCATCCTGACGTCCGATTGGCGATCGTTGAAGGGCGTCTTCGAGTTGTCGCCGACCACGGCTCGGGTGCACCGTGGCTGCTCGCGCGACCATTGGAGCGGGCGCTCACCGAGGTCCGAACGAGGCACCTCGACCTCATCTTCCTCACTCGCCTCTCCAGTGAGCCGGCGACGTCCGTCGTGCTGCGGGCCCAGGGGCGACGATTCCTGGACGAGCTCGACGATGTCCCGGAGCTGCTCGTGCCATCCGCGATCATGATCGCCAAGGACCGGACCGGGGCGCTGCGGGTCCAAGGCGCACGCCTCGGAGAACGAGGGGAGAGCAGGCCGGTGTGGCTGGAGGAAGGCACGTCGGCGTTCATCAGCGACGACCCCCGACTTCTCGAGGAGGTCTTCTCGCCCCGCTCTGGGCACCTCGACCGGGACGCCTGGCAGTCGATCAAGACCGTCCCGGCGGGCGCCTGGCTGCACACCCAAGCGGGCAGGAGCCCGCGAGTGCGAGCGATCACGGACGACCAGGGCTCTTCTCCGTCCCAGGCCGCGCGCACCGGGGCTGGCGCCACCAGGAGCTGAGCGTCGCGCTGCTCGGCGGGCGACCCCCAACTGCCCTGAGACCGGGCCACCTGGCATCCTTGGGGTATGAAGCTCTCGCATCGCGCCCAGACGGTCGAGCCGTTCCACGCCATGGCGTTCGGGCAGCGTGCCGCCGCCCTCGAAGCGGAGGGCAAGCGCGTCGTCAAGCTCTCGTTGGGGGAACCCGACTTCGGGGCGCCGCCTCAGGTTCGCGAGGCGATGCGCGATGCCATGGATGGTCGGCCGCTCCCGTACACCGTCGCGCTCGGGCTCCCAGCGCTCCGCGAAGCGATCAGCGAGTTCTACCGCATCCGTCACGACGTCGAGGTCGACCCGGCCCGCATCCTCGTGACCTCGGGCGCCTCGGCAGCCCTCCTGGTCGTCGTGGCCGCCACCACCGACCCCGGTGACGATGTGGTCATGGCCGATCCGTCGTACCCCTGCAATCGGCAGTTGGTCGAGAGCTTCGGCGGACGGGTGGTCGGCGTGCCCACGAGCATCGAGTCCCGCTACCAGCTCGATGTGTCCAGCGTCGAAGCGGTCTGGGGTGAGCGGACGTCCTCGATCATGGTCGCGACGCCGTCGAACCCGACCGGCACCTCCGTGCCCTTCGAGGAGCTCGGTGCCCTCTGCGCGTTTGCCCGAGAGCAGGGCGCGTGGCGAATCGTCGACGAGATCTACCTGAACCTCTCCGACCCGGGCGAGGACGGCACCCCTCCGCGGAGCGTCCTGAGCGTCGACCCGGAAGCGATCGTCATCAACAGCTTCTCCAAGTACTTCGGCATGACCGGCTGGCGACTCGGCTGGGCCGTGCTCCCCGAGACTCTTGTTCCGGCCGTCGAGAAGCTCGCGACGAACTACTTCCTGTCGGCGTCGGCACCGGCGCAGCTTGCCGCTCTCGCCGCGTTCACCCCCGAGTCGCTGTCGATCTGCGAGGAGCGCCGGGTCGAGCTCGCCAATCGTCGCGAACTGGTGCTCGAGGGCCTGCAGCGAATCGGGCTCCCGGTTCCGGTCCTGCCCGACGGTGCCTTCTACGTGTACTTCGACGTGTCCCGGACCGGTCTGTCCTCGTGGGATTTCTGCGGACGGGCGCTCGAGGAGGCCCAGGTCGCGCTGACACCTGGCCGCGACTTCGGAGCGCACACGGGCGAGACCCACGTCAGACTCTCCTATGCCGCCTCGCGAGCGGAGCTCGTCGAAGGGCTGCGCCGTCTCGAATCGTTCGTCGAGGGGCTGCGGCCGTGAGCGGGTCTGGTCCTGGACGAGGCGATCGCGGTCCTGGTCGAGCGGAGGATGGCTGCGTGCCAGTCGTCCGCGTCGAGGGTCTCTCGGTGAAGCGCGGGGGCACGCGGGTGCTCTCCGATGTCGATCTCGCGGTGCCGGCCGGATCGGTGCTGTGCCTGACGGGGTCGAACGGCTCAGGGAAGACGACGCTGCTCCGCGCGCTGGCCGGGCTCGTCACGCCGAGCGACGGCAGAATCCTCCTCGACGACCGGCCGGTGGATGAACGGAGTCCGCGGTTCCGGCGCAGCCTTGCGGCCCTGCTCGGGTCGGTCCCCTTCTCGCTCACCCTGACTGCACGAGAGCATCTGACGGCCGTCGCAGCATCGTGGGGGACCACCACGCTCGAGGGGGAGCGTTCCGCAGATACGGTGCTGGCGCGCCTCGGCATCGAGCATCTGGCCACGCGGTTCCCGCACGAGCTCTCGTCCGGGCAGTTCCAGCTGCTCTCACTGGCCACCGTTCTGGCGCGTCCGTTCGACGTGCTCGTGCTCGACGAACCCGAGCAGCGTCTCGACGAGGAGCGACGTGAGCTGCTTGCCCGCATCCTCGTGGAAGAACGAGACAGGGGCGCGGCGATCATCGTCGCGACCCACAGCCGAGCGCTCATCGAGGCGCTGGGTGCGGACGAGTTGCGGCTTGCCGGCGAACGCGAACGCGAACGCGACGGCGACGACCAGGGCGGTGGGCGTGCGACGGCGTGAGGGTGCGTATCGCGCGTACCTCGTGGGGGCGGTGGTGCTCGTCGCGGTCGCGCCACTGGCGCGGATGCTGTTCATCGCGCTCCTGGAACCGGCCTCGATCGCCTGGCTCACGTCTTCGGTGTTCGCTGAGCAGCTTCGGATCGTGGCTGCCGCGGTGGTTCCCCTCGGACTGCTGGTGGGGACGACACGTGGTCCGGCCCTGCTTGATCCCTTCGCCACGGTCACCCTCGGTTCCAATGACGTGCCGAGGCGCGTCTCGTTGCGGCGGCCGTTCCGGCGGAGTGCACTCGCAGCCTCGGCGGGGACGGGGCTATTGGCCTGTCTCCTGGGGGCCGCGTTGGTCGTGGGCGTCGGGGCCCCTCTGGTGCCAGTGGCGTGCTTCGTGGCGGCGTCCGTCGCCCTGGCGTGCCTCGGCGTGATCGCGGCGCTCGTGGGCCAGGTCATCGGCAGCCCGCGCGCGTGGGTGGCGGCGATCGCTCTCGGTCTTCTCGGGGTGTCGCCCCTTGGGGTCGGGGCATCGTTCGGGTCGATCTGGACCGGCGTCGTCGGCCTGAGCGGCGGGAACGGTCGAGGGCTCCACTCGGCCCTCGAGGGCTGGCTTGGGCATGACGCGGGCCTGAGTCTCGTTCTCGTCGGTGCGCTGGTGCTCCTCGGGGTCTTTGCGGTTGCGCTCGCCTCCGTGCCTCGGCTGCTGGATCGACTGCGGGGTGACGAGCTCCTCCGGCAGGCACGGCGCCGTGAGGCTGCCGCCTTCGCCGCAGCGGCAGGGGAGTTGGCGGGCGCATCGGCGGCGTACCGCGAGGTGCCCTCGATGGGGAGGGGGCTTCGAGCCGTCGTCGGCGGGCCGCGCGTGCTGTCCATGCTGGTCCGCGATGGGGTCGGTGCGTTGCGGACACCGCAGCGGACCGTGTTCGGGCTCGTCGGGGTTGTGGCCGCGGCCCTGCTCCTGGGTTTGGCCGTCAGCCCGTCGGCGGTCGCCGCGCTGGCCGCGCTCGGTGGCTCCATTCTGATGTTCCTCGCCCTGGCCCCGTTCACCGAGGGGTTCCGGCATGCGGCCGACGCTGCCGCAGGGGCCGCCGTCTTCGGAACGCCGACGGGCGAGCAGTTCTTCCTGCACGCCGCGTTCCCGCTGGTCGTCGTCGTCCTTGTCGTCGGAGTCACGCTCCTCGTCTCGGGTGGTGGCGGTGGTGGTGCCGCGCCCCTGCTCGCAAGCCTCGCCATGGTCGCCGTGCGCGCCTACGAAGCGGGCCGCGGGCACCTCCCTCCGCTGCTCCTGACGCCCATGCCGAGCGAGGTCGGCGACGTGTCCGTGCTCGCGAGGCTCGTCTGGCAGCTCGACTCGGTCATCATCTCGGGGCTCCTCGGGCTGGCCGCGACGATGCTCTGGGCTGTGGGCCTTCCAGTCGTCTCGATCGTGCTTCTGGTCGCGGGCGCGCTTGTGCTCGCTCTGGCGACGAGGTCACGCCTTCGTCACCTCCGCGGGTAGCTCACCTCGTAGCGGGCTTCCACGAACTGTCCCCGCGCGTGCGCGGAGGTCAGGCGCAGCGCATCCGCTTCAATGCGGCGGGGGAGCACCGGAGCTCCGGAGGGGAGGGTCACCGGCGCGATGGAGAGGCGGACCTCAGTCAGGTGACCCGAGTCGTAGAACTGGCCGGCGAGGTCTCCGCCACCCACGACCCAGACATCGCGGTCGCCGGCGGCCGCTGCAATGGCGCCGATGTGGTCGGCGATGGCACCCCGCACGAGGTGGATGTCGAGTCCCTCAGGGACGGGCAGGTCGCGGCTCGTGAACACGAACGTCGGACGGTCGGCGTAGGAGGATCGCCACTTCTCGGGATGCTCGTCGAGACCCTCGTGGTCGTAGACCCACTGGTAGGTGGTCGATCCCATCACGAGCGCTCCGACGCTCGCCAGGAACGAGCCGAAGCTGTCGTCGTCGGGCTGGTCGACGACGAACAGCCAGTCGAGAGCGTCGTCGTCGTCGGCGATGAAGCCGGAGAGGGTCGTGGCGGTGTTGTAGATCACGTTCGTCATGCGAGGAAGGTAACCCCGACCTCCGACAATCGGGAGAAGGTGACACGCGAGCGGTCTCGGGAATGCGACATGCATCCCAGACGCTGTGCTCAGCATGCGCAAGAAAATCGGCTTCCTCTCGTTCGGGCACTGGCACCCGTCTCCGCAATCGGGCACGCGAACGGGCGGTGATGCGCTCGTGCAGTCCATCGAACTCGCGGTCGCGGCGGAAGAGCTCGGTATCGATGGCGCCTACTACCGCGTGCATCACTTCGCGCGACAGCTCGCTGCCCCATTCCCGCTCCTGGCAGCCGTCGGGGCTCGGACCAGCCGCATCGAGATCGGCACCGGCGTCATCGACATGCGCTACGAGAACCCCCTGTACATGGCGGAGGAGGCTGCCGCTGCCGACCTCATCAGCGCACACGCCGGTGGCGAGGGGAGGCTCCAGCTCGGTCTGAGCCGAGGCTCGCCCGAGCCCGCCCAGGACGGCGCACACGCGTTCGGCTTCACCCCGCCTGAGGGCAAGACCGATGACGAGCTGGCCCGCGCGAAGACGGAGCTGTTCCGAGCGGCGATCACCGGTGCGGGACTCGTTGCCGGCAACCCGCAGATGACAGGCTCGACGGCGCCCCTCCCCATCCAGCCGCAGTCCGCCGGCCTGGACGACCGCATCTGGTGGGGCTCCGGAAGCCGAGCCAGTGCCGTGTGGGTTGCGGAGCAGGGCATGAACCTCATGAGCTCGACGCTGCTCACGGAAGACACGGGCGTTCCGTTCGATGAGCTGCAGGCCGAGCAGATCCAGGGGTACCGGGACGCGTGGGCGGCCGCCGGACACCGTCGAGAGCCCCGGGTCTCGGTGAGTCGCAGCGTCATCCCCATCACGACCGATGAGGACGTGACCTATTTCGGCGGGCGAGGCGGCGGGGAGGGCGACCAGGTCGGCATGCTCGACGGGATGCGCTCCCGCTTCGGTCGCACCTACCAGGGCACTCCCGACCGTCTTGCCGAGGAACTCGCGGCGGATGCTGCCGTCCAGGCAGCGGACACGCTCCTGCTGACCGTGCCGAACCAGCTTGGTGTCGCCTACAACACGCGGATGCTCGCCACCATCGCGGAGCACATCGCTCCGGCGATCGGCTGGTCGCGCGAGGGGTAGTCGACAGCGCGGTTCAGCGCAGGACGCGGTATCGGAGATGCACGACGCCCGACTCGAAGGTTCGTGAGTCGAGCAGCTCGAGGTTCGTGCGGCGGTCGTTCTGTGAGAAGAACGGCGTGCCGCCTCCGACGAGGACGGGACAGACGCGCAGCAGGTACTCGTCGACCAGGTCGAGATCAGCAACCTGATGCGCCAGCTCTGCTCCACCGATCGCGATCGGTCCTTCTCCCGGTTCGGCCTTCAGGCGCTCGATCTCCTCGGCGAGCCCGTCTTCGGCGATCCTGGTATTGCCTTGCACCTCGGTGATCGTGTTCGAGAACACGATCTTCGGCAGGGCGCGCCAGAGCTTGGCGAACTCCGTCTCGAGCTCCCCATATTCCCGGGCTTCGTCGGTCGGCTCCCAGTAGACCATCGTCTCGTAGAGGCGGCGACCCATCAGGTGGAAGTCGGCCGCTCGCACCTCCTCGGTCGCCAAGCGGAACACCTCCTCGCTGGGGTCTCCCCAGTCGAAGCTGCCGTCTGAGTCCTTGATGTACCCGTCGAGGGTGAGGGCCAGCGAGTAGGTGACCTTGCGCATCAGCGAACCTCCTTGTTCGTGCCTTTCAAGCTACCACCGGCCGGGGGCCGGTCGTCTCCCTGCTTCCCGGAAACTCGCCGTTTGATCTGGGGTTTCGCTGAACGGTGAGTCCCCGGGGCGCCAATTGTCGGTGGTCCGGTCCAAGATTCGGGTATGTCTTCGAACGATGATGTGACGCCGACCGGGCTGGGGTGCGATCCCCGCGATCCGGGGTCGGTCGCTGCGCGTCGTCGGCTGCTCCTGGCGAGGGAGACGGGGCTGATGGCAGCGGCGGCTGTGGTCGCGGCGGCGCAGGTCCGAGTTCGGGCTGAGCTGGCGGAGATCGCAGCAGCCTTGGATGCGGCTGAGGGCTCGGTGGAGCACCGTCTGCATGTGCGGTCATTGGCAGCCGAGGTGGCGCTGGTCGAACAGGTTGGGCAGTCGGTCGCGGAGGGACTCCTGCAGGAGGCGGTGACCGCGGTGCGTGAGTTCCCGGGGCTCGTGGACGCACTGGGGGCGGGCGCGGTGAGCGAGGCGCAACTGCGGGTTCTGACCGAGGCAGGCCTGTCGGTGTCGCACGTGAATGCGGGGGAGCAGACAGCACGCCGAGCTGCGTTCGTCCGCGTGATGCTCGCGGAGGTTGGTGCGCGGGTGCTGCCGCCCCGCGCGTTGCGGGGGACGGCGGCGAGGGTCGCGGAGTCGTTGACGCAGGAGTCGGTGTGCGAGCGGTTCGCGCGGGCACGGAAGACGCGGTACGTGTCGGTGACCGAGGCGGAGAACGGCATGTGCCTGCTGCGAGCTCGGTTGCCGCTCATCGAGGGCAAGGCGATCGCGGACCGCCTGCGCAAGCAGGCCAAGGCCGTGATCCGGGCGAGGCCTGCACCCGCCGGCATCACGGGCAGGGCCGGGAGTCCCGGGGCTGCCGGGAGTGCCGGGGACACCCAGAGCACCGAGAACACCCAGAGCACCGGGGGTATTGGGATCAGCGAGAGCGCCGCGAGCGGGGCCCGCGCCGAGGGGGCGGACGCGACTCGGGATGAGGGGCCGGGCGTGATGCCGGGCGAGATGACGGACGAGGCTCCGGATGAGCGAACGGTCGACCAGGTCAAGGCCGACCTGTTCGCAGACGTGCTCCTCACCTCGACGCCCACCTCCAACGGCGCGGCTGCGGGGATAGAGGCGAGCGTGCAGTTCACGATCCCGATCCTCACGCTCCTCGGCCCTGACCGCGCTGTCGCCCCGGACACTGATCGCCTGACTCCGGCGCCCGCGCTGCTGAACGGCATGTCACCCATTCCGCTCGAGGAAGCGAAACGACTCGCGGCGAACGCTCCCTCATTCCAGCGGATCCTCACCCACCCCATCACGGGCGCGGTCGCGGCCGTCGATACCTACCGTCCCACCGCGGCGATGCGGGCCTTCCTCACCGCGAGAGATATTCACTGCCGCTGGCCCGGCTGCCGGCAACCCGCCGCGTGCTGCGACCTCGACCACACCCACGCCTGGGAACACGGCGGCACCACCAGCATCGACAACCTCTGCGGACTGTGCAGAGGGCACCACGTCATGAAACACGCCACCGCATGGACCGTGAGACAACTCGGCGGTGGCGTCCTCGAATGGCGCACCCCCAGTGGCAAGACGTACACCGACCAGCCCGAACACCACGACACCCACGCCAACACCAACATCGAATTCAGGCCGAGCGATGAGGCGCGCGACGGCCGCGCCGCGACAGGCATGGCGATGCCGCGGCCAACGTCTCAGCAGAACAGCAACGTTGAGGCGCCAGCCCCAGATGAGCCGGAGCAGCGGGAGAGCGCAGACGAATTGCCGCCCTTCTAGGCTCGGTGCCGCGCGACGTCAAGAAGGTTGCCGTTGCCGTTGCCGTTGCCGCTGCCGCTGCCGCTGCCGCTGCCGCTGGATTTCACCCGAACCCTGTCAGAGAAGTCGGCAAGAGCTCGGCCTGCCTGCCTGCTTACCCGCCTGCGTGCGTGCGTGCGTACCTGCCTGCCTGCCTGCCTGCCTGCCTGTTGGTTTGTTGGCTCATCTGTCTGGCAGGCGAGCACGCAGCCGGTCGGCCAACAAGCGAGCGAACCAACAAGCCAGCGAGCCAGCCACCCAGCCAGCGCTAGCGGCGCTTGCGCTTGCCGCCCGATCCGCCCGCCTTTGCGCGCTTCGCGGCGAGCTGGGCGCCGCGGCTCGTCCCGGAGGAGGTGCCGATTCGCTTCGCGGTCGCCCGCTTCTTCTGCTGCTCCTTCACGCGGCGCTCGGCCTCCGCCAGCGCCTGCTGCTCTTCCCGCTGCAGCGCGGCAGACTTTGCGCCGGTGCGTCCCCTCGAGCTCCCCGCGGTGCGCCCGCGGACGATGCCGACGAACTCCTCGGTGTCGAGACGGTCATCGGCGACCGCCCAAACCACAGAAACGGGAACCCGAGGGAGGTCGCTGATGACCCGATACGTGACGTCCTTGCGGGCGTGCTGCCTCGCGACCGACTGAGGGACGATCGCCACCCCGGCCCCGCCCGCTACAAGCTCCATCGCGTCCGCCGGATCGGTCGTCATGGCCGCCTCGCCCGAGTCGAGCCCCAGGCGCTCTGCCGCCTCCGCCCAATCGGGGGTCCAAGCGGCCAGCACCAGCTGCCAGTCGTCGAGCTCCTGCAACCGCAACGGTTCATCGATGTCGAGATCCGACTCGACAGCGACCACAGCGACCACATCTTCGGCGAACAGGTCGATCGCGTTCAACCCCTCACGTTCGAAGGGATGCCGCACGAAGGCGACCTGCGCGCCATCGTCGAGAACGAGCTGCCTGGCCTCGGCCGAGTGCAGGGTCGCGAACTCCAGCGGCGTCTCTGCTCTCCGCTCCTCCCACACTCGAGACCACTTCCGTGGGTTGATGCCGGGGGCGAGAGCGACCGTGAGGTGCGTCGGAGTCTCCATGCCCGCAAGGCTACTGGGTACGATGCTCAGATGAGCGAATCAGAAGGCAACTCGGCCGAGAGCCACACCGCGGCCGACCGCGGGTCAGACCAGACCATGAAGCCGGCGACCGCCGCCAAGAAGCTCGGCATCTACCTGCCGGCAACCCCAGAAGCATTCCAGGAGGCCCCGCTCACCCGCAGCGAGTTCCTCGAGCTGCAGGAGACCCCACCCGAATGGCTGCAGGAGCTGCGCCGCACGGGTCCCCACCCGCGCGACATCGTCGCCCGCAAGCTCGGCATTACCAACTCCGGCCTCGCCCGTGGCGGCGTCACCGAAGCGCTCACAACTGAAGAGATCCAGGCTCTCCTCGAAAGCGCCCCATCGTGGCTCTCCCACGAGCGAGGCGTCCAGGCGAAGGTCCGCGCCGAGAACGCCCGAGTCGCCGAACTGCACGCGAAGCGAAAGAACTGAGCCGACCTTGGCCCAGCTGCTCGCCGTCTGCGCCGTAGCGCAGCTCCGCCGGGACCCGGGTGCCGTCGGCGTGACCGCGATCGACAAGCGGACCCTCGAGGGGCCCGTCAAGGTGGGGCGCTACGGGGTCTACGGCGACGTGCAGGCCGATCGGAAGCACCACGGCGGCCTCGACCAGGCGGTCTACGCCTACTCGCAGGTTGACGCCGACCACTGGGCCGAGGAACTCGGCCGCCAGCTCCCTCCGGGGTTCTTCGGCGAGAACCTCCGCATCGACGGGCTCGACGTCAACGACCTCCACATCGGTGACACCCTCCGCATCGGAGACCTCACCGCCGCGGGCTCATCCCGCGTCGTCGAACTCGTCGTGACCGCCCCGCGCGTCCCATGCCAGACCTTCGCCAGGTGGGTCGGGGGAGACGACGAACGTGGCTGGGTGAAGCGATTCAGCGCAGCCGCCCGCGTCGGCGCCTACCTGCGCGTCGCGAAGAACGGCAAGATCGCGGCGGGCGACACCGTCGAAGTCCTCGAGACTGCTGATGAGGGTGCGCCGACAGTTCGTCAGGTCTTCTCCGGCGACCACGGCGGCTGAGACAAGCGAAGTCGAAGCCGGTGCCGGTGTCGGTGTCGGTGGCAAAGTCAGAACCGGTGCCGAAGTCAAAGTCGGAGCCGTCGCCGAAGCAGAATTCAGAGCAAGAGCGAGACCTGGGTCGGAGCGAGTACCGAAGCGAGCGCGAGTGCCAGAGCCGAGGCCCAACCTGGAATGCACACTGCCTCGCACATGCCGGGTTCCCGCCCGTCAGGTGACACGGAGCCGACGCTCGGTGATGCCAAGCCGCCGGGCTGGTGATGCCGAGCCCGCGGTCTCGTGACGCCGAGCCGCTGGTCTGCTGATGCCGAGCCTGCGGTCTGGTGGCGCCGAGCCGCCGGGCTGCTGATGCCGAGCCGCCGGGCTGGTGATGCCGAGCCCGCGGTCTGGTGATGCCGAGCCTGCGGTCTGGTGATGCCAAGCCTGCGGTCTGGTAATGCCGAGCCGCCGGGCTGCTGACGCTGAGCCGCCGGTCTGGTGATGCCGAGCCGCCGGTCTGCTGACGCCCAACCACCCGCCCGCAGCAGCACCCGGCACCAGCACCTCGCGCCAATACCCCGTACCGGCGGGAGGGGCTCGCAGAACCCGCTCGCGCCCTCCGCCGGTGGGCGTGCGCTTGAGTCGCCTGCTACTGCGGACGCCCGTATCCCTCGAGCAGCCGCAGCCAGAGCTCGCTGATCGTCGGGAACGACGGAACCGCATGCCACAGCCGTGACAGTGGCACCTCGCCGACGACCGCGATCGTCGCCGCGTGCAGCAGCTCGCCCACGTCGGGGCCCACCATGGTGAACCCGACGACAACCTGGCGATCCTCGTCCACGACCATCCGGGCCGTTCCCTCGTAGCCCTCCGCGTGCAGCGAAGCCCCAGACACGTTGCCGATGGGCACGTCGACGGCGCGCACCCGAAGGCCCTGCTTCTCGGCGGCACCAGCCGTGAGCCCGACAGCGGCGACCTCAGGGTCCGAGTAGACGAGCTGAGGCACCGCGGCGTGATCAGCCGTCGCGACGTGCGTGCCCCAGGGCCCATCGTCGAGGGTGCGCCCCGCGGCGCGCGCCGCGATCGCATCACCCGCCGCCCGCGCCTGGTACTTGCCCTGGTGCGTCAGCAGGGCGCGATGGTTGACGTCGCCCGCCGCGTACAGCCAGTCGCTGCCGCGGACGAGCATCGTGTCGTCGACATCGATCCAGGCCCCGGACTCGAGCCCGGCCGTCTCGAGACCGACATCGCCCGTGCGCGGGACCCGGCCCGTCGCCACGAGCAGCTCACTGCTCTCGAGTGTGCGGCCGTCGTCGAGCGTCAGCGTGACCCGACCGGACGCATCCCGGACGACACCAGCTGGCGCCGCACCCGTGATGATCGTCGCCCCACGCGAACGCAGGGCCGCCACGACCGCCTCACCGGCGAACGCCTCGAAGCTGCCGAGCACCGTGCTCCGTGCGACCAGCGTCACCTGGGAGCCGAGATCGGTGTAGGCCGTCGCGATCTCGACCGCCACGACGCCGCCGCCGATGATCGTGATCGACTCGGGGATGCGCTCGAGGGACGTCGCCTCTCGGCTCGTCCACGGTTCCGCGTCAGCGAGGCCCGGAATGTCGGGCAGCAGTGCCGCCGACCCGGTCGCGACGACGACGGCGACACGCGCCGAGTACGTCGTCTCGCCGACCGTCACCTCACGCTCACCCGCCAGGCGGGCATGCCCGCGCACGAGCTCGATGCCAGCGTCCGCGAGCCAGGCCACCTGGCCCTCGTCGCTCCACTCGGACACGTACGAGTCGCGACGAGCGAGGACCGCCGACACGTCGAGGTCTCCCGTCGCCGCCTCGCGGCTGCCCGGCACGGCACGCGCCGCGCGCAGAGCAGCCCCGCTCCGGAGGAGCGCCTTCGAGGGAATGCACGCCCAGTACGAGCACTCACCGCCGACCAGCTCCTTCTCGACGATGAGGGTGCTCAGGCCACCCTGAACGGTGCGGTCGGCGACGTTCTCCCCGACGGGGCCCGCGCCGATGACGATGACGTCGAACGTCGTCGCAGCCGTGGGAGGCACGTTCGCCTCGGACGAGGCCTGAGACTCAGTGGCCACGCGCGATCCATTCTTCGAGGTGCGGCGCTTCCGCCCCGATCGTCGTCGAGTCCCCGTGACCCGTGAAGACCTTCGTCTCGGCCGGCAGCGTCAGCAGGCGCTCCGAGATCGACGCGATGATCGTCCCGAAATCGCTGTAGCTCCGACCCGTGGCCCCGGGCCCGCCACTGAAGAGCGTGTCTCCGCTGAACAGCGCCCCGAGGGCCGGGGCGTAGAAGCAGACCGACCCGGGCGAATGGCCCGGCGTGTGCAGCACCTGCAGGTCGACCTCATCGATCACGATGCGGTCGTCGTCCGCCAGTTCGATGTCGGGAGCCGAGTCGGGGTAGACGGCATCCCAGAGCATCCGGTCGCCGTCGTGCAGGGCGACGGGCGCGTCCACGAGCGTCGCGAACTCCTGCGCCGCCGCGATGTGATCGTCGTGCCCGTGCGTCAGGAGCACCCGGCGCACCCGGCGGTCGCCGACCGCATCGCGCACCGCCTGGGCGTCGTGGGCCGGGTCGATCACGACGACGTCCTCGTCGTCGCCGACGAGGTACACGTTGTTGTCGACGTCCCACGTGCCCCCGTCGAGGGAGAACGTGCCGCTCGTGACGACGCGGTCGATGCGCACCTTGCCGTGGCCGCTCACAGCTCCACCACCGAACGCAGAACCGTGCCGTCCTTCATGCGGCCGAACGACGCCTCGATGTCGTCGATGCCGATGCGCTCCGAGACGAAGGCGTCCAGGTCGAGCCTGCCGAGGCGGTACTGCTCGACGAGCATCGGGAAGTCGCGGCTCGGGAGGCAGTCGCCGTACCAGGACGACTTCAGAGCGCCGCCGCGGCCGAAGACGTCGATCAACGGGAGCTCGAGGGTCATCTCGGGCGTCGGCACCCCGACGAGCACAACCCGACCGGCGAGGTCGCGAGCGTAGAACGCCTGCTTGTACGTCTCGGGGCGACCCACGGCCTCGATGACCACGTCGGCTCCGAAGCCGCCCGTGAGGGCCCTGACGCCTTCGACGACGTCCTCCTCGCGAGAGTTGATGGTGTGCGTCGCCCCGAAGTGGGCGGCACGCTCGAGCTTCGCTGGGTCGATGTCGACGGCGATGATCGTCGTCGCCCCGGCGAGGGCGGCCCCGGCGATCGCCGCCATGCCCACCCCGCCGCAGCCGATGACCGCGACCGACTCGCCGCGCTTCACCTCGCCCGTGTTGATGGCGGCACCGATACCGGCCATGACACCGCAGCCCAGCAGGCCGACGGCAGCCGCATCCGATTCCTCGTCGACCTTCGTGCACTGGCCGGCGGCGACGAGCGTCTTCTCGATGAACGCGCCGATGCCGAGTGCCGGGGAGAGCTCCGTGCCGTCCTCCAGCGTCATCTTCTGCGTCGCGTTGTGGGTGTTGAAGCAGTACTGAGGCTGCCCCTTCGCGCAGGCACGGCACTCGCCGCACACCGCGCGCCAGTTCAGGATGACCCGGTCGCCGACCGCGACCTCCGTCACGCCTTCGCCGACCGCCGACACGCGGCCGGTGGCCTCATGGCCGAGCAGGAACGGGAAGTCATCGCTGATCCCGCCCTGCTGATAGTGGAGATCGGTGTGGCAGACACCGCTCGTGATGATGTCGACCACGGCTTCGCCTGGCCCCGGATCGGGGACCAGCACCGTCTCGATCGACACCGGTTCGTTCTTGCCACGGACAACTGCACCTTTGACACGGGAGACCATGTGGCAAGGGTAGTCGTAGTCTCTCTGGATGGTCATCCTGATCGATCCGCCCGTCTGGCCCGCGCACGGCACGACGTTCTCGCACCTCGTGTCCGACGCCTCCGTCGACGAGCTGCACGCCTTCGCCCGAAGGGCGGGCATCCGCGACCGCGCGTTCGACGTCGACCACTACGACGTCCCCGCCGAGCAGTACGACGCCCTCGTCGCGCTCGGGGCCGAACCCGTCGGGGGCTCCGAGCTCGTGCGCCGACTCGTCGCGGGAGGCGTGCGCGTGCCCGCCCGCGACAGGCCCAAGCGAGCCCGGCTCACCCTCATCCGACGTTGGGCCGAGCTCGAGCTGCCCGTGACTGCTGACCGGCGACCGGCGAAGGATGCACTCCGCGACGAGCTCCTGGACGCCTGGTCGGCTCCCTCCCGTCACTACCACGACGCGACGCACCTGCTCTCGGTGCTGGACGCCATCGACATCATGCGCCTCCGCGCCGCCGAGACCGGGGCGCCCCTGGCCGAGCGCGAACTGCTGACCGCCAGGCTCGCCGCCTGGTTCCACGACGCGGTCTACGCGGGCGCCGCCGGCGACGACGAACGCGCCAGCGCCGACCTCGCCGTCGAACGGCTCACGGCCCTCCGCGTCGACCCCGCCCTCGTCGGCGACGTCGAGCGCCTCGTGCTCGCGACCATCGTCCACGCGGTGGCGGAGAGCGACACGGCCGGCCAGATCCTCATGGACGCCGACCTCGCCGTTCTCGCCCGCTCGGAGGACGGCTACGCGCGCTACGTCGCACTGGTCAGACGCGACTACGCGCACGTCACCGACGAGCAGTGGCGCGTCGGCCGCGCGTCCGTGCTCGAGACGCTGCTCGCGACGCCCCGCCTCTTTGTGTCACCCGCGGCCCCAGAGGACTGGGAGGAACGCGCGAGACGAAACCTCGAGGGCGAGCTCGAAGCGATTCGCAGCTAGGCGCCCACGTAGCTCGCGAGGTGCTTGCCGGTGAGGGTCGACGAATCGGCCACGAGCTGCGCCGGCGTCCCCTCGAACACCACCGAGCCGCCATCGTGACCAGCGCCGGGGCCGATGTCGATGATCCAGTCGGCGTGCGCCATGACCGCCTGATGATGCTCGATGACGATGACCGACTTGCCCGAGTCCACGAGCCGATCGAGGAGCGAGAGCAGCTGCCGCACATCCGCGAGGTGCAGGCCCGTCGTCGGCTCGTCGAGCACGTACACGCCACCCTTCTCTGCCATGTGGATCGCGAGCTTGAGCCGCTGGCGCTCGCCACCCGAGAGCGTCGTAAGCGGCTGCCCGAGCCCCAGGTAGCCGAGCCCGACGTCGACGAGGCGCCCCAGCACCTTGTTGGCGGGACCGGTCGCGAAGAACTCGTGCGCCTCCGCGATCGACATCGACAGCACCTCGCTGATGTTCTTGCCGTCGAGCGTGTAGGCGAGCACCTCAGCTTGGAAGCGCTTGCCCTCGCATTCCTCGCACACCGTCGACACCGCCGCCATCATGGCGAGGTCCGTGAAGATGACCCCGAGGCCGTTGCATTTCTGGCAGGCACCGGAGGAGTTCGCACTGAAGAGGCCCGGCTTGACGCCGTTGGCCTTCGCGAAGGCCGCCCGGATCGCGTCGAGGACCCCCGTATACGTGGCCGGTGTGCTCCGCCTGGAGCCGCGGATGGCGGTCTGGTCGACGACGACCACGTTGGCCGACTTCGGGATCGACCCGTGGATGAGGGAGCTCTTCCCCGAGCCTGCGACCCCCGTCACGACCGTCAGCACGCCCAAGGGGATATCGACGTCCACGTCCTTGAGGTTGTGACGCGTCGCCCCACGGATCTCGAGGCTCGTCTTCGAACTCCGCGGCTCCTCCTTGAGCGAGACCCTGTCGTCGAGGTGCTTGCCCGTGAGGGTCCCCGACGCGCGCAGGCCCTCGACGGTGCCCGCGAACTGCAGCTCCCCACCGTCGGAGCCCGCACGGGGACCGAGGTCGACGACGTGGTCTGCGATCGCGATCGTCTCGGGCTTGTGCTCCACGACCAGCACCGTGTTCCCCTTGTCGCGCAGGCGCAGCAGGAGCTCGTTCATGCGCTGGATGTCGTGCGGGTGGAGCCCAACCGTCGGCTCGTCGAACACGTAGGTGACGTCGGTGAGGCTCGAGCCCAGATGCCGCACCATCTTCACGCGCTGCGCCTCGCCACCCGAGAGGCTCCCCGACTCCCGGTCGAGGCTCAGGTAGCCGAGCCCGATGTTCACGAGGGAGTCGAGCGTCTCCTGCAGGGTCGCGATGACCGGGGCGACCTGCCGGTCCTGCACGCCCTTCATGAACGCCGCGAGGTCGCTGATCTGCATCGCCGAGCAGTCCGCGATGTTCCTGCCCTGGATGCGGCTCGCGAGGGCCGCCTGGTTCAGGCGCGCCCCTCGGCACTCCGGGCAGGCGGTGAACGTGACCGCTCGGTCCATGAAGGCGCGGATCGCGGGCTGCACCGCCTCCGGGTCCTTCGACAGGATCGACTTCTGGATGCGGGGGATGAGCCCCTCGTAGGTCAGGTTCATGTTGAGAGCCGGCATGTTGACCTTCGTCGGCTCCTTGTACAGGAAGTCCTGCAGCTCGGCCTCGGAGAAGTCGGCGATCTTCTTGTCGCCGTCGAGGAACGGCGCGTCCGAGTATCCGCGCACCATCCACCCATCGACCTTGTAGCCGGGAATCGTGATCGCGCCCTCGTTCAGCGACTTCGTTCGATCGACGACCTCGTCGATGTCGAGGTCGGTGACGCGTCCGATGCCCTCGCAGCGAGGGCACATGCCCTCGGCGAGGTTGAAGCTGAAGTGGCCGGCTGGTCCAGCTGACGGAGCCCCGAGGCGGGAGAAGATGATGCGGAGCATGGTGTGCGCGTCGGTCGCCGTGCCGACCGTGGAGCGGGCGTTTGCCCCCATGCGCTCCTGGTCGACCACGATGGACGCGCTCAGCCCTTCGAGCACCTCGACGTCCGGCCGGGCGAGGCTCGGCATGAACGACTGCACGAAGGCCGTGTACGTCTCGTTGATGAGTCGCTGGGACTCGGCCGCGATCGTTCCGAACACGAGCGAGCTCTTGCCTGATCCGGAGACGCCCGTGAAGACCGTGAGCTTGCGTTTCGGGATGTCGACGTCGATTCCCTTGAGGTTGTTCTCACGAGCGCCGCGCACGCGGATGGTTTCATGCATGCCGCGATCGTAGCGACCCGCCGAGGCGCGAGCCACGATCCCGAGGGCAGGGTGTGCTTCGATGCCCCCATGCCTCCGATCCACTCCCTCGACGATCTCGTCGAACTCGTCTCGACCGAACTCGCTCGCGGAGACCTGAGCGCCGCCGCGACCGCCCTGGCGAGCGCGCCGCTCCCGGACCTTGCGGTGCTGCTCGAGCGCCTCCCGGCCCGGGATGCCGGGGTCGCGTTCCGGCTGCTGCCGAAGGACGAGGCCATGACCGTGTTCGAGCGGATGGACGCCCCAGCTCAGCGCGAGGTCGTCACGCAGCTCTCCGATGCCGACGTGGCCCGGGTCTTCGCGGAGCTCGACGCCGACGACCGCGTCGCCCTCATGGACGAGCTCCCGGCGAAGATCGCGAAGCGCCTCGTGCAGGAGCTGCCGGCGGATGAACGCGGCGAGACGGCCATCATCCTCGGCTACCCGGTCGGGTCCGTCGGCAGGCGCATGACGCCCGACTACGTGCACGTCTACGCGCACGAGCTCGTGGGAGTGGCGCTCGAGCGCATCCAGAAGCGAGGCGGGGACGCCGAGACGATCTACACGATCCCCGTCGTCGACGACGGTCGACGCCTCCTCGGGGTCGTGAGTCTCCGTGAGCTGTTCTTCGCGTCGCCGCACGACGCCGTCGAGGCGCACATGGCGACCGCCCTCTACGCGCACGCCGATGACGACGCCGAGGTGACGGCCCGGACGCTCGTCGACCGTGGGGTCCTGGCGATGCCCATCGTCGACCGCGAGGAGCGCCTCCTCGGTCTCCTCACGGGCGACGACGCACACCGCATGGTCGAGGCCGCCCGCGACGAGGACGAGGCGCACGCCGGCGCCTCCGAGCCGCTGAGGCGCCCCTACCTGACCACTCCGGTCTTCGCGGTCGTGCGCTCGCGCGTGGTCTGGCTGTTCGTGCTCGCGATCTCCGCCATCCTGACCGTGAGCGTCCTCGAGCTCTTCGAGGCGACCCTGGAGCAGCAGGTTGCCCTCGCTCTGTTCATCCCTCTCCTCACCGGCATCGGCGGCAATACGGGATCGCAGGCCGCGACAACCGTGACGAGGGCCCTGGCGATGGGGGAGGTGCGACCGAGGAACGCCTGGCCCGTCGCCCTCAAGGAGCTGCGCACGGGTATCGTGCTCGGCATCTCGCTGGGAGCGGTGGCCTTCGCCGTCGCGACGTTCTTCTACGGGGTCGGCATCGGCACCGTCATCGGCCTGACCCTGCTCTCCGTCTGCACCATCTCGGCGACCGTCGGCGGCGTCATGCCGCTCGTCGCGAAGTCCATCCGGGTCGATCCGGCCGTCTTCTCGACACCCTTCATCTCCACGTTCTGCGACGCGACGGGACTCATCGTCTACTTCTCGATCGCCAAATCCGTGCTCGGCATCTGACGGAAGCGACCCTGCTGCTCCACCCGAGGCGGGGCGCGCCCGAGCTGAAACGGAGTTCGTGCGTCGCATCGAGTGGACGCCGTTGGACAGCGCTGGACCGTATACGACGCGTGTATCTCCGAAACCGTATCGTGGGGCCGAGGCGTGGCGAAGGAGGACGATCTCCGAAACCACGCAGGACTCTGGGGGGAGTCCGCAGCGCGCAGCGCTGGGAATCAGCAGGAGAGAACACGCATGTCCAGCAGCACGCTCACTGATGCATCTCGGGCCGCAGAGCCTTGGCACACGCTCGAACGCGACCGGCTCTCCGAGCTCGCGCTCGCCGAACAACGCCTCACCCTCATCGTCGGCATGCCGGGCGGCGGTCGAACCACGCTCCTCAGGCAGATGCAGGGCAAGCTCGGCGCGGCCGGCTCCACGGTCCTCTGGTGCCACTCTCGGGCCGAGCTGATTCGCATCCTCGACGACCTGGACTCCGGGGCGCACACGGGTCGCCCCGCGGTCATGCTCGACGACGTCATCGTGGCGCAGGACGACGAACTGTGGCAGGACATCAGGCGGTTCGTGGCTGGCCCCGACCGGGCGCGGGGCGTGCGGTTCCTCATCGCATCTCTCTCCATGCCGGACTGGGCCTCCTCGCTCGGCTCCGAAGGGGTTGTGCTCCATCCGAGCGAGCTCGCCTTCGACATCTCCGAGCTCGACGGGCTGCTGGCGCTCAACGAGCCGGGGGCACCGCCAGGGCTTCGGATGCGGCTCCTCGATGCGTTCGCCGGCCACCCCCTCACAACCCGCATAGCCCTGCAGCGGTATCGTTCCGACGCGGATGCGGAAGGATGGTCCGTCGTCAGCGGTGCGTCGAGCGCCGCCATGACCCTGCAGGAGCTCCGCCGCTTCGACCCCGCCGAACTCGCCCGCGTCGACGCGGTCCGCATGATGCGAGCCGTGAGCGTCCTGCGCCGCTTCTCGAGGGCCGACCTCCACCTGCTCGCCCCGGAGATCGCCGGTGATCACTGGTTCGACCAGCTCGCCTCCTCGCCGTACGGGACCACCGAGGTGAACCGCATCACGCTCGACGTCGAGTTCGTCTGGCACTCCGACACCTTCCGGCGCCTCAACGCAGACCGCTCCCCACACGAGGCGCGGGCGTCCGCCGCCGCGGCCGTCGCATCCTTCCCGGGTGAGCAGAACGTCATGCAGCGGCTCTTCCTCGCCCTGAGAGCTCGCGCGTGGGGTGAGGTCGAGTCGATCGCGCAACGCCACTTCAGGACCATCTACGAGTACGCGCCCCGCGAGACCGTCGAGGAGATGGTGCACGTCCCGACGAGCGTGCTCGCTCGCCTCCTGAGCACGCGCCTGCTGGTCGCGCTCTTCAAGTGGCGGCGCTTCGGGGCGACACGCGGCGTCCTGCTCAGCCTCCGCGAGTCGAGCCTCGCGACGACGAGGATCGCCCCGAGCGACCCCATCGGGCTCTTCGCCCAGGTCACCAGGCACGCGCTTGCGACCTCCTTCGGGGGCGACCGTGCGGCTGCCCGGCGGGGCCTCCGTGACGCGAAGGCCCTCCTCCGCGACGGCGACGAGACCCTGCTCGCCGCGCTCGCCGCCTCTCCCGTCGCTCGGGGCCGGTTCGCGGCCGACTGCCTCGTCCTCGAGTGGGCCGCGATCCTCTCCGACGACCTGCCGTTCGCACTCGAGCTCGCCGCGCTCGCCGCCGAGCAGGGCGAGAGCTTCAACCGGACCGACGCGGATGCGCTGCGGCACATCGAGATCATCGGCATCATCTGCGGCGTCCGCCAGGCCGACACGGAGAAGCTCAGCGGGCGGAGCCTCCCGGGCTTCGCCGAGTGCTTCGAGCTGCTCGACAACGGCGATGAAGCGGGAGCGCTCGACCTGGCCAGGCAGCTCCGAGACCTGCCGCGAGCCGTCCTGCCGCAGGACACGGCTTCCAGCGTCCGGATCCTCATCGAAGCGCTCCTCGGCGACGAGGACCCGATCGCCGAGGTCGATGAACTCCTCGGGCTCAGCGCGAAGGCCTGGCGCGATGGGCGACCCTCCACCCTGCTGACGTTCGCCGCGACGACCTTCTTCCTCACGCGCGGCCAGAGCGCCCGCGCGCAGCTGGCCGCCGACTACGAAGGTGCGCAGGGCGACTGCTACATCAGCCTCGCCCGGAGCCTCGTCGAGCTCGCCAACGGCCGGCACAGGGAAGCCCTCGCGCACGCCGAGGCGGCCTTGGCCGACACCCGGATCGCCCCGAGGTTCGCATCGATCGGGCGAACGATCACGGCGCTGTGCCTGCTGCGGATGGGCAACCTGGCCGCCGCCGCCAACCGCATCGCGACGATCGCCACCCAGTGCCTCGACGACCGCAACGCCCGGTTCGCGCTCCGCTTCGCGACGGATAGCGACGCTGCCCTCATGGCGTCCATCAGCGACAGGCTCCCGAGCCGCATCGCCGCCCTGCTCGTCGTCGCCGCGGAAGACTCCCGCCCGCTGTCAGCCTTCACGGTCGGCGAGGAGCTCTCGAGCGCCGAGATCGAGGTGCTCAGGCTCGTGGGCCAGAACTGGACCAACGCGCAGATCGCCGCCCAGCGCTTCGTCTCCGTGCACACCGTGCGCGCTCAGCTGCGCAGCGTGTTCCGCAAGCTCGGGATAGGCGACCGGCGGTCCGCGGTGGCCGCCGCCGAACGGCGGGGCCTGCTCGACTAGGCACGGTGTGACACGAGCTAGCGTCGCGCTTGGCCCGATCCCGGGTTGGAACCCGCGGTGTGATCCGCGAGGCGCTGCAGCCCCTCGTCCAGCGAAACAGCCGGCGCCCAGTCGAGATCGGCGCGCGTGCGTCGCTGATCGAACCAGTGCGCCGTCGAGAGCTGCTCGGCGAGGAATCGTGTCATCGGCGGCTCGTCCTGCCCCGGTCGGATGCGCCACACACCCTCGATGAGGGAGCCGGCGGCCCGAGCGATGACGGCAGGCACCCGGAGGCGGGGCGGCGGAGCCCCACCCGCGAGGCAGATCCCCTCCATGAGCTCCGCGACGGTCCGCGGCTCCCCGTTCGTGATGACGTAGCTGTTCCCGTGGGCGACCGGCGCTCGCCGCAACGCCGCTGCGATACCCGACGCGGCATTGTCGACGTAGCAGGAGTCGATGAGGGCCGCACCGCGCCCGAGGAGCGGCAGCGTGCCCCTCGAGGCCCGATCGAGGATGCGCGCCACGAGCTGCGTGTCGCCGGGGCCCCACACCAGGTGGGGGCGCACCGCGACCACGGCGAAGTCGGGGGAGTCGGCGGCGAGAGCCCGCAGCTCCGCTTCCGCCTTCGTCCGGGCGTAGCTGCCGTGGGCGAGGTCGGGCCTGGCCGCATCAGCACCCGCGCCGTGGATGGCCGCACCGAAGTGGGCCACGGAGGGGGAGGAGACCATGACGAAGCGGGTCGCGCCCGCAGTCTTCGCGTGCTCGACGAGACGCTCGGTCCCGGCGATGTTGACGGCCTCGAACTCGGCCTCCGATCCGCTCAGCGACACCTTGGCGGCGAGGTGGACAACCCCCTCCATCCCGGTGACGGCACGCGCCACGGCTGCATCGTCGGTGATCGAGCCGAGCGCATCCGTCACGCCGTCGATGCCGCTCGCACTGCGCTGCATCGTCGTGACCTCGTGGCCCTCGTCGCGCAGCTGCGTCGCGACGGCACGTCCCAGCATGCCGCTCGCCCCAGTGACGAGCACCCTCACGGGGCCGACACCCGCTCCCCGGAGAGCGCGCGCTCGGCCCAGCTGGCGAGCGCTGTCCGGTCGATCTTCGAGTTGTGTCTGATGTCGGTGGGCAGCTCGGGAACGATGAGCGCGGCAGCGAGCGGCTGCGTCGTGGAGGCGCGAAGCGCGTCGGCGAGCTCCGCCTCGGCCACGCGGACCCCGCGAGAGGGCTCCCTGGTTTCGAGCACGGCCACCGCCTGCGCCGTTCCGGCCGGTCCGACGCCGACGACCGCGGCGCGCCGCACCCACGGCAGCCTCTCGAGGTCCTGCTCGGTGCCGACCGGCGCGAGTGGACCGTCGACCGTCACGAAGACGTGGGGGAGGCGGCCCTCGATCCAGAGGCGCCCCTCCGCGTCGAGGTGGCCGACGTCGCCGGTGCGGTGCCAGCGGCCCAGGTCATCCTGGTGGGGATTTGCCTGATCTGAGTGTCCCTGCCCGGCGGCCTCTGCGCCGCGGTGGGGCAGATCGCGCACGGCGGCCCGATCGGTCATGGCGAGGCGGTCGTAGCGCGCCTTGAGGTGGGGGGCGCTGATGATGACCTCACCAAGCACACCAGCCTCGTCTGAGGGGGCGCCGGTCGCGGCACCCGTCTCGTCGAGAGCGCTGATGCGGACGACGTTGCGCCCGATCGGCGTGCCGACGCAGACGCCGTGGTCAGCGGCGAGCGCGGCAGCGGAGATGCCCTCGCGGTCGATGTCGGTGACGAGCAGGCACTCGGTCATTCCGTACGGGGTGTGCGCCTCCGCGTTGGGCATGAGGGCGCAGGCGTCGTCGAGCAGTCGAGCCCCGATGGGCGCCCCCGTCGAGAGGAACGTGTCGACGCTCCCGAGGGCCTCCTGCTGCGCCGCATCGAGGTCGTCTCGCGTCGCGACGACGTTGAGGATCGCGGCCGGCGAGAGGAACACGATGCGAGCATCCGCCGCCACGACAGCATCGGCCACCGCGGTGGCCGTGAGAGTTCGGGGGGAGGTGACGTCCATATCCGGCGTCACCGACCGGGTTCCGAGGGCCGGGCCGAGCAAGGCGAAGGGCGCGAAGCCCGTGACGAGGCCCGATTCGGCCGTCACCCCGTAGGTGTCGCGGAGCGTGTCCCGCACGGCCTGCAGCTGACGGTGCGTGTAGACGACGCCCTTCGCAGGTCCGGTCGAGCCCGAGGTGAACAGCACCGCTGCGAGGTCCTCGGGGCCGGGCGGAGTGGGCAGCGCCGCGCCGCGCCCGAGCTCGGCCACCTCGGCGAGCGAGTGCGCGACACCGAGGGCGGCTCGAGCGCGGGCGGGGATGCTCGTGGCGCTGATGCGCAGGCCAGGCCAGCCGAGCGCCTTGGCCGCCGTCAAGCCGGGGACCTGGCCGATGATGACGTCGGGCCAGGCGCCCCGGACGGCGCGGGAGAGGCCCTTGACGCCGAGCCCGGCATCCGCGACGACGACGACGGCGCCGATGCGCAGGCAGGCGTAGACGATGGCGGTGAGGGTGACGCCAGGCTGCACGAGCAGGGAGACGCGGTCGCCCCGGCGCACCCCGACGGCGCTCAGGCCGGCCGCGATCTCGTCGACTCGGCGCGCAAGCTGGCGCCAGGAGACCCGCAGCGGGGCACCGTTCGCCCCGCGCCCCATCTCGAGGGCGGCGATGCTCGGGTCGTCACGGTGCTCGCCCAACGCAGCCCACATGGGCGTGGATGCATCGTCGGGGCTCGCCTCCGGAGCGTGCTGGCCTCGGCGGCGAGCGGTTCCCGCGGCGACGTCGTCGAGCCAGGCGAGGAGATGCGTCGCGTACGGGGTGTCCTCCGCGATGAGGTGACCCGCGCCTTCGAAGCGGTGCACCTCGGCGTGGGGGAGGCGACGCATGAGGTCGCCCAGGTACAGGTCGGTGAAGATCGGGTCGCGGGGGCCCCAGAGCAGCAGCGCTGGCACGTCGAGCGCCGCGACGCCAGCCGAGACCCCCTGCAGCGCCGCGTGGCTCTGGGTGGATTCGTCGACCGGGATGTCGGCCACGAACTGCTCGATGCCGAGCCGCGAGGCCCGGTCGAGGTACGGCGCCGAGTAGGCGGCCTTCACCTGGGGGGTGAGCGGCGGATTCGCGAGGGCGAGCGTCGTTGCCAGGAAGGCCGGGCTCGTCGACGTGGATGCGCGCAGCACGGGGCCGAAGCGGGCGAGGCGCAGGGCGGCCGGGATGGGCAGCTCGCTCGGCTGGTCGACGGCGGTGTTGAGGGAGGCGACCGCGGTGAGCAGCTCCGGGTGGCGGACCGCCCAGCCGAGCGCGACGACCCCGCCCCAGTCGTGGCCGAGGGACACGACGTCGCCGCTGAGCTCGAGCTCGTCGGTCAGCGCGCCGAGATCGAGGATGCGCTGCTCGAGCGTGCGACGCACCTCGGTGCGCTCGGAGAAGCCCATCTCGAGCTGGTCGACCGCGATGACGCGCCACGCGGATGCCCCGGACTCGGCGGCCGAGATCGATTCGCTCACCAGCGAGCGCCAGAGGTACGACCACGTGGGGTTGCCGTGCACGGCGAGGACCGTGCCGACGGGTTCGATCCCCAGCTCCTGGAGGATCGGCCCCGTGTCGAGGAGATGCCAGGTGCGGCTCGAGCCGGTGTCCTCGCCGACGCCCGTCGTCTCGACGAGGCGGCTGAATCGTTCCTGGAGTCCGGGCAGGCCGGCAGGCGGGCGAGAGGCCGACCTCACCACTTGAGCTCCATCATCGCCGTGTTGAGGCCGGACCCGACCCCCATGAGGAGGACCCGGTCGTCGCGCTTCAGGCTCTTCGACTGCAGGTCGAGGGTGATGGGGATGGACGCGGGACCGACGTTCCCGAGCGTCGGGTAGGTGGTCGGCACGCGCTTCGCGTCGAGGCCGACGGCCTTGACGATCGCGTTGGTGTGGACGCGCGACACCTGGTGGGTGATGTAGTGGTCCATCGACGACCAGTTCCAGTCGGTCTGCGCCTCTTTCCAGGCCGACACGACGAGGTCGAGGCCGCCGCGCAGCAGCGCCTTGGCATCCGTGAACATGCCCTGCACGCTGCCGACGCACAGCTCGTGGAACTGGGTCGCGGCTCGCGTCACGCCGCCGAGGATCTGGTGCCCCTCCGGGTGCTCATCCGTGCGTCCGAGCACGGCCGCCGCCGCACCGGAGCCGAGCGTGAGGCTCGCGAACTCGCTCATGAAGTCCTCGCGCCCGATGTCGTCGCGTAGCAGCCGGTTGATGGTGTTCACCTGGATCTCGTCGGCGTCCTCGCCGTTGACGATGATGGCGTAGCGGATCTGGCCAGCCTCGATCATCTGCGCCGCGAGCGTCATGCCGTTCACGAAGCCGAGGCACGCGTTCGCGATGTCGAAGTTCACAGCCGAGCTCGGCATACCCAGGCCGTGGTGCATGCGCACGGCCACCGATGGCTCGAGATGGGTGCGGGTCACGGACGTGTTGATGAGCAGGCCCACCTGGCTCGCGTCCACACCCGCGCGGCGGAGCGCCTCGTGGCCGGCGGCGACGGTCGCCTCGGTGAACGATTCCCCCTCAGCCCAGTTGCGTCGCTCGGTCACGCCGGCGACGCGCTCGAGGAGGTTGCCGGGGAGCCTGAGCCGCTTCAGGCCGGCGGAGAGCTTGCCTTCGATGTCTGCCGAAGCCGTTGCCTTCGAAGGAAGGCTGCTCGCGACCGACAGCAGCGAGACGTTGTGGAAGCGAGTAGTCGCGTTACCTGTCATAGATGTGATTTGCGTCCTGAGCCGTGCAGAGAGTAGGGAGGGGCGTAACCACGTCAGTCTAGGTGCTCGCCGATGACCGAACTCTCAGGCCCGATCATTAGCGTGCAGAGATGTTGCCAAGTGATATTCCTAGCCATGAAGATCTGCTTGAACTGACCGAGTACCGGGGCGAGGGCAGCGTGAGCATCGCCATCCCGGCCTCGAGCGCCCCGAGCGAGTCGGAGGCCCTGCGACTGGAGTTGCGGGCCGCCGTGAGCCAGGCGGCGAAGGAGCTCGAGACCCTCGGTCTGGATCGGACGCGCATCGCGAAGATCCTCGATCCAGCGAAGCAGCTCGAGTCCGATCCCGAGTTCTGGCGGGCGCAATCCCGCTCCCTCGTCATCCTCGCGTCCAGTGACCGTTTCCGTACCTTCCGCCTCGCCAACCGCCTCGGCCAGCACGTCGCGGTGGGCGACCGCTTCGACGTCGGCGCACTGCTGCGCGCGACCACGTTCCCGAACTGCGGCTTCGTGCTCGGGCTCTCCCGAGGCGAGGTGACGCTCTTCGAGGTGCTCGCCGACGCGAAGCCGCGCCAGCTGCCCATCGAGGGGCTCCCCGACGATCTCGCGACGGTGCTCGAGCACACGACCACCGGCGGCCGCTTCGACCGGCAGCGCGCGCAGGGAACGACGGGCGACCGGATCGGGCACGAGCGCTTCGCGCGCATCGTGCAGGAGCAGGTCATCCCGATCCTCCGAGACTCGGGTGCCCCGCTCATCCTCGCCGCGACCGGCGACTTCGACACCGCCTACCGGGCCGTGAACGAGTACCCGGGGCTCCTCGAGCAGCGCATCGGCGCACACCCGGGTTCGCTCGCGCCTGGGGAGCTCGACGCGAAGGCGCGCGGCATCCTCGACGACCACTACCGGGGAGAGATCAACGACTGGCGCGAGGAGTTCGGCACGAAGCGGAGCAACGGCCACGCGACCACCTCCATCAACGAGGTCGCCAAGGCGGCCTCGCAGGGCGCCGTCGCCGAGCTCTACTTCGACATGGACTCGACCCTGGAGGGCGAGCTGGACGAGGACGGCAAGCTCACGCGCGCCGAGACGCCCGGCCCGCACACCTACGCCATCGTGGATGAGATCGCCGCCCGCGCCCTCAAGCACGGCGCCAAGGTCAGGGCCGTCCGGCGTGGCGACCTCGTCGACGGCGCCGAGGTGGCCGCGACGCTGCGGTATCCGCTGAACGCCACGGCGTAGCCGCACCGGCAGCGCTCACGGCAACTGCCGACGGGTGCTCAAGCGACACGGCGGGGTGTGGGCTCAGGACGAGCCCGCACCCCGCCGTCGTGTGTGAGGGAGTCGCATCGGGCGGCGCCGAACTCGCGTCGGGCGCCGCGCGAACTCGCGTTTGGCCCGCCTCCCACACTCGCGTCAGGCGCCGCCGAAGCGGAGGGCCTCGGCATCGAGGCGGTGCTGCGCCTGCTCGATGGTCCGAGACGAGTAGCTCCCCGACGACCTCGCATCGAGCAGCGCCAGTTGGGCGTTGTCGAGCAGGATGCGCGTGAGCTCTCGCCGCTGCACGTGCGTGTCCTGCGCGTCCTCGTCGAGGTCGACGGGCTTGGAGAGCAGCCGGCTCATTCGGGAGGCGACGGCCTGCACCTGCTCGAGCAGCTCAGCGTCGTACGCTCCGCCATCAGCACGCCGAAGCTCCGGGTTCGCGAGCGACTCGCGCGCGACGTCGAACACCTCGTCGGCGAGGCTCGCGAGCTCCCGGGCGTCCGCGTCGGCGTCCGTGCCGGTGACCCCGAGCTTCCTGATGAGAAGCGGGAGGGTGCCGCCCTGCACGACGAGCGTCACGATCGCCACCGTGAAGGCGATCAGCACGAGCTGCGGCCGGTACGGGAAATCCGCGGGCAGCGACTGCGCCGCCGCGAGCGTGACGACCCCGCGCATCCCGGACCACGCCAGGACGGCCCCGCCTCGCCAGCCGAGCCCCTCGTCGCGATAGAACGCGATGTCGGCGCTCGCGCGCTTGGCCCGGTCGACGAGGCGCGGCCGCGTGCTCGCGAGTCCGGGGGCGGTCACCCGCTTGAGGAACTGCTCGACGCGAGGCGCGACGAGCTCGGCTCGGCGCTGCTCCCTGCGGAGCATCAGCACGAGCGGGATGACGAACAGCACCCGGATGACGACCAGCGCGATCGTCGCGAGCAGGCCGATGCCGACAGCGTGCAGCAGCCCGATGCCGTCCTCGTCGCCGTCCACGGACTCGATGAGCGCCGACAGCTCGAAGCCCATGAGGAGGAAGACGCCGTTCTCCAGCAGGAGCTGCGCCGTGCGCCAGTTCGTGCGCTCGCTGATGCGATCCTGCGGGCTGAACCGGCTCGCACTGGCGTGCCCCGTGATGAGTCCCGCGACCACGACCGCGAGCACACCGGAGCCACCGACCTCCTCCGTCGGCACGTAGGCCAGGAACGGCACCGTGAACGAGATCGCCGTCGTCAGCACGGCGCTGTCGAGCTTGGAGCGCACGTACACGGTGACCGCGCCGACCACGGCGCCGAGGACGACGGCCAGGGTCACGGCGAGCACGAAGTCACCGACAGCTCCCCAGAACGACAGCGCTCCCGCCGTCGCCGCGATCGCGCTGCGGAGCATGACAAGCGCCGTCGCGTCGTTCACGAGGCCCTCGCCCTCGAGCACCGTCACGAGGCGCGGAGGAAGGCCGAGCCGCTTGCCGACCGCCGTCGCGGCCACCGCATCCGGCGGGCTGATGACGGCCCCGAGCGCGATCGCGGCGGCGAGGTTCAGGTCGGGGAGGAGCGCGTAGAGGAGCAGCCCGCTGCCGAACGCCGAGATGATAACGAGCAGCACCGACAGTCCCGTGATGGAACGCAGGTTGCGGCGGAAATCCGCGAGCGGAACGTTCACGGCGGCCGAGTAGAGGATGGGCGGCAGCACGATCGTGAGGATCAGCTCAGGGGGGAACTCGAAGTCAGGGACCCCGGGCAGATAGCCGACCCCGATGCCGACGAGCACCAGCAGGATGGGCGCCGCGACCCCCAGCTTGGGCGCGATGGCGGCCACGGCGACGATGATGAGGACCGCCGCCACACCGAAGACTGCGAGTTCGAGCTCCATGGAACAGCAGACTAATCGGCCACGGCCGTGATCCCGGTCGCTCGCGCGCGTCGCAATGTTGCACTCCATTTCGGCGGGTGACGCACCCGGACTCCCGGCTGTGACGCGCGGAACTACGATCGGGCAACCCAGAACACCGCGGCTGCTGCGCTCCGCGGTGCTCGGACACCGGATCCCGTGAGAGAGGCATCATGTCGAGACGACCAAGCCCCGGACGATTCACGGTCGGGCTCGCGCTCCAGGGCGCAGGCTGGCACCCAGCCGCGTGGACGGTGCTGCCACGCGGTGACGGGACTCGGCTCACGGAGCTCGGCTACTGGCGCGAACTCGTCCAGCACGCCGAGCGCGCCGGCATCGACTACGTCACCTTCGAGGACGCCTACCAGATCGAGGGGAGCGCCCCGGACTGGGAGGCATCTCGCGATCTCGCCGAGGTGTCGCTCGACGCGACCCTTCTCGCGGCCGCCCTCGCCCCGCACACCAAGCGGATCGGGCTCGTCCCCACCATCGGCCTCACGCACGCGGAGCCGTTCCACGCTGCCACGAGCATCCAGACCCTCGACTTCGTGTCGCTCGGCCGCGCGGGCCTCCGGGCCAAGCTCAGCGCGAGTGCCGCGGAGGCGGCGAGCTTCGGACGCAAGAGCTCACTCGGCCTCGACGCGATCTTCGCCGAAGGGGCGGACTCGGTCGAGGTCATCCGGCGGCTCTGGGACAGCTGGGAAGACGACGCCGTCATCCGCGACGAGCCGACGGGCCGATTCATCGACGCGGACCGCCTGCACTACGCGGACTTCGAGGGCGAGCACTTCAGCGTGAAGGGGCCCTCCATCGTGCCGCGCTCGCCGCAGGGGCAGCCGCCGGTCTTCGCGCTCGCGCAGACGCAGGACGCGTTCGAGTTCGCGGCGCGGCAGGCCGACGTCGTGTTCGTCACGCCCGGCCGAGCCACGGTCGCCGAGCTCCTCGCAGCGATCCGGGAGGCAGAGCAGCGCGTTGGCCGCACGGGCGAGCCCCTCCGCGTCGTCGCCGACCTGGAGATCTTCCTCGGCGACGAGGACGGGTCGACCGAGGAGCACTTCCGAGCGCTCGACGAGCGCGTCCGCGCAGACTCCGGCTACCGCAGCGACACCAGAGTCGTGGTCAGGTCCAACGTGACGACCGCCGAGCTCATCGCCAAGTACGCGGACGCCGGCCTCGACGGCGTGCGCGTCCGCCCCCTGACCCACGGCGACGTCGCCGAGTTCGTCGACAGGGTGCGCCCCATGCTCGAGGCCCGAGGCATCGTCTCGCCCCCGAACCCCCGCGAGAAGTCACCGAGCCTGCGCAAGACGCTCGGGCTCGAACCGCGCCCCGCGAACCGCTTCGCCGCAGCCCATGCAGACCGCCAAGCGGCTCGCGGCCGCGGCGCCCTCGTCAACGATGGAAAGGCACAGCGCGCATGAGCGGCACGCCCCTCAAGCAGGTCCACCTCGCGGCGCACTTCCCCGGGGTCAACAACACGACCATCTGGACCGACCCAGATGCAGGAAGCCAGATCGACCTCGCCTCCTTCCGGGCCTTCGCGGAGACCGCCGAGCGCGGCAGGTTCGACTACCTGTTCCTCGCCGAGGGGCTTCGGCTTCGTGAGCACAAGGGGCGCATCCACGAGCTCGACGTCGTCGGGCGCCCCAACACGCTCGTGATCCTCGCCGCACTCGCCAGCCTCACCGAGCACATCGGACTCGTCGGCACGCTCTCCTCGACCTTCAACGAGCCGGCAGATCTCGCGAGGCAGCTCGCGACCCTCGACCACCTCTCGAAAGGACGAGCCGGCTGGAACGTCGTCACGTCGAGCGACGCCTTCCACGGCCAGAACTTCCGCCGTGGCGGGTTCCTGGAGTACTCGGAGCGCTACGAGCGGGCCGAGGAGTTCGTGCGGCTCTCGAAGCGTCTCTGGGACGCGTGGGAGGCCGACGCGATCGCCGCCAACCCCGGCCGTGGCGAGTACCTGCGACCAGGCGGGGTCAGCCGCATCAACCACGTCGGCAAGCACTTCGACGTCGAGACGATCCCGAACGTGCCACGCAGTCCCCAGCGCTACCCGGTCATCGTGCAGGCCGGCGACTCCCCGGCTGGGCGAGACTTCGCGTCGGCGAACGCCGAGATCATCTTCTCCCTGCACGCCGCCTTCGAAGACGGCAAGCGGTTCTACGACGACGTCAAGGGCCGCCTGCCCGCAGCTGGCCGCTCACGCGACTCCCTCCTGATTATGCCGGCCGCGACATTCGTGATCGGCGATTCTGAGGCGGATGCCCGCGAGCGGTCCCGCGAGGAGGCCCTCGCCCAGGTCAGCCCGCAGACGGCGATCGCGATGCTCGAGCAGGTGTGGGGAAGGGACCTGTCTGGCGTCGACCCGGACGGCCCGCTGCCCGACCTCGAGCCTGGCGACGAGCGCATCCGCGCCGGTCAGGCGAACGACCTCTCCAAGCAGCGCGCCCAGATCTCCAGGTTCAGGGAGATCGCGGAGCGGGACTCGCTCACCGTGCGCGAGCTGATGGTGAAGCTCAACACGCGGCACACCTTCGTCGGGACCGCGTCGCACATCGCCGATGAGATCTCCCGCTACGTCCAGGGCGGCGCCTCCGACGGGTTCGTCATCGTGCCCTCGCTGATCCCCAACGGGCTCGACCGCTTCGTCGACGGCGTCATCCCAGAGCTGCAGGAGCGCGGCGTGTACCGCGAGGAGTACACGCCTGGGGCCACCCTCCGCGAGACGCTCGGACTGCCGGCGGAGCCGCCATCGGCCGATGCGCCCAGCGGTCAGCTGCTCGGCGCGGGCGGTGCCTCCGGGGGTGCCGCCGGGGCGTGACGATCCAGGAACTCGTACACCTCCACCTCGTCGACGCCGGGGAACGCCCCGGTCGGCATCGCCGCATGCAGTGAGGTGTGGAGGCGGGCGTTCGGGAACGACGCGCCCGCCCACCTCGCCGACAGCTGCTCAGAGGGGCGACGACAGCAGTCGCCGTTCGGGCAGGTGGAGGTGTGCCTGCGCGTCGTCTCGCGCCCCGCGAACCATTTCGCGTGCTCGAAGGCCGTGCCGACGCTGACCGAGAAGGTGCCAAGGGGCGTGTTCTGGATGCGCGAGGTGCACCAGTAGGTGCCGACCGGCTTGTCCGTGTACTGGTGGTAGGGGCTGAATCGGTCCTCGACGTCGAACACCCGCCGCGCGCTCCACTGCCTGCACACGAACTGGCCCTCCACGGCGCCGAGCGCGTCGGTGGGGAAGCTGACGCTGTCGTTCTCGTAGGCCTTCGAGATGACCCCGGACTCGCTGACCTTCAGGAAGTGGACCGGGATGCCGAGGTGATGCGTGCTGAGGTTCGTGAACCGGTGGGCTGCGGTCTCGTAGCTCACCCCGTACGCGTCGCGGAGGTCCTCGACCGAAAGCGCCCGACGCTGCTGGGCCGCACCCATGAGCTTCGCGGCGCCCAGCTCCGGGATCAGGAGCGCCCCGGTGAAGTAGTTCGTCTCGACCCGCTGCAGGAGGAACTCCGCGTAGTCGCGCGGTGCCTCGTGGCCGAGCACGTAGCTCGAGATGGTCTGCAGGATGATGGATCGTGGGTCAGCATCCGGCGACTGGGCCAGGGGCACGTAGATGCGACCGTGTCTCCGATCGACGACCGATCGGGTCGAGACGGGCAGGTCGCGCACGTAGTGCAGCGTCAGCCCGAGGTGAGCCGCGATGTCGGCCGCGGTGCGCTGCGAGAGCGGCCCATCCTCGTGCCCGACGCTCGTGAGCAGCGCAGAGGCCTGCTCCTCGAGTTCCGCGTAGTAGTTGTCCCGCTCGCGCATGGCACGCCGCAGCTCGGTGTTGGCTCGCCGAGCCTCCTCGGGGGTCGCGGCCCGCTCTGAGTCGATTCTGGCGAGCTCCCGGTAGAGCGCGAGGATCGTCTCGATGGCCTCGTCGCTCAGCGAGCGGCGGATGGGAAGCGGATCCAGGCCGAGCGCGAGGGCGATCCGGCCCGCCTGCGCGCGTTCGAGCTCGACTTCGAGGGACGCGCGCTTCGAGAGCGGGGCGTCGGAGAGCAGCTCGTCGACGCTCACCCCGAAGAGGCGCGCGAAGGCCTGCAGCTCAGACAGTCGAACCTCGCGCTTCCCGGTCTCGATGGCGGAGATCTGCGAGGGCGCGCGCTTGATGGCGGTGCCGAGCGCCTCGAGGGTGAGGCCCCGCTCCTGCCGTATCGAGCGGATGCGTCGGCCGAGCGTCAGAACGTCGATGTCCATGTGCGCAACCGTGCCACACGCATCCTTCTGCGCGCTAGAAGAACGGGCAGATTTCTAGTCGGAGTTTCCGTCTCGAGCGTCCAGGACGGCACAGGATCGACACAACACCAGTTCTTCGAGCAAAGGAGCTCATCATGGACCAGACGACGCCTCACGGAACCGAGTCGGCGCAGGCGAAGGCCGCGAGCATCGAGACCGCCTGGAAGACGGAAGCCCGCTGGAGCGGCATCACACGCGACTTCTCCGCCGAGGACGTCGTCGCACTGCGGGGGAGCGTCGTCGAGGAGCAGACGCTCGCACGCCGAGGAGCGGAGCGCCTCTGGGGCCTCGTGAACGACGACGACGGCAGCTGGGTCGCCGCCCTCGGGGCCCTAACAGGCAACCAGGCCGTGCAGCAGGTGCGTGCCGGCCTCAAGGCCATCTACCTCTCCGGGTGGCAGGTCGCCGCCGACGCGAACCTCTCCGGCCAGACCTACCCGGACCAGAGCCTCTACCCGGCGAACTCCGTGCCGGCCGTCGTCCGCCGCATCAACAATGCCCTCCTCCGTGCCGACCAGATCGAGACCGCCGAGGACGGGGCGCCGAGCCGCGACTGGCTCGCGCCCATCGTCGCCGACGCCGAAGCCGGCTTCGGCGGCCCGCTCAACGCCTACGAGCTCATGGCCTCCATGATCCAGGCAGGAGCCGCAGGCGTGCACTGGGAAGACCAGCTCGCGAGCGAGAAGAAATGCGGTCACATGGGCGGCAAGGTCCTCGTGCCGACCCAGCAGCACATCCGCACCCTCAACGCGGCCCGCCTCGCCGCCGACGTCGCCGGCGTGCCCAGCGTCATCATCGCCCGCACCGACTCCCTCGCCGCGAACCTCATCACGAGCGACGTCGACGAGCGCGACCGACCGTTCCTGACGGGCGACCGGACCGCCGAAGGGTTCTACGAGACGAAGCCAGGCATCGAGACCGTGCTCGCCCGCGGGCACGCATACGCCCCGTACGCCGACCTCCTCTGGGTCGAGAGCGGCGAACCCGACCTCGAGCTGGCCCGAACCTTCGCCGAGAGCATCCACGCCGAGTTCCCCGACAAGAAGCTCGCCTACAACTGCTCGCCGTCCTTCAACTGGAAGCGCCACCTCGACGACGAGCAGATCGCCGCGTTCCAGCGTGAGCTCGCTGCCATGGGCTACACCTTCCAGTTCATCACCCTCGCCGGATTCCACGCGCTCAACCACTCCATGTACACGCTCGCCCGCGACTACAGCGCCCGCCACATGAGCGCCTACGTCGACCTCCAGGAGGCCGAGTTCGCAAGCGAGGCCGACGGCTACACGGCGACGAAGCACCAGCGCGAGGTCGGCACCGGCTACTTCGACCGCCTGTCCTCGAGCCTCAACCCCGCCAGCTCCACACTCGCCCTCGTCGGCTCCACCGAGTCCGAGCAGTTCCACTGAACCGCGCGACGTCACACTCTCCCTCGACTTCCCTGACCCATCGACGCAGAAAGCAGCCATGACCATGAACAGCACACCAGAACCGCGCCTGAAGGTGACCGGGCCGATCGGCGATCGCTTCGACGAGATCCTCACCCGCGAAGCCCTCGAGTTCGTCCTGCGGCTCCACGACCAGTTTGCGGGCAGGCGCCACGAACGCCTCCTCGCCAGGATGGACGGCCGGAAGGCCGTCGAGAACGGCCGCGACTTCCGCTTCCTGAGCGAGACCGCCCCCGTGCGGGAGGACCCGAGCTGGCGAGTCGCGGGGGCCGGCCCCGGTCTCGAGGACCGCCGCATCGAGATCACCGGTCCCACCGATCGCAAGATGACCATCAACGCCCTCAACTCCGGAGCGAACGCCTGGCTGGCTGACCTCGAGGACGCGACGAGCCCGACCTGGCAGAACATCGTCGGCGGGCAGGTCTCGCTCCTGGATGCGGTCAGGGAGCGCATCGAGTACACGAGTCCGGAAGGAAAGGAGTACTCGGTCACCGCCGACAAGACGCCGACCATCATCGTCAGGCCCCGCGGCTGGCACCTCGTCGAGAAGCACCTGAGCTACACCGACCGCTCGGGCCAGCAGCGGCCCGCATCCGGTTCGCTCGTGGACTTCGGGCTCTACTTCTTCCACAACGCCACGGAGCTGCTGGCGCGCGGGCGCGGTCCCTACTTCTACCTGCCCAAGCTCGAGAACCACCTCGAGGCGCGCCTCTGGGACGACGTCTTCACCTTCTCGGAACGGGCCATCGGCATCGAGCACGGCACGATCCGGGCGACCGTGCTCATCGAGACGCTGCCCGCGGCCTTCGAGATGGACGAGATCCTCTACGAGCTGCGCGAGCACTGCGCGGGCCTCAACGCCGGACGATGGGACTACATCTTCAGCTTCATCAAGCACTACCGCTCGCGCGGACCCCAGTACGTCTTCCCCAACCGCGACCGGATCACGATGACGGTCCCGTTCATGCGGGCGTACACGGAGCTGCTCGTGCGAACCTGCCACGCGCGGGGCGCCCACGCGATCGGCGGCATGAGCGCCTTCATCCCGAACTCCCGCGAGCCCGAGGTCACGGCGCGTGCCCTCGAGAAGGTGCGTGCCGACAAGGCGAGGGAGGCTGCAGACGGATTCGACGGGTCCTGGGTCGCGCATCCGGGACTCATCGACGTCGCGCGCGCAGAATTCGACGCCGTGCTCGGCGGGGCACCCAACCAGCTTGGACGAGACCGCTCTGAGGTCGACGTCACGGCGGCGCAGCTCCTCGACGTGCGCTCGCTGGAGAAGCACGTCACCGACGAGGGGGTGCGCGCCAACGTCTCCGTCGCGCTGCGTTACATCGAGAGCTGGCTGCGCGGGGTGGGTGCCGTCGCGATCGACGGCCTCATGGAGGATGCGGCGACGGCCGAGATCTCACGCTCCCAGCTGTGGCAGTGGATCGCCCAGCAGACCGTGACCGAATCCGGCACGGTGGTGACGCGTGAGCTGGTCGAGTCGCTGCTCGACGGCGCCCTCAGCGACGCGCGGCGCTTCGAGGGCGACCGCTTCGAGGCCGCCGCGCAGATCCTGCGACGGGTCTCGTTGGACGACGAGTTCCCGACGTTCCTGACGATCCCCGCCTACGCGCACCATCTCTGCGAGAGGCCGGTCGCGCGGAGCATCGAGCGTGAGGCGCACCTCGCCGCAGCTTGAGCGGGAGGCAGCCCGGTGCCCGCCGCCGCGGCACGCGAGCAGCGCTGGTGGTTCGGGCGTCTCCGCCTGCCTCCCTGCCCGGGCCGTCAGCGCTGCAGCGGTGCGAGCCCACGCGCCTCGAGGGCGCCCTCGAGGATGCCCACGGCGCGGGGGCCGACGCCGTGCAGGGAGAGCAGGTGCTCGCGGCTCGCGCCGGCGACGTCGCCGAGCAGGGTCTGGCCATCGCCGGCGAGCGCACGGGTCGCGGGAGCCCCGATGCCCAATCGGGCGATCGGCTCGGAGTCCGAGCCCGCCGGCTCCGTCGCGGTCCGGTGGACGCCGAAGCGGTCCTCGGGGTCGATCCGGTCGAGCAGCTTCTGGGAGATCCTGCCGAGTGTGCTGAATTCCTCAGGGGTGAGCGCATCCACGATGAGCTCCCGCACCTTGCCGACGTGGCCGGGTGCGGTCTCCTCGAGGAACAGCATGCCGCTGTCGCTGAGCTTCGCGATCTTCGCCCTTCGGTCGCCCGGGTGGCTCGTGCGCTCGACGTGGCCGCGCTGCTCCAGGCCGAGGACGACACGGGAGAGGCGCGGGAGCGTGGCATTGGTGCGCGTCGCGAGGTCGGTCATCCGGAGGCTCCGGCCCGGCGACTCCGAGAGCACCGCCATCACGAGATACTCGTAGTGCGTGATGCCGGCGTCGTTGCCGAGCTGCGTGTCGAGCGCACCCGGGAGCAGCTCGACGACCCCGATGAAGTGCAGCCACGAGTGCTGCTCGTCCGCAGAGAGCCATCTGGGTTCGGTCATGCCCTCATCCTCGCGCCTTTTACTTGTAGATGCAAGTTCTTGAGTGCTACGGTTCGTGCCATGACGACATCAGATGGCGACAAGCTCGACGCAGGCACCGGGATGGGCCTCGTCTCACTCCACGTCGGCGACCTCGCCGCGCAATCCGAGTACTACCGCACGGCGCTCGCCCTCGAGCCGATCGCTGAGACCGACGGCGAGATCACGCTCGGTCGAGGAGCCGCCCCGCTCGTGCGCCTCCGGCACACCCCCGGCCTCCCGGTCGCTCCGCGCCGTGCCGCCGGGCTCTTCCATACCGCGCTCCTGTTCGACACGCCGAGCGACCTCGCCGCGACCGTCTACCGGGCGGCCCAGCACCCGCGCTCCCAGTTCGTCGGCTCCTCCGACCACCACGTCAGCGAGGCCTTCTACTTCACCGACCCAGAGGGCAACGGCATCGAGCTCTACACCGACCGTCCGCGTGACACGTGGCTCGACGCCGCCGGGCGCATCGCCATGTCCACCGAGTTCCTCGATCCCAACGCCTATCTGCGAGCCAACCTCGTCGAAGACACCGCGGATGCGCCCCAGAAGGCCGCAGCGGACGTCGGCCATGTGCACCTGCAGGTCGGCGACGTCGACACGGCGAAGAGCTTCTACGTCGACACCCTCGGCTTCGAGACGACGACCACCTATCCAGGAGCGCTCTTCGTGAGCGCGGGCGGCTACCACCACCACATCGCCCTCAACGTCTGGAACAGTGCAGGCGCCGGACCCCGAGCAGCGACCCTGGGCCTCGGCCAGCTCACGATCGAGGTTCCAGAACGGACCGAGCTCGACGCGGTCGCCGACCGGCTCCGCGGCGCCGGCCTCCAGTTCGCCGACGACGGCGCGACCATCACCGTGCTGGATCCCTGGCGCTCCGAGGTCGTGCTCCGCACGCGTGCGCAGGCGGTCGCGGCATGAGCGGGCTCGCGATCAGCACGGCGCTCTCGTCGATCGACGCCTCGAGCAAGCGGCCGATCCTCCTGCTCATGCACGGCTACGGATCGCACGAGGACGACCTCACGAGCCTCCTGCCCTCCCTCGGCGACGGCTTCGACTGGGCCTCCCTGCGCGCGCCCCTCGTCCTCCGCGAGGAGACGCCCGCCGAGGTCGGCTCCTACGCCTGGGTGCCCATCGACCGCCCGGGTCTGCCCGACCCGGCCAAGGCCGCAGCGGCCACGGACGCCGTGCTCGCCTGGCTCGACCAGAACACGGCACCGGCCGCGAACGTCATCCCGATCGGCTTCTCTCAGGGCGGGCTCATGGTGACCCAGCTGCTGCGCCGGGAGCCGCAGCGCTTCGAGCGCGGGGCCGTCCTCTCCGGCTTCTCCCTGCAGGGCGAGCAGCCGGGCGACGAGGAGCTCACCAGCATCCGTCCACCCGTGTTCTTCGGGCGCGGGGACCGGGACCAGATCATCAGCGACGCCACCTTCGATCGGACCACCGCGTGGCTGTCCGGTCACGCGACGGCCAGCGAGCACACCTACCCGGGCCTCGCGCACGGCATCTCGCCGCAGGAGCTCGAAGACCTCGCCGGGTTCCTCCGCGCAATGTGACCCTGCGTGTCCTCCTGGTACCTGAGATTTCGGCCGTCCACCTGAGTGGGCGGCCGTCTTCCTAGTCTCTGGACATCCCCGTACCTGGGACGGATCCCGCAATCGGGGTGCGTTCCGCTGAGAAGGAGTCCAGATGACCCGCTCGACCAGACCGCTTTCCGCCGCCGCCCTCGCCGCGGTCGGGATGATGGCGCTCGCCTCGTGCGCGTCGCAGTCTGGAGCGGTTCCGGCGGCCGACGCAGAGCCTGTTCAGGGCGGCAACCTGCGCGTCGGCATCCTCAGCGACATCGGATGCATCGACCCGGCCCAGGTCGGCAACAACAACAACGTCAACATCGCCCGCCAGACCGTCGCGTCGCTCACGACGCAGGACGTCGAGACCGGCGAGGTGCTTCCGTGGCTCGCCGAGTCCTGGGAGATCTCGGACGACGCGAGGGAGTTCACCTTCACGCTCGCCGAGGGGCCGACCTTCGCCGACGGCACGCCCATCGACGCCGAAGCCGTCAAGGCCAACGCGGAGGGTGTCCAGGCGCTCGGCGCGAAGTCGGCGCTCGGCAATCTGTACCTCGCCGGCCTCGAGTCGGTCACCGTCGTGGACCCGCAGACGGTCACCTACACCTTCGCCGAGCCGTCGGCGCAGTTCCTGCAGGCGACCTCCACCTTCACGCTCGGGCTCGTCTCCACCGAGAGCACGAAGCTCAGCCAGGAAGCGCGCTGCGACGGCGACTTCATCGGCTCGGGGCCCTTCTCCGTCGAGAGCTACACCCCCAACGCCGAGACGGTCCTCGCCGCCCGCGAGGACTACACGTGGGGTGCCTCGACGACCGGCAACACCGAGCGTCCCTACCTCGATACGATCACGTACTCCGTCATCCCGGAGGCATCGACGCTCACCGGGTCGCTCCAGTCCGGCCAGCTCGACGTCTCGACCGACGTCTCCTTCGTCGACCTCGACGCACTCAAGGGCGCCGGCGCGAACGTGCAGAACCGTGCCAACCCCGGTGTCGTCTACAACCTCATCCCGAATGCCTCGCACCCGATCCTCTCCGACAAGAACGTGCGCCTCGCCGTGCAGAAGAGCATCAACCGCGAGGAGCTCCTCGCCCTCCTGACGCCAGAGGACAGCCCGGCCACGAGCGTGCTCGCCACGTCGACGCCCTACTACAGCGACCAGAGCGACATCCTCGAGTACAACGTCGAGGACGCCGCGAAGCTGCTCGACGAAGCCGGCTGGGTCGAAGGCGCGGACGGCATCCGCGAGAAGGACGGCCAGAAGCTGAGCTTCGAGCTCGCCTACTGGCAGCCGACCACCAACGTCCTCGAGCAGGTGCAGGTCCAGCTCGCCGCCGTCGGCATCGACCTCCAGCTCCGCGAGGCCCCCATCGCCGACGTGACCGCGATCAACGACGGCACGCAGCCGTTCACCTGGGCGAACATCACCCGCGCCGACCCGGACGCGCTCCGCGTGTTCTTCTCGGCTGAGGGCGGCAACAAGTACAACTACCGCGAGGTCGGCCCGATCGACGAGGTGCTCAACTCGCAGGCCGCCATCGTCGATGCGGATGCGCGCCAGACCGAGGTCGACGCGGCTGTCACCCAGCTGCTCGAGGAGGGCTACGCCGTCCCCGTCATCCAGCTCTCCACGAACCTCGTCCAGGCGCCCGGCGTCCAGGGAGTGCAGTTCGAGGCGTCCAGCAGGCTCGACTTCTCGGCAGCCTGGAAGGCCGCGGAGTAACCGTATGGCTCGCTACTTCGCGTGGAGGCTCGCCCTGGGGATCCTGGTCCTCTGGGCGGCCTTCACCCTGTCGTTCCTCCTCCTCTACCTCCTCCCCGGCGACGCTGCGGCCGTGGCCGCGGCCGGCGGCGGAGAGGGGGCCGCAGACCCGGCCGCCATCGAGGCGCTGAGAGCGGAGCTCGGGCTCGACGCTCCGTTCCACGAGCAGTACCTGGCCGCCCTCGGGGGAGCCCTGGTCCTCGACTTCGGCAGCTCCGTGCAGAACGGCATCCCCGCCACCGAGGTGCTCGCCCGCGCGCTCCCGTCGACGGCAACCCTCGCCGGGGCAGCCCTCGTGCTGTCCGTCATCGGCGGCATCGGACTCGCGCTCGTCAGCAACCTCATCCGATCCTCCTGGCTGCGCGGCATCCTCCAATCGCTGCCCTCCCTCGCCATCGCGGTCCCGACGTTCTGGCTCGGGCTCCTCCTCCTGCAGGTCTTCTCCTTCCAGCTCGGCTGGGTGCCAGCCTTCGGCAGCACGGGGTTCGTGGGGCTCATCCTCCCGGCGCTGACGCTCTCGATCCCGACCGGCGCCTACCTTGCCCAGGTGCTCACCCGCAGCCTGCACGAGACCCTCGCCCGGCCCTTCATCGAGCAGGCCAGGGCGAAGGGGGCCGGCGACACACGCATCCTCGTGCGCCACGCGCTCAGGAACGCGGCCCTGCCGACCCTCACGATCGGCGGGGTGCTCGTCGGCCAGCTCCTCGCGGGAACCGTCGTCACCGAGACCGTCTTCTCCCGCGACGGCGTCGGCCGCATGATCGTGACCGCCGTCGCCAACCGCGACATCCCCCTCGTCATGATCGCGGTCGTCTTCGCCGCCGCGATCTTCGTCGTCACCAACCTCATCGTCGACGCGCTCTACCCGCTCGTCGACCCCCGCCTCTCGCACTCCACGAAGCAGCGCCCCGCGACCAAGGGGCGTCCGACACCCCCATCGGCGCCCGGCGCAGCTTCCACGGAGCCCGGCAGGACACGAGCCAACGAGGTCGCAGCATGAACCAGCCCCTCCTCACACCGCCGTCGGACCTCGCTGTGCTGAGTCGCACCGAGCGGTACGTTGCCCCGGGCAGTGCCGGCGGCGCCGCCGCCGAGCGGACCCCGCAGCCCGTGCCTGCCGCCGTGAAGTCGTCGTCGTTCGCGCGCTTCCGCAGCCTCCTGCGCCTGCCGTCCCTCATCCTGGCGGTCGCCGTGCTCGCCACCGTCGTCGCTTGGGCTATCGCGCCGTCGATCTTCACGCCGTACGACGCCATCAACGGCACCCTCCTCGACCGCCTCCAGCCGCCGAGCCCCGCGCACCCCTTCGGCACCGACAACCTGGGCCGAGACACCCTCGCGCGCTTCATCCACGGCTCGCAGACCACCCTCCTCGCGTCCGGCCTCGCCGTCGTCATCGCGCTCGGCACCGGGGCGCTCCTCGGGCTCCTCGCCGGATACCTCCGGGGATTCGTCGACGAGGCGATCATGCGCTTCATGGACGTCATCCTCGCGATCCCCGCCCTGCTGCTCTCGCTCACCATCATCACGGGACTCGGCTTCGGGACGCTCAACATCGCGATCGCGGTCGGCCTCGCGTCCACGGCAGCCTTCGCGCGCATCATGCGCTCGCAGGTCCTCTCGGTTGCCACCGCCGGCTACATCGAGGCGGCGAAGCTCTCGGGCGCTCGCTGGCCGAGCATCATCTTTCGCCAGGTCCTCCCCGCCGCGATCACCCCGGTCCTCGCGCTCGCCGCCATCGAGTTCGGCGCCGCAGTGCTCGCCATCTCCGCCCTCAGCTTCCTCGGCTTCGGAGCCCCGCCGCCCCAGCCGGAGTGGGGCGCCCTCATCTCCGAGGGCCGCGACTACCTGCAGGCCGCTTGGTGGCTCACCACCCTGCCCGGACTCGTGATCGTCGCGGTCGTGCTCTCCACGGCGCGCATCTCGCGCTGGCTCCAAGAACGAGGAGACCGCTCATGACCTCCACACCCCTGACGCATCAGGCAGGCGGCGAACCGCAGCCGCTCCTGTCCGTCCGCGACCTCCAGCTCGCCTACAAGGGAGCCACGACGCTCGCCGTCGCCGGCGTCTCCTTCGACGTGTACCCGGGGGAGCAGGTCGCCATCGTCGGCGAGTCCGGCTCGGGCAAGACCAGCGTCGCCAAGTCGATCGTCGACCTCCTCCCCGCGAGCACCGCGGTGACCGCGAACGCCCTCCGCTACGACGGCCTCGACCTCACCGCCCTGACGCCGCTCGAATGGCGTGCCGTCCGCGGTGCACGCATCGGCCTCATCCCGCAGGACCCATCGGCGTCTCTGAACCCGCTGCAGACCGTCGGAGCGCAGGTCGCCGAGGTGCTCCTCATCCACGGCCTCGCCACCAAGAAGGACGCACGCGCGCGAGCCGTCGAACTCCTCCAGGACGCAGGCATCCCGGATGCGGCGAAGCGTGCGGCGCAGTACCCCCACCAGTTCTCCGGCGGCATGCGGCAGCGGGTCCTCATCGCGGCCGCGCTCGCAGCCTCGCCCGGCCTCATCATCGCCGACGAGCCGACGAGCGCCCTCGACGTGACCGTCCAACGCCAGATCCTCGACCTCATCGCGGAACGGGCCGCCGTCGCATCCACGGCCGTGCTCTTCATCACCCACGACCTCGGGGTGGCAGCCGACCGGGCCGACCGCATCCTCGTCATGCAGCACGGAGCGATCGTCGAGGCTGGCCCGGCCGCCCAGGTCCTCGAGGACCCGCAGCACCCGTACACGAAGCGACTCGTCGCGGCCGCACCCACCAGGACCTCGACGCGGCTCGCGCCGGCCACCGGCACCCTCGGCATCGACCGCAGCCGCCCGGTGCTGGAGGTCAGGGGACTGAGCAAGACGTTCCGTCTGCCGGGAGGCGCACGGGTCGACGCGACCAAGGACGTCGCCTTCTCGATCGCCCGCGGCGAGAGCTACGCGCTCGTCGGCGAGTCGGGGTCCGGCAAGAGCACGACCGCCCGCCTCGCCCTGCTCCTCGAACGACCGGACCAGGGGAGCATCCGCCTCGACGGCCTCGAAGTCGCCGGCGCCAGAGGCAGCGCCCTGAGAGCCTTCCGCCGCAGGACCGGGCTCGTGCACCAGGACCCCTACTCATCGCTCGACCCGCGCTTCACCGTCGCGGACTCCATCGAGCAGCCGCTGCGGGCCTTCGGGATCGGCGACAAGCAGTCGCGCCGCGCGCGGGTGCTCGAGCTGCTGGACGACGTCGCGCTCCCCGCCGATTTCGCGCAACGGCGCTCGACGCAGCTCTCCGGAGGGCAGCGGCAGCGCGTCGCCATCGCACGAGCACTCGCCCTGAAGCCAGAGCTCATCGTCCTCGACGAAGCCGTCTCCGCCCTCGACGTCTCCGTCCAGGCGCAGATCCTCCAGCTCCTCGTCGACCTCCAGGCCGATCACTCGCTGAGCTACCTGTTCATCACCCACGACCTCGGGGTCGTCCGCCAGATCGCCGATCGCGTCGGCGTGCTCCGCGGCGGCGAGCTGCTCGAGGAAGGCACCGTCGACGAGGTCTTCGAGCGCAGCACCAACGCATACACCCGAGCGCTCGTCGACGCCATCCCCGGGGGCAAGCCCACCGAGCGCGTCCTGGAGGCGATCGCATGACATCCGCGGCCAGGCTCATCGACATCGACAGCACCAGGGGAGCCAGGTGCATCGCGGTCCTCGGCGCCGGACCTCGCGGAGCTGGGCTCCTCGAGCGCATCGTCGCCAACTACGACGGGGACACCACGGGCCCGCTTGTCGTGCACCTCATCGACCCGCACCCGCCTGGAGCCGGACGCATCTGGCGAGACGCCCAGTCCGGGCTCCTGAAGCTCAACTCGCTGGCGGCCGACGTCACCATGTTCACCGACGAGACGAGCACCATCGAGGGCCCGGTCAGGCAGGGCCCCTCCCTCGTCGAATGGGCTGAGCTCGCGAGCCGCGGCGAGCTGGACGGGTACGACCTCGACGCGGAGGACCAGCAGGTGGCCGACGAGGTGCGCTCACTCGGTCCGGCGAGCTTCCCCACGAGGCGCCTGCAGAGCAGGTACCTGGGCTGGTTCTTCGAGCAGGCGGCGGACTCGGCGCCGGAGGGCCTGACGGTCCTCGTCCATGCCGCGGAGGTGACGGGCGTCACGACGATCGACAACGGCGCGCAGCGCGTCGAGCTCGACACGGGCGACAGCCTCACCGTCGACGTCGTCGTGTACGCGCTCGGCCATTCCGGAACCCTGGTCCACGAAGGGACGAGAACCGCCGAGCTGAGCGAGTTCGCGGCCCGCCACGACCTCGCCTACGTGCCGCCCTCGTTCACGGCAGACGCAGACTTCAGTGCAGTGGAAGCCGGGGAGCCCGTCATCGTCCGCGGTCTCGGCCTCGCCGCCGTCGACCTGCTCGTGCTGCTCACCGAAGGGCGCGGGGGAGCGTTCCTGCCAGGAGACGAGCCGGGACGCCTCAAGTACCGTCCCTCCGGCCGCGAGCCGCGCATCCTCGTCGGCTCCAGGCGGGGCGTTCCCTACCACTCCAAGGTCACGAGCGTGCTCCAGGGGGAGCCGTTCGAGACCCGCTACTTCACCGCGGACATCGCCCGCGAGATCGTCGCCGAGCACGAGATCCTGGACTTCCGGACGCACTTCTGGCCGCTCCTCGCCAAGGAGATGCTGCACGGCTATTACCGCGAGCTCTTCACGGGGCACCCCGACCGAGTCCGCGTGTCCTGGGTCGAGTTCCGAGCCGAGCTCGACCGATTCGCCGCGCAGTCGCCCGAACTCCACGAGGCGGTGCTCGCCGCGCTCGTCGACCCGAGCGACGAGCTCGACATCGAGACCTTCGACCACCCCCTGCGCGGGGCCGCGGCTACCGACGTCGGCTCGGTGTCGGTCGCCCTCCACGACTACATCCGCGAAGACCTCCGCAGGAGGAACAGCCAGCAGCACAGCGAGAACCAGGGTCTCTTCCTCGCCCTCCTCTTCTCCTTCATGACCTTCGTCGAGTTCCAGGATGCCCCCAACTGGTCGCCGGCCTCGCTCGCCGGAGACGTTCGCGTCTGGTGGAAGGGCTTCTTCAGCTACGTCGCGTCCGGCCCGCCAGGACACCGTCTCGACGAGCTCCTCGCGCTCAGCGAGGCCGGTGTCGTGCACTTCCTGGGCGGCGAGCTGCGCGTCTGGGAGGACGAGGAGGCAGGCCTCTTCCGGGCCAAGGGCACGACGCTCGAGCGACAGGTGTCGGCCCGCGCGCTCATCGACGCCTGGCTTCCCGACGCCGACGTCGCCCACACCGACAACCTGGCGCTCAGGCAGCTCATCGAGTCGGGCGAAGGGCGCGAGCGCATCGCCGCCACCCCGGAGGGCAGCCTCGCCACCGGCGTCATCGAGGTGCGCCGCGAGGACTCGAGGATCGTGCAGGCAGACGGGACGACGCATCCCCGTCGGTTCGCCATCGGCCCGTACACGTCCAATCCATTCGTCGGGGCGTTCTCCCGCCCCCGGACCAACGCCGTCTCGTTCCGCGAGAACGACGCCGTCGCCCTGAGTACGTTGAGACTCGTCGGCGAGATCAGCAGAGAGAACGAGGAGAGGGAACAGCATGAGCACGCAGCAGAGCACCACTACCGGAGACCACTTCAGCGCACGCTGGGCGGCCTGGCACGAAAGTCGTGAGCGCGCGGTCCGTGCCCCGTACGGACCGGCGGCCCTCGTCGCGACCAACTGGCTCGCCAACGGCGTCGAGCTCGAACTCGAGGGCGTCGCGGGAACCTGGAGCATCGTCGACGGCGCCGTCGTCGGCAGCGGGCTCGCTGAGAGCGGGTACGTGGACGCCTCCGGCTCCGGAGTCGGCGACCGCGTGGCCCTGAAGACGGGCGAGGAGCTCCGCGACGGTGCGCGCATCCTCCGGGCATTCGCGCGCGACGATCAGCGCGCCCTCCGAGTGCTCGACCCCGAGGCGTCGGGGCGAGCCGCGCTCCTCGGCATCGACAGCTACCAGCCCGACGACGACTACGTCGTGTCCGCGAGCTTCCGTCCCTCGACCGAGCAGGTCGACGTGCTCCAGGCGGACGGCTACGTGTCCAGGAAGGACCTCGGCGGGAAGCTCGACTTCGAGCTCGGCGGCTCGGCGTTCTCGATCGACGCCGACCACACCGAGGCAGGACTCCAAGTCGTGTTCGCCGACACGACGAGCGGTGTCGAGAGCTACCGTTTCCGGTTCCTGACCGTCCCAGCCCCCGAGGCCGACGGGGCGACGACGATCGACTTCAATCGCGCCTACCTGCCGCCGTGCGCCTTCAGCGACCACTTCGTCTGCCCGACGCCTGCCGCCGACAACCGACTCAGCGTGCCGGTCAGAGCTGGCGAGCGGAACGCCATCAAGGCCTGACGCCAACGTCCAGTCGCTGACGACGATCGCGAACCGCGCCCCACGGAACCCAACCCGGAGCGCGGTTCGCGATCACTCGTCCGGGTCGATCACTCGTCCGGGTCGAGCAGGGGCCGTTCGTCGCGGCCGCGGATGCGATCGATCTCTCGACGCTCCCGTTTCGTCGGACGCCCGGCCCCACGGTCGCGGTACGCGATGGGGGCGGCGAACTCCCGAGGGGGAGGCGGAGGGGAGTTGTCGATGAGGGCCTTCGCCGCGATCGGCGCGCCGACGCGCTTCTTGAGGAGCTCCTGCGCGACGAGGACCCGGTCGCGGTCGGTCCGCACCCGAACCTCGTCGCCGATGTGGATGCGCTGCGCTGGCTTGGCCCGATCGCCGTCGATCTTGACGTGCCCGGCCTTGCAGGCCGCGGTCGCGGCGCTGCGCGTCTTGTAGATGCGGACCGCCCAGAGCCACACGTCGACCCGCACGGACGCGGGTCCTGACTGGTGGTAGCCGTGCTCGTCTCGGTCCATCCGATGATCGTATCGAGTTCGCGCGGCTGCGCCCAGCGGTCGTGCACAGCGGTCGTGCACAGACGCGCGAGGCGTGCCACTGCGACAATGACGTCATGGCAGGCGACCGGCATGAGAGCCCGATGCGGTGGGCGACGCTGCCCAACGCCATCTCGGTGGCACGACTGCTGGTCTTCGTGCCCCTCACCATCTGGCTTGCCGCCGACGGCCGGGAGCTGGCCGCCACCCTGAGCCTCGCTGCGTTCGGGGCCACCGACTGGATCGACGGCTTCCTCGCGCGCCGCCTCGGGCAGGTCTCCCGAGTGGGGGAGGTCCTCGACCCGGTCGCCGACCGGCTCGGCATCATCATCATCGGCTTCGGCCTTGCACTCCTCGGCTACTTCCCGTGGTTCGTGCTGGTCACGATCTTCCTCTGCGACCTGGCGCTGCTCGTCATCGGGCTGGCGCGGCTCGAGCGGGTCCGCGAGGGGCGCGTGAACCTGCTCGGCAAGGCCAGGTCGGCGTTCATCATGGTCGCCATGCCGCTCCACCTGCTGTCGTACGCCGAGCAGGTCCCCGCCGAGCCGCTGCGCACCATCACGTGGTGGATGCTGCTGATCGGGACGGTCCTGCACGTCGCAGCAGGAGCCGTCTACGCGGTCAGGTACCTGCGCCGCCGGGCTCCGTGACGAAGTCGATGAGCTCCTCCACCCGGCCGAGCAGCGACGGCTCCAGGTCCCGGTAGTCGCGGACGCGCTCCAGGATGCGCTGCCAGGCCCTTGCCGTGTCCGCCTGCTCCTCTGCGGGCCAGCCGAGGGCCTTGCAGATGCCCTTCTTCCAGTCCTGGCCCCGAGGAATGACGGGCCACGCCTTGAGGCCGAGGCGCTCGGGCTTCACCGACTGCCACACGTCGACGTACGGGTGGCCGACGACCCGCACGTGCGAGGCGCCGAAGCGCCGCGTGATGTCGTCGGCGATGCGCTGCTCCTTCGAGCCCTTGACGAGGTGATCGAGCAGCACTCCGACTCGGCGCGTCGGGCTCGGTCCGAACACCGTCAGCACCTCGGCGAGGTGGTCGGCGCCCTGCAGGAACTCGACGACGACCCCGTCGATGCGCAGGTCGTGGCCCCAGACCTTCTCGACGAGCTCGGCGTCGTGCTTGCCCTCAACGAAGATTCGCCCGGCCCTCGCAGTCCTCGCCTTGGCATCGGCGACGTGGAAGGAGCCGGACGCGCTGCGTGCGCGCCCAGACTGCTGCTTGGCCGCCGGGGGCCCGAGCAGGACGGCCTCGTCCTCGAGCAGGAAGATCGAATCGGCGGGGAACGCCTTGCGCTGGCCGTCGAAGTCCTGCAGCGTCACCGTCTGCTTGTTCGCCGACGCGAGGCGGCCGTAGAAGCCGCTGGCCGCATCCTCGAGCCACATGCCGCTCGCCATGGGCACCTTGCGCGTGAGCGGCGCGGACTTGCGTTCTCGCATGCGGGCGATGGGGTCGCCCGCGTAGCGGTCATCGGACCCAGCGCGGCCGTCGAAACTCGCGCGATCGCCGGAGGAGGAGACGTCTAGCACCCCGAAAGTGTACGCCGAGGGTGAAAATGGGGTTCGATTTCCCCGCTCGTTTCGACAACACTCAGTCGTCTGACGCACAATGGCAGGCGGTGCTGCTGCAATTAACCGACCGGAATTCGGGCACCCCCGATTCCGCTACGCTTGAGCATCGACTCGAGGAGGCAAATATGGCTGGTTCTGACGCTGAGGCGCGAACCCCTGAAGGCGACGGCGTCGTCGATGAGCAGACGCAGTCTTCGACGATGTCGTTCACCGGCGATTTCAGCGCGCAGCTCGCTGCGCTCATTGCAGGTGGCGTGTCGAAGGAGGAGATGGAGTCCATCAGCGCGCTCCCCTCCGGATCCGCGCTCCTGATCGTCCGTCGCGGTTCCAACGTGGGAGCCAGGTTCCTGCTCGATACCGACCTCCAGGTCGCTGGCAGGCACCCGAACGCGGAGATCTTCCTCGACGACGTCACGGTGTCCCGTCGTCACGCCGAGTTCACGCGGCACGGCCGCGAGTTCCACATGCGCGATCTCGGTTCGCTCAACGGCACGTACTACAACGGCGAGCGCATCAACTCCGCCGTCCTCACCAACGGCGGCGAAGTGCAGGTCGGCAAATTCCGCCTCACTTTCTACAGCTCCCCGCTTGACACCAGCCTGACTTCCGCGTCTGCCGGGAACTGATCGTGGCCGCTATGGCGGCGGCGGCTTCTGCGCGGGGACCAGGTCGGACGCTCAGCATCGGTCAGGTGCTGCAGCGGCTGAACGTCGAGTTCCCGGAGCTGAGCCCCTCCAAGCTCCGCTTCCTCGAGGACAAGGGCCTCGTGCACCCCGAGCGAACGCCGAAGGGGTATCGCAAGTTCTCCGCGGCCGACGTCGCTCGCCTGCGCGAGGTGCTCACCATGCAGCGCGACCTCTACCTGCCGCTCAAGGTGATTGCCGAGTACTTCGACGACCTCGACCGCGGCCTCGAGCCTGAGCTTCCGGGATCGCGGGCACCGCAGCGGCAGACGATGCTCGCCGCGGGCACGGTCCTTGATCGTGCGCAGCTCCTCGAGCGGTCTGGGGCGAAGCCCGCGCTGCTCGAGCAGGCCGTGAGCGCCGGACTCATCCCAGCGGCGAGTCGGTACCAGGAAGACGAGCTCACCATGCTGAGCACGCTCGTGGAGCTCGAGCGAGTGGGCATCGAGCCCCGCCACCTGCGCCCCTTCCGCGCCGCCGCTCACCACGAGTTCGGGCTCATCGAGCAGGCGCTCTCGACGAACGCGCGGCGAGCACGCTCGCAGGGTGAGGCCGTCGAGCGTGCCAACGAGCTCGCCGAGCACCTCGGCTCGGTTCGCCGGTCCCTCATCCGCCAAGCGGTTCGCGGTCGCAGGTAGGTTCATCCTCCACTTGAACGTGAAGTGGATTCTCGAGCCACGATCTCGTGCCACGACACGCCGCAGGCCTGCCGTGGAGGCCTGAAATCCGGGGCAAGTCGGGTCAGGATCACATCGTTGTCGTTCGGAAGTAGCCGAGCGGCATGCACTCCAATAGAATCGACCCAGACGGCTCGGGACTTACCTCAAGTTCCCTTGTGGTACAAGGCTTCCCCAGGGCGCATCTGCTCCCCGGAGCGCAGGGCCTTGCTCCAGGAGTACGGGGCGCTGAGTTGGTCGAAAACGTGTGAAAGGTGCAGGCATGAGCGAGCAGGGACAGGGCGACGCGCCAACCGGCGGCGAGTTGGTCTTCACCGACGGCATTCCGGACCTCGATCCGGGCTCCGGGTACCGTGGCGCCGTTGCCGCTCGTGCCGCGGGCATCACCTATCGGCAGCTCGACTACTGGGCTCGCACCGGTCTTGTCGAGCCGACGGTTCGAGGGGCGAAGGGTTCTGGCTCCCAGCGTCTCTACTCGTTCCGCGACATCCTCGTCCTCAAGCTCGTGAAGCGACTGCTCGAGACGGGCATCTCGCTCCAGCAGATCCGCACGGCGGTCGACCAGCTCGCCGAGACCGGCGTCGTCGACCTCGCGCAGACGACGCTCATGTCTGACGGTGCAAGCGTCTACCTGTGCACCTCGAACGACCAGGTCATCGACCTCGTGCACCGCGGGCAGGGCGTGTTCGGCATCTTCGTCGGCCAGGTGCTCCGCGAGGTCGAGTCGACACTCGTCGACTTCGAGCAGCAGACGCTCGACCCTGTCGACGAGCTCGCAGCTCGCCGCGCCAGCCGCGCGAGCTGACGCCGTCGGCGACCCGCCGTCTCAGCACGTCCGGGGGCCTGACCGCGTTCCGGTGCCTGACCGCGTCGAGGGCGCTCGTCCACGTCGACGTGGGCCCGCGCCGCTGAAGCCGCTGGTTCCCGGAAGCTCGCTAGGTGTTCGACCGGCCCCGTTGACGCCCACGCGTCACCGGGGCTTCGTCGTCTCCGGTGGCGGGGGCTTCCGCGTAGGTGCCCAGCCGGCCGGCCCGCATGATGCGGTCGAGCAGCTTGTCGAAGTTCGCCGCCATCTCCTCGGCTGAGCTTCCCGGCCAGAGGTGCACGGGCTTGGCCGCTCCCTGCGCCTGCTGCAGGGAGGTGCGCTCCGGGAGCGCGGGGGAGAGCACGAGGGGCCCGAACATGTCCCGGAGCTCACCGAGGCGGAACTGGTGCTCGAGGGACTGGTGCTTCGCACGATTGACGATGATGCCGAGCGGCTGGAGCCGCGGCGACAGCTCGCGCCTGATCTCGTCCACGGCCCGGAGCGCGCGGTCGGCGGCGGCGACCGAGAAGAGCCCGGGCTCGGTGACGACCGCGACACGGTCCGAGGCGGCCCAGGCCGTGCGCGTGAGCGCGTTCAGCGAGGGCGGGCAGTCGATGAGGACGAGGTCGTAGTCCTCCTCGACGACGGCAAGTGCCTCCTCGAGGCGCCAGATCTCTCGGATCGAGGGATTCGGAGTATCGAAGCTCAGCGCTGCTGGACTGCCCACCATGAGGTCGATGACGCCGCGGCTGCCTTCGCCCCACGCCGAGCGGGCGATCGCGGCGCGAACCGTGCTGGGCTTCGGCGAGCGGAGGACGTCGGAGATCGTGGCGCCATCCTGCGCGCGGGCATCGAGCCCGGTGGAGACGTCGGACTGGGGATCCAGGTCGACGACGAGGGTTCTGAGCCCGCGGGCCCAGGCGGCGGAAGCGAGGCCAAGGGTCACCGTGGTCTTGCCGACGCCGCCCTTGAGAGAACTGATGCTGAGGACGAACACCAGCCCAGGCTACATTCACTAGGCTTGAGGTCACGTTGCTGCATGCCCCTGTCGTGTTGTCGGAAGGTGGAACACCGGTGTTCAAGAAGATCCTGGTCGCGAATCGAGGCGAGATCGCGATCCGCGCATTCCGCGCCGCAGTCGAGCTCGGAGCGCGGACGGTCGCGGTGTACCCGTACGAGGACCGCAACTCCCTGCACCGCCTGAAAGCTGACGAGGCGTACCAGATCGGCACCGTCGGACAGCCCGTCCGCGCCTACCTCGATGTCGCCGAGATCCTCCGCGTCGCGAAGGAGTCGGGGGCTGACGCCATCTACCCCGGCTACGGCTTCCTGAGTGAGAACCCGGAACTGGCGCGCGCTGCCCAGGAGGCCGGCATCGCGTTCATCGGTCCGCCGCCGCGTGTCCTCGAGTCCGCGGGCAACAAGGTCACGGCGAAGAACCAGGCCATCGCCGCCGGCGTGCCGGTGCTGGCCTCGAGCCAGCCCTCGACGGATCTCGACGAGCTCTGCGCGGCCGCCGACGAGATCGGCTTCCCGATCTTCGCGAAGGCCGTCGCCGGAGGCGGCGGACGCGGCATGCGTCGCGTCGAGCGCCCCGAGGACCTTCGCGAGGCGCTCGAGTCTGCGATGAAGGAGGCGGAGAGCGCCTTCGGCGACCCGACGATGTTCGTGGAGCAGGCGGTGCTGCGGCCTCGCCACATCGAGGTGCAGATCCTCGCGGATGAGCACGGCAACGTCGTGCACCTGTTCGAGCGCGACTGCAGCGTCCAGCGTCGACACCAGAAGGTCGTCGAGATCGCTCCCGCTCCGAACCTCCCGCAGGAGGTCAGGGACAAGCTCTACGCGGATGCCGTGGCCTTCGCGAAGTCCATCGACTACGTCAACGCCGGCACCGTGGAGTTCCTCCTGGACACAGCCGGGCCGCGCGCAGGTCAGCACGTCTTCATCGAGATGAACCCCCGCATCCAGGTCGAGCACACCGTGACGGAAGAGGTCACGGATGTCGACCTCGTCCAGGCGCAGATGCGCGTGGCCTCGGGCGAGCGCCTCGACGATATGGGCCTCCAACAGCACCAGCTGGAACTCCACGGCTTCGCGCTGCAGTGCCGCATCACGACCGAGGACCCCTCCCAGGGCTTCCGTCCCGACACCGGCGTCATCACGACGTACCGCTCCGCGGGCGGCTCCGGCATCCGCATCGACGGCGGCACCATCGCAACGGGCGCGGAGGTCCTGCCGCACTTCGACTCGATGCTCATGAAGCTCACGGCTCGCGGACGCGACTTCCCCGCAGCCGTCCGGCGGGCCCGTCGAGCGCTCTCCGAGTTCCGCATCCGCGGCGTCGCCACGAACATCCCCTTCCTCCTCGGCGTGCTCGACGACCCCGACTTCCAGCGTGGCGACGTCGCGACCGACTTCATCGAGAAGCGTCCAGGGCTGCTCGAGTACCGCCGACCCGGCGACCGGGGGACCAAGATCGTCAACTGGCTCGCCGACGTCACGGTCAACGCCCCGCACGGCGCTCGGCCGACCTCCGTCGAGCCCCGCTCGAAGCTCCCTGAGCTCGACACCGCCCTCCCGCTGCCCGGCGGGCGCCGACAGGAGCTGCTCGAGCTCGGGCCGACGGCCTTCGCGGCGCAGCTGCGTTCGGAGCGGCGACTCGCCGTGACCGACACCACGTTCCGCGACGCGCACCAATCGCTCCTCGCGACCCGCGTCCGCACGCGGGATCTCGTCACAGCGGCGCCCTACCTCGCGCGCCTCACGCCGGAGCTGCTCTCCATCGAAGCCTGGGGAGGGGCGACGTACGACGTCGCGCTCCGCTTCCTCGGTGAGGAGCCCTGGGAGCGCCTCGCGAGCCTCCGCGAGGCTGTCCCGAACATCCCCCTGCAGATGCTGCTCCGCGGGCGGAACACCGTCGGCTACACGCCGTACCCCGAGGCCGTGACCAAGGCGTTCGTCCACGAGGCGACCGCGACGGGCGTCGACATCTTCCGCATCTTCGACGCGCTGAACGACGTCTCGCAGATGAAGCCCGCCATCGACGCAGTGCTCGAGACCGGCACCGCCGTCGCCGAGGTCGCCCTCTGCTACACCGGCAACCTCGCCGACCCCGCTGAGCCGTTCTACACGCTCGACTACTACCTGCGCCTCGCGGAGCAGATCGTGGAGGCGGGCGCGCACATCATCGCGATCAAGGACATGGCGGGTCTCCTGCGCCCGCAGGCGGCCTCGATCCTCGTCACGGCCCTGCGCGAGCGCTTCGACCTGCCCGTCCACCTGCATACGCACGACACCGCTGGTGGGCAGCTGGCGACGCTCCTGGCGGCAAGCGAGGCGGGCGTCGACGCCGTCGACGTCGCCAGCGCTCCGATGTCGGGCACGACGAGCCAGGCGAGTCTCTCGGCGCTGGTCGCGTCGCTCGAGCACACGGAGCGGGACACCGGCATCAGCCTCACGAACGTCACCGATCTCGAGCCCTACTGGGAGGCAGTCCGCCTCGTCTACCGCCCCTTCGAGTCGGGTCTCCCCGGCCCGACCGGTCGCGTGTACAAGCACGAGATCCCCGGAGGCCAGCTGTCGAACCTCCGCCAGCAGGCCATCGCACTCGGACTCGCGGACCAGTTCGAGCGCATCGAGGACATGTACGACGCGGCCGACAAGATCCTCGGCCGCATCCCCAAGGTGACTCCCTCATCGAAGGTCGTCGGAGACCTCGCCCTGCACCTCGTCGCGGTGGGAGCCGACCCGGCCGACTTCGCCGAGAACCCGGGCAAGTTCGACATCCCGGACTCGGTCATCGGCTTCATGGCGGGCGAACTCGGCGAGCTGCCCAACGGATGGCCGGAGCCCTTCCGCAGCAAGGTGCTCGAGGGCCGCGACGTGAAGATCGAGATCACGCCGCTCTCCGCGGCCGACGAAGCCGGCCTCGCCGGCGACAGCCTCGAGCGCAGGCGCACCCTCAACAGGCTCCTGTTCCCGCAGCCGACCGCGAGCTACGAGGACACGGTCCGGCTCTTCGGCGACCTGTCCGTGCTCGACACCCTCGACTACCTGTACGGGCTCGAGCCTGGCGAAGAGCACGTGATCCACATCGGCAAGGGCGTGCAGCTCTTCGTCGGGCTCGAGGCCATCGGCGAACCGGATGCGGACGGCATGCGCACCGTCATGGCCACCCTGAACGGTCAGCTGCGGCCGGTCTTCGTGCGCGACCGCAGCATCAAGGTCGACACGATCGAACGCGAGAAGGCCGACAGCGGAAATCCCGGTCACGTGGCAGCGCCGTTCTCCGGCGTCGTCACGCTGCGTGTGGACGTCGGCGAACGCGTCGCCCAGGGGCAGACCGTCGCGACGATCGAGGCGATGAAGATGGAGGCCGGGATCACCGCACCCGTCGCCGGAGTCGTCGAGCGCCTCGCGATCTCCTCACCGCTCGAGGTCGGCAACGGGGACCTCCTCGTCGTCGTGCGTCCGGGTGCCGAGAGCGCCGATGCCTGAGCGCACCGACGCCGAGCACTTCGGCCTCATCATCATCGGCGCAGGCTCGGGGAACTCCCTCCCCCCAGGCGACGAGAGCGGGCCGAAAACCGCGATCGTCGACGACGGCCCGCACTTCGGCGGAACCTGCCTCAACGTCGGCTGCATCCCGACGAAGATGTACGTCCACGTGGCGGACATCGTGCGGGTCGCGCGCGACGCCGACCGCCTTGGCATCCACGACGTCCGGCTGCGCCCGTCGTGGCCGGAGGTGCGCGACCGCGTGTTCGGCCGCATCGACCACATCAGCGAGAGCGGGGAGCACTACCGGGAGAACGGCAACCCTCGGGTCACGCTCGTCCGAGAGCGAGTCGAGATGCTCGGCGACCGCGAGGTGCTCACGGCTTCCGGGAGGCGCCTCACGGCCGACACGCTGGTCATCGCTGCGGGCAGTCGCGCGCGCCACCACGACGTCGTTCCGCCCAGCTCGCCGCTCGTCCACACCTCCGACACGATCATGCGCATCGATGACGCGCCTCGTCGCCTGGCGATCATCGGCGGCGGCTCCATCGCCTCTGAGTTCGCGCACGTCTTCAGCGCCTTCGGCTCCGAGGTGACGCAGCTGGTGCGCGGGCGCGTGCTCTCCTCGCTCGATGCCGACGTCGCCGAGACCTTCGCGGACGCGGCACGGGAGCGCTGGCGCCTTGAGACCGGCACCTCCGTCGTCGGCTTCTCCGACGACGGCGGCGTCGCGACACTCACGACCGACTCGGGAGAGCGCATCGAGGTCGACGCTGTGCTCGTCGCGATCGGACGCATCCCGAACACCGACACGCTCGGGACCTTCGAGGTCGGCTTCGACCACCACGACGACGGCCGGCTGCGCGTGGACGCCTACCAGCGCGTCCTCCGCGACGGCCACCAGGTGCCCGGCGTCTTCGCCCTCGGCGACATCGACTCGGAGCACCAGCTCAAGCACGTCGCCAACCACGAGGCGCGGGTCGTCGCCCACAACATCGCCGTCGAGCCCGGCCGTCGCCTCATGAAGAACACCCTCGGTCCGGTCCCCGACGTGGTGTTCACCGAGCCCCAGATCGCCAGCTTCGGAGCAACCCTCGAGCGGGCCGAGCAGCTCGGCTACGACGCGTTCGAGGTCGTGCACGAGTACGGGTCCACCGCATGGGGGTGGGCGCTCGAAGACCAGCGCAGCTTCTGTAAACTCGTGATCGCGCGTGGAAGCGCGACCATCCTCGGGGCGCACATCGTGGGCCCAGACGCGGCGGTCCTGCTCCAGCCCCTCGTCCTCGCGGCGAGCTTCGGGCACTCCATCCGGGGTCTCGCGCGCGGCCAGTACTGGCCCCACCCCGCGGCTAGCGAGGTGGTCGAGAACGCGCTGCTGCGCGCTGAGGAGGAACTGTGACCGTTCGCCCCATCCGCTTCTACGGAGATCCGGTGCTGCGCACGCCCGCCGAGCAGATCACTGTCGTCGACGACCGCATCCGCAGTCTTGTTACCGACCTGCTCGACACGACGGCGCTCGACGGCCGTGCCGGGGTGGCTGCTCCGCAGATCGGGGTCGGGCTCGCCGCGTTCTCGTACAACATCGACGGGCAGACCGGCTACGTGCTCAACCCGGTCCTCGAGAGCACCTGGGGAGAGGTCGAGGAGATCGACGAGGGCTGCCTCTCCGTCCCCGGCCTCTGGAACAAGACGCCACGGTACGAGCACGCTCGGGTCACCGGAATCGACCTGGACGGCGAGCCCGTCGTCCTCGAGGGCTCCGGCCTCATGGCTCAGATGCTGCAGCACGAGACCGACCACCTCAGGGGGGTCGTGTACATCGACACGCTCGCGCCCGAGCACCGCAAGGAAGCCATGCGGGAGATCCGGGGCAGCGAGTGGTTCGCGCCCGCGACCGCCTCTGCTGGATCCGCGAAGGCCAGCGCCTTCGGCCGCACGTCGCTCTGACGACGCTGACCGGAGGCGCTGGCCGCGAGGGTCCAGCTCTCCGAGCTCGAGCTACTTGAGCGTGATGCCCTGCGTCGCGGGTGCGGCGTTGTAGATGCCCTCTATGATTCCTCGGTACTTCTCGAGGATCACGTGGCGCTTGATCGACATCTTCGGCGTGAGCGTGCCGTCCGCTTCCGTGAACTCGCCGTCGAGCACGACGAACTTGCGGATCGACTCGGCCCGGGAGACGCGCGTGTTCGCGAGGTCGACGGCATGCTGGATCTCGGCCAGCACCTTCGGGTGCTCCGCGGCCTGGGCGACCGAGATGCTCGGGTCCTCGCCGTTGTTGGAGAGCCAGGTCTTGAGCATCTCGGGATCGAGCGTGACGAGCGCGGAGATGAACGGGCGCTGATCTCCGACGACGACGATCTGGCCGACGAGCGGGTTGGCTCGGATCGGGTCCTCGAGCGCCGCGGGGGAGACGTTCTTCCCGCCGGAGGTCACGATGATCTCCTTGATTCGCCCGGTGACGGTGATGTAGCCGTCGTCGTCGATCGAGCCGAGATCTCCCGTCTTGAACCATTCGCCGTCGAAGGCCGCGGCCGTGGCCTCTGGGTTCTTCCAGTACTCGCGGAACACGTTGATGCCCTTGACCTGGAGCTCGCCGCTGTCATCGGTGCGCACGGCGACGCCGGGCAGCGCCGGCCCGACGGTGCCGATCTTCGATTTCTCCGCGAGGTTCACGGACGCAGGGGCCGTGGTCTCGGTGAGGCCGTAGCCCTCGAGGATGTTCACGCCGATGGCCCGGTAGAAGTGGCCGAGACGCGCGCCGAGTGGCGCGGAACCCGAGACGGCGTGCTTGACCCGGCCGCCCATGACCTCGCGCAGCTTCGAGTAGACGAGCTTGTCGAACAGCTTGTACTGGAGGCCGAGGACAAGCGGCGTCCGGCCCGCGTCCTGCGATTCCGAGTAGCGGACCGCGACGTCTGCCGCCTTGCGGAAGATCTTGCCCCGGCCGCCGGTCTCCGCCTTCTGCTCCGCCGAGTTGTAGACCTTCTCGAACACGCGGGGCACCGCGAGGAGGAAGGTCGGGTGGAAGGTGCCGAGCGACTCCACGAGCTTCGTGGTGTCGTGCTGGTGGCCCACCTTGACTCCGCCGTAGATGCAGAGCACTGAGATGAAGCGGGCGAAGACATGCGCGAGCGTGATGAAGAGCACCGTTGATGCGCCGGGGTAGATGAGCGCGCCGAGCGGGTCCTTCACGTTGCGGCACAGCTCGACGAAGTTCGAGTGCGTGATGACGCACCCCTTGGGGCGTCCCGTCGATCCCGAGGTGTAGATGAGCGTCGCGATGTCAGCGCCGTTCGCGATCCCACGACGGCGCTCGATCTCTGCGTCCTCGACGCCGGCCCCGAGCCGGATGAGCTCCTCGATCGCGCCGGCGTGCAGCGCGTAGCGCACGCGCAGCGCCTCGACAGTGTCCGAGATCTCGTCGAGCTTGTCGTCGTGCTCCGGGAGCTCGGAGATGATGCCGACGGCCTCCGAGTCCTCGAGCATCCACTCGATCTGCGCTGACGAGCTGGTCTCGTAGACCGGCACCATGACCGCACCGGCGTACCAGAGCGCGAAGTCGACGAGCGTCCACTCGTAGTTCGTCTTCGCGACGAACGCGATGCGCTCCCCGGGCTCGATGCCAGCGGCGACGAAGCCCTTGGCGAGGGTGTGCACCTTCGCGTGGAACTCCTTGACCGGCACGTCGCGCCAGGTGCTGCCTTCCGGCAGGGCGAAGAGGGCGAGATCCGGCGATTCTCGAAGTCGGTACTCGAGCAGATCTGTGGTGTTCCAGCTCGGCTCCGGGCTGACGACGGCGGGGGTCTCGGATAGCTTCATTGCAACTCCTGAGTGTGGTCCTGGTCGTGAGCCGCCTGAACGCCCATCGTCCGGACCGATTCGACTTCACGTTCCGTGGCTTCCAACCCTACCGTTTCGGAAACGGGGAGCGGCGCAACGGGGCCGGGCATGTCCCGAGTACACTGATGTGCCATCGCCTATCGGGAGGCCACGCATGTTGTATTGGGTGCTCAAGCATCTCTTCGCAGGTCCCTTGGTGCGCGGAACGTTCCGCCCTTGGGTGCGCGGCGTCGAGAACATACCGGCGAAGGGGCCGGTCATTCTGGCGTCGAACCACTTGTCGGTCATCGATTCGTTCTTCATGCCGTTGTCGATCGACCGCCGCGTCTACTTCCTCGCGAAGAAGGAGTACTTCACCGGCACGGGGATCAAGGGCTATCTGACGGCGCAGTTCTTCAAGTCGACGGGCATGCTCCCGATCGACCGGGGTGGCGGAGCAGCGAGCGAGGCGTCCTTGCAGACGGGCCTGCGCGTGCTCGGCGAGGGCAAGGTGCTCGGCATCTATCCGGAGGGCACCCGCAGCCCCGACGCACGGATGTTCCGTGGGCGCACGGGAATCGCGCGCATGATCATGCAGGCGGACAAGCCCGTCACGGTCGTCCCCGTGGTCATGGTCGACACGGAGCGCGTCCTGCCCATCGGAGCGAAGGTTCCTCGTCTCCGCAAGGTCGGCATGGTCTTCGGCGAGCCGCTCACCTTCACGCGGTACGAGGGCATGGCCGCTGACCGCTTCGTGCTCCGCTCCATCACGGACGAGATCATGAGCGAGCTGCACGCCCTCAGCAACCAGGACTATCGCGACATCTATGCCTCGTCCATCCGAACCAAGATGGACGCAGAGGCCAAGGCGCTCGCCGCCGCGCAGAAGCACTGAATCGCCGAGCAGGTCCGGGCGTTCGAGAAGCCCTGAGCGATCAACAGAGCAGAGCGCCGCGGCCCCGAGTATCGTCGGGGCCGTTCGGCGTGAGATCCAGCAACACACCAGCGCTGCAGCGCCCAAGCTGCCAGCATGAGATCAGAGACATGAGATCAGAGAAGCGAGCATGAGCCAATTCACCTCCACCCACACAGAGTCGATCCCGACGCCCCCCGGCGTGCTCGAGGGGCTCGACGCCTGGCGCGAGCTGCCGATCCGGCAGCAGCCGCAGTGGGGCGACGCGACCAAGGTCGCGAGCGTCTCAGGTGAGCTCGCGTCGCTGCCGCCACTCGTCTTCGCCGGCGAGGTCGACCGCCTGCGCGACCGTATCGCGACGGCCGCTGCCGGGCAGGCGTTCGTCCTGCAGGGTGGCGACTGCGCCGAGACCTTCGCGGGCGCGACGGCAGACAAGATCCGTGCGCGGGTGCGCACGATCCTGCAGATGGCCGTCGTGCTGACGTACGGCGCGTCGATGCCGGTCGTCAAGATGGGCCGCATGGCCGGTCAGTTCGCGAAGCCCAGGTCGAGCGACAACGAGACGCGCGGCGACGTGACGCTGCCCGCGTACCGCGGAGACATCGTCAACGACTTCGATTTCACCGAGGAGGGCCGCACCCCGGACCCGGAGCGCATGCTCCGCGGCTACCACACGGCCGCTTCCACGCTGAACCTCGTCCGGGCATTCACGACGGGCGGCTTCGCCGACCTCCGCGAGGTGCACTCCTGGAACCAGGGCTTCGCCGCCAACCCCGCCAATGCGCGCTACGAGCAGCTCGCGGCTGAGATCGATCGTGCCGTCCGCTTCATGGCGGCCGCCGGAGCTGACTTCTACGCACTCCGTGACGTCGAGTTCTTCGTCGGCCATGAGGGGCTCCTCATGGACTACGAGCGACCCATGACCCGCATCGACTCCCGCACCGGTCTGCCGTACGACACGTCCGGCCACTTCATCTGGATCGGGGAGCGCACGCGCGACCTGGACGAGGCGCACGTCGACTTCTTCAGCCGCGTGAAGAACCCCATCGGCGTGAAGCTCGGGCCATCGACGACGCCCGACACCATGCTGCGGCTCATCGACAAGATCGACCCGAACCGCGAACCTGGTCGGCTCACGTTCATCACCCGCATGGGCGCAGGCAAGATCCGCGACGCGCTTCCGCCCCTGCTCGAGGCGATCAAGAGCAGCGATGCGCAGCCGCTGTGGATCACCGACCCGATGCACGGAAACGGGATCACGACGCCGAACGGCTACAAGACGCGTCGCTTCGACGACGTCGTGGACGAGGTCAAGGGCTTCTTCGAGGCGCACCGCGCCGCGGGGACGCACCCGGGCGGCATCCACGTCGAGCTCACGGGTGATGACGTCACCGAGTGCCTCGGCGGTTCCGAGCACATCGACGAGAAGACCCTCGAGACCCGCTACGAGTCGCTGTGCGACCCGCGTCTCAACCACATGCAGTCGCTCGAGCTCGCGTTCCTCGTGGCCGAGGAGCTGCGCGCGGGCAAGCACTAGAGGGACTCGGTCGTGACCTCGAAGGCGCTTCGGGTCGTGTGACGTGACGAGGCCTCCTGGCATGGTGGAGCTGTCGAGCTCTGCCGTCGCCAGGAGGCCTCTCTCGGCGTTTGGGAGCACGAAGCCTGAACTCCGCCGCCGCATCGCTCGTGAAAGGATGAGCGCATGAGCGCTGACAGCGTCCGCCGAGTCGATTTCCTCCCATGGGAGTACGATCCCCACTCCGCCGACGGAGCCGCCCAAGCTGAGCGACTGCGCGAACTGGCAGCGTCGGGTGCCGTGATCGGCGACCGGGTGTTCGTCTCGGCGAGCGCCGCCGTCTTCTGCGATCGGCTGTCGATCGGCGACCGCAGCTACATCGCCGCCAACGCCTACGTGACCGACAACGTCGCGATCGGCGCGGACTGCTCCGTCAACCCCTTCGCAGTGGTCCGCGGCGACGTGCAGATGGGCGACGGCGTCCGAATCGGCGCACACACCTCGATCCTCGGCTTCAACCACGAGATGGAGCCGGACGCTCCGGTCTTCACCCAGGGGCTGTCGAGTCGAGGGATCGTCCTCGGAGACGACGTCTGGATCGGCTCGCAGGTGACGATCCTCGACGGGGTGGTGGTCGGCGACCACGTCGTGATCGGCGCGGGCTCGGTGGTCACGAAGAGCGTCCCTGACCACGCGGTCGTAGCGGGCAATCCTGCGCGCGTCCTCCGCGACCGCCGGGCGCCGGCACGCGAAGCCGGGCTCAGGGAGGGGCTCCGACGCTTCGGGGACACGGCTCGGGCTGAGATCACGGCGGTGCTCGCGCGCTGCTTCGAGGGCGGCCGCTTCGTCGATCGCCCAGGCACGGCTGCGGCGCCCACCCTTCGACCTTGGGCCGACGCCGTCGAGCTCGCCGACCTGCTGCTGCACGCGCCGCCGCCCGGCTTCGACGCCGCGGACCTGCTCCGGAGGCTGACGGCGAGGCAGGATCCCGCGACGGGCCTGGTCGCCGACGGCGATCTCTCGGACGCCGGCCTCGAGCGAGCGCAGACGTCGCCGGATCCGCAGTCGTCGGAACGGCTTTCGGCCTTCGAGGGGCCGGCGAGCTACCACGTCCTCAGCGCCAGCTACGCCGTGCGGCTGCTGGGCGGGCGGATGCCCCACCCGATCCGCGCCGTGCACGGGCTCACGGGAACCGACGTGACGGCGGCCCTCGACGCCCGCGACTGGGCTGCTGGCGTCTGGGGCTCCGGTGCCGCGGTCGACGCGGTCGCGACGGCGTGCGCCGCGAACATGCTGGATCATTCCGACGCCCTCGACGACGGGGGAGTCGGGCCGCTCCTCACCGTGCTCGGCTGGGCGGTCGCACGCGCGGACCCGCGAACAGGCCTGTGGGGGGAAGAGCTCCCGGACGCGGAGTCGCTACGGCTGCAGGCCGTGAACGGCTTCTACCGGCTCACCCGCGGACTCTTCGCGCAGTTCGGACTGCCGCTGCCGTATCCGGTCGCGACGATCGACACCGTGCTGCTGCACGCCGCGGACCCCCACCTCTCCACGCCAGACGGCTGGACGGCGTGCAACGTGCTCGATATCGCGCATCCGCTCTGGCTCGCTTCGCAGCAGACCAAGCACCGCCGCGGGGAGATCGCGGAGTGGGCGCGCGGGGCGCTCGAACAGGCGCTCGGCCAGTGGGTTCCTGGCGAAGGGATGGCGTTCGCGCCGCGCTCCTCGGGGGAGGATGGCGAACCAGGGTTGCAGGGGACCGAGATGTGGCTGAGCATCATCTGGCTGCTCGCGGACCTGCTTCGCGCATCGGATTCGCTGGGCTACCGCATGCGCGGGGTGCATCGTCCTGAGCCCATCGCGGCACTTCGGTCAGCGTCACGCTCCTAGCGCTCGGTCGCGGGAGGCGAGAGCCCGGGCCACGCCCCAGCGGCAGAGCGCCTACAGCGTTGCGGTGGCCGTGAGCGTGACGTTCGACCCGGCCGGTACCTCGACCCCGGCGGCGGGCGACTGCGTCGAGACGACGAACTTGATGACCGGGTTCGGGTCGTTGACGATGCCGGGTGGAACGTTGTGGCCGACCGTCAGCCCGAGTCCCTCGAGCGTCGCGATGGCTTCTCCGATGGGTGCGCCGACGACGTTGGGGAGGACGACGGGGGCTGGCCCCTTCGAGACCGAGATGTTGATGGTGTCGCCCGGAACGACCGGATCGGTGGTGGTCGAGGAGGCGATGACGGTACCGCTGGCGACCGAGGCCGAGAATTCCCGGCTCGACACGTTGACGACGAGACCGGCTTCCTCGATGAGCTTCGTCGCGTTCGCTTCCGTCTCACCGGCGACGTCCGGCAGGATTCCGGCCGAGGCCACGAGGCGGATGGGCTGCCCCTCGGCGAGCGTGGAGGGGAGTGGAGCGCCGGTGGTGTCCGTCGCCGCGATCACGATGTCGGCTTCCTCGTCGGAGAACTGGCGCAGGGTCGTGGCCTGGTCGTAGGTGAAGCCTGCCTCGGTGATGGCGGATTCCGCCGCCTCGAGGGTCAGTCCCTCCAGGGCCGGCACCGTGAGCATCTCCGGCCCGGCGGACACGACGAGGGAGATCGGAGTCTCCGGGGCGAGCGACGTGCCGGCCTGCGGGTCCATGTCCATGACGGTGCCGGCAGCGACCTCGAGCGAGAACTCCTGCGTGACGTCGCCGACGGTGAAGCCGGCTGCGGTGATCGCCGACTCCGCGTCGGCCTGCGTGAGGGAGACCGCCTCGGGGACGGTGTTGTAGGAACCAGGTCCGAGTCCGAACCACCAGCCGATACCACCGGCCGCTGCGACGAGCGCGATGACCAGGATGGCGATGACCGCCCCGAAGGTGCGTCGCTTGCGGGCGCCCTGCTCGGCCGTCGAGGTGGCTTGCGGGAGCGATGGCTCGAGCTCCGCGGCGCTTGGCTCCGGGAAGATCGGGGCCCCGACCACGGTGGGGGCGTCTCCGGGTCTGAAGGGCTCGACGTGTCCTTCGGAGAACTCCGGAGGTGAGGACGCGGACGACACCTGGCTCGTGATGAGGGCGAGCTCCGTCGGGTCGGTGTCCTCGACGTCGCTCTGGCCCGCGGTGGACAGCACCGCCGTCGGGTCGATGGGCCGGGCCGACTGGCCGAGTTCGGCTTCTGCGCGACGCAGCGCTTCGAGCATCACGCCGGCGTCCGCTGGCCGAAGCTCGGGATCGCGTTCCGTCGACCAGGCGACGAGCTCGTCGAGTTCGTGCGGAACGCTGGCGTTGACCTCGCTGGGGGCGGGAACCGTCTCGTTGGCGTGGCGGTACGCGATGTTGACCGGCTGGTCGCCTCGGTACGGCTGCTCGCCCGTCAGCATCTCGAAGAGCATGATGCCCAGCGAGTAGATGTCGCTGCGCACGTCGGCCGTGCCCTTGGTCACGAGCTCGGGACTCAGGTAGGCGATGGTGCCGAGCAGGACCTGCCCGGTCGCCGTGTTCGCGCTCGCCGCACGGGCGAGACCGAAGTCGCTGAGCTTGATGCGGCCGTCGTCGGCGAGCAGGACGTTCTCGGGCTTGAGGTCGCGATGCACGATGCCGAGCTTGTGCGCTGCCTGGAGGCCCGCGAGCACGGCGTCCATGACGTCGATCGATTGCTCCGGGGTGAGTCGGTGATGGTCGTGGAGCAGGTCTCGGAGCGTGATGCCCGGGATGTACTCCATCACCATGTAGGCGAAGACCTCGTCGTCACCCTGGTCGTAGACGTTCACGACGTTCGGGTGGGTGATCTTCGCCGCAGCGCGCGCCTCGCGGATGAACCGCTCGCGGAAGCGCTCGTCGGCGGCGAGGTGGTCGTGCATCACCTTGACCGCCACCCTGCGCTCGAGGCGCAGATCAGTGGCGACATAGACCGTAGCCATGCCGCCCTTGGCGATCAGAGAGCGCACTTGATATCGGCCGTCGATCAGACGGCCGATCATGTCGTCGGGACCAACGGGACTCACGTCGTGCAGGATAGCCCGACAAGGCACGCGCCTCCGGGATGAAACACCGCACGGCATCGAGGAATCACTCGGGCTCGCATCGATGCGCCGAGTCTGCGACCATGTGAGGCGTGAGCGACGTCTTCAGTACCCGTGAGTGGTACACGATTCCCCAGGCAGCATCCGAGCTCGGTGTCTCGACGGGGCGCGTGTCGACCCTGATCGAGGACAAGCAGCTGCTGTCGTTCCGCATCGAGCGAGAGCCGCGGATCCCGCAGGAGTTCATCAAGGACGGCGAGCCGCTGGCGGGTCTCCGGGGAACGCTTTTCCTGCTCGGCGACGCGGGGCTCAGTGCGCACGACCAGATGGTGTGGCTCCTGAGCGTCGATGAGACCCTCGGCGTCGCGCCCCTCGACGCGCTCGTGCAGGGACGGAAGACGCAGGTGCGTCACGCCGTCCAGCTGCTCGCCATCTAGTCGACCAGCGCGGCTCGCCGCCGGCCAGCCGGCTGCTGGCACCGAGCGGGTTGCCAGCTGGTCAGTGCTCCCGGTGCGCCGTGCGCTCCGCGAGTTGCTCGAGCAGTCGCCGCGACCCGGGGTCGAGCTCGAGGCCCTGCAGTCCGGCGAGCGCCTCGACGAGCGAGGAGCTGATCAGCTCCTCCACGCGCTGCAATCCGCCGGACTCCGCGATGAGCGCCTGCATCCAGGCGATCTGCGTCTTATCGAGCCCCTGGTCTCCGAGGAGCTCGTCGAGCCGCGCCGAGTCCGAAGGCGACGCGAGCTCCTGGGCTGCGGCGATCATGAGGGTTCTCTTGCCCTCTCGGAGGTCGTCTCCGCTGGGCTTGCCGGTGACCGCCTCGTCCCCGAACACGCCGAGGACGTCATCCCGGAGCTGGAAGGCGAGGCCGAGGGGCAGCCCGAACGCGCGAATCTGCTGCACGAGGGCATCGGAGGCACCTCCGAGGAGCGCTCCGAGCACAAGAGGCTCCTCGACGCTGTACCTGGCGGACTTCGAGATCGCGATCGTCGTCGCCCGGGACGCGCGTGCGTCGATGGGCACGACCGGCCACGCCACCTCCTCGACGAGGTCGAGGTACTGGCCGATCGTCACCTCGCTGCGCATCTTGCTGAACTCGGCTCGTGCGCGAACGGCGTCCGCTGGGGGCACGAGGGCGCAGGCCTCCACGAAGAGCTGGTCGCTCCAGACGAGCAGCAGGTCGCCGAGCAGGATCGCGGCGCTGAGACCGAAGTGCTCCTCGTCGCCAGCCCAGCCGGAGGCGTGGTGGTGCTTCGAGAAGGCGCGGTGTGTGGAGGGTGCGCCCCTGCGCGTGTCGGAGCGATCGATGATGTCGTCGTGGACCAGGGCCGCGGCGTGGAAGAGCTCGATCGATGCCGCAGCGAGGATCACCGCCTCACTCTGCTCGGGCGTGCCGGCGGCGCTGCTGTATCCGGCGGCGCAGAACGACGCTCGGAGGCGCTTGCCGCCGGTCGTGAAGGCCCCGGCCTGCTCCAGGAAGGCGGGCACATCGACGCCGATCGGCCCCAGAACCTGAAGATTCTCGGCAATTGTGGCGTCCAGACGACGCTGGACTTTGGAGGACAGCGTAGAACTCTCAGACACGACACCACTCTACCCAGGTGCGCGCGCCTACAATGGGCGCAATACTTCGGAGCGGGGCTCCGATCGCCCCCTGAGCACGAGGTCAACATGGCACTATCTGAGCAAGAGCAGCGGCTGCTTGATGAGATGGAGCGCAGCTTCTACCAGAACGATGCGGACGTGGTGTCCACATCGCCGAGAAGCGGCGCTGCGGTCACCACGCGAGCCGTCGTGGTCGCGTTCCTTTCCGTCGCAGTCGGTATCGGCGTCGTCGTCGCGGGCGTCGCCACCAACATCCCGGTCCTGGGTGTCGTCGGGTTCGTCCTGATGCTGGCGGGAGTCGTCTACGCGTTCGCCGCCCCGAAGGGCGCGGCTTCGCAGTCCGACCCACTGCCGACCGGTCGCCCCTCACCGAAGAGCGGCGAGTCGTCCGACGGTTCGTTCATGGACAAGCTCGGCAACCGCTGGGACAAGCGGCAGCAGGGGGAGTAGCAACGGGGGAGTCTCCCACTGCCCTCCACTTCGCACCTTCCCCCACCCACCTCACTTCCTCACCTCGGGACCGGCCACCTGGCCGGTCCCTTTTTTTGTGCCCTTGTGAGATGAAAACAGCTCCACTTCCCTCCACCATTGAGAGGCCAGTAATTTACTGGCCTCTTTCTGCATTCACAGGCGAGAAAAGGCGCGTTTGCGTAGATGTGTGGTGGGTTGTGGAGTAAAGTGGAGCATGTGGGGATTCAGCGACAGGGAGGGAGGCGTGCATGTTCCTTGGCACGTACTCGCCCAAGCTCGACGAGAAAGGCCGGCTCATCCTTCCGGCCAAGTTCCGCGACGAGCTCGAAGAGGGTGTCGTGCTGACCCGAGGGCAGGACCGCTGCGTCTACGTCTTCTCCACGAGCGAGTTCGAGGAGCTCCACAACCGCATCCGCCAGGCCCCCGTCACCAGCAAGCAGGCCCGTGATTACCTGCGCCTCTTGCTCTCCGGAGCCCACGCGGAGACGCCTGACCGGCAGAACCGCGTGACCATCCCGCAGCAGCTCAGGCAGTACGCGGGGCTCGACCGCGAGCTCGCCGTGATCGGTGCGGGCAGTCGCGCCGAGATCTGGGATGCAGAGGCCTGGAACACCTACGTCGCGGCCAACGAGGCCGCCTTCTCCGAGACCGCGGAGGAGGTGATCCCGGGACTCTTCTGACCCTGACCGCCGATTCTCAGCCGTTCCGCTCTGAAGCGCCTTCCCTCGCAGCAGAGCTCAGCAGCACCGCGGAGCCCCATCTGAAGCCACTTCCCCGGCGGCAGAAGGAATCTCCACTTCGCTCCCCTCGCGCATCGCCGCGGGGAGAGAGAACGGATGGGAATCAGTGATCAGGGAGGAACCCGCATCGTCATGACAGAGAACAGCCAGAACACACAGCCGGAGAACAACAGCGAACGCGACCCGGCATCGCTGCACACGCCAGTGCTCCTCGAGCGCTGCGTGGAGCTCCTCGCGCCTGCGCTGCAGGCCCCAGGCAGCATCTACGTCGACGCGACGCTCGGCATGGGCGGCCACAGCGAGGCGGTCCTCGACCGCTGCCCGAACGCCCGCCTGGTCGGATTCGATCGCGACTCTGAGGCACTCGGCCTCGCCGGTCGGCGCCTCGCTCGCTTCGGCGATCGGGTCACGCTCGTGCACGCCGTCTACGACGAGTTCGAGTCCTCGCTCGACGAGCTCGGGATCGACACCGTCGACGCCGTCCTGTTCGACCTCGGCGTCTCGTCGCTCCAGCTCGATGAAGCGAGCCGAGGCTTCTCCTACAGCCAGGACGCGCCCCTCGACATGCGCATGGACGCCACGAAGGGCGTCACGGCGGCAGAGATCGTCGCCACGTACGGCGAGGAGGAGCTCAAGCAGCTGTTCTACCGGTACGGCGACGAAAAGCTCGCGCCGCGCTACGCGAGCTGGATCGTGCGCGAGCGGGCCCAGGGTCCGATCGCGACGACCGGACAGCTCGTCGACGTGCTCCAGCGAGCCACGCCAGCCGCGAAGCGCGATGCCGGTCACCCTGCGAAGCGCGTCTTCCAGGCCCTCCGCATCGAGGTCAACGCCGAGCTTGGCGCGCTCGAGCGTGCCCTCCCGCAGGCCCTCGATCGAGTCGCCCTCGGCGGGCGCGTCGTCGTCGAGGCCTACCAGTCCCTCGAGGACCGCTTCGTGAAGCGGCTGTTCGAGGCGAAGACCACGTCGACCGCGCCGAGCGGCCTCCCGGTCGAGCTGCCAGAGCACAAGCCCGAGTTCGAGCGTCTCGTCCGCGGAGCTGAGCGGGCCGGCGCCGACGAGGGCGAGATCAATCCACGAGCACTTCCCGTGCGCTTGCGCGCGGTGGCGAGAGTTAGGAGCCCACGGGCATGACTGCAGCAACAAGCCTCCTCCGCGGGTCCACCTCCACGCGTCGCCAGAAGTCGGCCCCGAGGGAGGCGACATCGTCGCCGCGGTTGCGACTCGTCGAGACGCCTGGCGCCCGGCGGCTCCCGAGCCTCCGCTCGATGCTCATCTCCCTCGTCGTCCTCGCCGGGGTCTTCGTCACGCAGCTGGCCCTGAGCATCGCGATCTCCCAGGGCGCCTACGAGGTCAGTGGGCTCGAGCAGACGCAGACGGAGCTCGCCCGCACCGAGTCAGCGGCGCTCGAGGAGCTCAGCGCCATGTCGTCGGCGCAGAACCTCGCCGTCGAGGCCACGAAGCTCGGCATGGTGCCGACCGACTCGCAGGCGTTCCTGCAGGTCGGCAGCGGCTCGCTCGCCACCGATGCGGCCTCCACCGGCACCGCCGCTCCCATCAACACGGGTCTCGTGACGAACGAGGTCACGCAGCCAGCGGCACCGGTCGCCGACCCCAACGGAGTTTCAGCGGAGCAGGCCGCCGCGCCTGCCGTACCCTCGTTCACCGAGCTGCGTTCTCCCTCCACGAGGTAGACCCACCAAGAGCAACGCCAGAGGGGGAGGACCACCGTGTCACCGAAAGTGTCCAGGCGCAGGGCCGGCCTCGTCATCATCCTGGTGACCGCGGTGCTCGTCGCCTTCGGAGTGCGTCTCATCGACGTGCAGCTGGTCTCCGCGTCGACCATCAACGCCGACGCCGAATCGAAGCGCGGCGTCTCCAGCACCATCTTCAGCGAGCGCGGCTCGATCATCGACCGCAACGGCGAGATCCTCGCCGACTCCGCCGACCGATTCGACCTGACGGTCGCCCCAGCGAATGTCGCAGAGTTCGATCGCACGGGCGACGACGGCAAGACCGCCACGGTCTCCAGGGACCAGGCGCTCGGCGAGATCGCAGCCATCACCGGGCAGCAGCAGGCCGAGCTCATCGGCGCCATCGACGGGGCGCTTGCCATCGACCCCGACAGCAACTTCGCGTACCTCAGCAGGGGGCTCGAGCTCGCCGCGTATCAGAAGGTGCGCGCGCTCGAGATCCCATGGATCTACCCGAAGCGGGAAGCGGCGCGCGTCTACCCCAACGGGCAGGTGGCCGGGAACCTCACCGGCTTCCTCGGCGCTGACGGCGAGCCCCTTGCGGGACTCGAGCTGTCGGAGAACACATGCCTCGCGGGCGTCGACGGCGAGGAGACCTACGAGCGAAGCGCGGACAACGTGCGCATCCCCGGCACCGAGGTCACGCTGACCGAGGCCAAGCAGGGTGGCACGCTCAAGCTCACGGTCGACGCCGACCTGCAGTACTACGCACTCCAGGTTCTCGCGCAGCAGGTCACGGCGATGGGTGGCCAATGGGGGCACATCATCGTCCAGGAGGTCGGCACCGGCAAGATCCTCGCCGCGGCGGACTTCCCGTCCGTCGACCCCAACGACCCCGGCGCCACGGCGACGGAGGACCGCGGCTCGCGCGCCTTCACAGCACCGTACGAGCCCGGCTCGACGATGAAGGCACTCACCGCAGCGATGGTCTTCGACAAGGGCCTCTCCACGCCCGCTGAGCAGTTCACGGTGCCCGGCCGCTTCGAGCAGACCGACGTCAGCTTCGGCGACGACTGGGCGCACGGCGACGAACGCTGGACCGCTGCTGGCATCATGACGCGCTCCTCCAACATCGGCATCGCCTTGATGGGGCAGCGATTGAGCGCGGGCGAGCGCTACGACTACATGCTCGACTTCGGCCTGAACGCCGACACCGAGGCCGACTTCCTCGGAGAGGAGGCCGGAACGGTCCGCCCGTACGACGAGTGGGACCCGCAGACCAACTACGCCACGATGTTCGGCCAGGGCCTGCAGGTCACGGCCCCGCAGATGGCGAGCGCCTACCAGACCATCGCCAACGGCGGTCAGCGGCTTCCCGTCCAGCTCGTCGAGGGCTGCGAGACCGAGGACGGCTTCGTGCCGAGCGAACCCGGTGAGCCGCGCCAGGTCGTCTCCGCGCAGGCCGCAACCGACACGCTGACGCTGCTCGAGGCCACGGCGCAGAGCGGGAGCCTCGCGAACGAGGTGGCGATCCCCGGCTACCGTGTCGGCATCAAGACGGGCACCGCCGAGGTCTCTGACGGGCAGGGCCAGTACGTCGACGGCAGCTTCATGACCTCGATGGCGGGAGTCGCTCCGATCGACGACCCCAAGTACGTCGTGACGGTCTCGATCATGAACCCAACTACGATGAGGGGCAGCGCCGCCACCGCGCCAGCATGGCACGATGTCATGGCCTACGTCCTCCAATCCAACCGGGTGGCACCATCGCCGAGCCCGTGGCCGACGATCCCGACCACGTTCTGATCCGCACTACTGCACAGGAAGTCATGCCCGCAGCAAGCATTCGTCCATCCCACCCAGTGCCGCGCTCGCTCTCCGAGCTGTGCGCGCACTTCGGACTCGACGCCCCAGAAGGCGTCGACCAGGTCGAGGTGACCGGCGTCTCCATCTCATCACTGGACGTCGAAGCCGGAGACCTGTACGTGGGGCTCCCCGGTGCTCGCGTGCACGGAGCCAGCTACGCCGCGAACGCGGCCGAGGCCGGCGCCGTCGCTGTCCTCACCGACGCCGCCGGGGCCGAGCTGGCCGGCGACCTCGGAGTACCGGTCCTCGTGACCGAGGAGCCGCGTCTCGCGCTCGGCGACGTCTCCGCGTGGATCTACCGCACCGACCCGGACCAGCCGAAGCTCTTCGGCGTCACGGGAACCAACGGGAAGACGTCCGTCGTCTACATCCTCGACGGCCTCCTGCTGCAGCTGGGGGTCGTCACCGGCCTCACCACGACGGTCGAGCGCCGCATCGGCGAAGAGCGCATCGAGGCGAGCCTGACGACGCCAGAAGCCAGCGAGCTGCACGCGCTGCTCGCCCGCATGCGCGAGGTCGGCGTCCACGCGGCCAGCATCGAGGTCTCCGCGCAGGCCATCACGAGGCACCGGGTCGACGGCATCGAGTTCGACGTCGTCGGCTTCATCAACCTCTCGCACGACCACCTCGACGACTACGTCGACTTCGACGCCTACTTCGGCGAGAAGCTCAAGCTCTTCACGCCGGAGCGCGCTCGACGCGGCGTCGTGTCGCTCGACTCCGAGTGGGGCGCGCGCGTCGTCGAGGACTCCCGCATCCCCGTCACGACCATCTCCTCCAAGCCAGGGACCGACGCCGACTGGAACCTGGTCGTCACCGACTCCAGCGGAGGCAACACGAGCTTCACGCTCACGAGCCCAGATGACCGGGTCCTGCACACGAGCATCCCGATGCCCGGCTGGTTCTCTGCGGCCAACGCGGGACTTGCGATCGCGATGCTCGTCGAGTCCGGCTACGACCTCGGCGAGATCGCCGAGGTGCTCGAGCGCGACGGCGGCATCGACGCCTTCGTGCCTGGGCGCCTCGAACTGGTCTCCGGTGAGCGAGGCCCTCGCCTGTACGTCGACTACGGGCACACCCCGGACGCGTTCGAGCAGACGCTCGGCGCGCTTCGCGCGATGACGACGGGACGCCTCTTCATGGTCTTCGGTGCCGACGGCGACCGCGACCGGACGAAGCGGCCCGAGATGGCGCGAGTCGCCGCCGCAGGCAGCGACGTCGTCATCATCACCGACTACAACCCCCGCACCGAGGACCCGGACGAGATCCGACGCGTCCTCGTCGAGAGCGCCAGGTCGAGCCACCCCGAACGCGAGCTCTACGAGATCGCCGACGCGAGCCTCGGTCTGCGCAAGGCGGTTTCGCTTGCGGGCGCAGAGGACACTATCCTCGTTGCCGGTCCGGGCCACGAGAGCTACACCGAGGTCGCGGGCAAGAAGATCCAGTATTCGGCACGAGAAGAGGCCAGAGCGGCGCTCAGGGAAGCAGGGTGGTGAGCGGATGATCGAACTCCGACTTCGCGAGATCGCAGAGATCACCGGGGGAGAAGCCCGACCGGCGGCAGGCGACACCCTCGAGAGCGTCTTCTCCGGGACCGTCGACACCGACTCTCGGCTCATCCGAACCGGCGATATCTTCGTCGCCAAGCCGGGCGAGTTCACCGACGGACACCTCTTCGCGCCGAAGGCGGTCGAGAACGGAGCCGCTCTCCTGCTCGTCGAGCGCATCCTCGACCTCCCCGTCACCCAGGTCGTCGTCGATGACGCCGTCCTCGCGCTCGGGCGTCTCGCCACAGCGGTCGTGACCCGCGTCAAGGCCCGCGGCGAGCTCACGACGATCGCCGTGACCGGATCCAACGGCAAGACGACGACCAAGAACCTCCTCCGCGAGATCTTCTCGGCTCGAGGGGAGACCGTCGCCCCCGTCGCCAGCTTCAACAACGAGGTCGGAGCCCCGCTCACCTTCCTCAAGCTGACCGAGGGCACGCAGACCCTCATCGCCGAGATGGGTGCGAGCGCACCCGGCGAGATCAGCCGGCTCATCGCGATGGCCAAGCCCGACGTCGGGATCGTGCTCACGGTCGGCCTCGCCCACGCCGGCGAGTTCGGCGGCATCGAGGTGACGCTGACCTCGAAGACCGAGATGGTGCAGGGCCTCGTCGCCGGCGACACCGCCGTGCTGAACGCCGACGACGGCCGGGTCGCCTCGATGGCCGACAAGACCGAGGCCGACGTCCTCTGGTTCGGCAGGGGAGCTCGAGCGGATGTGCGTGCGAGCGACGTCTCGACGAGCCTCGCCGGCACCCAGTTCACCTTGCACCTGCCCGAAGAGGACGCCGTCCTGGTGCGCTTCGGGGTCATCGGGGAGCATCACGTCACCAACGCGCTCGCCGCGGCAGCCGCAGCCCACACGCAGGGAGTTCCGGCGACCGAGATCCGCGACGCGCTCGAGCGCGTCACCCGCGCTGAACAGTGGCGCATGGAGCTCCAGCACTCTGGCCAGGTCAACCTGATCAACGACGCGTACAACGCGAGCCCGGACTCCATGGCCGCTGCGCTGAAGACCATCGCGCAGATCGCGCCGACGGGGTCGCGCACGGTCGCGGTGCTCGGCGCCATGAGCGAGCTCGGCGACGCGTCGATCGAGGAGCACGACCGCCTCGGACTCCTCGCGGTCCGCCTCGGCATCGATCAGCTCATCGTCGTCGGCCGTGACGCGCGCGCGCTCCACCTCGGCGCCATCGCCCAGGGTTCCTGGGACGGCGAGTCCATCTTCGTCGAGTCCATGGACGAGGCCTACGAGCTCCTCGTGCGGGAGACCCGCCCTGGTGACCTCGTGCTCGTCAAGTCTTCGAACTCAGCGGGCCTCCGACACCTTGGGGACCGTTTCGCCGAGCACCTCAGGGGGCACTTCGCGTGATAGCGATCCTTATTGCCGGGGGCGTCGGGCTGGCGTTCACGCTCTTCATGACGCCGCTCTTCATCCGGCTCTTCCATCGCCTCGAGTGGGGTCAGTTCATCCGAGAGGACGGGCCCCAGGCCCACCACTCGAAGCGGGGCACCGCGACGATGGGCGGCATCGTCTTCATCGTGGGGTCGGTGCTCGCGTACTTCGCGGCGACGCTCGCGACGGGCGACCAGGTCACGGCCGCGGGACTCCTCATCCTCGGCATGATGGTCGGCCTCGGCGTCATCGGCTTCATCGACGATTTCCTCAAGGTGCGCAAGCAGCAGTCGCTCGGCCTCGGCGGATGGTCGAAGATCGTCGGCCAGGTCGTCGTCGCCGGGCTCTTCGCGGTGGTCGGCCTCCAGTTCCGCAACAACGACGGCGTGCCGGTCATCTCCACGCACATCTCGTTCATCCGCGACCTGCCCATCGACTTCATGGCGCTCGGCGCCGTCGCGGGAACGATCGCGCTCATCATCTGGATCGTCGTCATCACGACGAGCACGTCGAACGCCGTCAACGTGACGGACGGCCTCGACGGCCTCGCCACGGGGGCCTCGATCATCTCGATCGGCTCGTACGGCATCATCGCCTACTGGCAGTTCAACCAGGCCTGCGGGACCGAGCGTCTCGCGGAGTCGCTCGAGTCGGCGTGCTACACGGCGTACGCGCCCCTCGACGTCGCGATCGTCGCGGCCGGCATCGCGGGAGCCCTCATCGGCTTCCTCTGGTGGAACACCTCGCCTGCGCAGATCTTCATGGGCGACACCGGCTCGCTCGGCTTGGGTGGTGCCATCGCCGCCTTCGCCATCATCACCCGGACCGAGCTGCTCCTCGTCCTCATCGGCGGGCTGTTCGTCATGACGACCGGATCCGTCATCGTGCAGCGCATCTACTTCAAGCTCACCAAGGGGAAGCGCATCTTCCTCATGAGCCCGATCCACCACCACTTCGAGTTGAAGGGCTGGGCTGAGACGACGGTGGTCGTCAGGTTCTGGATCATCGCGGGGCTGTGCGCCGCGCTCGGCATCGGCCTCTTCTACGCGGAGTGGGGGGTCACGACGTGACCCGCGACATCGAGGCGCTGCGAAGCTGGCACGACGACTGGAACGGCGTCGCCGTCGCAGTGCTCGGACTCGGCAAGACCGGGTTCTCGGTCGCCGACACCCTCACCGAACTCGGTGCGAGGCCGCACGTCATCGCCCAGTCCCACGACGAGGAGCGCGAGCGCATCCTCGACGTCCTCGACGTCCCCGTCACGATCGCCGAGAGCGACGACGTCGCGGTCGAGGCGCTGCGGGGCCTCGGCGCCGACCTCGTGGTCGCGTCTCCCGGCTTCGCGCCGAGCCACCCGCTCATCGCGGCGGCTGAAGCGCTCGGCGTTCCGCTCTGGGGGGACGTGGAGCTCGCCTGGCGGCTTCGCGACAAGTTCGGGGAGGCGGCGCCGTGGCTCGCCGTCACCGGCACGAACGGCAAGACGACGACCACCCAGCTCGCAGCGCACATGGGGCTCGCCGCTGGCATCCGCACCGCGCCGTGCGGCAACATCGGCGTGCCGGTCCTCGACGTGCTCAGGGACCCGGCAGAGTTCCAGCTGCTCGTCGTCGAGCTCTCGAGCTTCCAGCTGCACTCGCTGCACTCGATGTCGGCGCACGCGGCCGTCGTCCTCAACATCGCGGACGATCATCTCGACTGGCACGGCGGAGCCGAGGCCTATCGAGCAGCGAAGGGGCGCGTCTACGAGCGTGCCCAGATCGCCTGCGTCTACAACAAGGGCGACGAGGCCACGCTGGATCTCGTCGAGGCGGCCGACGTCATCGAGGGATGCCGTGCGATCGGCTTCGGCACGGATGTGCCCGGCCCCAGCGACTTCGGTGTCGTCGACGGCATCCTCGTCGACCGCGCGTTCCTCGATGATCGAGCGCGCACCGCGCTCGAGCTGACGACGCTGGATGAGCTGCGCCTGCGCGGGCTCTCCTCGAAGCACCTCGTCGAAGACGTGCTGGCGGCCGCCGCTCTCGTCCGCGCGGTCGGTGTTCCCGTCTCCGCCATCTCGGCTGCGCTCTCGACGTTCTCCGTCGACCGGCACCGCCACGAGGTCCTCGCCGAGCGCTCTGGCGTCCTGTGGGTCGATGATTCCAAGGCCACGAACGTGCACGCGGCCGATGCCTCCCTCGCCGCTCACCGCAGCGTCGTCTGGCTGGTCGGCGGGCTCCTGAAGGGTGTCGACATCGCACCCCTCGTCGCGAAGCATGCAGGGCGGCTGCGGGGCGCCGTCGTGCTCGGAGCCTCGCGCTCCGAGGTCGTCGACGCGTTCGCGCAACACGCGCCCCAGGTCACCTTCATCGAGATCGACGTGAGCGAAACTGACTCCATCATGAGTCGTGCCGTGGCGGAAGCCGCTCGGCTCGCGCAGGACGGGGACACCGTGCTGCTCGCACCGGCGGCCGCCTCCATGGATCAGTTCGTGAGTTACAGCGACCGTGGTCAGCGATTCGCGCTGGCCGTCGCGTCGCATCTTGAAGGGGGCCTGCATGCCGAGACAGAAGGCTCCCCGGACCGCACCCCCGAGTAGTCCTGGCGGCTCGAGCGCCCGCACCGCGCCCGCCCGCAAGAGCTCCTCGACCGCCGTCGTCGTCTCCCTCGGCAAGCGCATCCGCGGCGTCAACAGGAACTTCGTGCTCCTGCTGTCCATCACGCTGTTCCTCGTCGCCTTCGGCATCGTCATGGTGCTCTCGAGCTCCTCGGTCGAGGAATTCGCGGGAGGGAACGCGGTCTCGTCACGGTTCGTGAGCCAGGCGACGTTCGCGGCGCTCGGCATCCCGCTCATGCTCTTCGCATCCCGGATGCCCCTCAGCTTCTGGAAGAGGTCGGCGTGGGCCGCGCTCGCCGTCGCCATCATCCTCCAGGCGCTCGTCTTCACGCCCATCGGCGTGGACATCAACGGCAACCGGGCCTGGATCAACCTCGGCTTCACGACGATGCAGCCGGCGGAGGTCGTCAAGGTCGCCCTTGTGCTCTGGCTCGGTCTCATCATCGGCCGCAAGCAGGGCAAGCTCCACATCGGCAAGGAGGTCGCGGTCCCGATCGTGCCCGTCCTGCTCCTCTGCTTCGGGATCATGCTCCTGAGCAAGGACCTCGGCACCATCATCGTGGTCGGGGCGCTTGTGCTCGGTGCGCTGTACTTCGGGGGAGTTGCAACCAGATACCTCCTGCTGGCTCTCGCCGTCGCCGTGGCCGGGGCGGTGCTGATGTCGGTCTTCAGCGACAACCGCATGGCCCGCATCACCAACTTCTTCGGCGGCGACGTCGACTACGAGTCGTGGGGGTGGCAGAGCGCCCACGGCCTCTATGCGCTGGCCGCCGGTGGCCTCTTCGGCTCCGGCCTCGGGAACTCGAAGGCCAAGTGGTCGTGGCTGCCTGAGGCCGACAACGACTTCATCTTCGCGATCATCGGCGAAGAGCTCGGGCTCGTCGGCGCGATCGTGGTGATCGGGCTCTTCGTCCTGCTCGCCGTCGTGCTCGTGCGCATCTACCACGAGGCGAGCGACTGGACCGCGAAGACGATCGTCGGCGGAGTGCTGACCTGGATCGTCTTCCAGGCCTTCGTGAATATCGCCGTGGTCATCGGCTTCCTCCCCGTGCTCGGCGTGCCGCTCCCGCTCGTCTCCTCCGGTGGTTCCGCGCTCATCACGACACTCTTCGCGATTGGCATAGTCTTGTCGATCGCCCGCAACCCGAAGAGATCGGAGTCACGCACGTGACCAACTACCTGCTCGCCGGAGGCGGCACGGCCGGCCACGTCAACCCACTCCTCGCAGTCGCAGATGCGCTGCGCGCCCGTGACCCGGAATCCAAGATCTTCGTCCTCGGCACGAAGGAAGGGCTCGAAGCGCGCCTCGTGCCAGCCCGCGGATACGAGCTCCTGACCATCCCGAAGCTGCCGTTCCCGCGACGCCCGAACGCGCAGGTGCTCACGTTCCTGCCGCGGCTTCGCGAAACCGTCTCCTCCGTCCGGCGCATGCTCGTCGAGCACGACATCGATGCGGTCGCAGGGTTCGGCGGCTACGCGGCCGCTCCCGCCTACCTGGCCGCCCGGGGGCGAGTGCCGATCGTCGTGCACGAGGCGAACGCGCTCCCCGGCATGGCGAACAAGCTCGGCGCGCGCTGGGCGAAGCGGGTCGGCGTGGCTTTCGACGGCACCCCGCTCCGTGGGGCCGTGACCGTCGGCATGCCCCTGCGCGCCGAGATCGAGCACCTCGATCGTGCGGCGAAGCGGAGCGAGGCCGTCGAATTCTTCGGACTCGACCCGGCACGCCGCACCCTCCTCGTCACCGGTGGCTCGCTCGGTGCGAGGCGCGTCAACGAGACGGTGAGGGCCGTGGTGCCCGAGCTGATCGCGGAGGGGTGGCAGGTCCTTCACCTCGTCGGCGGGCTATCCAAGTTCGAGCACGACGAGCTCGACGGCTACCACGTCCTCGAGTACTGCGACCGAATGGATCTGGCCTTCGCGGCCGCCGACCTGGTCGTCGCCCGCGCTGGCGCCTCGACGGTCAGCGAACTCGGCGTCGTCGGACTCCCAGCCGTCTACGTGCCGTACCCCGCGGCCACGGGTGATCACCAGACGATCAACATCCGCTCGGTGCTCGCTGCCGGCGGCGCCCTCCGCGTGACCGACGGCGACTTCTCCCCGGAGTGGGCGTCGAAAGAGCTCCTCGCGCTCGCTCGCGACGACGAGCGCCGCGCTCGCATGGAGGCCGCGACCCTCGCGTCCGCGCAGCGGGACGGCGCTGCTCGCGTCGTCACGCTCCTCGACGAGGCGCTGCGGAGCCCTCAGGGGCGCTAGATTTCCCACCTCGGTCAGGCGGAGTACCCTCGACCATCGACGTGGCATACGCCGCGCAGCTCGAAGACCGAGCGAACCCAGGAGCAGAGATGATCAATCCAGACGCCACCGCGCAGATCCCCGATGAGATCGGCGCGGTGCACTTCATCGGCATCGGCGGCTCGGGCATGAGCGGCATCGCACGCATGATGCTCGACCGTGGCCTCACCGTCTCCGGCAGCGATCGCACCGAGAACTACGCGACCAGGGAGCTTCGCGAACGCGGAGCCCGGGTGGAGATCGGGCACGCCGCCGAGCACCTCGGCGACGCCGACACCATCGTCGTGACGAGCGCCCTCTGGCCAGACAACCCGGAGCTCGTCCTGGCGAAGCAGCGCGGACTCAACGTCCTGCACCGCTCGCAGGCACTCGTCTGGCTGACGCGCGGAAGCCGTCTCGTCTCGGTCGCAGGCGCACACGGTAAGACCACGTCGACCGGCATGGTCGTCACGGCGTTGGACGCGCTCGATGCCTCCCCGAGCTTCGTGAACGGCGGCATCATCTCGGCGCTCGGCACGAGCTCCGCGGTGGGCTCCGGTGAGGCGTTCGTCGTCGAGGCGGACGAGTCCGACGGGTCCTTCCTGTTCTACGACACGGCGATCGCGCTCATCACGAACGTCGACAACGACCACCTCGACCATTACGGCACCGTCGAGGCCTTCGAGGCCGCGTTCGTCCAGTTCGCAGACGCCGCCACCGAGGCCGTCGTCATCTCGAGCGACGACTTGCTCGCCGTCGAGCTGACCGGGAAGCTCTCCCACGACCGCATCCTGACCTTCGGCCAGGCTCCGTCGGCCGACGCGCGCGTCTCCGACATCGCGTCCGAGGGCGGGGAGACCCGGTTCACCGTCACCTGGCAGGGCGTCGACTACCCGGCGCTCCTGCACGTGCCCGGCGTCCACAACGCGCTGAACGCGACCGGCGCGTTCGTCGTCCTCGTGCAGCTCGGCTTCGAGCCCGCCGCCGTCCTCGACGCGCTCTCGGAGTTCGGAGGCACCAAGCGCCGTTTCGAGCTGCACGGCACGGTGAACGGTGTCAGCGTCTACGACGACTACGCCCACCACCCGGCCGAAGTCGAGGCAGCGCTCTCCGCGGCTCGCACCGTCGTCGGCTCCGGCCGCCTCATCGCCGTCCACCAGCCCCACCTCTACTCGCGCACGCTGGCGATGAGCGACGTGTTCGCCGAGGTCTACGAGCGCCTCGCCGACGAGACCGTCGTGCTCGACGTGTGCGGGGCTCGGGAGGACCCGATCGAGGGCGTCACCGGGGCCCTGGTGGAGAACGCCTTCGTCGACCAGAGCAAGGTCGCCTATCGCCCCGACTGGCAGGATGCTGCCGACACTGTGGCCCAGATCTCCCGCGACGGCGACTTCGTGATCACCTTCGGCTGCGGCGACGTCAACCTCATCGTGCCCCAGCTCCTCGACGCGCTCGGCGCGAAGGAGCAAGGCCAGTCGTGAGCGTGCTCGGCGACGAGGCGCGCCGATTCACCTGGCGCGCGCGACGGCGTCGTCGCATCCTGCTCTGGATCGCGGCGGCCCTCGCCGCCCTCGTGGCGTTCGTGGCGGTCGCCGTCTACAGCCCCATCATGTCCGTGCGGGAGATCGTCGTGTCCGGCGCCGAGCGCGTCGACAAGGCGCAGGTCGACGCATCCCTCGCCGATCTCAACGGCCAGCCGCTCGCCCTCGTCACGAACGAGGACGTTGAGACCCGGTTGCAGTCCTACGTGCTGGTGCAGAGCTACTCGATTCGAGTCGAACCTCCGAGCAGGCTCGTCGTGACGATCGTCGAGCGCTCCCCGATCGGTACCGTCCAGGTGCCGGCAGGCTACGACGTCATGGACGCAGCGGGAGTCGTGCTGTGGACGCAGCCGGAACCCGCCGCCGACATTCCCACCCTCGAGCTCGACGGGCAGGGAGTCGACTCCGAGGCGTTCGCGTCGGCAGCCGCGGTCTCGCTCGCGCTTCCCGTCGAGTTCCGCTCCGGAGTGGCTGCGGTCACGGCCAAGAGCATCGACGACGTCCGCCTCACGATGCGAAGCGGCGCGGAGGTCGTCTGGGGGAGCGCCGAGGAGTCCGACCGCAAGGCCGAGGTGCTCGCGGCTCTCGTCGCGGCGACAGCCGAGCAGTCCATCTCGAGCTACGACGTGTCGAGTCCGGAGACACCCGTCACCCGCTGATGCGAGCCCGCGGTGGCGGTCACGGGGAAACCTTCAAGTGGGGGTTGAAGCGACTCACGGTCATTCGCCGCGCAAAACGCAACACACCTGCGGACTGCACGGATCGTGCGGGCTTCGCGACCTAGCGTCGAAGCAAGCAATCAGGAAACCGCATATCTCTGAGCTTCAAGTAGAGGTTGAAGCTCTCGGGCTTCTCGCCGAGGTGTGCACTCCGTACTTCATCCACACCACACGCCAACGAGGGGCCGGACACGTGTCGAACACCAACAACTACCTCGCCGTCATCAAGGTCGTCGGCATCGGCGGCGGCGGCGTCAATGCAGTCAACCGCATGATCGAGCTCGGCCTCCGTGGCGTCGAGTTCATCGCGATCAACACCGATGCTCAGGCGCTGCTCATGAGCGACGCCGACGTCAAGCTGGACGTTGGCCGCGAGCTCACCCGTGGGCTCGGAGCGGGAGCCGACCCAGAGGTCGGACGCCGTGCCGCCGAGGACCACGCCGAGGAGATCGAGCAGGCGCTCGCCGGCGCCGACATGGTCTTCGTGACCGCGGGAGAAGGCGGAGGCACCGGAACGGGTGGCGCTCCGGTCGTCGCCCGCATCGCCAAGTCGATCGGCGCCCTCACGATCGGTGTCGTCACGAAGCCCTTCAGCTTCGAGGGTCGCCGCCGCATGCAGCAGGCCGAGCAGGGCGTTGCGACACTGAAGGAAGAGGTCGACACCCTCATCGTCGTGCCCAACGACCGTCTCCTGGAGATCAGCGACCGCGGAATCTCGATGATCGAGGCGTTCTCCACGGCAGACCAGGTGCTGCTCGCCGGTGTGCAGGGCATCACCGACCTCATCACGACTCCTGGCCTCATCAACCTCGACTTCGCCGACGTGAAGTCGGTCATGCAGGGTGCCGGCTCCGCCCTCATGGGCATCGGCTCCTCCCGAGGCGCGGACCGTGCCATCAAGGCCGCAGAGCTCGCCGTGGCCTCACCTCTGCTCGAGGCGAGCATCGAGGGTGCCCACGGCGTCCTGCTGTCGATCCAGGGTGGCTCCAACCTCGGCATCTTCGAGATCAACGACGCCGCCAAGCTCGTGCAGGAGGCCGTCCACCAGGAGGCCAACATCATCTTCGGTGCCGTCATCGACGACACCCTCGGCGATGAGGTGCGCGTGACGGTCATCGCCGCAGGCTTCGCCGGTGGCGAGCCCAAGACGATCCAGGAGCAGCAGGCGGCCCCGGCGGTCGCCGCGGCTCCCGTGCAGCAGGCGAATACCGGAGCGATCGGGCTCGGCGCTGCTGCTGCCGCAGTCGCATCGGCCCCCGCGGCGCCCATCGAACGGGAGCCCGTCCAGGCCCCGGTCCCCGTAGCGCAGGCCCCGTCCTGGTCGACGGCTGAGGCTCCCACGATCGCTCCGCGCCGCGAGCCAGAGGCGGCGTACGACGACGCCGAGGACATCCTCGACGTCCCGGACTTCCTCAAGTAGGGCGCACATGCCAGAGCACGCAGTGGAGGCGCTCGGCCAGGGTCATTCGACGCTGGCCGAGCGCCTCTCGGCGATCCAGGCGGCCATCGGCGAGAGCTGCAGTGCCGCGGGCCGGGACGTCGCCGAGGTCACCCTCATCCCGGTCACCAAGTTCCACGGTCCAGAGCTCGTGGCCCAGCTCATCGACCTCGGACTGCGCCGCTTCGCGGAGAGCAGGCATCCGGAGGCGAGAGACAAGGCCGAGGCGCTCGCCGGCCGCGCCGAGCTCGAGTGGCACTTCGTCGGTCAGATCCAGACGAAGAAGGCCAGGCAGATCGCCCAGTACGCGGATGCCGTGCACTCGATCGACCGCGCGGGCCTCGTCGACGCCCTGTCGACGATCGAGCGCGAGCGGCCGCTGCCCGTCTTCGTGCAGGTCAACATGACGCCAGACGCCACCCGGGGTGGCGTCCAGCCCGACGAGCTCGACGCGCTCGTCGAGCACGTGCTCCGCACTCCGACCCTCGAGCTGCAGGGCCTCATGTGCGTCGCCCCGCTGGGGGAGGAGCCGCGCGCATCCTTCGGCGAGCTCAGGGAACTGGGCCAGCGCATCCAGGCGCTTGCGCCAGCTGCCACCGCACTCTCGATGGGCATGTCGAACGATTTCAGGGAAGCCATCGAAAACGGTGCGACACACCTAAGGATCGGCGCGGCAATCACGGGAAAGCGCCCCGACCGGACGTAGCGTGGACGCACGCCGAACACACGGAGGAGCACAATGGCCAACCCGCTGCGCAATGCCATGGTCTACCTGGGCCTTGCTGACGAAGACGAGCAGAATCTGCACGACGAGACGCCCCAGGCGCAGCAGCAGCAGAGGCAGTCGCCAACGGCGGCCCCCTCGCCGCAGCTCTCCCCGGTGGTCACCGAGCGCCCCAAGCCGGCGCCAGTGACTCCGATCACCAAAGCTCCCAAGCACACTTCGACCCCGGCGATGGCGGAAATGAACGAGATCCTCACGGTCCACCCGAAGGCCTACAACAAAGACGCGCAGGTCATCGCCGAGAACTTCCGCGATGGCGTCCCGGTCATCATGAACCTCTCGGAGATGGACGAGGCTGAAGCCCGTCGCCTCATCGACTTCGCGAGCGGACTTTCTCAGGGCCTGTATGGCAAGATCGAGCGCGTGACGAGCCGGGTCTTCCTGCTCTCTCCGCAGCACATCGCCGTCCACGGCGAGTCGAGCAAGCTCGAGGCGGAGAAGGAAGCCTCGTTCTTCCAGTAGCCCCATCCAGTCAGGCTCTGCCGCCAGGCGGACCGGCCCGCATTCGCGCGAACGGTGAGACGGTGCATCCAGTGGGTGCACCGTCGCCGTGTCTGCGCGACAACATCTCAGGAAACGAATGAACATCCTCGGCGCGATCCTCGGCTTCATCATCGGCCTCTACATCATGGTGATGTGGGGGCGGCTGATCCTCGACTACGCGCGCATGTTCGCCCCGCGCTGGAAGCCGAAGGGCTTCGTCCTCGTGCTCTGCGAAGGCGTGTACTCGCTGACCGACCCGCCCCTCCGTGCGGTTCGGAAGGTCGTCCCGCCGCTCCGCATCGGCAACATCGCGCTCGACCTCGCCTGGATCATCGTGATGTTCGCCCTCGTCATCACGTCGAATCTCGTCCGTCTCCTCTGAGCGCGGCTGCCGTCCGGTCCCGGTTCTGCCCCGTGGATGGCCGGAATCGGCGTATTCCACGAGGTCAATGCCGACTTTCCCGGCAGAATGTGACGCGCGGGACCCAAGTGCCGTAATGTGACCTATGTGCTGTGCAGCACAGCAACGTTCTGCGCGCACACCTGTGCAACGCTAGTGTTGTCAAGTCAGACCCAGTGTCTTGAAGCAAGATCCAATGTCTTGAAGTCAGGCCCAGAGTCTTGAAGTAAAACTCAGTGTCTATACCAGATACAGACCAATCGCAGAGAGAGTCGAAAGGTGGCCGACATGGCACTCACTCCTGAGGACGTCATCAACAAACGCTTCCAGCAGACCAAGTTCCGCGAGGGGTACGACCAAGATGAGGTCGACGACTTCCTCGACGAGGTCGTTGCAGAGATGCGCCGCCTCGTGGGGGAGAACGAGCAGCTTCGTCAGCAGCTCGAAGAGGCACAGGCCCGCGCCGATCACGCGCCGGCCGCAGCCGCTCCCGCCCCGGTCGAGGAGCCCAGCGTCGAGGTCGAGGCAGCGCCCGAGCCCGAGCCGGAGCCCATCGCTCCGCTCGCTCAGCCCGCAGCTCCCGCACCCGTCGTCGCGCAGGGCGAAGACGAGGCCGAGACGAGCAGCTCGCTCATCGCGCTCGCCCGTCGCCTCCACGACGAGCACGTCGAAGAGGGAACCCGCAAGCGCGACGAGATCATCGCAACGGGCGAGACCCGTGCACGAGAGATCGTCGCCGAGTCCGAGACCCGCGCCCGTCAGATCGAGGGCGACAGCGAGAAGCGTGCCCGCGAGATCACGGCCGAGTCCGAGGGTCGTGCCCGCACGATCGTCACCGAGGCCGAGGCCAAGGAACGCGAGACCCTCGGTCGCCTCGAGGAGACCAAGACGAAGCTCGAGGCTCGCATCGAGGAACTCCGCATCTTCGAGCGCGAGTACCGCAACAACCTGCGCTCCTACATCGAGGGACAGCTCAACGACCTGAACCGTCAGGCCAGCGACGTCCTCGAAGGCTCCGCACCAGCGGGCCAGTAGCAACCGGAACGTGGAGGACACACCTCTGCAGACCACCGAACGGCGATCGCGACCGAGCATCCGCATTCTTGCGATGCTCGCCGCGGTCGCCGTCGGCGCGTTTGCGCTCGACCAGATCAGCAAGGCCGCCGTCGTCGGATCGATGACCGAGGGCCAGACCATCGAAGTGCTCGGGGGATTCCTCCAATGGCATTTCGTCAGGAACCCCGGCGCGGCCTTCTCCTTCGCCGCAGGCTCGACGTGGATCTTCACGGGCGTCTCGACCATCATGGTGATCGTCATCGTCGTCGTGGCCAGGAAGCTGGGTTCGAAGCTGTGGGCCGCCGTCTTCGGGCTCGTGCTCGGCGGGGCGCTCGGCAACCTCTGGGACCGGCTCTTCCGCGAGCCGGGCTTCGGTGTCGGTCACGTCATCGACTTCATCTACACGCCCTGGATGCTGCCGGCGATCTACAACGTCGCGGACATGTGCATCGTCGTGGGGATGTCGGCGTTCGTGCTGCTCACCCTGTTCGACATCGGATTCGACGGCAAGCGCCGACCAAAGGCGAAGAAGGACGCGTGATGCAATCCAGGACGATCCCGATCCCAGACGGCCTCGAGGGGGCCCGCGTCGACGCGGGAGTCTCGAAGCTGCTCGGGCTCAGCAGGACGCAGGTGGCCGACATCGCCGCAGCCGGCGGCATCACGATCGACGGCAAGCAGGTCGGCAAGTCCGACCGGATGATGGCGGGTTCCGTCATCTCCGTCGAATGGCAGCAGGCTGGGCCGGTCGAAGTCGTGCCCATCGCGGTGCCCGACCTCAAGATCGTGCACGATGAGGACGACTTCGTCGTGATCGACAAGCCCGTCGGCGTGGCAGCCCATCCATCGATCGGATGGGATGGGCCGACGGTCCTTGGTGCGCTCGCAGCGGCGGGCTTCACGATCTCGACGTCCGGGCAATCCGAGCGCCAGGGCATCGTGCATCGCCTCGACGCGGGCACCAGCGGACTCATGGTCGTCGCGAAGAGCGAGCTGGCATACGCGCAGCTCAAGAAGGCCTTCCACGACCGCGAGGTCGACAAGGTCTACCACGCGGTCGTCCAGGGCCACCCTGATCCGCTCTCCGGAACGATCGATGCCCCCATCGGGCGCCACCCAGGGTCCTCGTGGAAGTTCGCCGTGACGAGCGAGGGCAAGCCCTCCGTCACGCACTACGAGACCACGGAGGCGTTCCGTCGTGGAGCCCTCCTCGAGGTGCACCTCGAGACGGGGCGCACACATCAGATCCGCGTGCACATGGCCGCACAGCGCCATCCCTGCATCGGCGACCCGCTCTACGGATCCGACCCGATCCTCGCCGCGAAGCTCGGCCTCAAGCGCCAGTGGCTGCACGCGAAGGAGCTCGGGTTCGCGCACCCCAGAACAGGTGAGCCCGTGCGGTTCACGACCGAGTACCCCGACGACCTGGCGCACTCGCTCGAGGTGCTGCGCGAGGGCGAGCTGTAGTCCACAGGCACGCTCGCGGACCCGCTCCGGCGATCTAAGATGGGTGCGCCGATCCACCCTTCTTCCCGGAGAGACATTGCCTTCAGCAGACTCGTTCGCCCACCTCCACGTCCACAGCGAGTACTCGATGCTCGACGGGGCAGCCCGGATCGGCGAGCTCATGAAGGCCGCTGTCGAGCAGGGCATGCCCGCGGTGGCGATGACCGACCACGGCAACGTGTTCGGCGCCTACGAGTTCGCGAAGGCAGCCAAGGAGCACGGCATCAAGCCGATCATCGGCACGGAGGCCTATCTGACGCCGGGGACGCACCGCGGCGACCGGACTCGGGTGAAGTGGGGCAACGGCGGGGGAGACGACGTCTCCGGTTCCGGTGCCTACACGCACATCACGATGCTCAGCGAGACGACGCAGGGCATGCACAACCTCTTCCGGCTCTCGAGCCGCGCGTCCATGGAGGGGTACTACTTCAAGCCGCGCATGGACCGCGAGCTGCTCAACACGTACTCGAAGGGCCTCATCGCGACGACCGGATGCCCCTCCGGCGAGGTGCAGACGAGGCTGCGTCTCGGGCAGTACAACGAAGCTCGCGCCGCAGCCGCGGAGTTCCGAGACATCTTCGGCGCGGAGAACTACTTCTGCGAGATCATGGACCACGGCATCGACATCGAGCGCCGTGTCATGCCCGACCTGCTCAAGCTCGCGAAGGACCTCGGCCTTCCGCTGGTCGCGACGAACGACCTCCACTACACGCACTCGCACGATGCCGACAGCCACTCTGCGCTCCTCTGCGTCCAGTCCGGGTCGACCATGGACGACCCGAACCGCTTCCAGTTCTCCGGCACGGGGTACTACCTCAAGTCGGCCGCCGAGATGCGCGCCATCTTCCGCGACCACCCTGAGGCGTGCGACAACACGCTGCTCATCGCCGAGCGCTGCTCCGCGGAGTTCGACGAGAGCGCCAACTACATGCCGCGCTTCCCCGTGCCAGAGGGCGAGACGGAGAGCAGCTGGTTCATCAAGGAGGTCGACACCGGCCTCGGCAAGCGCTACCCGGGTGGGATCCCGAGCGACGTGCGCAAGCAGGCCGACTACGAGATCGGCGTCATCAACCAGATGGGCTTCCCCGGCTACTTCCTCGTCGTCGCCGACTTCATCAACTGGGCGAAGGACAACGGCATCCGCGTCGGCCCCGGCCGTGGATCCGGTGCTGGGTCCATGGCCGCCTACGCTATGGGCATCACCGACCTCGACCCGCTGCGCCACGGCCTCATCTTCGAGCGCTTCCTCAACCCTGACCGCGTCTCCATGCCCGACTTCGACGTCGACTTCGATGATCGCCGCAGGTCCGAGGTCATCAAGTACGTCACCGAGAAGTACGGCTCGGAGCGCGTCGCGCAGATCGTGACGTACGGCACCATCAAGGCGAAGCAGGCCCTGAAGGACGCGTCGCGCGTGCTCGGCTACCCGTTCTCCATGGGCGACCAGCTCACGAAGGCGATGCCGGCGGCCGTCATGGGCAAGGACATCCCGCTCAGCGGCATCTTCGACAAGGAGCACAAGCGCTACTCGGAGGCTTCCGAGATGCGCGCCTTCATCGAGAGCAACCCGGACGCGAAGAAGGTCTTCGACACGGCGAGTGGCCTCGAGAACCTCAAGCGCCAGTGGGGCGTGCACGCGGCTGGCGTGATCATGTCGAGCGATCCGCTGATCGACATCATCCCGATCATGAAGCGGGAGCAGGACGGCCAGATCGTCACGCAGTTCGACTACCCGGCGAGCGAGTCCCTCGGTCTGATCAAGATGGACTTCCTCGGCCTGCGCAACCTCACGATCGTGAGCGACGCGCTGGTCAACATCAAGGCGAACCGCGACATCGACCTCGTTCTGGAAGATCTCGAACTCGACGACGTCGGCGCCTACGAGCTGCTGACCCGCGGAGACACGCTCGGCGTGTTCCAGCTCGACGGTGGCCCGATGCGATCGCTCCTGCGTCTGCTCAAGCCCGACAACTTCGAGGACATCTCGGCCGTCATCGCGCTGTACCGCCCGGGCCCCATGGGCGCGAACTCGCACATCAACTACGCGCTGCGCAAGAACGGCGAGCAGGAGATCACGCCGATCCACCCGCAGCTCGAGGAGCCCCTCAAGGAGATCCTCTCCACCAGCTACGGCCTGATCATCTATCAGGAGCAGGTCATGGCCATCGCGCAGAAGGTCGCGGGGTTCTCCCTCGGCCAGGCAGACATCCTGCGTCGAGCGATGGGCAAGAAGAAGAAGTCGGAGCTGGACAAGCAGTTCGCTGGCTTCCAGGGCGGCATGCACGCGAACGGCTTCTCCGACGAAGCGGTCAAGATGCTCTGGGACATCCTGCTGCCCTTCTCCGACTACGCCTTCAACAAGGCGCACTCCGCGGCCTACGGGGTGGTCTCCTATTGGACCGCCTACCTCAAGGCGCACTACCCGGCTGAGTACATGGCCGCCCTCCTCACCAGCGTCGGCGACTCCCGCGACAAGCTCGCCATGTACCTCAACGAATGCCGCCGCATGGGCATCACCGTGCTCGCACCGGACGTCAACGAGTCCTTCGTCAACTTCTCGGCGGTCGGCGAGGACATCCGCTTCGGCCTCGGCGCCGTCCGCAACGTGGGCGCGAACGTGGTCGAGGAGATCCAGAAGGCCAGGGAGTCGAAGACGGCGTTCACGTCCTTCCACGACTTCCTGAAGAAGGTGCCGACGACGGTGGCGAACAAGCGCACCGTCGAGTCGCTCATCAAGGCGGGCGCGTTCGACTCGCTCGGCAACACCCGCCGCGCGCTCGTCGAGGTCCACGAGAACGCCATCGACGTCGCGGTCTCGCGGAAGCGGAACGAGGCGCACGGCCAGGTCGACCTGTTCGCGGGACTCGACGAGTTCGAGGCGGAGGAGGACGACGTTCCCGTCCGCCCCGAGTTTAACCGCAGAGACAAGCTCGCCTTCGAGCGCGACATGCTCGGGCTCTACGTGTCCGACCATCCGCTCGCGGGTCTCGAGCGCGACCTCGCGAAGCTCGCGACGACGAGCATCCTCGACCTCACGCAGGCCGAGAACCTCGAAGACGGCTCCCAGGTGACGATCGCTGGCCTCATCACGAGCGTGCAGCACCGGGTCGCCCGCAACTCGGGCAACCCATACGGCATGATCGAGGTCGAGGACTTCGGCGGCACCATGACCGTGATGTTCATGGGCAAGACCTACCAGGAGTTCCAGACGCAGCTCCAGGGCGACGTGATCGTGGCCGTCAAGGGCCGTGTCTCGAAGAGAGACGACGGCATGAACCTCCACGCGCAGGGTCTGACCCTGCCGAAGATCTCCGCGGCCGAGGACGCCGGCACCCTGACGCTCACGATCCCGGACACGCGCGCCACCGAGCCCGTCGTGGATGCGCTCGGCAAGGTGCTGCGGCGGCACTCGGGCGAGAGCGAGGTACGGCTCAGGCTGCGAACTCCCGGTGTCATCCGCCGCTTCGAGCTGCCGCACCGCGTGCGCATCACGCAGGACCTCTACGGGGAGCTCAAGGCGCTCCTCGGGCCGAGCTGCCTGGAGTAGCGCCCACCTCGGCCGTTGCTGTCGCGACGGCACTTCCTCCTGCCTGACTACGATGGAGAAACCATGATGCAACTCATCGATCTGCGTGGTTCTGCGCTCAGCGCCTCCGAGCTTCGGAACATCCTCCCTCGTGCCGAGCTCGACGTGACGCGCGCCCTCGGCACCGCAGCGGAGCTCATCTCCGCGGTCCGTGACGAAGGCGGTGCCGCCCTGCGGGAGCAGGCCCTTCGCCTCGACGGCGTCGAGCCGCCCCATCTGCGGGTCCCCCAGGAGGACATCGACGAAGCGACGGCTGGCCTCGACCCTCGGGTTCGCGCCGGTCTGGAGGCCATGATCGAGCGGGTGCGGGCCGGATCCGCGGCTCAGGTCCCCGCGCCGCGTGTGACGGCGCTCGGCGATGGCGCCATCGTCGAGCTCCGCTGGCACCCCGTCGCCCGAGTGGGCCTGTACGTGCCAGGCGGCAAGGCCGTGTATCCGTCGAGCGTCGTCATGAACGTCTGCGCGGCCGCGGCCGCCGGGGTGAGATCCATCGCCATCGCGTCGCCGCCTCAGCGCGAATTCGGCGGGAGCGTCCACCCGACGATTCTCGGTGCGGCTGGCCTGCTCGGCATCACGGAGGTCTACGCCATGGGCGGGGCCGGCGCGATCGGTGCGCTGGCACACGGCGTCCCGGACATCGGCCTCGAGCCCGTCGAGGTCATCACGGGCCCTGGCAACGTCTACGTGGCGGCTGCGAAGCGCATCGTGCAGTCGTTCGTGGGCATCGACTCCGAGGCCGGACCCACCGAGATCCTCGTGCTCGCGGACGACTCGGCGGATCCCGACCACGTCGCCGCCGACCTCGTCAGCCAGGCCGAGCACGACGAACTCGCCTCGGCCCTCCTCGTCACGCCGGACCCCGAGTGGGCCGAACGAGTGCTCGAGCGTGTCGCCGCCAGAGCCGCGTCCACGAAGCACGCCGAACGGGTCCGCACCTCGCTCGGCGGACGCCAGTCCGCGCTCATCCTCGTCGACGACCTCGCCGCTGGGGCCGTGGTCTCGAACGCGTACGCACCCGAGCACCTCGAAGTGCAGACCCGTGAGCCGGAGGCCGTGCTCGCGACGCTCCACAACGCCGGTGCGATCTTCATGGGGGCGAACTCGCCCGTGAGCCTCGGCGACTACCTCGCTGGTTCGAACCACGTGCTCCCGACGGGAGGGCAGGCCGCCCACACGCCCGGCCTCGGGGCACACACGTTCCTGCGGCCGCAGCAGGTCATCCGCTATGACCGAGAAGCCCTGCGGACGGTGAGCGGCCACGTCGTGGCGCTCGCCGAAGCTGAGGACCTGCCCGCGCACGGCGAAGCAGTGACGGCGAGGTTCAGCTGATGCACTGCCCATTCTGCCGGCACCCCGACTCGAGGGTCATCGACTCGCGGACCAGCGACGACGGCTTCGCGATCCGTCGCAGGCGGCAGTGCCCCGAATGCGGTCGCCGTTTCTCGACGACCGAGACGGCGAGCCTCGCGGTGATCAAGCGCAATGGCGTCGTCGAGTCCTTCTCGAGAGACAAGGTTGTCGCCGGCGTGCGCAAGGCATGCCAGGGGAGGCCCGTCACCGACACCGATCTCGCTCTGCTGGCCCAGCGGGTCGAGGAGAGCATCAGGTCGACGGGGGCTTCCCAGATCGAGGCCAACGACATCGGGCTCGCGATCCTGCCACCGCTGCGCGAGCTCGACGATGTCGCGTACCTGAGGTTCGCGAGCGTCTACCAGGGCTTCGCTAGCCTCGATGACTTCCGAGCCGCCATCGAGCAGATGCACGAGGACGGCATCAGGGCGCAGTACGCCACGGAGTCTGCCGACGGCGAGCCCACCATCGAGGAAGAGGTCAGATGAACGCCGCGTACCGCCTGCTCTTCACCCACGTGCTGTCGAAGATGGACACGGAGCGTGCCCACGCCCTCGCGTCGGGCGTCATCAGGACTCTCGGGCGTCGCATCCCGGCCAGGGTGACGTCGACGTTCACGGCCCCCGGCGAGTCACTGGCGGTCGAGACGATGGGACTTCGCTTCGCATCGCCGTTCGGTCTCGCAGCAGGATTCGACAAGGACGCGGAAGACATCGACGGGCTTGCGGCCCTCGGTTTCGGGCACGTCGAGGTCGGCACGGTCACGCCGCGCCCACAGCCGGGGAATCCCGGCCCACGCCTCTTCAGGCTCGTCGCAGATGGCGCGCTCATCAACCGCATGGGCTTCAACAACCGGGGCGCCGAGCTCGCGGCGGCGAACATCGCGGCTCGCCGAAACCGCACCGTCATCGTCGGCGTCAACATCGGCAAGAACAAGACCACCGAAGCAGAGGATGCGCACCTCGACTACGCCGCAGCCGCATCGGCGGTGAAGGACGTCGCCGACTACCTGGTCGTCAACGTCTCATCGCCGAACACGCCAGGCCTGCGCAGCCTGCAGTCGCTCGAGTCCCTCACGCCCATCCTGCGGGCAGCCCGTGAGGCTGCGCCAGACGTGCCGCTGCTGGTCAAGATCGCACCAGACCTCACGGACGGCGAGATCCGCGAAGTGACGCAGCTGGCCATCGACGAGGGGCTCGCTGGCGTCATCGCCGCGAACACGACGATCTCGAGGTCGGGGCTGCGCACATCCTCGCGGGTCGTCGAGGCGTTCGGCGCAGGAGGCCTCTCTGGACGCCCGCTCACGGAACGCTCCTTCGAGGTGCTGCGCACCGTCAAAGAGACGGCGGGGGACCGCCTCTGCATCATCTCCGTCGGAGGTGTCGCCGACGCCGCCGAAGTGCAGCGGCGTCTCGACGCCGGCGCGACGCTCGTGCAGGGGTACACGGAGTTCCTCTATGCCGGCCCCGGCTGGGCAGCCAGCATCAACAGGGGGCTCGCGCGCCTGAGGCGCTGAGCCCGGGCCTCGCTGCTCGCAGATCGTGCCGTCTTCGCGATTCTCAGGCAGCTGACACCTGCTGGGCCCCGAGCAGGTCTAGATTGTGAAACAGCGAAGGCCCGAGCGGAATACCGTTCGGGCCTTCGAGTTTTTTGCGGTGTCGAGTTCCTGTGGTTTCTGAGTCCTGCAGACGAGCAGGCCCGTCCCGGCGAGGGCTACTTGCCCGTGAACTCGATCTTCGCGCCGCGCTTGACCTGCGACTTCGGCATGCGCATGACGCGAAGCTGCAGGCTCCGGGCGATCGTGCCGATCATGATGCCCTTCTCGACCTTGTCCTTGCCGACGACCGCGGCGATGCGTCGCTTGATGATGTTCGCGATCATGACGGCCTCGAGCACGCAGACGGCGAGGAAGGCCCAGATGAAGCTCATGGCCCAGATGCCGACGGACTGGCTCGGGATGAAGGTGGCGAAGATGACGAGGAACATCATCGGGAGCAGGAGCTCGCCGATCGAGTACCGCGCATCGATGTAGTTGCGCATGAAGCGCTTCTGCGGGCCGCGCTCGGTGGGACGGAGGTAGCGGTCGTCGCCCTTGGCGAGCCCCTCACGTGCCTTGGCCTGCTCGATGCGCACCTTCGCCTGCATCTCGCGCTTGGCCTGTTTGCGGTCTTCGGGGACGAGGGGACGCAGGTTCTGCGCCTCGCGCTCGCGCCTCGTGGGGGTCGGCTGCTGCTTCTTGGCCGGACTCTTCGCGGGAAGCGACACTGTCTCGGCGCTCTTGGACTCGTGCTTCGACATGATGCCTCTCAAGAACTCTGGGTGATTTAGCCTAACCGCTATGACACTCTCCGATGCCCCACTCGATGCACATGACCAGGAACAGGCCCTCCTCCGAGCTGTGGAGGACCGCTTTCCGACAACGATCGCGCGGCTCGCCGGGCTCGTCCGCATTCCATCGGTGTCCTGGGATGCGTTCGATCGAGTCCACGTGCGACGCAGTGCCGAGCGCACCGCCGAGCTGCTCCGCGAGACGGGGGTGTTCGAATCCGTGGACATCGACGGCGTCGAGACCGCCGACGGTTATGCAGGGCAGCCCGCGGTGATCGCAACGCGGGCGGCGGAGCCCGGCCAGCCGACGGTTCTCCTCTACGCGCACCACGACGTGCAGCCGCAGGGCAGCGCCGACGACTGGCGGACCCCGCCGTTCGAGCCCACGCTGCGGGACGGCCGCCTCTACGGCCGTGGCGCAAGCGACGACAAGGCAGGGGTCATGGCCCACATCGCGGCTGTCGAGGCGCTCAGCGCGGCGACAGCCGGCCGACCCAAGATCGGCATCTCGGTGTTCATCGAGGGCGAGGAGGAGAACGGCTCGCGGAGCTTCGCCGACTTCCTCGAGAAGCACAAGGCGGCTCTCGGCGCTGACGCCATCATCGTCGCGGACAGCGACAACCCGTCCACGAGCATCCCCGGCCTGACCGTCTCGCTGCGCGGCAACGTGACGATGAAGGTGACCGTGAGAACGCTCGGCCACGCCTCGCACTCCGGCATGCTGGGGGGGGCGGTGCCGGATGCGATGCTCGCGACCGTCCGGCTCCTCGACTCCCTCTGGGACGAGCGCGGAGCCGTCGCGGTCACCGGGCTCGGCTCGCGTGCCGACGGACCCTCCGGGGGCGATGAGGCCGACGTGCGCCGTGACGCGGAACTGCTCGAGGGCGTCACCACGATCGGCACCGGCACGGTCCACGACCGGCTCTGGAACCAGCCAGCGATCACGATCACGGGCATCGACGCGCCGAGCGTCGACGAGGCCTCGAACACGCTCCTCCCAGCGGTCTCGGTGCGCCTGTCCGCCCGCATCGCGCCTGGGGACGACGCCGCGCGCGCGTTCGAGGCCATCGAGAGCCACCTTCGCGAGCATGCGCCGTTCGGGGCGCACATCGAGATCACCCAGCCGGACCTGGGGCAGCCGTTCCTCGTCGACACGGCCGGACCAGCCGTCGGTCTCATGAAGACCGCGATGGAGGACGGATGGGGCGCCCAGCCGGCGGAGACGGGGATCGGGGGATCGATCCCCTTCATCGCCGCGCTCGCCGAGGTGTACCCGGAGGCGGAGATCCTGGTGACCGGAGTCGAGGATCCGGCGACGATGGCGCACAGCCCGAACGAGTCGCAGGACCTCGGGGTGCTCCGCCGGGCGATCTCGGCTGAGGCGCTGTTCCTGCACCGCTTCGCGCGCCCTGACGCGGACATCCGGTGATGCGATTCGTGCGTGGGAGGAATATCCTTGGCTCACACGCCGTTATCGACGTGAAGAGCGCGGGAGCACGTCGTCCCGCCGAGCAGCACGAGGAGAATCAATGAGCGCAGTTCTTGAAGGCATCACCGTGAGCGAGGCCACGCACTCCGTGACCCTCACGCAGGCGGCCCTCGACAAGATCAAGAACCTCATCGGCCAGGAGAGCGAGGGCGGACTCCGCCTCCGCATCGCCGTGCAGCCTGGTGGCTGCTCCGGGCTGATCTACCAGCTGTTCTTCGACGAGCGCATCCTCGACGGCGACGCGACCGTCGACTTCGACGGAGTGGAAGTCATCGTCGATCCGATGAGCGTCCCCTACCTTGACAGCGCGAAGATCGACTTCGAAGACACGATCCAGAAGCAGGGCTTCACGATCGATAACCCGAGCGCGCAGGGATCCTGTGCCTGTGGCGATTCGTTCCACTGACCCGACACGCGGGGCAGCGCCCCGCGACACACCCGAAACGGCGTGGTCTTTGACCGCGCCGTTTCGTCGTCTCCGCGCGCCCCGAGTCGTTCGCCCGCGAGATTCCCACTAGACTGACAGCAACCTGTATGCGTCACCTCGAAAGGTTTGCCGTGCGAGACACCCGCCGCGTGAAGTGGTTCGCCGCTCCGATTGCAGCAGCCCTGATTCTGATTCTGGCTGGCTGCACGTCGCAAGAACTACGGGGCTACATGCCCGGTGACCCCGGCGTCACCAACCATTCCGACGCCTTTACGAACTTCTGGGTCAACTCCTGGATCATTCTGCTTGTCGTGGGCGGCATCACGTGGGGGCTCATCATCTGGGCATCCGTGATGTACCGCCGCCGCAAGGGCGAAAAGGGCCTGCCAGCTCAGCTGCGCTACCACATGCCCATCGAGATCCTCTTCACCGTGGTCCCGATCATCCTCGTCGCCGGCTTCTTCGCCTTCACGGTGCGAGAAGAGGCTCCTGTCGTCTCGAACTTCGCCGAAGAAGAGCAGGACGTGAAGATCGAGGTCTACGGCAAGCAGTGGGCATGGGACTTCAACTACCTGCCGACCAGCAACACCGCGTATGACTCGGGCGTCTACTACGAGGGCATCCAGGCGCAGGAAGACCGCGAGCCGTCTGTCGACGGAGAGCGCGGAGCTGCCACCGGAACCATCGACGAGGCAGCGCTGCCCAAGCTCGTCCTCCCGGTCGGCGCGAACGTCACGCTCGACATCAAGTCGCGCGACGTCATCCATTCCTTCTGGGTCGTCGACTTCCACTACAAGATCGACAACATCCCCGGCCACACCAACACCATGTCGTTCGTGCCAGAACGCGAAGGCACCTACATGGGCAAGTGCGCCGAGCTGTGCGGCGAGTACCACTCGATGATGCTCTTCCAGGTCGAGGTCGTCTCGCAGGCCGAGTACAACGCCTACATCGCCGAGCTGCGCGCGGCGGGCAACGTCGGCGCCCACGGCGACGACTACAACCGCAACCAGAACCTTCCGGGCACTGATGTTCCCGAGTTCAACCACGAGTCGGAATAGGGGCGACGAAAATGACGTCAACGCTGAACCGTCCAGGCATCACCCCGGTCTCTGAGGCGACCACGGCTCCGAGCCGCTCTGTCGAGCGCAAGGGCAACGTCCTCGTCACCTGGATCACCTCGACGGACCACAAGACCATCGGGTACATGTACCTGATCTCGAGCTTTGTCTGGTTCTGCATCGGCGGAGTCATGGCACTGGTCATCCGCACCCAGCTCTTCGAGCCGGGTATGGAGATCATCGACACCAAAGAGCAGTACAACCAGCTGTTCACGATGCACGGCACGATCATGCTGCTCATGTTCGGAACGCCGCTCTTCTCCGGCTTCGCGAACGTGCTCGTGCCCCTGCAGATCGGCACGGCCGACGTCGCGTTCCCACGACTGAACGCGTTCGCCTTCTGGCTCTTCACCTTCGGCGCGCTCATCGCGGTCGGTGGCTTCCTCACGCCGGGAGGTGCGGCATCCTTCGGCTGGACGGCCTACGTCCCCTTGTCGACGATGACCTACTCTCCGGGAGTCGGAGGCAACCTCTGGGTTGCCGGGCTCGCGGCGACAGGATTCGCGACGATCTTCGGCGCCGTGAACTTCATCACGACGATCATCACGATGCGTGCACCTGGCATGACGATGTGGCGCATGCCGATCTTCACCTGGAACGCGATGATCACGTCGATCCTCGTGCTGTTCGCGTTCCCAGTTCTCGCGGCTGCCTGGTTCGGCCTGCTCATGGACCGCGTGTTCCTGACGCACATCTACGACGTCGAGGCCGGGGGAGCGATCCTCTACCAGCACCTGTTCTGGTTCTTCGGCCACCCGGAGGTCTACGTCCTCGCGCTGCCGTTCTTCGGGATCGTGTCCGAGATCTTCCCGGCCTTCAGCCGAAAACCGATCTTCGGCTACAAGACCCTCGTGTACGCGACGATCGCCATCGCGGCGCTCTCCGCCTCCGTGTGGGCTCACCACATGTACGTGACGGGCACCGTGCTCCTCCCGTTCTTCGCGCTCATGACGATGCTCATCGCGGTGCCGACCGGTGTGAAGATCTTCAACTGGCTGGGAACGCTCTGGCGTGGCTCGGTCACGTTCGAGACGCCCATGCTGTTCTCGCTCGGCTTCCTCGTCACCTTCGTCTTCGGTGGCTTGACGGGTGTCATCCTGGCCTCGCCGATGCTCGACTTCCACGTGTCTGACACGTACTTCGTCGTGGCTCACTTCCACTACGTCATCTTCGGAACGATCGTCTTCGCAATGTTCGCCGGCTTCTTCTTCTGGTGGCCGAAGTGGACGGGGAAGATGCTCAACGAGCGCCTCGGCAAGATCCAGTTCTGGTTGCTGTTCATCGGCTTCCACATGACGTTCCTCATCCAGCACTGGCTCGGCGTCATGGGCATGCCGCGTCGTTACGCGACGTACCAGCCCGAAGACAACTTCACGTGGATGAACCAGCTCTCGACGTTCGGCGCCTTCGTGCTCGCGATCTCGCTGCTGCCGTTCTTCCTGAACGTCTTCATCACGGCCCGCAACGCACCGAAGGTGACCGTCGACGACCCGTGGGGCTACGGCTCCTCGCTCGAGTGGGCGACCAGCTGCCCGCCGCCGCGTCACAACTTCACGTCCATCCCGCGCATCCGCTCGGAGCGTCCGGCGTTCGACCTCAACCACCCAGAGGTCGCACCGCACGGCTACCGCGACCTGACGCCAGTCAACGACAAGATCGGAGAACGAGAGTGAAGACTTCAGCACGCCTCCTCTGGGTCCTCGCCGTCTTCTACGCGGTCGTGACCGTCGTCTACACCCTCTGGACTCATGCGGCCCTCGGCCACTACGAGTGGGTTGGCATCGTCGCACTGGCGCTGTCCGGCATCTTCGTCGCCTTCGTCGCGTTCTATCTCGGCAGCTCGGCGAAGCCGTTCCGAGTGCACGTCCTTCCCGAGGACAGGCTCGACGGCGAGATCGCTGACGCTGATCCTGAGCTCGGCTTCTTCCCGCCGCAGAGCTGGTGGCCGTTCGTGCTGGCCCTTGCCGTCGGGCTGATCTTCCTCGGCCTGTCGATCGGCGGATGGTGGTTCGCGTACTTCGCGGCGCCGCTGTTCATCATCGCCATCGTCGGCTGGGTGTTCGAGTACTACCGCGGACGCTACGCCCACTAGGCGTCGTCTGCAGGCTTCCGGCCCGTCCCTCGCAAGAGGGGCGGGCCTTTTGCCGTTCTCCGCCGACGAGGCTCGGCGCCACTCTGGTAGCCCCCACGTGCCCCTGTGGCGCTCCCTGAGTCGAGGGTGCGTGTTCGTACACCCGGAGAGGACCTGAGGGTCCCAGAGCGCGCTGAGGGAGCACGCGCACCTCGGGCCGTGAGGACTCTGCCTCTGCCTCTACCGGATGCCCGCACGTTCGGAGCCCGCTCGGACGCGGGCGGAGCACGAGCGCCGCTTTCTTGAGTCCGACCCCTACCCGCCTGCATTCGGTGCGCGCCAAGCGTGGGCAGTGCAGTGGAAACGGCGAGCTCCCTCCCGTCTCACGTCCATGGGGCCGCGACCGTGGGCTGTGGAGCCCGTGCGGGAGTCTCTGTGCCGTTGGCACCGTGACCGGACACCACGTCGACTGGTGGTGGACCTCGCGGGGGTCGGCAACGCTGCCGCCCCCTGCTCGTGCCGGTGGCTCCTGGGGTCTCTGTGCCCTCGCGCGACTCCGCGTGCCGGCCAATCACGTGTGGGCTCCCGAGGGCGAGAAGCCACTGCGCTCGGCGAGATCCCGTCTCGGCCGAGCGTCCTCGGCAGGCGGGCTGGCGGGCTGGGGGACTGGCTGCGCGGTCTCCGCTCCTGACTCCACGGGGAGCCGGTCGCCGCTGCCCCCGCCCCCTCGCAGGAGGGACCGCCTACGACAAGAGGGGCTGTCAGTCCGCTGATGCGGAATGACAGCCCCTCTTGTGTGCCCGAAGGCTCAGGGAGTTGCTACGGCCTAGTGGTGGCCGTGGTGTGCCTGTTCGATCTCCGTCTTCGTGACGGGCTCGACGCGGTCCTCGAAGAACCAGCGCGACAGAGCGGCGCGCAGGCGCATGGGAGCCGTGATCTTTCCGTCCTCGTTCGGACGGAGCATGATCGGCGCCTGCTCGTTGTAGGAGACGAGCTCCCATCGGTCGTACTTGTCGAGCGGAACCTCGACCTCGACGAACTCGCCGTGGGGGAGTCGAAGAACACGTCCCGACTCGACACCGTGCAGCGCAAGCGAACGATCGCGCTTCTGGAGTCCGAGGCAGATCCGCTTCGTGGCGATGTACGCGATGACCGGTCCGAGGATCAGCATCACCTGCAGGAAGTGGATGACGTGCTCCATGGCGAGGTGGAAGTGCGTTGCCATGAGGTCGGAGCTTGCTGCAGCCCACATGACGGCGTAGAACGTGACGCCGGCTGCGCCGATCGCGGTGCGGGTGGGTGCGTTGCGCGGGCGGTCGAGCAGGTGGTGCTCGCGCTTGTCACCCGTGATCCATGCCTCGATGAAGGGGTAGACGACAACCAGCACGATGAAGATTCCGATGAGGATCAGCGGGGTCAGGATCGCGAACGACCACGTGTGGTTGAACCAGTACACCTCCCAGCCGGGCGGGATGAGTCGCAGCATGCCGTCGGCGAAGCCGATGTACCAGTCGGGCTGGGTTCCTGCGGAGACGGGGGAGGGGTCGTACGGGCCGTAGTTCCAGACCGGGTTGATCGAGAAGAACGACGCGATGAGGAAGATGAGGCCGAAGATCAGGAAGAAGAATCCGCCTGCCTTGCCGGCGAACACCGGGAGGACCGGGTTTCCCACGACGTTGCCGTTCGTGCGGCCGGGTCCGGGCCACTGCGTGTGCTTGTTGATCACCATGAGGGCCAAGTGCAACGCGATGAACAGGATGACCATCGCGGGCAGGATCATGATGTGCAGCGAGTAGAGGCGCCCGACGATCTCGGTACCGGGGAACTCGCCGCCGAAGAACAGGAAGGAGACCCAGGTTCCGACGAGCGGGATGCCCTTCATGATTCCGTCGATGATGCGCAGGCCGTTGCCGGAGAGCAGGTCATCGGGGAGCGAGTAGCCGGTGAAGCCCTCTGCCATCGCGAGGATGAAGAGCACGAAGCCGACGACCCAGTTGAGCTCGCGGGGCTTGCGGAACGCTCCGGTGAAGAAGACGCGCAGCATGTGGAGCCCGATGGACGCCACGAACAGCAGCGCTGCCCAGTGGTGCACCTGGCGCATGAGCAGTCCGCCCCGGATGTCGAAGGAGATGTCGAGCGTCGACGCCATAGCGGCCGACATGCCCATGCCCTTGAGCGGGAGGTAGGAGCCTTCGTACTCGACGTGGGCCATCGACGGGTCGAAGAAGAACGTCAGGAAGGTTCCGGAGAGCAGGATGACGACGAAGCTGTAGAGCGCGATCTCTCCGAGCATGAAGGACCAGTGGTCCGGGAAGATCTTGCGTCCGAACTCCTTGACCGCACCGGAGATGGTGGTGCGCTCGTCGAGGTAGTTGGCGGCGCCGGCGATGAACCCGCCCTCGCGTACCGGAGCTTTATACGTTGTAGTCATGGCGTCGCTCCCAGAAGCTCGGTCCGACAGGTTCGGTGAAGTCGCTCTGCGCGATGAGGTAGCCCTCGTCGTCGACAGCGATCGGCAGCTGCGGGAGCGGGCGTCCCGCCGGTCCGAAGATGACCTCGCAGTGGTTCTTGACGTCGAACTGCGACTGGTGGCACGGGCAGAGCAGGTGGTGCGTCTGCTGCTCGTAGAGAGCGACAGGGCAACCGACGTGCGTGCAGACCTTGGAGTAGGCGACGATTCCGTCGTAGGACCATCCGGCACGGTCCTCGCGCTCGTTGAGCTGGTCAGCGGGCAAGCGCATGAGCAGGACAACTGCCTTGGCCTTCTCCTCGAGCAGGTGGTGCTCAAGGTCGATCAGGCCGTCGGGGATGACGTGGAAGGCAGAACCGTAGGTGACGTCCGCGGCGCGGATCGGCGTTCCCGTGGGGTCGCGGACGAGGCGAGTTCCCTCTTCCCACATGGTGTGGGAGAGCGACTCGACCGGGTCCGGGTTGTTGCCGTTGTAGAGGTCGCGGAAGAGGACGATGCCGGGAAGCGGCATGGCGACGAGGGCTCCGATGAGGGAGTTGCGGAACAGCTTGCGGCGGCTGAAGCCCGACTCCTCGTTCGCCTGCGCGAAGACCTCGACCGCTCGCGAACGAGTGGCGGGGGAGCCCTTGCCCGGGTGGCGGGCCTCGGCCATCTCGTGGTCGGCCATGAGGTACTTGGACCAGGCGACCGTGCCGATGCCGATGGCGAGCATCGCGAGCGCGATGCCGATGCCGAGGAACATGTTGTTCAGGCGGACGGTCGAGATGTCCTCGCGGCTGATCGGCCACACGAAGTAGGCCACGACAGCGAAGATGCTGGCGAGTGCCGAGAACACGAACAGCGCGACGAGGAGGCGCTCAGTGCGCTTCGCCTGCGCGGGGTCCGCGTCCGTGATCCGGTCGCGGTGCGCCGGCATGCCAGGGTTCTCGAAGCCGTCCTTGGGAAGGATCGCGGTCCCGATGTGAGGCGCCCGCTCCGACGAAGGAGCAGTGCGAAGCTCTCCGCCGTGTTCGCCATCAGCCATGGTGATCCCTTTCTGGGTGTGTCTGTTCAGCTGCAGTAAGTCGTTTGGACCCGGGCCGGGTTGCTTCCGGCACTAGTTCGGTCGAGTGGCGATCCAGACCGCCATCGCGACGCCTGCGCCGATTCCGAAGATCCAGATGAAGAGGCCCTCGGAGACTGGACCGAGCGATCCGAGGCTGTTGCCGCCGATCGTGCCGGTGACCTCGGTCTGCCAGCGAATCGCCGTGATGATGTCGGCCTTGTCCTGGGGGGTGAGGTTCGCGTCGTTGAAGACGGGCATGTTCTGCGGGCCCGTGATCATCGCCTCGTAGAGGTGGACGGGTTCGACCGTCATGAGCTCGGGTGCGAACTTTCCCTCGGTGAGGGCACCGCCAGCACCTGCGACGTTGTGGCACATGGCGCAGTTGATGCGGAACAGCTCTGCTCCACGTGCTGCGTCGCCATCGGCCTGCAGGTACTTCTCGTCGGGGACGGCGGGACCGGGGGCCAGCGAAGCGATGTAGTCGCCGAGGTCCGAGATGCCCTGCTCGTCGAACTGGACGGGCTTGGCGGGGGCCTGGGCGGCGTTGGCCTGCATGGGCATGCGGCCGGTGCCGACCTGGAAGTCGACGGCGGCGGCACCGACACCGATGAGGCTCGGGCCGTTCTCGGTGCCCGCTGCGTTCATGCCGTGGCAGGTGGCGCAGTTGGCGCCGAAGAGCGCGGCGCCGTTCTCGATGTCTGCGGCGCTGGCGGGGGCCACGTCCTCGGCTGCAGCAGCCGTGGTTGCGGTGTCGATCGCGGTGTACGCGCCGCCGGTCAGCAGGAGGCCTGCGCCGAGGAGAGCCGCGGTGGCGAGGGGGGTGCGGCGGCGAGCCGTCTTGCGGGTCGCCGTCTTCGCAGTCCGTGGTTTGGTCGTTCGGAACATTGGTGTGTTCTCCAGGATCGGGCTACGAGAAGTAGGGCAGCAGGTAGATGACGAAGAAGAGCGCAACCCAGACCACGTCGACGAAGTGCCAGTAGTAGGAGATGCCCAGCGCGCTGCTGACCTCGCGAGTTCCCATGCGGCGGGCAGAGTACATGCGGCCGATCACGAGGAGGAACGTGACGAGTCCGCCGGTCACGTGCAGGCCGTGGAAGCCGGTCGTCATGTAGAAGGCGCTTGTGAACGCGTTCAGGTTGAGGACGTAGCCCTCGCTGACGAACGTGGCGTACTCCCAGACCTGGCCGGCGACGAAGATGCCTCCGAGCAGGACGGTGAGGTAGAACCACTCGATCGCGCCCCAGTTCTTGGGGCTCTTGCCGGTGGCGCGGGCCTGCTCGCGCTCAGCCGCGAACGTGCCGAACTGGCACGTGAACGACGAGCTGACGAGGATCAGCGTGTTGATGGTGGCGAAGGGCACGTTCAGCGCACTGTGGCCTTCGGCGAACTGCTCTGGCGCCATAGAGCGCAGAGTGAAGAAGATCGCGAAGAGCCCAGCGAAGAACATCACCTCACTACCGAGCCAAACGATGACGCCGATGGCAGTCGTATTGGGGCGATGGACCGTGTGCACGGCCTGAGCGGTGGTTGCAGCAGTCACCTGACCATTATGACCGATTTCCCAGGTTCCCGAGACAACGCACGGCTGACCGGCGGGTCGCGTCCGATTAGGTGTGCCTGGGTGGTGGACGGCTATCGTTTCCTGCATGACATCGACCGAGACCTGGCCCGGATTGCTCGAGAAGCTCCTTGGCGGTGATGACCTCAGCGTCGCGCAGGCCACGTGGGCCATGCGTCAGGTCATGAGCGGCGACGTCAGCGAAGCACGTCTGGCCGCCTTCCTGGTCGCCCTCCGCGCGAAGGGCGAGACTGTCGAGGAGGTTGTCGGGTTCCGCGACGCGATCCTCGAGCACGCTGTGCCGCTTGAGGTGCCGCCCCTGGCGCTGGACATCGTCGGTACCGGCGGCGACATGGTCGGGACCGTGAACGTCTCGACGATGGCGTCGATGGTCTGCGCCGGTGCGGGGGTCCCCGTCGTGAAGCACGGGGGCGGGGCGTCGAGCGCGAAGTCCGGGTCCAGCGACGTTCTCTCGGCTCTTGGCGCAGTCCACACGGCCGACCCTGTTCGAGTGGGACGCATCTTCGAAGAGGTCGGACTCACCTTCGTCTACGCCGCGCAGTTCCACCCGGGGTTCCGCCACGCCAAGAAGGTGCGCGGTGAGCTCGGGGTCCCCACGGTCTTCAACCTGCTCGGCCCCCTCACGAATCCCGCTCGCCCCGAGGCATCGGCCGTCGGGGTCGCCCGCCAGGCCGCCATTCCGCTGATCACCGGGGTCTTCCGCACCCGCGGTGCCACCGCTCTGGTCTTCCGGGGTGACGACGGGCTCGACGAGCTGAGCGTCACCGGCTACAGCCACATCTGGGAGGTGTCGAACGGTGCGATCACCGAACACGATCTCCACCCACGGGACGTGGGCCTCGGCACCTACGACATGCAGGAGCTCCTCGGCGGTCTGCCGGAGGAGAACGCGGCCATCGCCCGCGCCGTGCTCTCCGGGAAGCAGCATGGCGCCGTTCGAGACATCGTGCTGCTCAACGCGGCCGCAGGCCTTGTCGCCTACGACCTCGCGGTGACGCCGGAAGCGGCAGAGCGGCCGCTGCGAGAGCGCCTCGCGGCGCGCATCGCTGACGCAGCGTCCAGCATCGACTCCGGCCGCGCGATCGAGACGCTGGATGCGTGGGTGGCAGCGACTCGCTCCGCGTGAAGCCAGTCGCAGATCGGCGCAGCGGGACGGCAGAGTGAGCAACGCGACGACGCCGCACCAGGACAGACCGAGGCCCTCAGCAGCAAGCTGCTGAGGGCCTCGGTCGTCGGGAAGCGCGCAGCGCGCTACTTGACGTCCTCGTCAACCCAGTCGAGGGTCTTCGAGACGGCCTTCTTCCAGTTCCGGTAGAGACGCTCGCGCTCTTCCTCCGGCATCTGCGGCGTCCAGCGCTTGTCCTCCTGCCAGTTGGCGGACACCTCGTCCAGGTCCTTCCAGAATCCGACTGCGAGCCCGGCGGCGTAGGCCGCACCGAGCGCGGTCGTCTCCGTGACGACGGGGCGCACCACGTCCGTGTTCAGAATGTCTGCCTGGAACTGCATGAGCGTGTCGTTCGCGACCATGCCGCCATCGACCTTCAGCTCCGCGAGGGGCACGCCGGAGTCCGCGTTGGATGCCTCGAGGACATCGCGGGTCTGGTATGCCGTGGATTCGAGGGCCGCACGAGCGATGTGGTTCTTGTTGACGAAGCGCGTGAGGCCGACGATGGCGCCGCGTGCATCCGGTCGCCAATACGGGGCGAAGAGCCCGGAGAAGGCCGGGACGATGTAGGTGCCTCCGTTGTCCTCGACCTTGCTGGCCAGCTCTTCGATCTCCGGAGCCGAGTTGATGAGGCCCAGGTTGTCGCGCAGCCACTGCACGAGCGACCCGGTCACGGCGATCGAGCCCTCGAGCGCGTAGACGGGAGCCGCGTCGCCGAGCTTGTAGCAGAGCGTCGTGAGGAGTCCGTTCTCGGACTTCACGATCTTCTCGCCGGTGTTGTAGATGAGGAACGATCCCGTGCCGTACGTGTTCTTCGCCTCGCCCGAGGAGAAGGCCGTCTGGCCGAAGGTGGCCGCCTGCTGGTCGCCGAGGATGCCGGAGATGGGAACCTCGCGCAGCAGTGACTGCGTGCTGGCGTGGCCGTACACCTCGGAGGAGGACTTGATCTCCGGGAGCATCGATGCCGGCACCCCGAACGCGTCGAGGATCGACTGATCCCAGGCGAGCGTCTCGAGGTCCATGAAGAGCGTGCGGGAGGCATTCGTGACGTCGGTGACATGGACGCCTCCGTCGACGCCGCCGGTGAGGTTCCAGAGCACCCAGCTGTCAGTCGTGCCGAAGATGAGGTCGCCGGCCTCGGCGCGCTCCCGCGCACCCTCGACGTTCTCCAGAATCCAGACGATCTTCGTTCCGGAGAAGTAGGTGGCGAGGGGGAGCCCGACGGTGTCCTTGAAGCGCTCGACGCCGCCCTCGGCCGCGAGTCGGTCGACGATGGGCTGCGTGCGCGTGTCCTGCCACACGATGGCGTTGTAGACGGGTTCCCCGGTGGTCTTGTCCCAGACGACGGCGGTCTCGCGCTGGTTCGTGATGCCGATCGTCGCGATGTCGTGCCTGGTGATGTTCGCCTTCGAGAGCGCCTGGCCGATGACCTCTCGCGTGTTGTTCCAGATCTCCTTGGGGTCGTGCTCGACCCAGCCGGCCTTGGGGAAGATCTGCTCGTGCTCGAGCTGCCCGGTCGACACGATCGACCCGGAGTGGTCGAAGACGATGGCTCGCGAGGAGGTGGTTCCCTGGTCGATGGCGATGACGTACTTGCTCACGGAGTGACTCCCTTGTCAGAGGTGCTGATGTGCCAGCGGTGAAAAACGCGATGCTGGACTGGCGCGAGCATCGCTGGTGGTGTCCTGCAGACAGTTTCGGGGCCGGAACTGTGAAGACTCCGGCCCTGAAAGCGTCGAGGTTGCCCTGTGGGTGCTAGGCGCCGAAGGCGGAAGCTGCGGCGGGCAGGATCGCCGTGCCGACGAGGCCGGCGAGGACACCGCCGATGATCGGTCCGACGATCGGAACCCAGGAGTAGCTCCAGTCGCTGCCGCCCTTGCCCTTGATGGGGAGGAAGGCGTGCGCGAGGCGCGGTCCGAGGTCACGCGCTGGGTTGATGGCGTAGCCGGTCGGCCCACCGAGGCTCGCGCCGATGGCCACCACGACGATCGCGACGGCGAGCGGCGCGAGGTTTCCGAGGCTGCCCATGTCGGGCGCGGTCGAGTCCGTGTTCGCCATCGAGAAGGCCGGGAAGTTCTGGAACGCGATGACGGCAAGCACCAGGACGAACGTCGCGATGATCTCGGTCACGGTGTTCCAGCCGAGGCTGCGCTTGGCCGGACCCGTCGCGAAGACCGCGAGCTTCGAACCCGCATCCGGTTCGTCGTCGAAGTGGAGCTTGTAGGCGAGCCAGACGACGACGGCACCGAGGATGGCGCCGATGAGCTGAGCGACGATGCGCAGCCCCACCTCGGCGACGTCCACAGAGCCGCCGGTGACGACGGTGTTGGCCGCGAGTCCCAGCGTCACTGCTGGGTTGAGGTGGCCGCCTGACGCCGCTGACGAGAGCACGCCGATGAAGACGGCGAAGCCCCAGCCGAAGTTGATGAGCAGCCAGCCGCCGCCGTTGCCCTTCGTGTCCTTGAGGACGACGTTGGCGACGACACCGCAACCGAGGAGGACGAGCACTGCGGTGCCCACCAGCTCGGCCAAGAAGATCGATCCTAGATCCACGGGATTGCCTTTCTGGGAAGTTCGATACGGGGCGAGCCCGTGCCGCGATTGAGCGGTTCCTCACCATAGGCACAGGAACAACTCCGACGCGCGTGTTACGGGCGAGTTTCCCGAATTGTGACCCGCCATCGGCACTAGGCTGAGCGTGGCTGCAATGCTGCTGCCGAAATCTCGTCGAGAGGATGATCGTGAAGAAGCTGATCAACGATCCGAAGGACGTTGTCAAGGAAGCGCTCGAGGGTATGGCGCTCGCCCATGCGGATATTCTCCGGGTCGCCCCCGAGCCCGCATTCCTCGTGCGAAACGATGCACCGGTGGAGGGCAAGGTCGGGATCGTCTCCGGCGGCGGCTCAGGGCACGAACCCATGCACGGCGGGCTGGTCGGCTACGGGATGCTCGACGCGGCAGTCCCAGGGCCGGTCTTCACCTCACCGACGCCTGACCCCATCCTCGAGGCCACGAAGGCTGTGGACGCCGGTCGGGGTGTGCTCCACATCGTCAAGAACTACACCGGCGACGTCCTCAACTTCGAGACGGCCTCCGACCTTGCGCTGGCTGAGGACATCGAGGTGCGAACGGTGCTCGTCGACGACGACGTCGCCGTGAAGGACTCGCTCTACACGGCCGGTCGGCGGGGAGTTGCCGGCACGGTGCTCGTGGAGAAGATCGCCGGAGCAGCGGCAGAGCGTGGAGACGACCTCGACGCCGTCGCCGAACTCGCGACCAGGGTCAACGCGAACACGAGGTCCATGGGCGTCGCCCTCTCGGCCTGCACCGTGCCGCACGCTGGCGAGCCGAGTTTCGATCTCGCCGAGGACGAGATCGAGATCGGGATCGGCATTCACGGAGAGCCGGGTCGCGCGCGAATCGCGATCGAGCCTGCTGATGCGATTGTCGACCGGCTGCTCACCCCGATTCTCGAGGATCTGCCATTTGCCTCCGGCGATAATGTGCTGCTGTTTGTCAATGGAATGGGCGGCACCCCCGAAATCGAGCTCTACATCGTGTTCCGTCGCGCCGCGCAGGTGCTGAAGGAACACGGAATTACAGTAACCAGGCACCTCGTCGGGAATTTCACGACATCGCTCGAGATGCAGGGCTGCTCGATCACCGTTCTCAGGCTCGACGACGAACTCACGGCATTGTGGGATGCACCGGTGCACACAGCGGCACTTCGGTGGGGAAGGTAGAACATGACACTCGACGGAAACTGGGCGAGGCGTTGGGTGGAGCTCTCTGCCACCTCGATGGCCGAGAACCGCACTGAGCTCATCCACCTGGATCGCAACATCGGCGATGGCGACCACGGGGAGAACATGGATCGCGGATTCCAGGCCGCGCTCGGGAAGCTCTCCTCACTGGAGGCTGATGCGACGCCGGCCGACGTGCTGAAGCTGCTCGCGACGACGTTGATCTCCACGGTCGGCGGAGCGGCGGGCCCGCTGTATGGGACGGCGTTCCTGAAGGGCGCCGTCGCGCTCAAGGGCAAGCCCGAGCTGGAGCCCGCGGACGTGGCGGCCTTCGTGGAGGCGGCCTCGGCAGGGCTGCAGCAGCGTGGCAAGGCGCAGCCGGGCGACAAGACCATGGTCGACGCCTGGGCTCCCGCGGCTTCCGCCGCGAGCAAGGCGGCCGCCGCTGGCGACGACGGCGCCGCTGTGCTCCGGGCCGCGGCGTTCGCGGCAGTGGAGGGCGCGGCTGCGACGGAGCCGCTCATCGCCAGGAAGGGCCGAGCGAGCTACCTGGGCGAGCGCAGCGCCGGGCACCGGGATCCGGGCGCGCAGTCGACCGCCTACCTCCTTGGTGCCGCTGTCGAGGCGGCTTCATGACGGTCGGCATCGTCGTCGTATCGCACTCTGCACGGATCGCGGAGGGTCTCGTCGAGCTCGCGGGTCAGATGGCGGAGGACGTGACGATCGTCCCTGCTGGCGGCACCGAGGACGGCCGAATCGGCACGAGCTTCGAGCTCATCGAGCGCGCCGTCGCGACGGCGCAGTCCGGCGAGGGAGTCGCCGTCTTCACCGACCTCGGCTCCGCCGTCCTCACTGCCGAGACCGTGCTCGAGATGCTCGACGATGACGCCGGGGACGTGCGCCTCGTGGACGCGCCGCTCGTCGAGGGCACGGTGGCTGCCGCTGTCGCGGCGGCCGGAGGGGCGTCGCTGGACGCTGTGTCACGGGCGGGGGAGTCGGCGTGGCACAGGGACGGTGGCGCGCAGGACGCGTCAGGAGCCGAGCAGTCGGCAGCGTCGGCACCGTCGGCAGCGGATGAGGCCGCGGCTCCCCGCGCGAGCACCAAGGTCGAGATCGTCAACGAGCAGGGGCTGCACGCACGGCCGGCGGCCCAGCTGGTCTCGGTGGCAGGGAAGTTCGATGCGCAGATCACGATCGGCGGGGCCGACGCGGAGAGCCTGCTCCGGATCATCTCCCTCGGGGCCTCGAAGGGGCAGGAGATCGAGGTCTCGGCAACGGGCGCGGAGGCCGAGCAGGCCGTCACCGAGATCGCGGCGCTCATCAGCTCCGGCTTCGGAGAAGCCTGATCTCCGTCAGAATTCAGGCTGAGGCGCCGCCGCGCCGGAGAGGTCTCCGCGCCGCGGTGTCTCAGCCTTCGGTAGAATCAACGCGAGGCGGCGGGACACCCCGCCGCACGCGGCCACCAGGGAGCTCACCGTCATGACCGTCTTCATCATCATCGGAGCGATCGGCCTGGGGCTTCTGGTCTTCTCGCTCTTCTTCGGGGAAGTCCTCGACGTCGATGCTGGCGGGCTGCTCTCCGTTCCCGGCCTGGCCGTCGCGCTCGTCGTCTTCGGCGCCTCGGGCGCCATCACCGACAGCATGGGCCTGCCGCAGTTCTGGGCCTACATCGTCGCGATCGTCATCGGCCTCATCGCCTACGTCGGTTCGTCGCTGCTCGTGCGCAACCTGTCGAGAAGCAGCGACGGCGTGCCCCGGGACGTCACGGGAGACACCGGCACGGCGATGTCCAAGATCACGATCTCAAGCGGAGAGGTCGCGCTCGATGGGTCCCACGAGATCGAGCGGCGCCTCGCGTTCGCCGACGGTGAGATCGAGCAGGGCGCGCGCATCCGCGTCGTGCAGCACCTCGGTTCGCGCGTCAAAGTCGAACGCGAATCCATCTGATCGGGAGACGCCCAGCTGGCCGACTCCCTGCGCCGTCGGGCGCCTCATGACCACAGCATGACCACCCACGACCTCCACGACAGGAAATCGACCATATGGACTTGATAACTGCCAACGTCACTGTGATCGGCGTCATCGCGATCATCATCGCGCTGCTCGCCCTCGGAGTGTTCATCGCGTCGCGCATCCGACGCGTCCCGCCGAACGAGGCGCTCATCATCGTCGGTCGCGGCGCCGGCCAGAAGGCGCAGAGCGACATGACGGGGCAGCGCGTCGTCATCGGCGGCCGCACCTTCGTGTGGCCCATCCTCCAGCAGGGCTTCGCCCTCTCGCTCGAGCAGCGTCAGATCGGCATCCAGGTCGAGGGCGTCGACAAGAACCGAATCAAGATCGCCATCAAGGCCTCCATCAACTTCAAGGTGTCCGGCACCGAGGAAGGCGTTCGCCGCGCGGCCCAGCGCTTCCTCGACCAGCAGGAGGCCCTCACGGACATCATCCGCGAGTCGCTCGAGGGCTCGCTGCGCTCCATCGTCGGAGACATGACGATCGAGCAGATCATCTCCGACCGCAAGAGCCTCTCCGACCGAGTCGTGTCGGAGACGAAAGCCGACCTCATCGAGCAGGGCCTGCAGGTCGACCTCCTCAACATCTCCGACATCTCGACCCCAGGCAGCGACTACCTGCAGAACCTCGGGCGTTCCGAGTCCGCTCGTGCGCGCCAGGTCGCTGAGGTCAGCGAGGCGGAGGCCGCTCGGGTCTCCGAGTTCGCCAAGATCGAGGCGTCCGAGCGCATCGCGGAACGCGAGAAGGAACTCCGACTGCGCCAGGCATCGATCAAGGCCGAGACCGACCGAGCGAACGCAGAGGCTGAAGCGGCCGGTCAGTTCGCTCGCGCCGAGCAGGACCGACTCGTCGCCCAGCAGGAGCGCGAGGCGCTCATCGAACAGGCCCTCGTGACCCAGGAGCGACTCGACATCGAGATCCGCAAGCCTGCCGAGGCCGACGCCTACGCGAAGGTCCAGCAGGCCAACGCCATCCGCGACACCGAGAACGCGGCGACCGACGCTGAGGTCTACAAGCGCACGCGCACGGCAGAGGCCAACAAGGTCGCCGCCGTCCAGGACGCCGAGGCAGCCGCCGCTGCCGTGCGGTACTCCGGTGAAGCCGACCGTGACCGCCAGATCGCGCTCGCAGCAGGTATCCGCGCCGAGGGTGACGCTCGCGCCGCTGCGATCCAGGCTGAGGGTCTCGCCGAGGCTGCAGCGACTGACGCCAAGGCGCAGGCGCTGCAGAAGTACGGCGAGGCTGCCATCGCGCAGGAGATCATCTCCCGCCTCCCGGAGATCGTCCGCGCCGCGGCCGACCCCATCAGCAACATCGAGAAGCTCACCGTCATCTCGACGGACGGCGCCAGCGCCGTCACGAAGACGGTCGGCTCCGTGCTTGGCGAGGGCACCGAGGTGCTCAAGACCCTCACGGGCATCGACCTGCAGCAGCTGGTCGGCTCGTTCTCGAAGCAGGGCGGCATGAACCCGACCGGCGCGACGAGCGACACGACTCCCGGGGTCTGATCGACCGCGAGACACGCAGCACCGTTCCCGAGACGGGGCGGCCCCGACGGGCCGCCCCGTCTCGTCGTCTGCGGCGGATACACTGACCGGCGTGAGCGCCGCCCCCCTCGAAGATTCCCCGTCGATCTCCCTCGCCGCGTTCCGGCCCAGCCAGCGCGAGGTGCTCAGCCGACTCGTCCCGACCCTCGGGGCTGTTGGTCTCGTCATGTTCTTCGGCTATGCGCTGCTGACCGAGGTCGGTCGAGTGCAGCTCGATCAGCGCGGCTTCCTGCCGCTGCTCCTCGGCTGGCTGGCGATGCTCCTGCTGTGCAGCCTGGGGGCAGTCGCGGCGCTCGCCGCTGAGCGGGGAGTGTCGACCGGGCTGCGTTCGTACACGCGCCGGAGGGTGCTGCCGCTCGCGATCGGCCATTCGATCCTCGCCGCAGCCGGTGCGACGTTCTGCAGCTTCTGGATTTCCGGTGGCGCCTACGACCTGCTCACGGTCATGACGTGCACCTTCGTGCTCACTCTCCTGTTCACGGCGTCCGTGCTGGTGCCCGCATACCTGACCGGCTTCGCGAAGGCGGAGGCCGACCGCTCCTAGAGCAGCACCTGCGGGGAGATCTCGACCGTCTGCTCGGGGGGAAGCCCGAACTGCGCGGCAGGCGAAGAGGCTCCGCGGGACATGAGTACGAAGAGCTTGGCGCGCCACGTGGCCATGCCGCTCGCGTGCCCCGGCCTGAGGGCGATCCGCGACAGGAAGAAGATCGCGCTCTCGTTGTCGAACTGCGAGACGGTGCCCGCGAGGCGGGCGTCCCGGAGGGAGAGGGGGACATCGCGCCGGTCGAGGAACCCGTACGTCAGCGTGATGTGCACGAGGCCCTCCGGGGCCGGCCCGATGTCGTCGATGGTGCAGCGCCGGCGCTCCGGGATGTGGGGCACGTCCGCGGTCGCGACTCGCACGAGCAGCACGTGCTCGTGGAGGGCGTGGTTGACGCGGGTATTGAGCCGAAGCGCCAGGGGAGCCGTGCGCGCCCCGCCGTGCGGATAGACGGCCCATCCCGGCACGCGGGTCGGCTGGTCCAGGAGCAGGCGGCGCATGAGCTCCTGCAGGGTCCCCTCGAGGCGCTCCCGTCGTCCGGTGACGATCTCGCGACCGCGTTTCCAGGTGAGCATGGTCAGGATGAGGGCGCCGGCAAGGACGAGCGGCAACCAGCCGCCTGCGAAGAACTTTACGAGCCCCGACACGAAGAAGGCGAGCTCGAGGACGACGATGGGGACCGTCACGAGGAGCACTCGGTACCAGGGCCACTCCCACACGAGGCGCAGGTACACGATGAACAGCGAGGAGGTGAGCAGGAACGTCGTGGTGACCGCCAGGCCGTAGGCGGCCGCCAGGTTCTCCGAGTTCCGGAACCCGAGGACGACGCCGATGATCAGCACGAGCAGGAGCAGTGAGACGACCGGGATGTAGATCTGGCCGATGGACGCTCGGGACGTGTGCTTGACCGTGAGATTCGGGAGGAAGCCGAGCCGCATGGCCTGCCTCGCGACCGAGAAGGTGCCGGAGATGACGGACTGCGACGCGATGACCGTCGCGAGCGTCGCGAGGCCGATGAGCGGGAACACGGCCCAGGTGGGCGCCATCCGGAAGAACGGGTTGTCGATGGCCGACGGATCCTCGATCACGAGGGCGCCCTGCCCGAGATAGCAGATCGTCAGGGCCGGGAAGACGACGAAGAGCCAGGCCTTCGAGATGGGGGAGCGGCCGAAGTGGCCGAGGTCCGCGTACAGCGCCTCCGCTCCGGTGACGGCCAGCACGACAGCGCCGAGGGCGACGCCGGCGATGAGCGGTTCGCCGATGATGAAGGCGATGGCGTGGTGCGGGGAGAACGCCGCCAGGATCTCGGGATGCGCCAGGATGTGGGGGATGCCGAGGCACGCGAGGGTGATGAACCAGATCAGCATGATCGGCCCGAAGAGGCGACCGATGCCGCCCGTGCCGAACCGCTGCAGCGCGAAGAGCCCGACGAGCACGACGAGCGCGATGGGAACGACGAGCGCCTCGGTGCCGGGAAGCGCGATCTCGAGTCCTTCGACTGCGGAGAGGACAGAGACGGCCGGGGTGATGACGCTGTCCCCGAAGAACAGGGCGGCGCCGATGATGCCGACGAGGGTCGTCGCGGCCATGGCTCGCCTGGACCCACGGAGCCGGCGCCCGATCAGGGTCGAGAGGGCGAGGATGCCGCCCTCGCCCTCGTGATCGGCCCGGAGCACGAAGAGCACGTACTTGACGGTCACGAGCAGCGTCACGGCCCAGATGATGAGCGAGATGAGTCCGTACACGTGCGCGATGCTGGGCTGCACGACGCCGTCGTGCTCCGAGAACACCGCCCGCAGTGCGTACAAGGGGCTCGTGCCGATGTCGCCGAAGACGATGCCGATGGCGGCGACGCCGACCGCCGAGCGGGCGAGGAGGGTGCCGCTTGTGCGGGGGTGAGAGGCGGCGGCGGCCTCGGGTCGCGCAGTGCGCAGATCGTGCATGCGACCAATGTAGACCCGGGAGTCGAGCTTCCTGAGCCACCACTAGAATTCGTGGGTTCGGCATCGACCAGTATCGAGGGGGTTCCGGTGACCAGCAGGGCTATCCAGACCGAAGCGCAGCATCCACGTGGCGATGAGACGGGCGACGGCGGCCTCCGGCGTGGGCTCAAGTCCCGCCACCTGCAGCTGCTCGCCATCGGCGGGGCGATCGGAACGGGGCTCTTCCTCGGCTCGGGGACGACGATCAGTCTCGCGGGCCCCTCGATCATCTTCGTGTACGCGATCGTCGGGTTCGCGCTCTTCTTCGTGATGCGCGCGCTGGGGGAGCTGCTGCTCTCCAACCTCGGCTACAAGACCTTCGGGGATGTCGCGGCTGACCTCATCGGGCCCTGGGCCGGGTACGTGGTCGCCTGGACGTACTGGCTGGCGTGGGTCATCACGGTCATCGCGGACATCGTGGCGATCACCGGGTACGTGGCGTTCTTCAACGACGGCATCCCCGCCTGGGTGCCGGCGATCGCGACGGCCATCGGCCTGCTCCTCCTCAACCTGCAGCCCGTGAAGGCGTTCGGCGAGACGGAGTTCTGGTTCGCGATCATCAAAGTCGTCGCGATCCTCGCCCTGATCGCCGTCGGCATCGTCCTGCTCGTGACCGGGTTCACGAGCGCGGACGGCGTGACGGCGTCCGTCTCCCACCTCTGGGATCAGGGCGGCATGTTCCCGTTCGGGATCAGCGGCTTCATCCTGGGGTTCCAGATGGGGGTCTTCGCCTTCGTCGGCATCGAGCTCGTCGGAACGGCATCAGCCGAGGCTGAGGACCCGGAGAAGAACCTGCCGAAGGCCATCAACTCGGTGGTCGTTCGCATCCTCGTCTTCTACGTCGGCGCCCTGGTCATCATCATGTCGGTCACTCCGTGGAACCTGATCGAGCCCGGGGTGAGTCCCTTCACCTCCATGTTCGAGCTCATCGGCTTCCCGGCCGCGGCGATCGTCGTGAACCTGGTGGTGCTCACGTCTGCCGCCTCGAGCGCCAACTCCGGCTTCTACTCGTCCACGCGGATGCTCTACGGCCTCGCGAAGGACGGCCAGGCCACGAGGCGCTTCGGGCTCCTGAACGCACGCGGCGTGCCGACGCAGGGCGTCTTCTTCACGACGGCGTTCCTGTTCGCGGCCCTCCCGGTGCTGGCTCTCGGCGACAACGTCATGGCGGCGTTCACCGTGGTGACCTCGGTGAGCTCGCTGAACTTCATCGCGACCTGGACGTTCATCCTGGTCAGCTACCTCATGTTCCGGAAGAAGCGTCCCGAGCTCCATGAGGCCTCGAAGTTCAAGATGCCGGGTGGACGCTTCATGCCGTGGGTCGTGCTGGCCTTCTTCGTCTTCATCCTGGTCGCGCTGTTCCTGGGGGAGGACACACGTGCGGGCCTCATCGTCCTGCCCTTCTGGTTCCTCGGCCTCGGGCTGATGTGGCGGTTCGTGATCAGCAAGCGGGTCGAGCGCGCCAGAGCGGAGGAGCGCTCACCGTCTCAGTCGGAGAAGGCCTGACCGCGCGCGCCGACGATGGACCTCAGCATCGAGCGGAGGATCCCGAAGAACCCGAGGAGGCCGATCACTGCGCCGAGGAGGTTGAAGAGCTCCAGGCCAGGAGCCAGGGTCGGGCCGCCTCCGGCGACCACGAGCACGATCGCGAGGATCACCGCAGTCAGCGCGACCGCGGTGTCGATTCCCCGGCTCACCAGCCCGCCGAGCCAGCTGCGGTCCTGGCGGTCGGAGAACGGGCTCACTCGCACGCTCAACTCGCCGTCCTCGAGCTTCGAGACGATCGTGTCGATGCGGTTCGGCATGCGCGCCGCGTACGCGGCAGCGACCGCGGACTTCGCCTGAGCGGTGCCGATGACCCGATTGAGGGCGAGCAGCTGCTTCAGCAGCTCCGGCACGAACGGCAGCGCCCGCTGCACGAAGTCGAAGTCGGGCTCGATCACTCGAAGGCACCCCTCGAGCGTCGCGAAGCTGCGGAAGGCGGATGCCAGGGTGGAGGGGAGCGCCAGGTGGTGCTTCCGGATGACGTCGAGCATCATCGTGAAGATCGACCCCTCTCCGCGCGGCCAGTGCTGGACCGAGGTGAGCGCTATCCCGATGTCGTGACGGAACGCGTCGACGTCGAGGTCCTCCGGCGCGTCCACGATGAGCAGGAGGGCGTCGGCCGCGGAGACGTCGTCGTCGCTCGCCGCTGAGAGGAGGAACGCCGCAAGATGTTCGCGCTGGCTTCGCTGGACGATCCCGATCGCCCCGAAGTCGATCAGGCCGAGCGAGCCGTCGTCCCGGATGAATACGTTCCCAGGATGCAGATCCGCGTGGAACACGCCGTAGACGAGGATCTGTTCGATCACCGTCTCCATGAGCGTCTGCGCGAGGTCGTGTCGTGCTTCCGGGCCGAGCGCTCCGAGGCGCTCGTCCGCCGAGCTCAGCGGGCTGCCGTCCATGACATCCATCGTCAGCACCCTGCGGGTGCTCGCCGCGGAGTAGACGGACGGGATGGCGATCTTCTGGAGCCTCGGCGACCCCGCGTGGATGTCGCGCATCGTGCTCTCGATCATGTGCACGTTGCGGGCCTCGACCCGGTAGTCCAGCTCCTCCGCGAGCGTGGTCGTGAAGCCGGCGGCCATCGCGGAGAGGCGCATCTCCCTGCCGAGTGCCGTGTGGGTCTCCGCCCGGTCCGCGAGGCGCCCGATGATGTCGACGTCCGCCTCGACCTGCGCCCGCGCGTCAGGTCGCTGGACCTTGACGACCACGGGTGTGCCGTCGACCAGCCGGGCGCGGTGCACCTGGGCGACGGAGGCCGCGGCCAGGGGAGTGGAGTCGATCTCCCCGAACACGGTGTCCAGCGGCACCCCGAGTTCGCTCTTGAGCACCGCTTCGATCTCGGGCCATGGCACGGTCGTGGCGTTCGACTGCAGCCGTGCGAGGGCGGACAGGTAGGGCTCGGGCACGAGGTCTCGCCTCGTCGAGAGCACCTGGCCGAGCTTGACGAAGGTGACGCCGGCGTTGTTGATCGTCGTGACCAGCGCGTCCGCTCGCTGCTGGGCGGTCGTGCGCCCCTCGTTGGCGGGGCTCCGGCGTCCGTGCAGGAGCCACCCTGCGCCGTCGCGCGAGGCGATCGTGAGGATCTGCAGGTACCGCCTCGTGCGGCTCCGGCGGCGAATCGCGGAGCGCACGAGCTCGATCGGGTTGGGGAAGGCCCTCGTCGGGATCGTCGCCTCGAGGGCCACGAGGATCAGCACGCCAAGCGCGAAGATCCACGAGACGGCGAGGAGGACGACGACGACCACGACCGTGAAGTTGGTCTCCCCGTCTTCGAGCTGGTCGACGCCCGTCTCGCGGATGATCCAGTTGCCGAACGGGATCGAGGCGACCACGACGAGCGCGCCGACGATGATCGAGCGGATGTAGCCGATCGGCACACCGAGCACCCGGCGGGCGACGAGCCCAACGAGGATGGCGGCGAGGATGGCGACGGCGATCAGCAGGGCGTTGGCGAACACGGCGCTCCTCGTGGTGTGGGGTCCCGCCCAGGCTAGCGGCAAGGCCGATCGCCGGGCCATGCCCGGGTCCGACCCGAGCTTCTCCTGCCGCTCGGCCGCAACGCCGTAGTGCCCAGGCAGGGACTCCCGTCAGCGCAGGTAGGGGAGGTGGGGCGCGGCGTCCTCCGCGAACTGACGCAGGATGCGCCGCTGCGTTTCGGCCGGGTAGTCGAAGGGGAGTGCGATGACCAGCTCGTCGGCCGCGTGGATGCCGGCATCGTCGATGAGCGCCTCGGCGATCTGCTCGCCAGATCCGTGCGCGACCCGCCCGAATTGGAAGGGCAGCGGCCCCTCGCCGACACTCGCTGCGCGCTCGGCGTCGCGCTCGAGCAGCCACTCCAGCTCAGCACGTTCGGTTGCCGAGTCGAAGGGCGCGATGGCGCGACTCACGGATGCGAAGGAGGGGGAGGCGGGGGATGAGCGCACCTTGGCGTGTTCGTCGCGGTACGTGCGAATCGACTGGGCCTGGGCGTCCTCGAAGCCGAGCTCGCCGATTTCCGTGTTGAGCGTCGACAGCTGGAGCCGGAGGCCGCGGGCGCCGGCCTTCTGCGCGCTGGTGCCGCCACCGGCGCCGTAGGCCACGCGGCCTCGCAGGCCCGGGCTGTGCGGCTGCACGGTGAGCTCGGCACCCGCCTTGGCAAACGAGAGATCCGACTCGGCCGTCGCGACCGTGCGCCCCTCGAGCGCGGCGAGGAAGCTCGAGAGTCGAGCGTCGACGAGCGCCCTGATGTCATCGCCCTCGATCTCACCGAATGCCTGCGAGAACGTCGACTCCGTGGCCGCGTACCCGGAACTGAGCCCGAGCTCGAGCCGGCCCTCCGAGAGCAGGTCGAGCGTCGCCGCGTCCTCGGCGAGCCTCACGGGCTGCTCGAATCGCAGGGGAGTGACGCTCGTTCCGATCCTGATGCGCTTCGCACGCTGCGAGACCGCCGCGAGGAACGTGAACGGCGAGGAGAGGTACGTCTCGAGGTGACGGTGGCGCACGTAGCCGGTGTCGTAGCCGAGGTCTTCCGCGTACTCGAAGAGCTCGAGGCCCTCCTGGAGTCCGAGCGAGGCGTTCGAGGACACTCGTGTGTGCTCGACGAAGGCCAGGAAGGAGAGGCGCTTGCGGGTGGTGGCTACGGGGTGGGTGTCTGGCTCGCTCATGATGTCCTCAGCATCCCGCTGGCCGGGGAGCTCGAATGGCGCCTGGGTCACGCGGCGTAAAGACCGGTAAGGCGGCGAAAGGCCTCGTCTCGCGGGCGCAGGGCACCAGCAGGAGCCCGGTGTCTGATCGTAATGTCATAATGTGCATTATCGGATGTCGTGAAACTCGGCCTGGCCTGCGCGGGTTCTGCCTCGGTCATCAAGTAGGCTGTGAGTGCACGGTGAGTACTTCGCCGTGGCAGACTTCGTGGCCTGAGCCACATCGAGATCCTGGGAGCCGACACTCGTGAGCGTTCTGATTGCCATCGGTTGCATCATCATCTTCGGCGCCGGACTCTGGTGCTACGGCCTGGCGTTCCAGGTCGACGGCGACACGCTTCGCCTTCTCGTGTTCCTCGCCGGCATCCTGCTGAACTCGCTGGCGCTCTTCATTCCGTGGCAGCTCGTGGGACAAAGCCGCAAGTAGCGACCGAAGCCTCCCGCGCGGTGTTCACCCCCAGCATCGACATCAGCGTCCGGATCAAGGCTCCAGCTGAGCTCATCTGGCAGGCGCTGGTCGATGAAGACCTGCGCGAGCTCTGGTGGGCCGATTCTGAGTTCAAGATCAAGCGCGGTGCGAAGATCACGGCTCGATCGCTCCGGCCAGGCAAGAAGAAACCCCGTATCACCACGGGAAACATTACCAAGATCGACGCGCCAGAGGAACTCCACTTCACGTGGAAGACGAAATCCGGCGAGTTCGAGACCGATGTTGTGCTCGTCGTCGTCCAGCAGAACGACAAGAAGAGCAAGGTGCGAGTCCTCGAGCAGGGGTTCCCCCGCGGTGACTACGCCGAGATCCACGTGGCCAAGTACCGCGATGGCTGGCGTGAGCACCTCCTCCAGCTCCAGGAGCTGTTCGAGGATGGACCCGGCCGGAAGCTCGCGACGAACTCGCTCAAGAACGCCTGACGTCGCCGTTGATCGCCGAACATCGGCGGTGCTCACGACGACGCTGGTCAAAACGACGATGCCCGGACCACCTGGTCCGGGCATCGTCGTTCGCGACAGCAGAATCCCCGCGTCTAGGCCTCGGCGGCGAAGCCCGACGTGTCGCCGATGAGGCGGATGTTGTCGGCAGGAACCGGCTCGACGACGGCCTTCGTCACCTCGGCCGCGAACTCCTGCACGTTGTAGAGCTTGCCGGCCTCTTCGCGACGGGCGGCGATCGCGCCCGGGTTGAGGCGGTCGAGCAGCGTCGCGGTGATCGTGCCCTCGATCATGTCGCCGGAGACGACGACGAACTCGATGCCGCGCTCGGCGAGCTCCGGAACTCGCTCGAGGAGCGCGTCCTCCCCCGCCCGCTTCGAGCTGGCGACTGCCTCGTACTCGGGCATCGTGGGCGTCGTGCGGATGAAGTGCGCCTGGTGGCTCGTCACGAAGACGACACGGCCCCCGTCACGCATGAGCTCGAGCGCGCCAGTGAGCGTCTCGACCTGCGCGTCGCGGTTGAGCTTCAGCGCGTAGTCCTCTCCGAGGCCCGACTCCATGCCGCCCGAGGCATTGAGGACAAGCACGTCGAGGCCCCCATACTCGCGCTCGATGGTCGAGAAGAGCTCCTGGCGGCTCCCGGTGTCGGTGAGGTCGGCACCGACGGCGATCGCGGTACCACCGTCGGCCGCGATCGCGTCGACGAGCTTGACGGCCCGCGCTTCCTTGTTGCGGTAGTTCACGACGACCTTGGCGCCAGCCTGCGCGAGGAACTTGACGGTGTCCGCGCCGATGCCGCGGGAGGAACCCGTGACAAGCGCACGCTTGCCCTCGAGTGCTCCGGCGGCCAGCGGGTTGAGAATCTGTTCAGCCATGTGCTCGATTCTATTGGGCGTGACGAGAGCCGGGCGCACTACCGTTGGACGCATGCAGCACCCGTACCTGGATGGCGCTCCCCCACGTGTCCTCGCCCACCGCGGGCTCGCGCTGCGGGCCACGGAGAACACCAGCGAGGCCTTTCGCGCCGCCCTCGACGTCGGCGCCACCCACATCGAGACGGATGCCCGTGCATCCAGGGATGGGCGCGCGGTGCTCTGGCACGACGCGACCCTCGAGGGCTTCGACGGGAGCGATCGGAGCCTCGCCGGCTCCCCCATCGCCGAGCTGACGCGGCTGACGTCGGCCGGGCGCACTCCTGGGGCGCTGCTGCTCCCCCTCGACGAGGCGCTCGACGCCTTCCCGCAGGCTCGATTCAACATCGACGTCAAATCAGCGGATGCCGTCGACGCCGTCGCTGCCGCCGTTCGACGGACGAACGCGCAGCGACGAGTGCTCGTCACGTCGTTCTCAGCTCGTCGTCTGCAGCTGACCGCGACTCTCATTCCAGAGGCAGCCCGCGGGGCCGCGAGCTCCGCCATCGCGGCCGCGCTCGTCGGCGTGTCGCTGCGGTCGCGTGGGATGCTGCATCGGGCGCTCCGGGGCGTCTCAGCGGTGCAGATTCCCGAGCGGGCCGCGCGGATCGAGCTGCTCTCCCCTACGAGGCTGCGAGCCTTCCACCGCCACGTGCCGGAAGTGCACGTCTGGACGATCAATGACCCGTCGAAGATGGCGGAGCTGCTCGAGCGAGGCGTCGACGGTCTCGTGACGGACCGCGCGGATCTTGCCGTCGAGGTCGTTCGAAGCCGCAGGAATGTGTGAGTTTCGAAGGAAAAGGGGGAACGCGCGGGAATACCGCGGCACAATAGGACGTTGGGACGATAGAAGTAGAACCGCACTGACGAGGAGAGGAGGTCAGCAATGGCTGATCGGAGTCTGCGCGGAATGCGGCTCGGCGCACAGAGCCTGCAGAGTGACGAGGGCGTTGTCCTTGTCGACCGCCAGGTGCGAACGTACGAGACGACGCTGGGTGAGCGCTTTGCCGTCACCTTCGCCGCTGAAGCGGAGGTGCCCGAGGTCTGGGCGTCGCCGAAGAGCGGCAACGAGGGTCGTCTGCTCGACGAGGGCGGCGAGCAGGTCGCCTACGAGGCGCCGGAGCAGAAGCACCAGCGCACTCACTGGGACATGCTGCTCGAGCGTCGTACGCGGGAGGAGCTCGAAGAGGTCCTCCAGGAGCGGCTCACGTTCCTGCGCTCACGGCGCGGAACCAAGGGCGCGAAAGACGTCTGACCCCCGCAGGTCGCTCAGCGAGCGACCGTGACTGTCGAAAGGGACGAGGCCTTCTGGCTTCGTCCCTTTCGTGTGTCCGGTCGCTGCGCCACCGCCGGGTCCGTCTCGGACTGGGCCGGCTCGGCTAGCGTCGAGGGATGCGCACGGTCGCGGTGTTCATCCGCCGCGTCTTGGAGCTTCCTGCGCCGATGAGCAGGCCCAGCCCGAGCGCAGCGAGCGTGACCTCGATGCCGCGCCCGAAGAGCACCGCAGGGGTGAGGCCGTCGGCAAGCGGGACATCCACGATCATGACACCGGGCTCGTACCAGGGCAGCTCGGCGAGCACTCTGCCCTCTGGCGAGTAGACGGCGCTCAGGCCGACGGTCGACGCCTGCACGATGGAGCGGCCCGTCTCCATCGAGCGCAGCCGTGCGAACGCAAGCTGCTGGGCGGGCTCGTCGGTCTTCCCGAAGTCGGCGTTGTTGCTCGGAGCGAACAGCACCGTGGCCCCCTCGAGGACCGCGTCGCGGATCAGCACGTCATCGACGATGTCGTAGCAGATGTAGGTGCCAGCCCTGATGTCGCCGACCTCGAGGATGCTGTCCCGCTCCCCCGGCGAGTAGCCGCGCCCGATCAGGCCGATCAGGTCAGGGGCAAGCGAGTACCAGAACTCACGATCCGGGACGTACTCGCCGAACGGAATCGGGTGCTTCTTGTCGTACTGATCGCCCCAGCCGCTCTCCGCGTCCCAGACGAACTGCGAATTGAAGAACCGGTCGTCGTCGGCGCTCGCGCCCTCCTCGACCGTCACGGCGTTCGCCACGATCGGGGCACCGTACTGCTCGCTCAGCTGGTCGAGCGTGCGGCGCACCCCGGTCGACGTCTTCGGGTCGAGATCGATCGAGCCCTCCGGCCACAGGATGGCGTCGACGTCGGCGTCATCCGGGATGGTGAGGGTCGCGTCGACATGGCCGAGGAAGACGTCTCCTGGGTCTCCGTCGACGAAGTAGGCGGCCTCCGGGGTGTCGCCCTGGACCGCGGCGATCCGGGCGGAACCGATCTCGTTCGTCGGGTAGATGGGAACGACCGCGACCACGAGCACGGCCGCAGCCGCCGTAACCCAGGTCTGGGGTCTGACTCGGGCGCGGCCCAGCTCGAGGGTCAGCGCCACGAGGAAGACCATGACGAAGCCCATGCCCGAGAGTCCCAGCCAGGACACGAGCTCCGCGAACGGACTCGCTGATTGCGACTGCGCGACTCTCCCCCAGGCGAAGCCGCCGTACGGCCACGCCGAGTAGATCGCTTCGCGCAGCGTCCACAGTCCCGCGATCGCCGCCGCGACGAAGATCACGCGTCTCGCGCCGCTCTCCCAGCGTGCCGTGAGGCGACGGTAGGCGAGCGCGACGAGCACCGCTCCCCCGGCCCAGAACAGTGACGAGAGGACGCTCAGCGCACTCCACGGTACGGGGCCGAGGAACAGCGAGGCCCAGGCGATGAGCGGGAAGTAGTAGGCGAGTCCGGAGGCGAGGCCCACGAGGAACGCCCCTCCGGCGGAACGGTGCATGAGGGAGCAGAGCACCAGCCCGATGCCGACGAAGGCGAGCGGCCACAGCGCGGTTCCTGGGAAGGCGGCCCTCAGCAGCAGGCCGCCGGCAACGGCAGCGAGCAGGGAGAGCCAGAAGGACCTCACCCCACCCCCGAATACGCCACGATGCCCCGACGCACGCTGCTGGATGCCTGCCGCGCGGTCGTCGCGAACTTGCCCTCCGCGACCTTCTCGATCTGGTCGAGCACGTCGAGCACCTGCTTGCACCAGCGCACGAAGTCGCCGGCGGCGAGGTTCGACTCCTCGAGGACACGCTCGAGCTCCGCGCCGTGCGCCCAGTGGAAGATGGCGGGGGCGAGGTTCGTCGCCAGGCGTGACGAGCGCGGTACACGGTACTTCTCGGCCAGCTCGTCGAGCGACTGCCAGTGCTTCTCGGTGGTCTGCATGGCACCGCGGAAGGCCCCGCGAGGCAGCTGGTACTCCTCGAGGGTCTCCTCTTCGCGGCGCGGCTCGTACACGAGGACGGCAGCCATGGCGGCGAGCTGCTGCGGGTTCAGCTCGTTCCACACCTGTCTGCGCAGGCACTCGGCGATGAGCAGGTCACGCTCGCCGTAGATGCGCGCGAGCGTGCGCCCGTGGTCGGTCACGGTGAGGTCCTTATCACCGCTGTCTGCGGGGGCGAGGTAGCCGAGATCGAGCAGGAGCTCGGTGATCCGGTCGAAGACCTGGGCGACGGCCCCGGTTCTCGACTCGATCTGCCGGGTCAGCTTGTCGTTGTCGTGCTTCAGCTTCCAGTAGCGCTCACCCCAGCGAGCGTGCTGCTCCCGGTCCGGGCAGACATGGCACGGGTGACGCTTCAGGGCGGTCTGGAGCTGTGTCAGCTTCGCCTGCCTGCGCTCGCGCGCGGCGTGCTGGTGCGCCTCGTCGTGGGGGATGCGCTTGCGCTCGAGGTCGTTGAGCTCGCGACGGATGCGCGAGTACTCGAAGAAGTCGCCGAGGTGGCAGTTCATGCCCTCCTCGTAGCCCGCGAGGGCCTCCTCCTGCTGACGCACTCGCTTCGCGAGGTCGACGACCGCTCTGTCCGCCTGGAACTGCGCGAACGACGACTCGAGCACGGAGCGCGTGCGCGCGCGGCCGAACCGGTCGATGAGGTTGACCGCCATGTTGAAGGTCGGTTTGAAGCTCGAGTTCATCGGGTAGGAGCGACGCGAGGCGAGCGAGGCGATCGCCTGGGGATGCATCCCGCCGACCCATTGCACGACGGCGTGGCCCTCGACGTCGATGCCACGACGGCCCGCCCGGCCGGTCAGCTGCGTGTACTCGCCTGGGGTGATGGGCACTCGCGATTCGCCGTTGAACTTCTCCAGCTTCTCCAGCACGACGGTGCGAGCCGGCATGTTGATGCCGAGCGCCAGTGTCTCGGTCGCGAAGACGAGCTTCACGAGCTTGCGCTGGAAGAGCTCCTCGACGACTTCCTTGAACGCGGGCAGCAGCCCCGCATGGTGGGCTGCGATGCCGCGCTCGAGGCCTTCTGTCCACTCGTAGTAGCCGAGGACCGCGAGATCCTGATCGAGGAGGTTGCGGCAACGGTCCTCGACGATCCAGCGGATCTCGTCGCGTTCCTCGCGAGTCGTGAGCGAGACGCCGGCGCGAAGCACCTGGGAGACGGCCTGGTCGCAGCCCTTGCGGCTGAAGATGAAGTTGATGGCGGGCAGCATGTCGGCATCGTCGAGCATGCGCGTCAGGCCAGCTCGGTCGGCCCGGGCCGTCTGGAATCGCTGCTCCTTCCAGCTGCTCCCCCGGCCCCTGCGCCCGACGCGGTCGCGGTCGCGGCCGTCTTCGCGCCGCCCGCCGCCACCCTGCGTGGCCCGGACGAGGTCGGGATTCACGCGGTCGGCGATGTCTCCGTCACGGGTCTCGAAGAGGTCGTAGAGGCGCTGGCCAACGAGCACGTGCTGGAACAGCGGCGTTGGGCGCTCCTCGGAGACGATGACGTCGGTGTCGCCGCGTACGGTCTGCAGCCAGTCGCCGAACTCCTCGGCGTTCGAGACCGTCGCCGACAGCGAGATGAGTCGCACCTCGCTGGGAAGGTGGATGATCACCTCTTCCCAGACGGCGCCCCTGAACCGGTCTGCGAGGTAGTGGACCTCGTCCATGATGACGTACGCGAGGTCGTCAAGCAGATCGCTGCCCGCATAGAGCATGTTCCGCAGCACTTCGGTGGTCATGACGACGATCCGCGCGCGCGGGTTGATGTTGACGTCTCCCGTGAGGAGGCCGACTTCGCTCTCGCCGTAGCGGCGCACGAACTCGCTGAACTTCTGGTTGCTCAGCGCCTTGATCGGCGCCGTGTAGAAGATCTTGGCATTCGGCTGGCGCATGGCCAGGAAGACGCCGAACTCGGCGACGACGGTCTTGCCAGCGCCCGTCGGCGCCGCGACGAGCACGCTCTTGCCGGCCTCGACGCTCGCGCACGACGCGATCTGGAACTCGTCGAGGTCGAAGCTGAGTTCGCGACGGAACAGCTCGAACTGCTGCAGCTGAGCGCGGGACCTGCTGGCCGCGAAGCGCTCGGACGGGCTCGGGGTCATGCAGCCGACGCTTCGGCTGCCGCCAGCTCGGCCTCGAACTTCTTGTGCTTCTTCGCGCGCCGTCGGTCGTTGATCATGGCGATGCCGACAGCGAGGAAGTACAGGCCGAGCATCGGGGCCATCAGGAAGAACATGGAGAGGACGTCAGCCGATGGCGTCGCCATCGCCGCGAAGAGCGCAACGAGCAGCACGGCAGTTCGCCATCCCTTGAGAATCGCGGAACCCGTGATGACGCCCGCGAAGTTCAGCATGACGAGGATGACCGGGAGTACGAAGGCGATGCCCACCGCGATGCAGAGCGTCATGATGAGCTTGTAGTAGTCGCCCGCGTTGATGAGGCTCGAGCTGTCCGAGGGCGCGAAGCTCACCATGACCTCGACGATGCGGGGCATCAGCAGCCACGCGACCCAGACGCCCGCGAGGAACAGCGGGATCGCCGTCCCGACGAAGCCGATGGCGTACCAGCGCTCGTTCTTCTTGAGCCCGGGGACGACGAACATCCAGATCTGGTAGAGCCAGACAGGCGAGGACAGGATCACACCGAGAGCGAGGGAGATCTGCAGCCGTAGGTCGAAGGCGCCCGTGATGCTCTGGAAGTTCAGGTCCGCCGTTCGACCCTGCGACACGGCGATGTCGTGGATCGGCGCGGACATCAGGTTGAAGACCCAGTCCGTGAGCAGGAATCCACCCACCATGCCGAGCACGATGCCGATCGCGGAGATGATGAGCCGGTTGCGGAACTCGATGAGGTGCTCGGCGAGGCGCATGCGCCCGTCAGGATCGCGCTTGCGGTCCTTCTTCGCTCTCTTCGGCGTCGTCTTCGGCACTCCTGCCGGAGACGGCCCCTCGCTTGGCTGGAGGGTCACGTCAGTTGGAAGGACCAGCGGTGCCCCTGGCATCGGAGCTCGGGGCCGCGGGGGCCTCAGGAGCCGGCGCTGCCGGAGCGGAGTTCTGGACGGGAGGCGTGACGGGTGCCTGCGGGGCTGCGGGTGCCTGCGGCGCAGCGGCGGCAGGTTGCGAGTACACGTCCGTGGACGGCGTGGCGTCGACCTCGTCGTCCTTCTTCATGTTCTTGACCTCGCCGCGGAAGATGCGCATCGACTGTCCGATGCTCTTCGCGAGGCCCGGGAGCTTCGGGGCGCCGAAGAGCAACAGGACGATCACCAGGATGATGATGAGGTGTGGGCCAGTCAGATTCGGCATGGTGTCAGTTGCCTTTCACAAGGTGTTCATATTGAAACGGGTCTGCGGTCGTCAGCTCACGGCCACGCTCCAGGCGCTGCTCGTGACGCTGCTCTTTGGTTTCGTCGAGCGCTTCTTTCAGCGCACCTCGCTCGACTTGGACCTCGCGGAGACCGCGAACGATCGCATTGCTCCGTGGAGGCGTGAACGAGACGAGCGTTTGCGCACGCTTCTCGAACGCCTCGAGGAGAACCTCGAGGCCCGCCAGCTCGCCCTGCAGCAGGACGACCTTCTTGAAGAGCCAGTAGCCCAGTGCACCGAGCACGCCAAGCAGGATGAGCACGAGGCCCACCCAGATGAGAACCCAACTCCACCACGGCATAGTGACTCCAACGATACCTGGTCTGAGCTGAATCGCCAGTCACCCGCCGTTGGCTCGCCGTCGAGCTTCAGCGCTCGTGGTGCTCGCGGAGCGCGGTGGCGGCCCAATCGGCGACGGCGGCACGCGCGGACGCGGGCGCCAGGACGCGCATCTCCCCCGCATTCCCGGCGACAAGACGGGAAAGATGCCGCATCGAGGCCATCCGGACCTGCACGGTGGCGCGTCCACGGTCGTCGACAGTCGGCGCGGGCTGCCCCGGCGGTAGGTAATCGCGCAGGAGCGGCAGGACGGCGGCCCCAGCCTCGATCGTCACCAGGACGTGTTCCTCGCTCGGCGTGAAGATCGGGCGGGCTGTCGCGGCCGCAGGATGAGACTCGGCAGAAACATCCGTGACCACCGCCTCGCGCATCCGGTCGAGCCGGAACACGCGCTCGGCGTCGCGCTCCAGGCACCATCCGCGCAGGAACAGGTCCCCGCCCAGGGTCTCGAGCGTGAAGGGATCCACGTGGCGCACGCTCTCGTCGCCGTCTTCGCGCCGGTAGCGGAAGCGCAGGCGCCGCCTCGTGGCGAGAGCGGCTGAGACCGCGTCGCGGGCGGCCGGAGCCTCCGCTATCGAGCCGAAGGCGAAGTGGGGCGCCGCGCCGCTCGCGCCGAGCTTCCGGAGGAGATCGTCGATGCGGTGCTCATCGACGAGCCGAGGGAGGCTGCGCAGGAACCCGAGGCCGGCGATCACGGCTGCCGCTTCTCGATTCGACATGCGCGGTGCTTCCTCCAGGGCGACGAAGTGGGTCACCTCGATGAGGTCCTGCGCTTCGAAGGCATCCCAGTTGATGTCGAAGAGGTCGAGGTGGCTGTAGACCCCCGCATCGCCGGGAGTGCCGGACACGGCGATGAGTCGGACCGCATCCCGGACCTGCGTCGCGCTCACGCCGAAGTGGCTCGCTGCGGTCTCGACGGGCACCGCTGCTTCCTGTTGGCGCAGGTACGGCACGAGCGACACGAGGAGCGCGAGACGGTCGGCGGAGACGAAGGGGCTCACGGGGCGACCTCGCTGTGGTCGGAGACGACCTCGGTCAGGCGCGCCGCGACGAGCCTGGCGAGCTGTTCCGGCTCGAGCACACGGACCTCCGAGCCGAAGGACGCGAGGCGATTCGCGAGGAGGTCCACATCGGTGTAGCCGAGCTCGATCTCACGCCAGGGGGTGTCAGCTGTGGACGCGACGGAGCGGAGCCTGACCTCGGCGTCCGAGCCCTCACGGACCTCGAGTCTCGCGCGCTGCCTGCGTGCGAGTTCCGCCAGCGTGTCGAGCGCTCGTGCTGCGTGCTGCTCTGGGGTCACCCCCGGGTAGCGCGTCGTGTCGACGGCGCCGAGCGGCCTCGGCGTCGAGACGATGCGTGCCAGGAGGAACATGCGCTCGCTGGCTCGGTCGAGATCGTAGGAGACGAGCAGCCAGTTCGCGTCGGCGAACACCAGAGCAAGCGGTTCGACCCGGCGAACCCGCGCAGCTTCCTCGCCGGGCTTCGCGTACGAGAACGAGACGAGTCGACCCTCCTCGATGGCTGTCGAGAGGGGCTCGAAGGCCGCGTCACGCGCCCGGAGACGCGGTGCGACGCCGACGAGATCCTCGCTGGTGCTCTCCCCCAGCGCCTTCAGCTTCATGAGGCCGCGCCTCGACTCCTGCGAGACGGAGCCCTCGCGCCAGACCTGGGCGGCCAGTGCGAGCAGGGCCGTCTCCTCGGCATCGAATACCAGTCCTGCTGGCATGGAGAACCCGCCTCGAGGCACCCGGTAGCGAGCGAGCTGGTTGTTGCCGGGCGCCGACGGGTCGTCGATGACCTCGACGGGAACACCGAGGTCTCTCAGCTCGGTCTTGTCGCGCTCGAATCGCTTCTCGCGCGCGGTAGCCGCACTCCCGCCGCTGTCGCCCGAGTACCCGTGGACGGTCTCGAAGATGTCGCTCTTCGTGAGTCCTCGCTCGGTCGTCAGGAGCGCGAGGACCAGCGAGAACTGGCGCTCCGCAGCGGAGGGCGCCTTGGCTCGGGGTGTTCGCTCGCTTGCCACGCCTCGATGTTAGATCGTGCCGAGGATGTCGACGACGAAGACCAGCGTTGAGCCAGCGGGAATCGCCTCGCTCGCCTGGTCGCCATAGCCGAGGGCTGGCGGGATGACGGCGATGACCTGCGAGCCCACCGTCTGTCCGACCAGAGCCTGCGCGAAGCCGTCGACGACGCCGGTGGTGGAGAACTGGGCGGGGGTGCCGCGGTCCCAGGAGCTGTCGAACGTCTCCCCCGTCGCGAAGAGGACGCCGGTGTACTGGACGACGACGGAGCTGCCCTCTGCCACGACTGGGCCGGTGCCGAGCTTGCGTGTCTCGAGGACCAGCTCGTCCGGCGCAGTCGCACCTTCGACGATCGTGACCTGCGGGGCGCCCTCGGCCGCATCCGTGACCGTGACGAGCGACTGCGTGGACGCCTGCTCGGCTCCGGTTGCCCGCGTCTCGGGCACCTCGATCACGTCGGCGACGACGAGCGCGGGAGGCGTGTCCGTTGCTCCCGCGTTGGCGGTTCCCTCCAGGAGCAGGGCCGCGGGGATGAGGGCGACGACGCGCGAACCGGAGGTCACGCCGTCGAAGAGCCCCGTGAGGTAGCCCGGGATGCCCTCGGCGTCGAGGTCGAGGACCTGCCCGAGCGGTGCGTACGGGCTCTCCTCGGCCTTCGTGCCAGCGTCGTACACCGTCAGGTTCGCGGCGACCGTGGAATCGAGGGTGATCTCCTCGCCGTCACCCTCGATCTCGACGCGGCGCTCCATCTCCTCGCCGAGACCTGCGACATCGCCGATCACGACGGTCGGTGCTGCGCCGTACTCGCCGCTGACCTCGACGCCGTTGAGCGCGTCTCCGCTCGCTGCGGGGGTCGAGCTGCCGGCGCACGAGGCCAGGCCGAGCGAGAGGAGGAGGGCCGCGGCGATCGCGGGGAGACGTCGTTGCATTGATCCGCCTTGCGTGGAATCGAGAGGGAGGTGGGAAGTCAGCCTGGTCGCTACTCGGCGGCCAGGATGTCGATCACGAAGACCAGCGTGCGTCCCTGCGTGGCCGTGGCGTTCAACGGCCCTGGCTGGGACGCGAGACGCTCGGGGGGAAGCACGACGACGAGCTGCGAGCCCACGGGGGTGCCCACGATCTCCTGGCTCAGACCGAAGAGGCCGTCGGTGGGTGCCATGGTGAGCTGGAGCACGTTGTTGCCGGGGGTCCACGTGGATGCGACCTGCTCACCGGTCGTCCAGTCGAAGGCAGAGAGCTGCATCGTCACGGCCTGGCCTTCGGCGACCGGGGCACCGTAGCCGTCGATGCGCACGTGTCGCTTCGGGGCTGCGGGCGGGTCCTGGGCTGGCATGGTGACACCAGGGGTGCCGTTCGGTGCCGTGACGACGGCCGGGATGCCGTCTTCGGGGGCGGCGATGCGCCCACCGGCACTCGATGGGTACACGTCGAGCACATCGGCGATGGCGACGATCGTCATGGCCGGGTCGACCCCCGTCGATGCCGCCGCCTCGCCGAACAGGACGCTCGCGGGCATGACGGCGACGACGCGCTCGCCGGTCTGCGAGCACTCGATGGCCTCCGCGAGTCCGGGGAAGGTGTTCGCGATCGTCGCCACGCTCGTCGGCGCGGAGGCACCGGACTCATCCGCGACCGTCGGGCTGTAGGGCACGAGGACCTCGCCGCCGGCGCCGTCGAGCAGCTCGAAGTTCGCGCGCACGACTCCGGACGGCGTGACCGGGTCGCCGGTTCCGACGCCGTCACGCGTGGTCTCGAGAGCAGTCACCGAGAGGGGATGCGGCAGGGTCGCGCCGCTGAGCTCGCCGAACGCGCCGTCGGCAGTGATGCTCGTCGAAGCGGTGCCCTCGACGCCGGGCAGCTCGCACGCCGCGACGTCGAGCTCGCTCTCCGGCCAGGTGACGCAGCCCGTGAGGGCGATCGCGACGGCGGACGCGGTCATCGCGGCCCCCACGAGTCGGATTCCTGTGCGATTCATTCGCTCTCTCCCTCTGGTCCGGTGCTCTGCGCGTCGGTGTCGTCCTGCTGCGTTTCGGAGGGCTCCGGCTCGCTGCCCTGTCCTGAGGTGATGGCGGCGCCGCGCTGCGCGAGTCTGGCGCGCTTGCGGAGCACCTTGTCGCTCACCTGTCGGTCGCCCAGCGATCCCGGCGTCCAGATCTCCACGTCCTCGTCGCTGAAGTCAGATTTCGAGGCTCGGCGCTTGAGGTTCGGCACGACGGCGCCGTCCGCGAGGCGGCGGGCCGTGAGCAGGAAGCCGGTGTGGCCGATCATGCGGTGGTCGGGACGCACAGCGAGGCCCTCGACGTGCCACCCGCGGACCATCGTCTCGTCGGCGTTCGGATCGGTGAAGAGGCCGGTCGCGCGGATGGCCTCGGCGACGCGGGACAGCTGGGTGACCGTGGCCACGTAGCAGAGGAGCACTCCGCCGGGCTTGAGGGCGTCCGCGACGACCTCGAGGCACTCCCAGGGGGCGAGCATGTCGAGCACGGCCCGGTCGGCGGTCCCGTCGGCGTGCTGCTCGGGCAGCGCTTCGGCGAGGTCGCCGAGCACGAGGTTCCAGTTGTCCGGCTTCTCGCCCATGACGCTGATGACGTTGCCCTCCGCGACCTGGGCGAATTCCTCCCGGCGTTCGAAGGACGTGAGCGAGCCCGTCCCCCCGAGCATGCGCAGGATCCACAGCGAGAGCGCGCCTGAGCCGACGCCGGCTTCGATGACGCGTGCACCGGGGCGGATATCGGCCTTCGCGAGGATCGCCGCGGCATCCTTCGGGTAGATGATGGCGGCACCGCGCGGCATGGACATGACGATGTCCTCGAGCAGCGGACGCAGCGCGAGGTACTGGCCGCCGTCGGTCGCGGCGATGACCGAGCCCTCGTCGACGCCGATGATCGTGTCGTGGTCGATCATGCCCTTGTGCATGAAGTAGCGCTTGCCCGGCTCCAGGTAGAGGGTGCTGACGCGTCCCTTCGGGCCGGTCAGCTGCACGCGGTCTCCAGCGCGGAAGGGTCCGCCGATGTCGGTCTGGGTCATAGCTGTGCTTCGCTTTCTCGGTTGGCGGCGTCGTGTGCCGTCTGTGCGTCCTGTCCCGTCGCCGTTGCGCTTGCGACGCGCTCGACGAGTTCGCCGAGCTCATCGAGGGTGATGCCCTCGAGTGTGTGCGTCACGAGATGCGCGTGGTGCGCCTCGAGCGTCTGGCCGTGCGGGATGCCGATCGTCGCGCATCCGGCGGCCCGAGCGGCCTCGAGGCCGCGGCGTGAGTCCTCGACCGCGATGCAGCTCTCCGGGGCGACGCCCAGCTGCTCTGCCGCGCGGAGATACGGTTCGGGGTGCGGCTTGCCGTTGTCGACCTCGTCGCCTGCGATCACGATCGTGAACAGCGGGGCGTCGAGCGTCGAGACGACTGCGTCGGCGAGGATGCGCGTCGAGTTCGTCACGAGCGCGTTCGGGATGCCTGCAGCGTGCAGGTCCGTCAGCAGCTCCAGAGCGCCGGGCCGCCAGTCGAGCTCCCTGAGGATGCTCGCCATGACCGTCGAGTTCATGTGGTCCACGATCTCCTGCGGCTCGAGCCTGACGCCGAGGCGAGCGAAGAACTCGGACGCGTCGGCCATGCTCGAGCCCACCATCCCCAGCTCCTGCTCTTCGGTGAGCGGGGGCAGGCCGTGGTCGCTGAGGAGGTTCAGCTGAGCGGTCTGCCAGTACTGCTCGGTGTCGACGATGGTGCCGTCCATGTCCCACAGGACGGCGGCGGGAAGTTTCGAAGGAGCCACGGGGCGACAGTCTACGGGGCGGCAGGGCGGCTGCCGACGCCCCGCCGCGTATCCTTGGACGACAGTCCATCCATGGCGAGGAGCACGGTGACGGATCACAGCGAGGCCACCACACCATTTGCGCGAGGCAGACTGCTGGTGGTCGCCCTGCTCGGCTGGAACGACGCGGGCGACGCGGCATCGAGCGCCGTCCGATCGCTGCAGGAGGCTATCGGCGCGGACCGCCTCATCGAGGACATCGACGACGAGTCCTTCTTCGACTACTCGATCCACCGCCCGGTCATGAAGGCTGGTGTGGAGGGGATCCGGAAGATCCAATGGCCGAGCGTCGCCTTCAGCGGCATCGCGCTGCGTGAGGCCTCGGCGACGGACGCCCCGGCCGAGACCACCGAGCTCGCAGCAGATGCGGGGCTCTCAGTGAGCTCCGACAACGGTGAGAACGTCTTCGTGCTCATCGGGCCCGAGCCGACGCTGCGGTGGCGGAGCTTCACGAAGCACGTCGTCGACCTGTGCGAGCGGGAGGGCATCACGCGCGTCGTGCTCGTCGGGGCGCTCCTCGCTGACGTGCCGCACACCAGACCCATCACGATCTTCATGTCGAGCGACGACGCGGCGGTCCGCGAGGAGCTCGACATCGACCGCAGCGAGTACGAGGGTCCGACGGGAGTGCTGTCGGCGATCGGCGAGGAAGCGCGTTCGCGCGGCATGCTGGTGCTCTCGCTCTGGGCTTCCGTTCCCCACTACGCGCACCACTCGCCCTCGCCGAAGGCCACGCTCGCCCTCGTCGACCGTCTCACCGAGATCGTCGATGTCTCGATTCCCCACGGCGAACTCGTCACCGAGTCCGCGGAATGGGAGGCGGAGGTGACGGAGGCGACTGCGCAGGACGAGGAGATCGCGCAGTACGTCGGCTACCTCGAGCGCACGCGCGACATGGTCGAGGCGCCTGAGGCGTCCGGTGAGGCGATCGCGCAGGAGTTCGAGCGCTTCCTCGAGCAGGCGGCCGGGAAGAAGCCGCAGCCGGGGCCAGGAGCGTTCCCGACGGATCTCTCCGGGACCGCGCAGCGGCCCATGGGAGGCGATCGCCGAGTGGCGCCCGAGGGTGACGATCAGGATGCGGACGCCGCCGAGTCGGAGTCTCCTGCCGCGGAGGAGACCGAGGCACCCGAGGACTCCGAGGACTGACCCAGCCAAGGAGCTGGTCCCGGGCCGGGACCCGCTCGGAGCTACTCGCTGGTGAGGCTCACACCCAGGAGGGCGTCGACGAGCCTGACGACGTCGCCGTCTCCGGCGGCCGGAGGCGCCTGCACCCACTCGTCGACGATCTCGACGACCGCTGGGGTGTTCAGATCCTCGGCGATCGCCGCCCGCATCCGCGTGACGAAGCTGCTCTGCTCGGACGGGACTCCTCCGGCGATCGACCGCCGTGCTCGCTCACGCCAGGCAGACAGGCGCTCACTCGAGCGCTCGAGTTCCGCGTCGGTCCACTCCCAGTCGCTCCGGTAGTGGTGGGAGAGCATCGCGAGCCTGATCGCCATGGGATCGACCCCATCGGCGGTGAGCCTCGAGACGAGCACGAGGTTGCCGAGGGACTTCGACATCTTGGTTCCGTCGTAGGCGATGAGGCCAGCATGCGCGTACGCGCGGGCGAAGTCGTCGGCCGAGCCGTTCGAGTCAGCCGAGGTCAGCGAGATGGCGTGCGCGGCCGAGAGCTCGTGGTGGGGGAAGCGAAGGTCGCGGCCGCCGCCCTGCACCGAGATCGGGGCCCCGAGCGTGCGCGTCGCGATGACGGAGCACTCGATGTGCCAACCGGGACGACCGAGTCCCACGGCGCTCTCGAAGGCGGGCTCGCCGTCGCGCGCGCTGCGCCAGAGCAGCGGATCGAAGGGGCCGTGCTTGCCTTCACGGTCCGGGTCTCCCCCGAACTCGAGGAAGGCGGCTTCCATCTCGGCTGGGGTGTACCCGGAGACGTCGCCCATCGTCCAGCTGCTGGCGGTCTCGGCGGCCGCGACGTCGTAGTACACGTCGCCGAGCTCGGTGACGGCAGCGGGAGCCGCGTCGCTCGCGACGGCAACCCGGTAGGCGAGTCCCGCGTCGATGAGCTTCGCGATGGCCTCGCCCGTCTCGGCGATGCTGTCCTGCACCCGCACGTACGCGTCGGGCGGCAGCACACGAAGCGCGGCCATGTCCGAGCGGAAGAGGTCGGTCTGCGAGGTCGCGATCTCCTGCCAGTCGCGCCCCGTCTTGGCGGCGCGCTCGAGGAGCGGGTCGTCGACGTCCGTGATGTTCTGCGCGTACCTGACCTCGAGACCCGCATCGCGCCAGGCGCGTCCGAGGGTGTCGAACGCGAGATACGTGGCCGCGTGGCCGAGGTGCGTCGCGTCGTATGGGGTGATCCCGCAGACATAGAGGGTCGCGATCCCATCGGGGGTGACGGTGTCCTGCACACGTCCGCTCGCCGAGTCGAAGACCCTGATCGGACCACCGCCGTTGCCGGCTACCGAGGGGACTGCAGGGATGGGCCACGAGGGAACGGTTCGCACCGGGACATCCTATGTCGCGCCCCAGCCTTGACCGTCGAGTGGGACTCCCCACCGCGTGTCAGCGTCAGGCGGCACCGCTCGTCGGGTCCATGAGCCCGAACGACAGCAGGATGATGATGAGCGTGCCGAGCGCGATGCGGTACACCACGAAGGGCAGGAAGCTGCCCTTGTTGAGGTACGCCATGAGGTACTTGATGACCACGAGGCCGACCACGAACGAGATGATCGTCGCGATGATCGTTCCGACGACGGGCGCCTGCGCGCCCTCCGTCTCCCCGAACGCGGAGACGAGCTCGTAGAAGCCGGAGCCGAAGACGGCTGGCACGGCCAGGAGGAAGCTGTAGCGGGCGGCCGACGGGCGGTCGTAGCCCATGATGCGTCCGGCCGTGATCGTGCCGCCAGAGCGGGAGACGCCGGGGATGAGGGCGAGCGCCTGAGCGAACCCGTAGACGATGCCGTCCCTCGTGTTGAGGTCCTGCAGCGCCTTCGCGCGCTTCCCGAAGATGTCGGCGAGGCCGAGGATGACGCCGAAGATGATGAGCGTGAACGCCACGATCCAGAGCGACCTGAACTGGTCCCGGATCAGGCTCTGCAGCAGGAAGCCGAGGACGACGATCGGGATCGAGCCGAAGATGATGAGCCAGCCCATGCGCGCATCTGGGTCGCTCCGCGGAACGCTGCCGCGAAGCGAGCCGAACCAGCGCGAGATGATGCGCTTGATGTCGCCCCAGAAGTAGACCAGGACGGCGGCCTCGGTGCCCAGCTGGATGATGGCGGTGAACGTCGCCCCAGGGTCCTGCACGCCGATCCACTCGCCGACGATGCGGATGTGCGCGCTCGAGGAGATCGGGAGGAACTCAGTGAGCGCCTGCACGAGTCCGAGGATGACGGCGTCAAACCAGTTCATTGCCACTGCCTTTTCGAGAGAGATTTCCTGCTGCGGCCGCGGTCGAGGTCACGTCGGGCCCGGCGCACGCTAACACGAATCCGGCAGTCAGGCGCGGATGGCACCCCGGAGCCGAATGGATGCGGAGAGCGGGCGTGCCCGGATCGAGCACGCCCACCGAGCGCTCAGTAGCTGCGCAGGAAGTCCCCGAGCACCTTGCGTCCGAAGACCAGCGACTCGAGCGGCACGCGCTCGTCGACGCCGTGGAACATCGCGGGGAAGTCGATGCCCTCAGGGAGGCGGAGCGGGGCGAAGCCGTAGCCCTCGATGCCGAGCGTCGCGAGCGCCTTGTTGTCGGTTCCGCCGGAGAGGAAGTACGGCACGACGACGGCTTCGGGGTCGTGCCGCTGCAGGGCCGCCGTCGCCGCGTCGACGATCGGGCCCGAGACGGGAGCCTGCGTGCCGATGCCTCGGAACACGGTCTCGATCTCGATGTCGTCGCCGACGATGGCCTGGATCTCCGCGAGGAGCTCGTCCTCGGCTCCGGGGAAGGGCCGCGCGTCGATGGCGACGCTCGCCGACTCCGGGATGACGTTGTGCTTGTAGCCGGCGTTCAGCATCGTTGGGTTCGTCGTCGAGCGGAGGCTGGCCGTGAGGAACCCAGACGCGCTGCCGGTCGCGAGGACGATTGCACCCGGCGTGGTCTCCTGCGGGTCGACCTCGAGGAGGCGAGCGAGCTCCGTGATCATCGAGGAGGTCGTGTCGTTGAGGAGCACCGGCCACTCGTGGGAGCCGAGCTTCGCGATGGCCTGGGCCAGGCGCGTCACGGCGTTCTCCTCAGCAGGGATGACCCGTGAGCCGTGAGCCGCCCTCCCCTTGGCGTGGAGCCGCAGCCACAGGAGCGCCTTCTCCCCCGTCTGCAGCAGGTAGGCGCGTTTGCCGCCGACCGTGATCGAGTAGCCGCCGACCTCGGAGATCGCCTGCGTCGCGCCAGCGAAGAGCTCCGGATGGTCGCGGGCGATGGGCTCGGATCCGAACTGGCCGCCGTTCTCCTCGTCGGCGAAGAACGCGAGGACCAGCTCGCGCTCCGGCAGCTCGCCCGCGCCGAGGATCTCCTCGACGGCGGTCAGGATCATGGCGTCCATGTTCTTCATGTCGACGGCACCGCGCCCCCACAGGAGGCCGTCCTTGATGACGCCGGCGAATGGGTCGACGCTCCAGTTGCCAGCTTCCGCCGGGACGACATCAGTGTGTCCGTGCACGACGAGCGCCGGCTTCTCCGGGTTGCGCCCCGGGATGCGCGTGAAGATGCTCGGGCGTCCTGGGGCCGCCTCGATCGTCGTGACGTCCAGACCGAGAGCCTGGAGCCGCGCCTCCAGGTACTGCGCAGCCTCGGTCTCGCCCTTGGAGCGGCCTTCGCCGTAGTTCGTGGTGTCGAGGCGGATGAGGTCCTGGGTCGTCGTGACGGTCGGATCGAGTTCGAGGGAGTCAGCCATGCCCCAACGCTACCGCCGCGGAGTCCCCCAGATAGTCCCTGCGACGCGCCCGGGATGCACGCTTTTCGGCCTCGATTAGCGTTTCGCCGGAATCCTGGTAATGTTTCTCCTCGTGCTCAACAGCACAACCTGCGCGGGTGGCGGAAATGGCAGACGCGCTAGCTTGAGGTGCTAGTGCCCGTATTAGGGCGTGGGGGTTCAAGTCCCCCCTCGCGCACAGGTTGAAAGGCCCGGGAGTTTTCTCCCGGGCCTTTCGTGTTCCCTGCCGCAGCTTCCTGTTTCGTCCCTCAGGTCATCTGCGATTCGCTTCCTGACGCACTGCGTAGTGAGACGGCGCGGAGGGAAACACTCGGCAACGTTGGCTTGCCAGGACACGCTCTGCGGGTGACGCTCGATGAGGTCCATCCACCGTCATCCCAGGAGTGCACCAGTGCCCGCTGAAACCACGTCGCTCGCGAACCACACGCAGATCGATCAGACCGAGCTCTCCGAGAGCTTCCGCTCGCTGTTCCGCCAGCACCCCTCGGGTGTCGCGGTGCTCACGGCCGAGAGCGAAGCCGGTCCGGTCGCGATGACGATCACTTCGCTCACGTCGGTCAACGCTTCCCCCGCGCTTGTCGCCTTCTCGCTGTCGAAGGCCTCGTCGGCGACGCCCGGAATCCTGGGATCGTCCAGCGTGCTCGTGCACTTCATCGACGAGGCGTCGCTCGCGGTGGCCCAGGTGGCCGCCACGAGCGGTATCGACCGCTTCGCAGACCGAGACAGCTGGGGCTATCTGCCGAGCGGAGAACCGCACTACAGGGCCGTCACGCGCTGGGCGCGTGGCAGCGTCCGCAGCACGCTCGACGTGGACGGCGCGGTTCTTGTCGTCCTGGACATCGTCGAGGCCAGGGATGGGAGCGCTGGCGCCCCGCTGGAGGACGACGGGGTCGTCTACCGCAATCGCGTGTGGCGAAAGCTCGGCGCCCCGCACAGCTGAGAGGGGGCCGTGGAGCGGTCGGGTAGTTTGGGAGCGCAGCACTGTGACGAGCGATTGGCGCATGAACTGCCTCCACGCTCCCAGACCGAGAAGGACCTCCTCGAACCATGCCTGGCCTCGCCACGACACTCCTCCACGCCGCCAGCTCAGGAGGGAGCGCCGTCGATGAGGCGACCGGCGGCATCTTCGGGGTCATCTCCGATTGGGCGATCGAGATCATGGGAACCATCGGGGCTCCTGGCGCCGGCATCGCCGTCGCGCTGGAGAACCTCTTCCCGCCTATCCCGTCCGAGATCATCCTTCCGCTGGCGGGCTTGGCAGCGCACCAGGGCAAGTTCTCCGTGCTCGAGGCCATCATCTGGACCACGATCGGCTCGGTGGTCGGCGCCTATGCCCTGTACTGGCTCGGTCGCTGGCTCGGACACAACCGCATGGTGTGGCTCGCTCGGAAGATCCCTCTCGTCGACGCGGCCGACGTCGTCAAGACGACCAACTGGTTCAAGAAGCACGGCAAGAAGGCCGTCTTCTTCGGCCGGTTCCTGCCGATCTTCCGGAGTCTGATCTCGATACCGGCCGGCATCGAGCGGATGCCCGCACTCCAGTTCGGCCTGCTGACGCTCGCCGGCTCCGCGATCTGGAACACCGTGTTCGTGATGGCCGGCTACCTGCTCGGCGACTCCTGGGAGCAGATCCTCATCTACGCAGACGCGCTCAAGTACCTCGTGTACGCCCTCGTGGGAGGCGCGATCATCTGGTTCCTGGTCGTGAAGATCCGCGGGCGGGTGCACCGCGGCGGCCACTCGGCCTGAAGGCGCGCGCGCTCAGGTCGGCTGACGGCTCAGGAGCGCATGCGCCGCCGGAGCACGTCGATACGCGCCTGGATCTGCGACACGGTCGCCTGTCCCACCGCTGGCCCCCCGCAGCTGCGTCGCAGCTCCGCGTGCACGATGCCGTGCGGCTCCCCCGACTGCTTCGCGTAGACCGAGACGAGGCTGTTGAGCAGCGTTCGCTGCTCCTTCAGGGTTCGGTGGAGCGCCTGGGGCGGCGCGGGAGCCGGTGGGCCTGCCTTCACGCGCGACTCCTGGATGCGCCCCTGCTTCGCCTGGCGCTGGGACAGCACCGACCGCACCTGGTCGGCGTCGAGGATCCCGGGCAGCCCGAGGAACTCCAGCTCCTCCTCGCTGCCGACTTCGGCCGCGTAGCCGAAATCGCCGCCGTCGTAGAGGACCTTGTCGAACAGCGCCTCGCTCGAGATCGCCTCGAACGTGAACTTCCCGAGCTCGTCCGAGGTCTTGTCCGGCCGCTCGGCGGCGGCCATCATGTCTTCTTCCGGAGCGCGGGAGTCGTCGGCGTCAGCGAGCCGATCGAGCGCGTGGTTGCGCTCCATCTCCAGCGCGTGCGCGAGCTTCGTGAGCTGCGGCACGCTCGGCACGAAGACCGTCGCGGTCTCGCCCTTCTTGCGGGCGCGCACAAAGCGGCCGATGGCCTGTGCGAAGAACATCGGCGTCGACGCGTTGGTTGCGTAGACGCCCACAGCGAGCCGAGGCACGTCGACGCCCTCCGACACCATGCGGACGGCGACCATCCACCGCTCGTCGCTCGCGGAGAACTCGGTGATGCGGTCGGACGCGCCCTTGTCGTCGGAGAGGATGAGCGCGGGCTTGGTTCCCGTGATGGTCTTCAGGATCGCCGCGTAGCCCTTTGCCGCCGCGTGGTCGGTGGCGATGACGAGGCCGCCGGCATCCGGGACTTCCTGGCGGACCTCGCTGAGGCGCTGGTCGGCCGCCTGCAGGACCTGGGGGATCCACTGCCCTTCGTGGTCGAGGGCGGTGCGCCACGCCTGGGAGACGATGTCCTTCGTGTTGTCCTCCGCGAGGCCCGCTGACATCTCCTCCCCCTGCGTGTCGCGCCACCGCACGTTGCCGGCGTAGGACATGAAGAGCACTGGGCGCACGACGCCGTCCTCGAGCGCACGGCCGTACCCGTAGGAGTAGTCGGTGAGGGATGTGCGGATGCCGTCCTCATTCGGGGCGTAGGTGACGAACGGGATCGGCGCGGAGTCGGAGCGGAAGGGCGTTCCCGTGAGCGAGAGTCGGCGGTCGGCGTGTCCGAAGGCCTCGCGGATCGCGTCTCCCCAGCTCAGCGCGTCTCCGCCATGGTGCACCTCGTCGAGGATGACGAGCGTGCGTCCGGAGGCCGTCAGGTGGCTGTGCACGCTCGGCTTCATCGCGACCTGCGCGTAGGTCACGGCCACGCCGTGGAACTGACGTGAGTGGATGCCCTGGTTGTTGCCGTAGCGCGGGTCGATGCGAAGGCCGACTCGAGCGGCAGCCTCCGCCCACTGCGTCTTGAGGTGGTCGGTCGGCGCGACGATCGTGATGCGATCGACGGAGCGGCGCTGGAGGAGCTCGGTGGCGAGTCGCAGGGCGAAGGTCGTCTTGCCAGCGCCTGGCGTCGCGGAGGCGAGGAAGTCTCGAGGCTCGGACTCGAAGTAGACGTCGAGCGCCTCAGCCTGCCAGGCACGCAGCCTCCCGGCGGTGCCCCACGGCGCTCGCTGCGGGAACGACGGGGAGAGGTGCTCGGCAGCGAAGGTGCCGACCTGGTGACCGTAGCGTGAGCCGTCGTGGCTGGAGGGATGAGCTTCCTGGACGGCTTCGCGTTCGGTCATGGCTGCGTCGAGTTCCTCTCAGGGCAGTCGCCCGGTCAGCGCCGTGCGGGTGGGTCTTGGATTGGTCCGAGTCGGTGGCTGGCGTGCAGCCGGCGCACGGCTCGCTCGTTCGACGGGTGCAAACCGCCTGCGAGCACGTCGCGCAGCAGTCGCGCGAGCTCATGTCCGGAACGGTAGCCGCTGCCGCCGACAATCCCGAGCGCGTCCTGCGTCGTGGTCGCCGCGGCGGCCACCGCCTCGTACTTCGCCATCGTCAGGCGCGCGAACCAGGCGTCGCCGTGAGGCACCCCCTCGTCGACATCGCGAGCGATGGACTCAACGAGGGTACGCGCTGCGAGCTGTCGAATGCTCATCCTGGCGATTTCCTCTCGAACCTGCACGTCGTCGGCGAGACGGATCCCGCCCTGCGTCGAGCTCGTCCGGTGCTCGGCGGCCTCGATCGCCAGCTCGAGCGCGCGGTCGCCGATCCCGACGTAGCACGAGGCGACGAGGAGGAGGAAGTTCGAGTGAACGGCGAAGATGTGCGGTTCGCTGCTCGGTCCGACCGGGAGCCGAGCGATGACGCGCTCGGCGGGGATACGGGCACCGTCCAGGGAGGTGGAGCAGCTCTGCGTCCCCCGCATGCCGAGCGTGTCCCAGTCATCGTGGATGCGCACGCCGTCGTCGCCGCGTCGCAGCACTCCGTGGACGAGAGCCGGCTCCGCTCCGGTGTCGTCGCGGCCGAAGGTCACGAGGCTCGTCCAGACGGGAGAGAGCGAGGTGAAGATCTTCATGCCGTGCAGCCGGTAGCCGCCGTCGGCCTCCGGCTCGGCACGGACATTCGAGTCGTAGAGGACGGCGTCGTTGCCGATCTCGGAGATGGCGAGCGCGTAGGTCTCCCCCGCGACGATCTCGCGCAGCATCCAGTCGAGGGCCCCTTCGCCCGCCTCGTGCCTCGCGCGGGCGATGCCGGCGACCACGTGGTGCATGTTCACGGCGAGGGCCGTCGCTGGAGCCGCGGCCGCGAGACGTGCCTGGCATCGCACGGCCTGCTCGAGGGATGCTCCCGTGCCGCCGAAGTCGCGAGGAACCAGCAGCCGCAGGTAGCCGATCTCGCGGAGCGCCTCGAGGTCGTCCGCGGGGAAGGAGTTCTCCGCGTCGTGGCGGCTCGCGCGCTGATTGAGCACCTCGAGCAGGTCATCGGCCAAAATGGATCTCGGGTCTGAAGCTGGCATGTCCACCACGGTACTCGTCACGGCTTCGACCTCGATGACCACGTCAGCGTCTGTGACGGTCTAGTCTTCAGTTCCGATCGAGGAGAGAAACGGCGAGATGTCAGAACCCGAACTCATACCCTGGAGCCGCTACGTGGCGATCGGCGATTCCTTCACCGAGGGCGTCGGCGACCCTGAGCCGACCGCTCCAGGCGGTCTCCGCGGCTGGGCCGATCGTGTGGCAGAGGAACTCGCCGCACACCGCTCCGACTTCGCCTACGCGAACCTGGCCATCCGCGGCCGACTGCTGGATCAGATCGCCGAGGAGCAGCTCGGGCCGGCGCTCGAGCTGAAGCCCGACCTCGTGACGGTCTCCGCTGGTGGGAACGACATCATCCGCCCGGGCGCGGACCCGGACGCGATCGCCGCGCGGTTCTCGCGACTCGTCGGCTCGCTGCGTGCCAGCGGCGCCACCGTCGTGGTGTTCACCGGGGTGGACACGAAGTTCGCGCCGGTATTCTCATCGATGCGCGGCAAGATCGCCATCTACAACGAGCACATCCGCGGGATCGCCGAGTACCACGACTGCATCGTCGCCGACCAGTGGGCGCTTCGCTCCATCCAGCGCCCCAGCATGTGGGTCAGCGACCGCCTGCACCTCAACGCCTACGGGCACCACGAGGTGGCTCGCATGGTGCTCGCCGCGTTGAACGTCGAGAACGAGCTCGTGGCGATGCAGCCTGCACCGGCCCGTCCCTCTCGGTGGCGCGAGGCCCGCGCGCAGGACATGGTGTGGGCGAGAGAGCACCTCGTTCCGTGGGTGCTGCGTCGCCTCAGGAACGAGTCATCGGGCGACAACGTGATCGCGAAGCGTCCGTTCGCCGAGCCCTTCTCTTTCGGCACCGACATCGACTCCCCTCTCGGGTGAGCGCGCAGAGCCCTACCCGGTGAGCGCGTAGAGCGCGACGGCACTCGCCGCAGCGACGTTGAGCGAGTCGACGCCGTGGAGCATCGGAATCGTGACGGTCGTCGTCGCAGCGCTGAGGGCGCCGCGACTCAGGCCGTCCCCCTCCGTGCCGAGCAGGATCGCGACGCGCTCGGGACGGTCCGCGGCGTAGTCCCGGAGCGAGACGGCGTCGTCGTCCAGGGCGAGCGCTGCGACGTCGAAGCCGGCGTCTGCGAACAGCGTGGCTGCCTCCCGCCACACCGGCAGCCGGGTCCACGGCACCTGGAAGACGGTGCCCATGCTGACCCGCACACTGCGCCGGTAGAGGGGATCGGCGCATTCCTGGGTGACGAGCACCGCGTCGGCCCCGAGACCGGCAGCAGCCCGGAACACCGCGCCGACGTTCGTGTGATCCACGAGATCCTCGAGCACCACGACGGTCTTCGCCGTCGCGAGCAGGTCTGCGGGGTCGAGCAGCGGGGGCCTGTGCATCGAGGCCAGGGCTCCCCGGTGCATGCGGAAGCCGGTCAGCTGCTCGAGCTGCTCGCTGGAACCGACGTACACGGGCACGTCGGGGAACGCCTCGAGCAGTGGCTCGACGGTTGGGAGCCACTGCTCCATGAGGAGGAGGGAACGGGGCGTGTGGCCGGCTCGCAGCGCCCGCTCGATGACCTTCGGCGACTCGGCGAGGTAGAGGCCACCTTCCGGCTCGAGGCGACGGCGGAGGGCCACGTCGGTCAGGCGGGAATAGTCGTCGAGTCCAGACTGTTCGAGTGAACGGACGGATGGGGCCGCACGTGGCCAATCGGTCGATTGGAGAGGGGTCAGGCGCATGGAGGCAATCCTGTCAGAAGCGGGCGGTGCCATGGCGGAGCGGTCGCGAGCTGAGGGTCTTGCACGTGCCGCGGATGTGCTGGCGGATCGGGCGTTCGCGGTGCTCACCGGAGCCGGGCTCTCGACGGACTCGGGCATCCCCGACTACCGCGGGGACGGCAAGGCGCCGAGGATCTCGCCCATGACGATCCAGCAGTTCATGTCCGACGAGGCGACGCGCAGGCGCTACTGGGCCGGCGCCGCGCTCGGTGCGGCACGGTTCTCCGGAGCGGAGCCCAACGCGGGCCACCTGGCACTCGCCGAGCTCGAGCGACACGGCGCCACGACGGGGGTCGCCACGCAGAACGTGGATGGCCTCCACCTCCGCGCAGGCAGCCGCAACGTCGTCGAGCTCCACGGCAGCATGCGCACCGCGAGCTGCACGCAGTGCGGGCACGAGGTCTCACGGGCCTCGCTGCTCGCCGACATCATCGAGTCCTCCCCCGGCATCGCCGAGCTGGCGGCCGACGCGAGCAGCCGCCCAGACGGTGACGCCGAGGCGAGCGGCGCGGAGATCGAGGAGCTCCCGAGCTGCCCGGTCTGCGGGGGCATCCTGCAACCGGACGTCGTGATGTTCGGTGACGTCGTTCGTCCCGAGGTCGCCGAGCGTGCCCGCAACCTCGTCGACGGGTCCGACGCGCTCCTGGTCGCCGGTACGTCCCTGGTCGTCAACACTGGACGCAGGCTCGTGCATCGCGCCGTGGCAGCTGGCAAGCCGGTCGTGCTGTTCAACCGCGGCGGGGCCGCGATCGAGCACCTGGCCTTCGTCTACGTCGACGGCGGCACCTCCGAGTCGCTCGCCGACCTCGCGGCCCGGCTCACGTCGGATTCCTAGGCCGACCCAGAACCCCGAGGCCGGCCGGAAGCCGTCAGCGCTGTCGCTGCTCTGCCACCTCTTGGCAGGCGCTGAGCAGCGAGGCGGCGGATCGCTCCCACGCGTACTCGGCGGCCCTCGCCACGCCAGCAGCTGAGGCGGCGGCCCACGCCTGCGCGCTGCCGTCGAGCTGCCTCGCCTTCGTCGCGAGCAGCGCCGCGTCATCGGCCGGGAAGTACCCGGCTGCTGCTCCCCCGACCTCGCGGAAGATCGGGGTGTCGCTCACGAGAACGGGTGTGCCTGCGGACATGGCTTCCACGAGCGGCAGCCCGAAGCCCTCGCTCTTCGACGCGGTCACGAGGGCGGTGGCGTTGGCGAGCAGCGCGCGGTACTCCTCATCGCTCACGCCCTGGTGGGCGACGATCGAACCCGTGGGGGCGAGATCCTCGAGCGCCGCCAGGGTGCGCGCATCCGCCTTCGAGCAGAGGTGGAGTCGCCAGCCAGGCAGGTCGCGCATGGCGCGCGCCAGCGTCTCGACGTTCTTGTACGGCATGAAGGAGCCCATGTAGACGAGATTGGGCTCGCTCGGCGGCTCGGTCCTCGCCGGCGCGACGAACGCGCGATCTGGCGCGTTGGGCACGAGCGGGATGGGGCGGCGGGTGAGCTTCTTGGACTCGAGCAGCCCGCGGGTCGTCGCCGAGACCACCGCGACCTGGTCCGCACCGGCGAGGAGGAGCCGCTGCGGCCAGAAGGACAGGTGGTAGACCCGCCACAGCGCGCGCACGTACCAGGGGAGGAACTGCGGGGGCTTCGGGTGCTCGTAGTAGATGAGGTCGTGGATCGTGAGGATGAGCCCGTAGTGCCGCCCGAGCGAGCCCATCGTCTGCATGGGGCTCACGACCACTTCGGGGCGCAGCGCGTTGATCTGGCGAGCGACGAACGGCTCCGCTGGCGACGTCGGCGCGCTGATGAGCGCGTGCGGAAGGTCCGGCAGCATGGGCAGCTGTCGTTCGTCGGAGATGAGCATGGTGACCGGGTGCAGTTCGGAGAGCGCACGCACGAGCTCAGCCGAGTACCGCGAGATGCCGTCGTGGCGGTCGATCCGAACGTACCTGCAGTCGAAGAGCAGTTTCACCGGCTGCGCTCCGCATCGTCGGGTGTGGAGTTCTCGTCGATGAACTCGGAGAGCAGGCGGGCGGCTGCGATCGGCGTCTCGTAGTGCACGAGGTGTCCCGTGCCGGCGATCACGTGCAGCGGCAGCTCGGCGAGCCTCGCGAGTTCGAGCTGGGCTTCGAGCGGCGCGATGTCGTCGAGCGCGCCAGCGATGAGCGCGGTGGACGCTGGCAGTTCGTGTGCATGGGCGAGAACCGAGTCGGAGACGGATGCACGGAACGCGGCGAGGAGCGTGTCGCGGTCGGAGAAGTCCGAGAAGTGCCGTTCATGCTCGGCGTGGATCCAGGCTCGGAGCGGCTTCGAGGTGGTCTTGGCCATGACCTCGCTCATGACGCGTGTGATGAGCGGATGCGAGAGCAGCATCCTGCCCGCCGACTCTGGCAGCTTCGAGCCGAGCCAGTAGTAGAAGATCGCGAGCTTCGTGAGGATCGCCTGCTGGCCTTCCAGGGCGGGCGCGGCGATGGGGTTGACGAGCACGAGGCGCCGATCGCCGATCGCGGCGGGGCGCCGGGCGATCACGAGCGAGCCGAACGAGTGGCCGAGGACGATGGCGGTCCCGTTCGGGTCGACCTCATGGAGGAACGCCTCGAGCCAGGCCGAGTAGTCGTCGAGCGTGTGTCCGCTTGCGAGTGGCCGCGACTCCCCGAAACCCGGCAGGTCGGGTGCGAGGAAGCGAACGTCCGGGAGCCGTTCCACGACGGGGAGCAGCCCGTGGTGGGTGCCGCGGAAGCCGTGGACCAGCACAACCGTCGCGCGGGCGTCGCCGGCCAATGGGCCGATCTCCCACCAGGCGCATTCGGAGCCCAGGACACGCGCTGTGCGGGCGAGCGACGGGGACTCGGGAGTGGCTGCAAGAGCGGAGGAAGGCATCGTGCAAGAGTGTACCGAGCAGGGCGGGAAGCCGTGCTCAGGCGCTCCCGTGCGATGCGCGGTGGAAGTGCCTGCAAGAGGACGCCGAGGCGGGATGAGGAAGCAATGACCGAGTGGACGAAGCGGATCGCGGTGTTCGATCTCGAGACGACCGGCATCGATGTCGAGAACGACCGGATCGTGACGGCGTTCGTCGGGCTCATCGATGGCGATGGCACGATCGAGCGCGGCACGGATTGGCTGGCGGACCCGGGCGTCCCCATCCCCGAGCGCGCGGCGGCCGTGCACGGCATCACCACGGAGATCGCCCAGTCCGAGGGGCGGCCGGCAGGCGAGGTCGTCGGGGAGCTTCGGGCTGCGCTCGACTGGATCGCCCGGCACCGTGTTCCGCTGGTCATCTACAACGCGCCGTACGATCTCACCCTGTTCGCTCGGGAGTGCGCGCGTCACGGCCTGGAGCAGATTGTCTTCGCCGAGCAGGTCGTCGACCCGCTCGTCATCGACCGGGCGCTCGACAAGTACCGCAAGGGCAAGCGCACGCTCACCGACACCGCCCTCTTCTATGGCGTGGAACTGATCGACGCGCACTCCGCGGGTGACGACGCCGTCGCCGCGGGCCAGCTTGCGCTCGCACTGGCGGCCAAGTATCCCGCGGAACTCGGGCTGCCGCTCCAGGAGCTGCACACGAAGCAGGTCACGTGGGCGGCGGACCAGGCCAGGGACTTCGAGGCGTACATGCGCGCCAATCGAGACCCGGACTTCACCGCCGACGGCGCGTGGCCGGTGCGCAGCGCTCCCTAACCGGCGACGGGCCTCGGTGAGGCACCCAGCAGACGCGCGAAAGGGCGGCACCGAAACGGTGCCGCCCTTTCGTGGAGCAATGGACTACTTGCTGCCGCCGCCGAACTTGGCGTAGCGGTTCTTGAACTTCTCAACACGACCTGCGGAGTCCATGATGCGCTGCTTGCCCGTGTAGAACGGGTGCGAGGCGCTGGAGATCTCGACGTCGATGACTGGGTACGTGTTGCCGTCTTCCCATTCGATCGTCTTGGCGCTCGAGACCGTGGAACGGGTGAGGAACTTCTCCCCCGATGCGAGGTCGTTGAACACCACCGTGTTGTAGGTGGGGTGGACGTCAGCCTTCATAAGGGTTCCTTCAACGAGTTTGGTGAGCAGAATCGGACCACGGGTCCTGAGCCAAAGGACAACTTTAGCAGATAGGAGCCCGTGGGTGTCAGTTTGACGCGCGGGCGGCGTACCGTCCCTGGGCGTTGGTGACGTGGAGGGGAAGCCCGAAGGTCGTCTCGAGGTTCGAGCTCGTGAGCACCTCGGAGATCGGGCCAGCCGCGACGACCTTGCCTTCGCGCAGCAGGAGCACGTGGGTGATCCCCACTGGGATCTCCTCGACGTGGTGCGTGACCATGACGATCGCGGGCGCGAACTCGCTCTGCGCGAAGCTGGAGAGCGCAGCGAGGAGGTTCTCGCGAGCTCCGAGATCGAGGGACGCGCTGGGCTCGTCCAGGAGGAGCAGCTCGGGGTCGGTCATGATCGCCCGTGCGATGAGCGTTCGCTTCTGCTCGCCGTCGCTGAGCGTGCCGAAGTCACGCTCAGCGAACTCGCCGAGGTTCCATTCCTCGAGGACACGCTGCGCCCGGCGCTCGTCGATCTCCTCGTAGGCCTCGTTCCATCGGCCCGTGACCGCGTAGGAGGCGGTCAGTGCGACGTCGATGACTCGCTCGTCTTCGGGGATGCGCCTCGCCATCGCGCTCGACGCGACGCCGATGCGAGGACGAAGGTCGAAGACGTTGGTCCGGCCGAGGCGCTCCCCGAGCACGTCGACGTCTCCTGACGTGGGGTGCTGCGTCGCCGAGGCGAGCGAGAGGAGCGTCGATTTCCCGGCGCCGTTCGGGCCGAGCACCGCCCAGCGCTGCGTCTCGTCGACGGACCAGGTGACATGGTCGAGGATCGGACGACCGTTGCGAACGACCGTAGCGTCGTTGAATTCGAGAACCGTTGCCATATGCCCCAGCCTAGACGCGGCTCGTGCGCTGGCTTCGGCGGCGCACCGCGTCAGCCAACGAGCTGCTCGTAGATGGAGATCGTCTCGTCGCTGATGCGGCGCCAGGTGAACTCGCGCTCGGCGCGCTCGCGCCCCGCCTTGCCGTAGCGAGCGGCCGTCTCGGGGTCGCTGACGACCTCGGTGAGCACTCGCGCGAGGTCGGCGACGAACTTGTCTGGGTCGAGCGGGGTTCCCGTGCCGTCGGTTGCCTGCTCGATCGGCACGAGGCGTCCGGTCACCCCGTCGTCGACGACCTCGGGGATGCCGCCGGTCGCCGTGCCGACCACGGCTGTGCCGCAGGCCATGGCCTCGAGGTTCACGATGCCGAGCGGCTCGTAGATCGAGGGGCAGGCGAAGACCGTCGATGCCGAGAGCGCGGTCATGATCTCGCGCTTGCTGAGGTGGCGCGCGAGCCAGAGGACGCCATCGCGCTCGGTCTGCAGCTGCTCGACGAGACCTGCGACCTCTGCCTCGATCTCGGGGGTGTCCGGGGCGCCGGCGCACAGGATGACCTGCACCTCAGGTGGCAGCTCGCGCACGGCGCGCAGGAAGTACGGGAGACCCTTCTGCCGAGTGATGCGGCCGACGAAGACGACAGCGGGGCGGTCGGGGTCGATGCCGAGGGCCCGTGCGGCCTCAGGGTCCTCGACGCGCTGCCAGGTCTCGAGGTCGATGCCGTTGTAGACGACCTCGACCTTCTCCGGGTCGAGGTTCGGGTAGGCGCGGAGGATGTCGGCGCGCATCCCGTGGCTCACGGCGATGATGCGGTCGGCGTGCTCGTAGGAGACCTGCTCGATCCAGCTGGAGAGGCGGTAGCCGCCTCCGAGCTGCTCTGCCTTCCAGGGGCGGAGCGGCTCGAGGCTGTGCGCAGTGATGACGTGCGGGATGCCGTGCAGCAGCTTCGCGACGTGGCCCGCGGCGTTCGCGTACCAGGTGTGCGAGTGCACGAGGTCGGCACCCGCGATGTCGTTCGCGATCTCGAGGTCGGTGCCGAGGAAGCCGAGAGCCGGGTTCGCGGATCGGAGGGCAGGGGGCGTGTTGTACGCATAGGTCTGCTGCTCGTCGCGCGCCTCTCCGAAGCAGCGGACGTTGACGTCGATGTCGCGTCTCATCGCCTTGACGAGCTCGGTGACGTGGACTCCGGCCCCGCCGTAGACGGCCGGTGGATACTCGCGTGTTACCAGATCAACTCTCACGGGCTCCACGGTAGTACAGCGGGGCTGGGAACCCCTAAGCTCGAGTCATGTCACAGGCAAAGGTGTTCGGCATCGTTCTCGCTGGTGGTGAGGGGAAGCGGCTCATGCCGCTCACCGCAGACCGGGCAAAGCCCGCTGTGCCCTTCGCAGGCCAGTATCGACTCATCGACTTCGCGCTTTCGAACCTGGTGAATTCCGGGCTCCACAAGATCGTCGTCCTGACGCAGTACAAGTCCCACTCTCTCGACCGTCACGTGTCGCACACGTGGCGTCTCCCCGCGATGCTCAACTCCTACGTCGCCTCCGTGCCAGCGCAGCAGCGACTCGGCAAGCGGTGGTTCTCCGGCTCGGCAGATGCCATCCGGCAGAGCCTGAACCTCATCAACGACGAGTCCCCGGACATCGTGGTCGTCGTCGGCGCGGACCACGTCTACCGCATGGACTTCTCCCAGATGATCGAGGCGCACATCGCCTCCGGGCGCAGCGCGACGGTCGCCGCGATCCGCCAGCCGATCTCGCTCTCGGACCAGTTCGGCGTCATTGACGTCGACCCGGACGACCGAACGCTGATCCGCGAGTTCCTCGAGAAGCCGGAAGACGCTCAGGGGCTGCCGGACAGCCCGGGCGAGATCCTCGCCTCGATGGGAAACTACGTCTTCACGGCCGACAAGCTGGTCGAAGCCGTCATCCGCGACTCGACGCTCGAGGACTCCAAGCACGACATGGGTGGAGACATCATCCCGAGCTTCGTCGATCAGGGCGACTGCGGAGTCTACGACCTCAAGGACAACATCGTCCCAGGGTCGACGGAACGCGATCGCGACTACTGGCGCGACGTCGGAACGATCGACTCGTTCTACGACGCTCACATGGACCTCATCTCCACGCTGCCGATCTTCAACCTCTACAACGAGAAGTGGCCGATCTTCGCGCAGCAGTTGAACTCTCCCCCGGCCAAGTTCGTGCGGGACAGCCGTGGGTCCACGGGCACGATGATCGACTCGATCATCTCGCTCGGCTCGGTGATCTCCGGTGCGCACATCGAGCGGAGCGTGCTCGGTCCGTGGGACAACGTCGAGTCCGGAGCCGCAGTCGTCGACTCCATCCTCTTCGACCGAGTCAACGTGCAGGCTGGTGCTGTCGTGCGCCGCGCGATCCTGGACAAGAACGTCATCGTCAAGGAAGGCGCCTCAGTCGGCGTCGACCGTGAGCACGACCTCCGACGCGGCTTCACGGTCACCGACTCTGGCCTCACGGTCGTGGAGAAGTTCGGGATCGTCGAGCCGTGACCTCGGGCACGTCCCCCCGGTCACCCTTCCTGGTCGTCCTCGACGTCGACTCGACCCTCATCGAAGACGAGGTCATCGAGCTGATCGCCGACTACGCCGGGGTGACCGATGAGGTTGCCGAGGTCACCGGGCGAGCCATGGCGGGCGAGCTGAACTTCGAGGAGAGCCTGCGCCACCGCGTTGCGCTCCTCGAGGGTGTCTCCTCGACGGATGTCGCGTCGGTGGTGGATCGGGTCGTCGTCACGGACGGCGTCCCAGAGCTCATCGACGGCGTGCACGCGGCCGGCGGCTCCATCGCGGCCGTGTCGGGAGGCTTCCACGAGATCCTCGACGAGCTCGCAGAGCGGCTCGGCCTCGACCGCTGGCGCGCGAACCGCTTCGAGGTCGTCGACGGCAAGCTCACGGGCAAGGTGTCCGGGCCCATCATCGGGAGCGAGGCGAAGCGCGAGACGCTGCTCGAGTGGGCTCACGAGCTCGGCATCGACCTGTCCCGCACGGTCGCGATCGGCGACGGCGCCAACGATCTCGGCATGATGTCGGCTGCTGGTCTCTCGATCGCGTTCGACGCGAAGCCGGTTGTCCGGGAACAGGCGCACGTCAGCCTCCCCGATCGCGACATGCGGCAGGTGCTCGCAGCCCTTGGCCTCGAGGGCTGACGACCGAACAGGGCGACTACCGAGTGCAGAGACCCACGAGCAAAGCGGGCCGAGCGGATTCAGATCCGCTCGGCCCGCTCTGCTCGTTGATCTCTGTGCGTCGGGCCGACGACGTGCTGCTAGTGCCCCATGCCGAGGCCGCCATCGACCGGGATGACGGCGCCTGAGATGTACCCGGCGTCATCGCTGGCGAGCCAGGCGGCGGTCTTGGCGATCTCGTCGACGCTTCCGTAGCGGGCCGCCGGGATCTGAGACAGGTATTCCTTCTTGGTCTCCTCGGGAAGCACCGCCGTCATCTCGGTCTCGATGAACCCCGGGGCGATGACGTTCGCGGTGATGCCCCGCGAGCCGAGCTCGCGGGTGAGGGAGCGGGCCATGCCGACAAGGCCGGCCTTCGCGGACGAGTAGTTGATCTGGCCGGGCGAGCCGAAGAGCCCGACGACGCTCGAGATGAAGACGACCCGGCCGAAGCGAGCCTTGAGCATCCCCTTCGAGGAGCGCTTGAGGACGCGGAAGACGCCGGTCAGGTTCGTGTCGATGACCTGCTGGAAGTCGTCCTCCGACATGCGGAGCAGGAGATTGTCCTTCGTGATGCCGGCGTTCGCGATGAGCACCTCGACGGCCCCGAGCTGCTCCTCCACGGCTGTGAAGGCCGCGTCGACGCTCGCAGCGTCGGTGACGTCCGCCCGAACGGTGAGAGCGCCCTCAGGGCCGCCCTCCCCCGAGCGCGAGGTCACCGCGACGCGGTGGCCCAGGCTGACGAAGTGTGCGGCGATGGCGTAGCCGATGCCGCGGTTTCCTCCCGTGACGAGGACGGTTCTTTGGGTCATGCTGCTCCCTTGAGACGGTTCGCTCCAGTCTAGGGGCGAGGAGTAAGCTGAGCAGATCGCCGAGAGGAGCACCTGCCACCGTGCGATCACACACCACGAACGTCACCTCCATGGGGGACAGCGAGTACGACGAGCGCGCTGCCCGCATGAGGAAGTACACCATCATGATGCTCATCAGGGTGGCCTGCTTCGTCGCGCTCATCTGGGTGCGCGGACCGTGGATGTTCGTCTTCGCGGCCGGAGCGATCTTCCTCCCCTACTTCGCTGTCGTCATCGCGAACGCTGCCACGCAGCGGCGCACGCGGAAGGTGGAACGGCCGAGCTTCCTGCAGCGACGAGGCAAGCCGGATGCGTGAGGGATTCGACCTGCTCGGCGCGCTCCAGAACGGCGGGCTCGATGCCGCGGAAGCCGAGCCGCGATGCTCGCGGGCCGGGTGCAGCTCCGACGCGACGACCCGGATCGTGTGGCGGAATCCGCGCATCCACGACGAGGCGCGTCGCAAGATCTGGCTCGCCTGCGACGAGCACGCCGGCTACCTCGCAGACTTCCTCCGCCAGCGTGACTTCCCGGTGACGGCCACGGCCATCTCGGCCGGGCAGCTCGACGACGATGTGGACGGGCGCGCGTGAGCGGCGAGCGTCGCTGGCGCTTCGCCTTCTCGAAGCGCTGGCTCGGCTACCTCGGCCTGCTGATCGTCTTCGCGATCGCGTGCGGCTTCCTGAGCCACTGGCAGTTCGAGCGGCGCGACGAGCGGGTCTCTGAGAACGCGCGGATCACCGGCAACTTCGACCGGGAGCCGGTTCCCCTCGAGAGCGAGCTCCCGGCGCTCGACGACTTCTCGATCGACCAGGAGTGGACTCCCGTGCTCCTGCAGGGCCGGTACCTCACCGACGAGCAGCTGCTCGCGAGGTCGCGGCCCCACAACGGGTTGCCGGGATTCGAGATCCTCACGCCATTCGAGACCGACGACGGGCGGGTGTTCATCGTCAACCGCGGCTGGATTCCGACGGGTGACGCGCAGGACTCCCCCGACCACATCCCGGCTGCCCCCGAAGGCGAGGCGACGATCGTCGCTCGCCTCAAGCCCGGCGAACCCGAGATCCCCGGACGAACGGCGCCCACGGGACAGATCGCGACCATCCACCTGCCGCAGTTCGCCGACGAGCTCGGCACCGACCGCGTCTACACGGGCGCGTACGGACTCCTCTCGGCGGAGCGGCCCAACGCTGAGACGGGCGCGCTCACGACGAAGCCCGCGCTGAGCGAGGGCAACCACCTCTCGTACGCGTTCCAGTGGATCATCTTCGCCATCATCGCGCTCCTCGGCCTCATCTTCGGCCTGCGGGCCGAGTACCGCGACCGCAACCCGGACGACCCGAAGGTGCGCGAGGCCATCTCGCGCGAGCGAGAGCGCGCTGGACGACGCCGCAAGACCGACGCCGAGATCGAGGACGAGATCCTCGATCGCGCCGGCGGCTGATCGCCGAAGCACCCGCAAACACGAAGAGCGCATGCCCCCGGCTGGGAGCATGCGCTCTTCCTTGCAGCGAGCGACCCTGCTGCTGGGACGCCCTGCCTAGTTGTACTGCCCAGGCAGGTTGGTTAAACGGCTGATGGGTGGCTTTGCTCCGACGGCGGTGTGGGGCCTGTGGTGATTGTATTCGTGGAGCCATCCGGGGAGTGCTGCTCGGCGGGCTGATTCGCTCTGTCTGATTGAGACTCCTCGGCTGTACCCGCGTCAGCACAGCGACTCAAGATGCGCAGCTTCAGCTCGACGCGCTCGTCGACGTCGGCGTGCAGAAGCGCGACGTCTTCGCCGATGTAACCTCCGGGCGTCGGACAGCCATCGAACGCCGGGGCATGAAGCGATTGCTCGAGCACGCAGAGGCCGGCGACACTGTGGTGGTGGGTTGCGTTGATCGTTTGGGGCGATCACTCATCGATGTCCTCAACACTGTCAACCTTCTGCGGGAGCGCGGCATCAACGTGCGCTCCGTCTCGGACGGTATCGATCCAGCGACGTCGACGGGCCGTCTCATGTTGAACATGCTCGCCACTCTTGCCGAGTACGAGCGTGAGCTCATCGTGGAACGCGTAAATGCTGGCATCGCCGTGGCCCGCCAAACGGCACGAAGATCAGCCGGCCCCTCTACGATCCTGTCCAGGTCGCAGAGAAGCTCCAGGTCGTGGCCGATGCGCGCAAGCGAGGACGGACTGCTGAGGAAGCAGCTCGCCTCGTTGGTTGGAGCCGTGCCACGCCCTACCGCCATCAGCGAGCCCGCACATCGCGCGAGTGAATCATCCTCCTGAGTAGGTGCACACTGCTGAGATCAATGCGCTGTTTGATTTCTCTCCTACACATTGCGGTGAGACGCACTCAAACCTAGGTTCGTGCGCCTTCTCTGCTCCACTTGAACTCGTTACGAGAATCAACGCAACCCGTCACAACGGAGGTTCGCGTTACGGACTACACAGTGTTTCGTGACTCTAGTGTTCGGATGGCTTACGACGCAGTAGGAGCAACGAGATGCCCGTCACGAGCACGATCGATCCGAGGCCGAGCCATATCGTCATGATTCCCTCAAATCCCGTTGCTGCTAGACCGTCAGCTGAGCGTGACGCGTCCGACGGTTCGGTTTGCACCGGTAGTCCAGAGGTAGGTAGCTCGGACGGCGCGGAGGCTGTTGCTATCGAGGACTGCAAAGGCTCGACTGGTGCAGAAGTCACTGTTGGGCCTGTCGTGGGCGGCATGCTGGGCTCAACGGTTGGCTCCAACGTTGGCTCTACTGTCGGAAGTGGAGTCACAAGTGGCAGATCCACCGTAAAGATTTGGGGGGCTATGTCTGGATTCCATGTTGCTGCTGTGTGTTCCGAGACGTTGCCGGCGCTGTCTGTTAGACGAACGGTGAGTATCTCGTAGTCACCGTTCGGCCACGTTCCGTCTGAGAGATCCGCCATGTAGGTGCTCAGCTGTAATCCGGGCAACTGCGCAAGAGGGTCTAGCGCGTGCAGGACCCACCTGACAGAGCCGTCAGGCATCCGCAGCTCGAACATCACATTCGCAAGTGGGCTCTCATCAATCGCCGTCCACATGATTCCGAAATTCGGATCTCTAAAGGTGGCGGCGGTCACTTGCAAGCTGTGGAACTCCGGGGCAGTCGTGTCAGGGGCTGGCACTGCAGTTTCGGTCGGCTCGAGGGGTGGTGTGTCTGTTGGCGTCGGGGGCGTGCTCGGAGAAGGTGGCTGTTCTGAAATGGGAGGGGTCGCGCCTCCTCTTCTGACGTCGAAGGTGAGTGTTTGGAAGTCTGGGTCGTAGGGAGACTTCGTGGAGGAGTTACCAGCTGTGTCGCTCAGCGTGACGTATGCCAGCGTGTAGGTGCCAGTCGGCCAGGAGCCGCCATCGACGTTCGTGCTCGCGAATCCGTTCTGGAGACCAGTCGCGGTCGTTCCGTACGCGTACGTCGAGAGGTAGAACGTGCGCCCGGTTGGGGCCTTGAACGCAAACGACACATACTCGATCCCGCCGTCATCGCGGGCGCTCCATCGGACGCTGACTTCATCACCTGGTTCGACTTCGTCGGCGACCAGCGACGCTGAAACCAGCGCCGGTGCAGAAACATCCGCATCCGTTCCAATGACGTCGAAGGTGAGTGTTTGGAAGTCTGGGTCGTAGGGAGACTTCGTGGAGGAGTTACCAGCTGTGTCGCTCAGCGTGACGTATGCCAGCGTGTAGGTGCCAGTCGGCCAGGAGCCGCCATCGACGTTCGTGCTCGCGAATCCGTTCTGGAGACCAGTCGCGGTCGTTCCGTACGCGTACGTCGAGAGGTAGAACGTGCGCCCGGTTGGGGCCTTGAACGCAAACGACACATACTCGATCCCGCCGTCATCGCGGGCGCTCCATCGGACGCTGACTTCATCACCTGGTTCGACTTCGTCGGCGACCAGCGACGCTGAAACCAGCGCCGGTGCAGAAACATCCGCATCCACTGTTATTGGAGCAGCATATGCCGAGGTAACCGCGATCCCTCCGAAGAAGAACGCGACGACGAGCACGCTGAGAAGCGTGTAGAGCTTTTTCACTTGTACTCCAGAGTGGTATGCACTTGAGGTTTATTCGAAGCTATCGGCAAACATTCAGGTTGGCTAGATGATATGGTCGCGTTGAATCCCCGGGGAACATCGTCCTGTGCTGAGTAGCGAACTGGCTAGTTGTACTGCCCAGGCAGGTTGGTTAACCGGCTGATGGGCGGCTTTGCTCCGATGGCGGTGTGGGGCCTGTGGTGATTGTATTCGTGGAGCCATCCGGGGAGTGCTGCTCGGCGGGCTGATTCGCTGTTGAAGTGGCGCGAGAAGGCCCAACCGTCTGCGAGGGTGCGGTGGAAGCGTTCGATCTCCCCGTTCGTTTGCGGCCGGTAGGGGCGGGTCTTCTTCGCCTTGATTCCGAGCTCGTGGCAAGCGTCGCGCCAGGCGTGAGATGTGTAGGCGGAGCCGTTGTCCGAGAGCACTCGTTCAACGGTCACGCCACGAGCCTCGAACCAGCTGACCGCTCGTCGCAGCAGTGCGACCGCACCGGTCTCGTCGTCGTGGATCTCCGCGTAGGCGCCCCGGGAGTTGTCATCGATGACGGTGTGGACGAAGCTGGTGCCCACGATCTGGCCGCGCTTGTTGTTCGTGGGTCGCCCAGCGGTGGCCCGGATGTTCTCATTTCCTTGCTGGCGGCCGACGAACCGATGACCACCACCATCGGGGACCTTGCCGATCTTCTTCACATCGACATGGATCATCGCACCAGGCTTGTCGTGCTCGTAGCGACGGATCGGCTCACCAATTCTGACATCGACATGACGCAGACGGTTCAGCCGCACTCGGACCAGCACTGCATGAACGGTCGAGGTCGGCAACCCGACTATCACGCCGATCGCGACCGGACCTAGGCGCTTCTTCCACCGCAGATGCACGATCTTGCGCTCCAGCTCCGGGCTCGTGCGCCTCGGGGAACGATGCGGCCGCGAGGACCGATCCTGGACCCCGTCACACCCCATGGCCGCATACCGATCAGTCCACCGCTTCGCGGTCGGCCACGACACATGAAAGAACACAGCAGCGTGAGCGACCGGCCATCCTTCATCGACGATGAGCAGCGCGATGCGCCGCCTCTGAGTAGGAGCAAGAGCCGCATTAGCGTGAGACACGAAGACCTCCGGTACTGGGATGGGGAACTCGACAGCTCCACCCTCCACCGGAGGTCTTCTTCAACTCAAGATTTCACACATCAACCAACGTCCCTGGGCAGTACACCTAGTTCATCGTGATGAGGTCGAAGTAATCGGGCGTCCAGTGGTCCTCCACGCCGTCCGGCATGATGAGCACGCGCTCGGGGTTGAGCGCCTCGACGGCCCCCTCGTCGTGGCTGACCAGCACGACAGAGCCTTCGTAGTGCGCGAGCGCGTCGAGGATCTGCTCGCGGCTGAGCGGGTCGAGGTTGTTCGTGGGCTCGTCGAGCAGCAGCACGTTGGCGCTCGACACGACCAGCATCGCAAGCGCGAGGCGGGTCTTCTCGCCGCCGGAGAGCACACCGGCTGGCTTGTGCACGTCGTCACCCGAGAACAGGAACGAGCCGAGCACCTTGCGTGCCTCGGTCTCGGTGAGATGGCTGGACACGCTCACCATGTTCTGCAGCACGCTGCGCGCGACGTCGAGGGTCTCGTGCTCTTGCGCGTAGTAGCCGATCTTGAGGCCGTGCCCGGGCTCGAGCGCGCCGGTGTCGGGCTCGTCGACGCCGGCGAGCATCCGCAGCAGCGTCGTCTTGCCTGCACCGTTGAGGCCGAGGATGACAACACGGGACCCGCGGTCGATAGCCAGGTCGACGGCGGTGAAGATCTCGAGCGAGCCGTACGACTTCGAGAGGTTGGATGCGCGGAGCGGCGTCTTTCCGCACGCCGCGGGCGTCGGGAAGCGCAGCTTCGCGACGCGATCCGCGACTCGGACCTCCTCGAGACCCGAGAGCATCTTCTCGGCGCGCCTGGCCATCTGATGCGCCGCTGTGGCCTTCGTCGCCTTGGCGCCGAACTTCGCCGCCTGCTGCTGCAGGACGGAGGCCTTCTTCTCGATGTTCGCGCGCTCCTTCTTGCGGCGCTCCTGGTCTGCCTCGCGCTGGCGGAGGTAGTGCTTCCAGCCCATGTTGTAGACGTCGATGACCTGGCGGTTCGCGTCGAGGTAGAAGACCCGGTTGACGGTGTCCCCCACGAGCTCCACGTCGTGGGAGATGACGATGAGTCCGCCCGCGTACCCCTTGAGGAACTCGCGCAGCCAGATGACGGAGTCGATGTCGAGGTGGTTCGTGGGCTCGTCGAGCAGCATGGTCTCGGCACCCGAGAAGAGGATGCGGGCGAGCTCGATGCGTCGGCGCTGTCCTCCGGAGAGCGTCTGCAGCTCCTGGTCGAGGATCCGGTCAGGCAGCTTGAGGTTGCTGGCGATGGCCGCCGCCTCGGCTTCTGCGGCATAGCCGCCGAGCGCCAGGAAGCGGTCATCGAGGCGCGAGTACTTCTTCATCGCGGACTCCTGCTCAGCAGGGGTGCCCTCGGCCATCGCCATGGTCGCCTCGTCGATGCCGAGACGCAGCTCGCCGAGCCCGCGGGCGTCCAGGATGCGGGTGCGGGCAGTCTGCGTGGGGTCGCCGCTCCGCGGGTCCTGCGGCAGGTAGCCGATCTCGCCGCGACGCTCGATCCGACCGGCCGTCGGGAGCGTGTCGCCCGCAAGGATCTTCGTCAGCGTCGTCTTGCCCGCGCCGTTGCGGCCGACGAGGCCGATCTTGTCGCCAGCGGCAACACGAAAGTCGACTCCCGACATGAGGGTGCGGGCACCCATGGTGATTTCGAGGTCATGTACGGCGAGCAAGAAGTGATTCCATTCGGTGAAGTGCGGGCGTTCGGGGTGAGTCGTGTGGTCTGTCGGGAAACGGTGCGGGGCCAGGTCGCGGCGTGAACCGAGCCTGGCCCCATAGCCGACAACCTGCCCAGTCTAGACGAGGCGCGAAAGAGCCCCGCCGGGGCGGGGCTCTTCACTGCGGGACCGAGCTCAGATGTTGAACCCGAGCGCGCGCATCATGTCGCGGCCGTCGTCCGTGATCTTCTCAGGACCCCACGGCGGCATCCAGACCCAGTTGATGACGAAGCGCTCGACAGCACCCTCGAGTGCCTCGGCGGTCTCGGACTCGATGACGTCGGTCAGCGGGCAGCCCGCCGAGGTGAGCGTCATCGAGATCACGAGCGCGTCGGAGTCGTCGTCCCAGTTGAGGTCGTAGATGAGCCCGAGGTCGACGATGTTGACGCCGAGCTCCGGGTCAACGACCTCCTTGAGCGCTTCCTCGATCTCGTCGTAGCGTGTCGCTTCGAGTGTCGTCAGTGCCATGGCGAGATCCTACGCCTCGACCTGCTGGGCGAGGTAGCGGTCGTAGCCCTCGTTCTCCAGGCGATCGGCGAGCTCGGGTCCACCCTGGTCTGCGACCTTGCCCGCAACGAAGACGTGCACGAAGTCAGGCTTGATGTAGCGCAGGATGCGCGTGTAGTGCGTGATGAGCAGCACACCGAGGCCGGTGTTCTCCTTGACGCGGTTGACACCCTCCGACACGATGCGGAGCGCGTCCACGTCGAGGCCAGAGTCGGTCTCGTCGAGCACGGCGAACTTGGGCTTGAGGAGCTCGAGCTGGAGGATCTCGTTGCGCTTCTTCTCTCCACCGGAGAAGCCCTCGTTGACGTTGCGCTCGGAGAACACGGGGTCCATGCGGAGCGCCGCCATGGAGGCCTTGACCTCCTTGAGCCACGGGCGCAGGGGCGGAGCCTCGCCGGCGACCGCGGTCTTGGCGGTACGCAGGAAGTTCGCGACCGTCACGCCGGGGATCTCCACCGGGTACTGCATCGCGAGGAAGAGGCCAGCCTTGGCGCGCTCGTCGACGGACATCTCGAGGACGTCCTCGCCGTCGAGCGTGATCGAGCCGCTGGTCACCTCGTACTTGGGGTGGCCCGCGATCGTGTAGGCGAGGGTCGACTTGCCAGAGCCGTTCGGCCCCATGATGGCGTGGATCTCGCCCTTGTTGATCGTCAGGTCGACACCGCGGAGGATTTCCTTGGTGCCCTGGTCGGTCTCGACCGTGACGTGGAGGTCGGATATCTGCAGCGTGGACATGTGCTAGCTCTTCTCCTCGAAGATTGGAGTGGGGTCGATGTAGATGTCGCCCGCTTGCACCTGGATGCGGTACACGGGCACTGGTTCGTAGGCGGGGAGGGTGCGTGGCCAGCCGGTCTTGAGCGAGAACTGGGAGCCGTGCGCCCAGCACTCGATCGAGTCGTCTTCCACGAAGCCCTCGGCGAGCGAGATGTCTCCGTGCGAGCACCGGTCGCCGAGAGCGAAGAGCTCACCGGCCGAGTCTCGGACCAGGCAGATGGCCTGGCCCTCGATCTCGAAGCGCTGCGGCGACTCGACCTTCACGTCATCTGCCGCGCAGAGACGCACCGAGGTCATCGCTCGGCGACGAGCAGGGGGCTTGCGCCCTCGTTGAGCTCGCGTTCGAGCGCATCCCGCAGGTGGGTGGCGATCTCCTCGCTGCCGATCTGCTGGACGATCTCGTTGAGGAAGCCGTGGACCACGAGGCGGCGGCTCATGGCTTCGGAGACGCCTCGGCTCATCAGGTAGAAGAGCTGCTCGTCGTCGAAGCGTCCGGTAGCCGAAGCGTGGCCGGCGCCCTCGATGTCGCCTGTCTCGATCTCGAGGTTCGGGACCGAGTCGGCGCGTGTGCCCTCGGAGAGGACGAGGTTGCGGTTCTGCTCGTAGGAGTCGGTGCCCGGTGCGTTCCGGCGGATGAGGACGTCGCCGATCCACACGGCACGCGCGCCTTCGCCCTGCAGTGCGCCCTTGTAGTTGACGCGGCTGCGCGTGTGCGGCGCGTTGTGGTCGACGAACACCTGGTGCTCGAGATGCTGGCCCGCGTCCGAGTAGTAGAGGCCGTACAGTTCGCCGTCAGCGCCCTGCGCGTTGAGCTGCAGCGTCGGGTTGAGGCGGACGATGCCGCCGCCGAGCGAGACCACGATGTGCTTGATGAAGGCGTCGCGCCCGACAGACAGGAAGTGCGACGAGAGGTGCTGCGCCGAGTCCTCCCACTCCTGCATGGAGACGACCGTGACGTTCGCCCCGTCGCCGACGAGGATCTCCACGTTCTCCGCGACCGTCGCCGCGCCGGTGTGGCGCAGGATGATGAGGCCCCTGGCGTGCGGCTTGATGTCGACCACGACGTGGGCGGCGACAGCAGCACTGCCGAAGCCCTTGCGGTCCAGGACGAACTGCTTGTCGTCTTCACCGGAGACCTCGACGAGCAGCGCCTCCTCGAAGTTCGACCAGGCGTTCGCCGAGGCGCGGTCCTCCGGCTTGCCCGCGGATCCGATCCGCGCATCCGAGCGAGGGATCCAGCTGACTGCGACCCCCTCGGTCTCCGAGAACTCGAGCTCGGAACGTGAGCCCGTGAGCTCGCCGTTGATGAGACCATCGAGCTTCGCGACGGGGGTGTACTTCCACTCGATCCCGCGACCACTCAGCGGCGCGAAGTCGGCGAAGTCGAAGGAGGTGAACCGCTCCGACCTCGTCTGCACCGGCACCTCGGACCCAGGCCCGTGGCTGTGCTTGTTGAGACCGAGCGGGTTGATCTGCTCGCTCGTCACCTGCGTCGTCATCTAGCCGACCGATCCTTCCATGCTCATCTCGATGAGCTTGTTGAGTTCCAGCGCGTACTCCATCGGCAGCTCGCGCGCGATGGGCTCGATGAAGCCGCGCACGATCATGGCCATCGCCTCGGTCTCGGGGAGGCCGCGGCTCATGAGGTAGAACAGCTGCTCCTCGGACACCTTCGTGACCGTCGCCTCGTGGCCGAGCTGCACGTCGTCGACGCGGATGTCGATCGCGGGGTACGTGTCGGAGCGCGACTGCGTGTCGACGAGCAGCGCGTCGCAGACGACGCTGTTCGAGGAATGGTGCGCCTTCGCGTCGATGCGCACCTCGCCGCGGTAGCCGGCTCGACCGCCGCCCCTCGCGATGGACTTCGACGTGATCGACGACTGCGTGTACGGCGCCATGTGGATCATCTTCGCGCCGGCATCCTGGTGCTGGCCGGGACCTGCGAACGCGACGGACATGGTCTCGCCCTTGGCGTGCTCGCCGACGAGGTAGATCGACGGGTACTTCATCGTGACCTTGGACCCGATGTTGCCGTCGACCCACTCCATGGTGGCTCCCTCTTCGGCGATCGCGCGCTTCGTGACGAGGTTGTAGACGTTGTTCGACCAGTTCTGGATGGTCGTGTAGCGAACTCGCGCGTTCTTCTTGACGATGATCTCGACGACCGCGGAGTGCAGCGAGTCGGACTTGTAGATGGGAGCCGTGCAGCCCTCGATGTAGTGCACGTAGCTGCCCTCGTCGGCGATGATGAGCGTCCGCTCGAACTGGCCCATGTTCTCCGTGTTGATGCGGAAGTAGGCCTGCAGCGGGATCTCGACGTGGACGCCTTTGGGGACGTACACGAAGGAGCCACCCGACCACACGGCGGTGTTGAGCGCGGCGAACTTGTTGTCGCCAGAGGGGATGACGGTGCCGAAGTACTCCTCGAAGAACTCCGGGTGCTCGCGAAGCGCCGTGTCGGTGTCCATGAAGATGACACCCTGCTTCTCGAGCTCCTCGTTGATCTGGTGGTACACGACCTCGGACTCGTACTGCGCGGCGACGCCCGCGACGAGGCGCTGGCGCTCTGCGTCGGGGATGCCGAGCTTCTCGTACGTGTTCTTGATGTCGTCCGGGAGGTCTTCCCAGGTCTGCGCCTGCTTCTCCGTCGAGCGCACGAAGTACTTGATGTTGTCGAAGTCGATGCCGGAGAGGTCAGCTCCCCAGTTCGGCATCGGCTTGCGCTCGAACATCTTGTAGCCCTTGAGACGCGTCTTCAGCATCCACTCGGGTTCGTCTTTCAGCTGCGAGATGTCGGCGACGACGGCATCGCTGATGCCTCGCTTCGCGGACGATCCCGCAACATCGGAGTCGGACCAGCCGAACTCATAGCGGCCGAGGCCCTCGAGTTCTGGGCGATCGATCAGGACATCTGACATGTCTGCCTCGTCTCTCTCATCTCTGAAGTCGTTCTCCACACGCGGCTGCTTCTGGGGCCTGTCGCCGTCGATCGTCTCGCGTGTGGGGTCTTCGGCCGGTGGGCCCGCGGTCGCTCGGGCAGACGGCGTGCGTCTACCTCTCGTAGAATGGAACCCGCGAGGGGCCTCCATTGTTCCCTGCGCCGCGATTCGGGCGCACGTCCCGAGCGAAGACAACAACTTCTATCCTACGCCAGACATGCCAGGCGTCTGAAAGGAACTCGTGACCGCGCAAGTCGCTCCCGTCCGTCCCTCACGAGCGGATGACCTCCGCGCGCGATTGCTGCCGACCAGCATCACCCGGTACACGCGCTTCCTGGCGTGGGCGAGCCTGGTCGCGAACATCGCCATCGTCGGCACGGGCGGACTCGTGCGACTCACCGGCTCCGGCCTCGGCTGCCCGACCTGGCCGTACTGCACGGAGGGGTCGCTCATCAACACGCCCGAGATGGGCATCCACGGCGTCATCGAGTTCGGCAACCGCCTGCTGACGGGCATCCTCTGCATCATCGCCCTGCTGCTGTTCCTCGCCGTGCTGCGCGTGCGCCCCCGCGGCATGCGCCTCGCCGTCCCCGCGTTCTCGATCGGTCTCCTCATCATCCTGCAGGCGATCGTGGGCGGCATCACGGTGCTCACGGGGCTCAACCCCGACATCGTCGGCCTCCACTTCCTCATCTCCGGCCTCATCTGCGCCATCGCAGCGGTGCTGCTGTTCCGCGTGCGAAGCGGCGAGCCCGTCCCCGAGGTGGGGACCCGGCTCGATGTCAGCCGCGCCGGCCTCGTGCTCACGATCAGCGTCGTCGTCAACGTGTGGGTGTGGGTGACGGTCTTCGTCGGCGCACTCACGACTGGCTCTGGGCCCCACGCCGGAGACTCGGCCGCCTCGCGGAACGGCCTCGATCCGGTCATCATGCAGCACGTGCACTCCTGGCCGGCCTACATCCTGCTCGCCTGCTCGCTCATCTTCGTCGTGGTCGCCTCGGTTCGGGGCTTCGCGGCGACGCGGCGAGTCTCGATCGGCCTGCTGTGCCTCATCGTCGCGCAAGCGGCCGTCGGCATCTGGCAGGCGCGCACCGGACTTCCCATCACGCTCGTCATCGTCCATATGGTGCTCTCGGTCACGACCATCGCCGTCGCCACGACCGCCGTCGCCACCATCCGTCGCGAAGGACGCCCAGCGCGCGTCTGATCGGGATCGGCTGATGCAGCGGCCCCGGCGAGCACGGCTCGCCGGGGCCGCTGCATGTCCCCGCTGCATGTCCCCGCCGCCCGCAAGCTGCCCGCCGCGCCGCCCAGCTCACCCCGCGGGCGCGCCTCCAAACCCGGCGGGTGCGCGCAGAGTTGTGGCGAAACGCGGTCGGGGCAAGTGGCAACAACACCTGGCCACAACCCTGCGCCCGCGCCCGCGCCCGCACCTCGCGCCCGCGCCCCGGCCCGCGCCCCAGCAGTCCGCCGAGAGCTGAGTTGTGGTTGCTTGGAGCGAGTCTTCACGACCACAACTCAGCTTTGGGCGAGCGGATGAAGGGCGGTAGGGAGGTAGGGCGGTAGGGCGGGATGCGTGGGTGTCCCGAGAGGGGTGGGCGAGGGCGAGGCTCGTTGGACGAGGAGCGAGGGCGACCAGTTCCCACCGGCGGTGGGGAGACTCCAAGCCGGGCGCCGGCTGGAATCGATCTGATGCACCACGGTGTTGCGACCACCGCGAGAACCCGGCCCGCTCGCCGTGGTCGCTTCCTGCGCGATCGCACGCGGTCGCGAGCGATCTGAGTGTTGACCTCGGGCTGGGTGTTGACCTCGCGGGCAACCGTGATCTAGGAGATCAGCGGGTCGATTCCGACCGCGACGAAGACGAGCGTCAGGTACGTGATCGAAAGGTGGAAGACCTTCATGGGCTTGCCGCCCTTGCCGGTGATCGTGCGGTAGTAGAGCACGTGAGCCTCGTAGAGGAACCAGCCGCCCGACAGCAGCGCGACCGAGGTGTAGAGCCAGCCCATCCCCGCGACCGGCACGAGCAGGAGCGAGCAGATGACCGTCGCCCACGCGTAGAGGACGGTCTGCAGCGAGACCGAGAGCTCGCCCTCCGTGACGGACAGCATCGGCACGCTCGCCTTGGCGTAGTCGTCTCGGTACTTCACCGAGAGCGGCCAGTAGTGGGCCGGAGTCCACAGGAAGATGATCGCGAAGAGCACGAACGGCGCCCAGCTGAGCGAGTTGGTGACGCCGGCCCAGCCGATGAGGACGGGCATGCAGCCAGCCACGCCACCCCAGATGATGTTCTGCTCCGTGCGGCGCTTGAGCACGATCGTGTAGAAGACGACGTAGAGCAGGATCGCGCCGAGCGAGAGCGCTGCAGTCAGCGGGTTCGCGACGAGCCAGAGCACGACGATCGACAGGATGCCGAGGGCGAACGAGAAGACGAGAGCCTCTCGGTCTGAGAGCTCGCCCGTGACGAGCGGACGCTTGGCGGTGCGCTTCATCAGGCGGTCGATATCGCGGTCGATGTAGCAGTTGAAGGCGCTCGCGCTGCCCGCGGACATCGCTCCGCCGAGGACCACACCGAGGACGAGCCACAAGTTCGGGACGCCACCGTGGGCGAGGAACATCGTCGGGACCGTCGTGATGAGGAGCAGCTCGATGATTCGAGGTTTCGTCAGCGCCACGTAGGCCCGTACCTTGCGCCCGAAAGGCTTCCGCTCCGGGGGTGCCACGGCCACTAGTTCATCGACAGACAAAGCCACCAATTCCTCTTCGCTCGAAATCTGCTGGCAATTCTATCTGCTCTTGCCCAGAAGCCGTCCCGTTTCCTGGGTGCGGCCAGCCTCACACCCGGCTGAAAGCGCTGTGAGGCTCGTCGCACGGAGAAACATGACCGGGAACTGAACGACGTTCCCCCCGCGCGGACCCGTCGTGGCGATAAGCTGTGAGGCGGCCCTTTCCCAACGACGACGGGACGCAGTGTGACGAATTTTGAGTGGTCCGAGCTCGATCGACGTGCAGTCGACACAGCAAGGATCTTGGCGGCAGACGCAGTTGAGAAGGCGAAGGGTGGACACCCCGGCACGGCGATGAGCCTTGCTCCCCTCGCGACGCTGCTCTACCAGCACGTGATGCGGGTCGATCCGAAGGACCCGCACTGGATCGGTCGAGACCGCTTCATCCTGTCCGCAGGGCATTCCTCGCTGACGCAGTACTGCCAGCTGTACCTGGGCGGCTTCGGCCTCGAGCTCGATGACCTCAAGCAGCTTCGCCAGTTCGGCTCGAAGACGCCTGGGCACCCCGAGTTCGGGCACACCGACCACGTCGAGATGACGACCGGCCCACTCGGCCAGGGACTCGCGTCCGCCGTCGGGTTCGCCTACGCGCAGCGCTTCGAGCGCGGCCTGTTCGACCCAGAGACCGCGGTCGGGGAGAGCCCGTTCGATCACCGCGTCTACGTCATCGCGAGCGACGGCGACCTCCAGGAAGGTGTCACGAGCGAGGCATCCTCGCTTGCCGGACACCAGGAGCTCGGCAACCTCATCGTGTTCTACGACGCGAACCAGATCTCCATCGAGGACGACACCGACATCGCCTTCACCGAGGACGTCGCGAAGCGCTACGAGGCCTACGGCTGGCACGTGCAGACGGTCGACTGGACCGCTGGAGAGCAGTACCACGAGGACCTCGCGGCTCTCCACGACGCGACGCTCGCGGCGCAGGCCGAGACGGGCCGCCCCTCGATCATCGTGCTCCGGACCATCATCGGCTGGCCGAGCCCGACCAAGCAGAACACGGGCGGCATCCACGGCTCCGCGCTCGGTGAGACCGAGCTCGAGGCCGTCAAGAGCCTCGTCGGGTTCGACCCGAAGCAGAGCTTCGAGGTCGCCGACGACGTGCTGGCCTACACCCGCGGTCTCGCCGACCGCGTCGCGCCCGTTCGCGCGGAGTGGCAGCAGAGCTTCGACGCTTGGAAGAGCGCCAACCCGGAGCGCGCGCAGCTCCTCGAGCGCCTCGAGGCCGATGAGCTGCCAGAGGGCATCGCGGATGCGCTCCCCGACTTCGCGGGCGTCGCCAAGGTCTCGACCCGCAAGGCCTCCGGTGAGGCGATCAACGCGCTTGCGGCACACCTGCCGGAGCTGTGGGGTGGCTCTGCCGACCTCGCCGGCTCGAACAACACGACCATCAGCAAGGCCGCGTCGTTCATCCCCGAGAAGTTCTCGACGTCCAGCTGGACGGGCAACCCGTACGGCCGCGTGCTGCACTTCGGCATCCGCGAGCACGCCATGGGCGCGATCCTCAACGGGATCACCCTGCACGGCAAGACGCGCGCCTTCGGCGGCACCTTCCTCATGTTCAGCGACTACATGCGCCCCTCGGTGCGTCTCGCCGCGCTCATGAACATCCCGTCGATCTTCGTCTGGACGCACGACTCGATCGCCCTCGGCGGCGACGGGCCGACGCACCAGCCTGTGGAGTCGCTGACCGCGCTCCGCGCGATCCCGAACCTCGCGGTCGTTCGCCCAGCCGACGGCCCGGAGACGGCTGCCGCCTGGCTCGAGGTCGTGAGCCGTCGAGGCGGCCCGACCGGCCTCATCCTCTCGCGTCAGGACCTCCCCGTCATCGCACGCGGTTCCGGCGACGCCAACGAGCAGGAGTTCGGCTCGGCTGCTGGCACGAAGCGCGGCGCCTACGTGCTCGCGGAGGCTGCCGGCGGAGCGCCTGAGGTCATCGTGCTCGCCACCGGTTCCGAGGTGCAGTACGCACTCGAGGCCCGCGAGACCCTGCAGGCTCAGGGACACCCGACGCGAGTCGTGTCCGTCCCGAGCTTCGAGTGGTTCGCCGAGCAGGACGACGCCTACCGGGAGCACGTGCTGCCGTCGGCCGTCGAGGCTCGCGTGAGCATCGAAGCCGGCCTCGCGCTCCCCTGGCTCCAGTTCGTCGGCCCCAAGGGCCGCAGCGTCTCCATCGAGACGTTCGGCGCATCCGCTGACCAGCCCGAGCTCTACAAGGCCTACGGCATCACGGCGGACGCCGTCGTCGACGCGGCGCTCGAGTCGCTCGCGCGCTAGCCGTCCACGGGCGGCACCGTTCGCCCATGCAGCGGTACCCAGCACTTCTTCACCAGCAACGCGAAGGAACACCAGCAATGACTTCAACACCAACAGCAGCACTCGCCGAGGCCGGCGTCAGCATCTGGCTCGACGACCTCTCCCGCTCCAGCCTCGAGTCGGGCGCCCTCGAGCGCCTCATCGCCGAGCGGGGCATCGTCGGCGTGACCACGAACCCGACGATCTTCGCCGGCGCGCTCAGCAAGGGCGAGGCATACGACGCGCAGGTCGCCGAGCTCCAGGCCCGCGGTGCCAGCGTCGACGAGGCGATCTTCGACATCACGACCGACGATGTGCGCTCGGCCTGCGACCTCTTCCTGCCGATCTACGAGGCGAGCAACGGACTCGACGGGCGCGTCTCGATCGAGGTCTCCCCCGAGCTCGCTCGCGGCACCGACGCGACCATCGACGAGGCCAAGCGACTCTGGGCCACGGTCGACCGCAAGAACGCCATGATCAAGATCCCGGCCACCGTCGAGGGCCTCCCCGCGATCACCGAGGTCATCGCCTCGGGCATCAGCGTCAACGTCACCCTCATCTTCAGCCTGAGCCGGTACCGGGAGGTCGTCAACGCGTACCTCTCCGGGCTCGAGCAGGCGCGTGAGCGTGGACACGACCTGTCGACGATCCGTTCTGTCGCCTCCTTCTTCGTGTCGCGTGTCGACGCCGAGATCGACAAGCGTCTCGTCGCGATCGGCACCGACGACGCGATCGCGCTCAAGAGCCTCGCGGCTCTTGCGAACGCTCGCCTCGCCTACGCGGCCTTCGAGGAGGAATTCTCGAGCGAGCGCGCGAAGCTCCTGCTCGAGGAAGGTGCGCACAAGCAGCGCCCGCTCTGGGCCTCCACCGGTGTCAAGGACCCCGCGCTGCCCGACACCCTCTACGTCACGGAGCTCGTCGCGGCCGACACCGTCAACACCATGCCGGAGAAGACCCTCGAGGCTGTCGCCGACCACGGCGTCATCACCGGTGACACCGTCGCCGGCACCGCGCACGCCGCGAACACGACGCTGGACGCGCTCGAGGCGATCGGCGTGAGCTACGTCGAGGTGACCGAGCAGCTCGAGACCGAGGGCGTCGACAAGTTCATCGTCTCCTGGCAGGAGCTCAAGGCAACCGTCGACTCGCAGCTCCAGGCTGCAGCGGCGAAGGCGTAGGTCCGCGCCGTGGGCATCAAGGTCAGCACCTCGGGCGCGGCCTCCGCTGCCGCCGCCGAGAAGGTCGGCGCCCTCGTCGGCGATCGCTTCGCCTCCCGCCTGTTCGCGCAGGACGCGACCCTGTGGGGAGCCGCTGCTGAGGCCGAATCCGCGATTCGACTCGGCTGGACTCGTGCGCACGAGGTCTCCCGCGACCTCGTTGAGGGCATCCTGGCTCTCAAGGCCGAGTTCGCGGATGCCGGCGTGACGCGGTTCGTGCTCTGCGGAATGGGCGGATCGTCGCTCGCTCCGGAGGTCATCACGCGCACCGCCGGCGTCGAGCTCGTGGTCCTCGATTCGACCGACCCGGCTCAGGTCCGGGCCGCCGTCGAGGAGAGCCTCGAGAAGACGGCCATCATCGTCTCCTCGAAGTCCGGCTCGACGGTCGAGACCGACTCGCAGCGCCGGACGTTCGCCCACGCCTTCGAGGCGGCGGGCATCGACCCGGCCAGCCGCATCGTGATCGTGACCGACCCGGGCTCGCCCATGGAGGCCGCCTCGCGTGAGGCCGGCTACCGGGTGTTCCTGGCCGACCCTCACGTCGGTGGCCGCTTCTCGGCACTCACCGCGTTCGGCCTGGTCCCCTCCGGGCTCGCGGGCGTCGACATCGCCGGCCTCCTGGACGACGCAGGCGTCGCGGCGACCGTCGTCTCGGTCGACGACGAGAGCAACCCCGCGCTCGTCCTCGGCGCGGCGATCGCCGCCAAGCGATTCCTCGGCGTCCTCGACGACGGCACGTCCATCGTCGGCTTCGGCGACTGGGTCGAGCAGCTCATCGCCGAGTCGACCGGTAAAGACGACCTCGGGATCCTCCCCGTGGTCCTCACCTCCCGCGCTCCGGAAGTCGCCGCGCGCCCCGCTGACCTGCAGCTCGTTCGGGTCGTCGGCGACGCCGAGGCAACCCCGGCTGCCGGCGACGACATCGCCGTCTCCGGCACCCTCGGCGGCCAGTTCGTCTTGTGGGAGACGGCAGTCGCCGTCGCGGGAGCCGTCATCGGCATCAACCCGTACGACCAGCCCGATGTCGAATCGGCCAAGGTCGCAGCACGCGGTCTGCTCGAGGCGACACCGGAGCCGACTCCGGCGGCCTTCGCGATCGACGGCGTCGAGGTGCGCGGCACCCAGTCCGTCGTCGAGGGGCAGAGCACGCTGAGCGGCGCCATCGACGCCCTCGTGGAGCTCATCCCGTCGGACGGCTACCTGTCGGTTCAGGCCTACGTCGACCGGAACCGCTTCGGGGCACTCGAGGCGCTCCGGGACGAGCTCGCGCAGCGTTCAGGCCGCCCCGTGACCTTCGGCTGGGGCCCTCGCTTCCTGCACTCCACCGGCCAGTTCCACAAGGGCGGCCCGAAGGTCGGGGCGTTCCTCCAGATCACCTCGGCTGAGCCGCAGGACCTGGAGATCCCAGAGCGCCCCTTCACCTTCGGGACGCTCATCTCCGCGCAGGCTGCCGGCGACGCCTCCGTGCTCGAGTCGCACTCGCAGCCAGTCCTGCGGATCGACCTCGGGCAAGGCGGACACGGGCTCGACGCGCTCCTCGGAGCCATCTCGCGCTGATCGATCATCGGGGCGGGGATGCGAGACCCCTCGCGTCCCCGCCCCGTCTCCGGGTCTCCCCGGAGAACAGAACACTCGTGCCTACACAAAAAAGGAGGCGACGCTGTGACGCCAGTCGACATCAGCGCTGACAACAACCCCCTCAGGTCCATCGACGACGGGCGACTCCGCCGCATCGCGGGACCGTCGAGCCTCGTCATCTTCGGAGTAACGGGCGACCTGTCCCGCAAGAAGCTCCTGCCAGCGGTCTACGACCTGGCCAACCGCGGACTCCTCTCCCCCTCGTTCGGACTCGTCGGCTTCGCGCGCCGGCCCTGGTCGGACGACGAGTTCCGTGCGTTCGTCAAGGAGAACGTCGAGCAGCACGCGAGGACCCCGTTCAACGAGGAGGTCTGGACGCAGCTCGCGAAGGGCATGCGCTTCGTCTCGGGTGAGTTCGACAACGATGAGTCCTTCGACTCGCTGAAGTCAGTGCTCGACGAGCTCGACGAGGACCAGGGCACGCGAGGCAACCACGCCTTCTACCTGTCGATCCCGCCGCGATCCTTCCCCGAGGTCACGACCCAGCTGCGACGCTCGGGACTCGCGGATGAGCGAGAGGACTCCTGGCGCCGAGTCATCATCGAGAAGCCGTTCGGGCACGATCTCGCGTCGGCTCGCGAGCTGAACAGCATCGTCGAGTCGGTCTTCTCGAGCGACGCCATCTTCCGCATCGACCACTACCTCGGCAAGGAGACGGTGCAGAACATCCTCGCGCTGCGCTTCGCGAACTCGATGTTCGAGCCGCTCTGGAACGCCAACACGGTCGATCACGTGCAGATCACCATGGCGGAGGACATCGGCGTGTCTGGTCGCGCCGGATACTACGACGGAGTGGGCGCCGCACGCGACGTCATCCAGAACCACCTCCTGCAGCTGCTCGCGCTCACCGCGATGGAAGAGCCGCTCTCCTTCAACGCCAAGGACCTCCGCCAAGAGAAGGAGAAGGCGCTCGCAGCGGTCCGGCTCCCCCGCGACCTGTCGCTCGCCTCCGCCCGAGGCCAGTACGGCTCCGGATGGCAGGGTGGCGAGTTCGTGCGTGGCTTCCTCGAGGAAGACGGCATGAACCCGCAGTCGACCACGGAGACCTACGCCGCCCTTCGCGTGGAACTCGACTCCCGCCGCTGGGCTGGGGTGCCGTTCTACCTTCGGACGGGCAAGCGCCTGGGCCGCCGCGTGACGGAGATCGCCGTCACCTTCAAGCAGGGTCCGCTGTACCTGTTCGAGGAGGCGCAGCGGACGTCGCTCGGGCCGAATGCCCTCGTGATCCGCGTGCAGCCGGACGAAGGCGTCACCATCCGCTTCGGATCGAAGATTCCAGGATCCGGCATGCACGTCCGCGACGTGACCATGGACTTCGGGTACGGCCACGCGTTCACCGAGTCGAGCCCGGAAGCCTACGAGCGACTCATCCTCGACGTGCTGCTCGGCGATCCGCCCCTCTTCCCGCGCCACGAGGAGGTCGAGCTCTCCTGGAAGATCCTCGACCCCGTCGAGGAGTACTGGGCGACGCAGGGACAACCCGAACTCTACAAACCCGGCAGCTGGGGTCCGGCCTCGGCCACGGCCCTCCTCGCCCGCGATGGCCGCACCTGGAGGCGCCCGTGATCATCGAACTCGGCAACACCACGACCTCAGCCGTCTCGAAGCGGCTCGTGTCGATGCGAGAAGAAGGCGGAGCAGTCGCGCTCGGGCGCGTGCTCACGCTCGTCATCTCGACCGGCGAGCGGCGAGGCGAGGCCGCGATCGCCGCAGCCAACTCCGCCTCAGGCGAGCACCCCATGCGCGTCATCGTCATCCACGTCGTCGACCGCACCGCGAAGACCTCGAACATGGACGCGGAGATCCGAGTCGGCGGAGACGCCGGGGCCAGTGAGGTCATCGTGCTGCACGTCTCCGGACCCGCGGCGGACGATCCCGAGACCCTGGTGCAGGCACTGCTTCTGCCGGACGCCCCGGTGGTCGCCTGGTGGCCCGACTCCGCGCTCGGCGCCCCGAGCGCCTCGTCGCTCGGTCGCATCGCCCAGCTGCGCATCGTCGACTCCGGCAGCGCCAGCAACGGCGGTGAGACCGTCACGAAGCTCGCAGAGGGCTTCTGCGACGGCGACAGCGACCTCGCGTGGACCAGGCTCACCAGCTGGCGCGCGCAGATCGCCGCGGTGCTCGACCAGCCCCCGTACGAGCCCATCCAGGAAGTCGAGGTCATCGGGCGTCCCTCGCACACGTCGACCCTCCTGATGGCGGCCTGGCTGCAGCTGGCGCTGCAGGTCCCGGTCCGGCTCGCCCAGGCAACTGAGCGAGAGCTCGGCCGAGCTCAGCTCCGTGCGATCAAGCTCACCCGCCCGAGCGGCGTGGTCACGTTCGAGCGGGTCAGCGACTCCGCCGTCGTGCTCACGCAGCCGGGTCAGCCGGAGCAGAAGATCCCGATGCCCGTGAGGGACCTCCCGGATGTCCTTGCAGAGGAGCTCCGCTCGCTCGGCCCCGACCGCGTCTTCGGCGAGGTGCTCGCCGAGGCCGCCGAGACGGAAGCCCGGGAGCTCGCGGTCGCAGAGACCGCTTCCACGACGGACGAGTCGGCGGAGAACGAGGGAGTGCAGGCATGACACAGGCCGCTCGAAGCAGGCACGTCGAGCCCTCCGTCTCGGCGGTTGCCGAGCACACGGCGCAGCGCTTCGCGCGGCTGCTGGGTTCCACGACGGCGGAGCTCCACATCGCCGTGAGCGGCGGCTCCGTCGCGACGAAAGTGCTCCCCGCTTTCGTCGCCGCGGTGGAGCGCGCGGGCCTCGACTGGTCGCGCGTGCACGTCTGGTTCGCCGACGAGCGATTCGTTCCGACGGGCCACGACGAGCGGAACGTCGTCGCGGTCGCCGAGGCACTGAAGGGCGCGGCCGGATTCGAGCAGGCACGCCTGCACGCGACGCTCGCGAGCGACAGCGGAGAGTCCCTCGAGGATGCCGCCGCAGCCTACGAGGCCGAGCTGCGTGCACTCGTCCCGCCGGCAGACGGGGTCCCCGGCGGCATCCCGTCGCTCGACCTCGTGCTGCTCGGTGCTGGCGGAGACGGACACACCGCGTCGCTCTTCCCCGGAACGGAGGGACTCGAGGAGACCTCGGCGCTTGTCGACAGTATCCGTGACTCGCCGAAGCCGCCTCCCGAACGGGTGACGCTCACCCTCCCGGCCATCCGCGAATCCGCGCGTGTCTGGGCCGTGGTCACCGGTGCCGAGAAGGCAGACGCCGTTCGCCTCGCCGCCACCGAGGGAGTCATCGCGAAGGAATCACCACTCGGCGCCGCGACCGGTCGCCTCGAGACGCTGCTGCTGCTTGATGCCGCAGCCGCAGAGGCACTCGGCTAGGCGCCAGTTCGGCGCACGAACAACGGCCCCGGTCGAGAGGAGACTCTCGGACGGGGCCGTTGTTCGTTGCTCAGCCGTGTGAAGCTGCGGTGCTCAGGACTTCGAAGTCGTCTTGCCGCGACGCTCGCGCAGCTTCGACAGGGCTTCCTCGAGGAGGCGTTCCGCTTCCTCGGCCGTGCGTCGTTCCTTGACGTACGCCAGGTGCGTCTTGTACGGCGCGACCTTTACGGCTGCCGGCGGATTCTCCCGGTCACGTCCGGCAGGAAGGCCGGAGATCGGGCAGTCGATGAGATCGGGGATGTCGTCCTCCGCGATCTCCGCGGAGTAGTGCCTGACGGTCTCGTTGCCGTGCGCGTCCCAGTACGAGATCGACACGCGCGCAGCGTGCACCCCGTGATCTGTCTCCCCCATAGGACCGGCACCGACACGCGATCCCCTGATCGCAGATCCCCCCTGGGCCATTAGCTCACCACAACCGTTTGAATGCGGGTGATGATGCCCATAGCGACGATAGCGAGCAGCCAGATGACCGCGAGGGTCACCGTGATGCGGTTCAGGTTCTTCTCCGCGACGCCGGAAGCGCCCAGATTGGAGCCCATGCCGCCACCGAACATGTCGGAGAGTCCGCCGCCTCGTCCGCGGTGCAACAGAATGAACAGGATCAGCAGGACGCTGGTGATGGCCAGCACGACCTGCAGGATGACGAGGAGAATATCCACGGAATCCCTCTCAGATGAACGGACTCGGACGTGGCCTGAGTGAACAGGCCACGTCCGAGTATAGATGGTTCGCGTTTGCGACTAGGAACCGACGTGCTGACGGAACCGCGCGATGGCGCTGAACTCGTCAACCTTGAGGCTCGCGCCGCCGATGAGTGCGCCGTCGACGTCGGGCTCGCGCATGAAGCCGGCGATGTTGTCGGACTTGACCGAGCCGCCGTAGAGGATGCGCGTGGCTGACGCCACGGACTCGCCCAGGAGCTCTTCGAGCGCGACGCGAAGAGCGTTCGCGACGGTCTGCGCCTGCTCGGGCGTTGCCGCCTGGCCGGAACCGATCGCCCAGACCGGCTCGTAGGCGACGACGAGGTCAGGCGTTCCCTCGACGCCCTCCAACGCTGCCTTGAGCTGAGCCACGGGAACGGCGCTCGCGCCGAACTTCTCGAGGTCCTCGGACGTCTCGCCGACGCACAGGACTGGCACGAGACCGTGCTTGATCGCCGCCTTGACCTTGCTGCCGACGACCTCATCGGTCTCCGCGTGCAGGGTGCGTCGCTCGGAGTGACCGATGATGACGTACTTGCAGGCGAGAGCGCTCAGGAAAGCTCCCGAGATCTCCCCCGTGTAGGCACCGGAGTCGTGCGCCGAGACATCCTGTGCACCGTAGCTGAGCGACAGCTTGTCGGCGTCCACGAGCGTCTGCACGCTGCGGAGGTCGGTGTAGGGCGGGAAGACAGCGACCTCGACGTCGTCGAAGTCGTGCTTCGCGTCCTTCAGCGCCCAAGCGAGCTTCTGCGTGAACGCGATGGCCTGGAGGTGGTCCAGGTTCATCTTCCAGTTGCCCGCCATGAGCGGGGTGCGAGTCGTTACCATCCGAGAACCTGCAATCCGGGCAGCTGCTTGCCTTCGAGGAACTCGAGGCTCGCACCACCACCAGTAGAGATGTGGCCAAATTCGTCATCAGCGAAGCCGAGCGTGCGCACGGCTGCCGCGGAGTCACCGCCGCCAACGACCGAGAGGCCGTCAACCTTGGTGAGTGCCTCAGCGACGGTGCGAGTGCCTTCCGCGAATGCGGGGAACTCGAACACGCCCATGGGGCCGTTCCAGAACACGGTGCTCGACTCGCGGATGGCCGCGGCGAATGCCGTGGCCGTCTCCGGGCCGATGTCGAGCCCGATTCCGTCTGCGCCGAACGCGCTGCCCTCGATGCCATCGGCGGGGACGACCTCGTGATCGGCATCCGCCGAGAACGAGGCGGCGACCACGATGTCCGTCGGGAGGACGATCGAGACGCCACGCTCCTGGGCGTCCGCCAGATACCGACGGACAGTGTCGAGCTGGTCGACCTCGAGCAGGGAGGCGCCGACCTTGTGTCCCTGAGCGGCGAGGAACGTGAAGAGCATTCCCCCGCCGATCAGGATCGAGTCGACCCTCGGCAGGAGGTGCTCGATGACGCCGAGCTTGTCGGACACCTTCGAGCCGCCGAGCACGACCGCGTAAGGGCGCTCGACCGCGGAAGTGAGCCGCTCGAGGACCTCGAGCTCGTTCGCCACGAGGAGTCCCGCGGCACTCGGCACGATCTGTGGGAGGTCGTAGACGGAAGCCTGCTTGCGATGCACGACCCCGAAGCCATCGGAGACGAATGCGTCCGCGAAGTTCGCGAGCTGCTCTGCGAAGGCGCGGCGCTCAGCGTCGTCCTTGCTCGTCTCCCCCGGGTTGAAACGCAGATTCTCGAGGACGATGAGCTGGCCGTTCTCGAGCCCGGCAACACGGCGTTCTGCATCCTCGCCGACGGTGTCGGCTGCAAGCGGGGCATCGATCTCGAGCAGCTCGCCGAGCCTGGCAGCTGCCGGCGCGAGCGAGTACTGCGGTTCTGGTGCCCCCTTGGGCCGACCAAGGTGCGAGATCACGATGACCTGCGCACCCTGGTCGAGGAGGAGGCGGAGCGTACCGAGGGAGGCGCGAATCCGACCATCGTCGGTGATCACGCCCTCCTTGAGCGGCACGTTCAGGTCGCAGCGAACGATGACCTTCTTTCCCGTGAGGGAGCCAAGGGTCTCGATTGTGCGAAGCGCCATGTTGGCGTTCCTTCCTCTTTTGCCGAAGTGGTTAGAGCTTGCTTGCGACGTACTCGGTCAGGTCGACGAGACGGACCGTGTAGCCCCACTCGTTGTCGTACCAGGACGACAGCTTCACCTGGTTGCCGATGACCTTCGTGAGCGGTGCGTCGAAGATCGAGGAGTGGTTCTCCCCGACGATGTCGCGCGACACGATGTCTTCCTCGTTGTACATGAGGAGGCCCTTGAACTCGCCTTCAGCAGCTTCCTTGTACGCGGCGTTGACCTCTTCGACGGTCACAGGCGTCTTGGAGACGACCGTGAGGTCGGTGATCGAGCCAGTCTCGGTGGGGACGCGCAGAGCGAAGCCGTCGAGCTTGCCCGCCAGCTCGGGGATGACGAGGCCGATGGCCTTCGCCGCACCCGTCGAGGTGGGGATGATGCTGAGCGCTGCTGCGCGCGCACGGCGGAGGTCCTTGTGGGGGCCGTCCTGCAGGTTCTGGTCGGACGTGTAGGCGTGAACCGTGGTCATGAGACCCGACTCGATGCCGAACTTGTCGTTGAAGACCTTCACGAGCGGCGCGAGGCAGTTCGTGGTGCAGGATGCGTTCGAGATGACGTCGTCATTCTCGGGGTCGTACTCGGTGTGGTTGACGCCGAAGACGAAGGTCGGTGCCGGTCCGGAGGCCGGTGCCGAGAGGATGACCTTCTTGGCGCCTGCGCTGATGTGCGCACGAGCCTTGTCGGGGTCCGTGAAGTGACCCGTGCTCTCGATGACGATCTCGACACCGAGCTCGGCCCACGGCAGGTTCGCGGGGTCGCGCTCTGCGGTCGCCGTGATCTTCTTGCCGTCGACGTAGATGGCGTCTTCGTCGAACGAGATGTCGTTCTTCAGCTTGCCACCCGTGGAGTCGTACTTGAGGAGGTGTGCAAGCGTCTTGTTGTCGGTGAGGTCGTTGATTGCAACGAGCTCGAGGTTGTTGTCATCCTGCAGCAGTGCGCGTGCGTAGCTGCGTCCGATGCGTCCGAAACCGTTGATGGCGATTTTCGTCACGTGATGCTCCTTTTTCCTGTTGTTTCTCCGATTTGACAGGACTGTGTGGCCTTGGAGGGCCGGGTGCACCATCGCACCGAGTTCGGGGGAACGGTCTGCTCGGCGAGCCCGTTCAACATCGTCAGCCTAGTCCCATGGGCGTGCGCCCAGGTGACCAAATGGGGTGAGCTGTTCGGCGTGGGGATCAGAGCTCGTCGAGGACGGGCAGATTGGACTCCGTGCCCGGGATGCCACGGTCAGAGGCCTGCTTGTCGGCGAGAGCCAGCAGGCGACGGATGCGGCCAGCGACCGCATCCTTCGTCATGGGCGGGTCCGCGTAGCGGCCGAGCTCGTCGAGTGAGGCTTCCCGGTGCGCGAGGCGAAGCTGCCCGGCGTACTTGAGGTGGTCGGGCGCACCCTCTCCGAGGATCTCGAGCGCACGCTCGACGCGGGTGCAGGCCGTGACAGCGGCCTGGGCGGAACGACGCAGGTTCGCGTCGTCGAAGTTGACGAGACGGTTGGCGGTGGCGCGGGTCTCACGACGCTGGCGGAGGCTCTCCCAGCTCTCCACGGTCGCGTGGGCACCGATGACGGTGAGCATCGCGCTGATGGCGTCGCCGTCTCGGATGACGACACGGTGCACGCCGCGGACCTCGCGGGCCTTGGAGGACACCCCGAGGCGTCCGGCCGCTCCGACGAGGGCCATCGCGGTCTCCGAGTTCGGCGTGATGATGTCGAGCGACGCGGACCGGCCCGGGTCGGTCAGTGAGCCAGCGGCGAGGAACGCGCCACGCCAGACGGCGGTGAGGTCGTCCTGGCTGCCCGTCGTCAGACGGTTCGGGAGACCGCGGACGGTTCGCCGGCGCGCATCCATGAGGCCAGTCTGGCGGGCGAGCGTCTCGCCGTTCTCGAGCACGCGGAGGAGGTAGCTCTCCCCCGGGCGGGCCCCAGAGCCGGCGACGATGGAGATCTTCGCCCGGACGCCGTAGAGCTCGAGGAGCTCGCGGCCCAGACGACGCGCGAGCATCTCCGAATCGAGCTGAGCCTCGACCGCGATGCGTCCGGAGATCAATTGCAGACCGCCCGCGAAGCGCAGGAGCGACGCGACCTCGGCAGCACGAGCTTGGGTTGTGGCCGCGCGAGTGCGCAGAAGCTCGTGCTTGACATCGGCGGTGAGCGTCACCGGGGTACCTCCAGGGATCAGAGTGAGTGGGCGCGACGAATCGTCGTCGCGAGTGCGAGATGGAACGAGCGTCACTCGCGACCGAGGTCGCGGTGCCGGACGCTGATGATCGTGTCATCGCGTTCGCGGAGCAGGCTCGCGATGCGCTCGGTCATGGCGACCGAGCGGTGCTTGCCGCCGGTGCATCCGACGGCGAGCGTCACGTGCCGCTTGTTCTCCCGCTCGTAGCCCCGCAGGACGGGGTCAAGCATCTCAATGTAGTGGGTCAGGAACTCGTCCGCACCTTCTTGGTCGAAGACGTAGTCGGAGACCCGCTTGTCGCGACCGTTGAACGCGCGCAGTTCCGGCTCCCAGAACGGGTTCGGGAGGAAGCGCATGTCGACGACAAGATCTGCGTCTGTCGGGATGCCGTACTTGAAGCCGAAGCTCTGGACGGTCACGGCGACCTTGTTCTGGTCGGCTTCGCCGAATCGCTTCACGATGCGGGTCACGAGCTGGTGGCCGTTCAGCTCCGAGGTGTCGATGACGATGTCGCTCGCCTCGCGGATGTCCTGCAGGCGGCTGCGCTCTCGAGCGATTCCGTCGAGGATCGTCCCGTTGCCCTGCAGCGGGTGCGGGCGCCGCACTGCCTCGAACCGCCGGACGAGGGTGCCGTCTGTCGCATCGAGGAAGAGCACGTCGACCTCGTGCGTCTCGCGCAGTCCGCCGACGAGAGCCGTGAACTCCTCGAGCAGGTGACCGCCGCGCACATCGACCGAGACGGCGAGCTTCGGGAGGGAGTCCCGAGCCTTGCCGGCAACCTCGATGAGGGGCCGGATCATCTGCGGGGGAAGGTTGTCGACCACGAACCAGTCGAGGTCTTCGAACGCCTTGCAAGCTGTCGATCGCCCTGCACCGGACATGCCCGTGACGATCATGATGTGCTGGCGTCCTTCGCCGTCGATCTCCGCCGAACTCATGCGCAGGTCACCTCCCATGGACTAAAACACCAGCCTACATAGCCCGAGCGTGCGTCTCTCACGCTTCTGTCGATTGATCGAGTGCGAACCGCTCCGAAATCGCACCGGCCGTCGCCTCGCCGATGCCCTGCACGGTCGTGAGCTCCTCGACGGTCGCCGCGCGCAGCCGCTTGACGGAGCCGAACTTCTTGAGCAGTGCGGCGACCCGGGTCGGCCCGAGGCCGGGGATGTCCGCGAGCACCGTGCCGATGTCTGCCTTGCGCTTCGAGCGCTGGTGGCGGATCGCGAACCTGTGCGCCTCGTCGCGGAGTCGCTGCACCAGGAACAGCGCCTCAGAGCCGCGCGGGAGGATGACCGGGAAGTCGTCGTCTGGCAGCCACAGCTCTTCGAGGCGCTTGGCGATGCCGACGACGGCGATGCCGCGAACCCCCGACTCCTCGAGGGCCCGCTGCGCGGCGTTGACCTGCGGGACGCCGCCGTCGATGAGCAGGAGCTGAGGCCGGTAGGCGAACTTGGCTCGAGTGGACTCCTGGGCGGCCGCCTTCACGGGGCCCGCGGAGAGGGCAGTGTCTTCCACGATCTCGGCGGGACTGGCGTCGTCGCGGAGGTAGGCCAGTCGGCGCGTGAGCACCTGGTGGATGGAATCGGTGTCGTCGGTCGACGAGGCGATGTTGAAGCGACGGTAGTGCGACTTGCGTGCGAGTCCGTCCTCGAAGACCACCATGGAGCCGACGATGCCGGTGCCCTGGAGGTGGGAGATGTCGTAGCACTCGATTCGCAGGGGGGCCTCGCCGAGACCGAGCGCGTTCTGCAGCTCGGTCAGCGCGTCGGATCTCGCGACGTAGTCGCTGCTGCGCTTGAGCTTGTACTGCGCGAGTGCTCCCATGGCGTTAATCGTCGCGGTCTTGAGCAGTTCCGATTTCGGGCCCCGCACCGCGGTGCGCAGCTTGACTCTGGCCTGCCGTGTGGACTCGAGCCACTCGGAGAGCGCGTCCGCGTCTTCTGGCAGAGCCGGCACGATGATCTCGCCTGGCGGGAAGAGCCCATCCTTGCCGTACACGCGCTGCATCGTCTGGTCGATGATCGTGCCGATGTCGGTGTCGAGTTCCTTGTCGAGCACCCAGTTGCGGACTCCGCGAATGCGTCCGCCCCGCACGGTGAACTGCTGCACGGAGGCGCTCAGCTCATCCTCGGCGATGCCGAACAGGTCGAGGTCGACGTTGTCGGGCAGCACGACGGCGCTCTTCTCGAGCACGTTCTCGAGCGCGCCGATTCGGTCACGGAGCTTCGCCGCGTCCTCGAACCTCATCTCGGTGGCCGCGAGCTTCATCTCGTCCTGCAGGGTCGTCAGGAGGCTGCGGTCGTAGCTCTCCATGAAGCGGACGAACTCGTTGACGATGACACGGTGCTCGTCGATCGTGACGCGTCCGCTGCAGGGTCCCCCGCAGCGGCCGATCTGCCCGGGGAAGCAGGGTCGGCCGCTCTGCATGGCTCGCTTGTAGTTCGAGTCGTTGCAGGTGCGGATCGGGAAGGCCTTGACCATGAGGTCGATGGTCTCGTTCACCGCCCAGACCTTGGGATACGGCCCGAAGTAGCGCGCCCCGCGGATGCGGGGGTTCCGGGTCACGAGCACGCGGGGCGCTTCGTCGCCGAGCGTCACCGCCATGAACGGGTAGCTCTTGTCGTCCTTGAACTTCACGTTGAAGGGCGGCGAGAACTCCTGGATCCAGGTGTACTCGAGCTGCAGGGCCTCGGTCTCCGTGCGGACGACGGTCCACTCGACGCGGGTCGCCGTCGTCACCATGTGCCGTGTTCGCTCGTGCAGGCGCTCGAGCGGCGCGAAGTAGTTGCTGAGCCGCGCGCGGAGGTTCTTCGCCTTCCCGACGTAGAGCACGCGGTCGTCGTCCCCGAGGAATCTGTAGACCCCGGGGCTCGTGGGGATGTCGCCCGTCGCGGGGCGATATGGCAGGACGTTCGCCATCAGCGCGCAGCTGCCTCCCGCTCGAAGATCTCCTTCAGGTACTGGCCCGTGTGGCTGTCGGAGATACCGGCGATCTTCTCCGGGGTTCCGACGCCGACGACGGTTCCTCCGCCGGAGCCGCCTTCTGGGCCCATGTCGATCAGCCAGTCCGCGGACTTGATGACATCCAGGTTGTGCTCGATGACAATGACGGTGTTGCCCTTGTCGACGAGGCCGCCGAGGACCTTGAGCAGCTTGCGGACGTCTTCGAAGTGGAGGCCCGTGGTCGGCTCGTCGAGCACGTAGACGCTGCGCCCGTTGGAGCGCCGCTGCAGCTCGGTCGCGAGCTTCACTCGCTGCGCCTCACCACCGGAGAGCGTCGTGGCGGACTGCCCGAGCCGCACGTAGCCGAGGCCGACCTCCACGAGGGTCGAGAGGTAGCGGTGGATGGCCGTGATGGGCTCGAAGAAGTCAGCCGCCTCCGAGATGGGCATCTGCAGGACCTCTGCGATGTTCTTGCCCTTGTAGTGCACGCTGAGCGTCTCCCGGTTGTAGCGGGACCCGCCGCACACCTCGCAGAGGACGTACACGTCGGGGAGGAAGTTCATCTCGATCTTGAGCGTGCCGTCGCCAGAGCAGGCCTCGCACCTGCCGCCCTTGACGTTGAAGCTGAAGCGACCGGGGAGGTAGCCGCGCGCCTTGGCCTCGCTCGTCTCGGCGAAGAGGGTGCGGATGCGGTCGAAGACGCCCGTGTAGGTCGCGGGGTTCGATCGCGGGGTGCGGCCGATCGGGTTCTGGTCGACGTGGATGACCTTGTCGAGCTGGTCGACCCCGGTGATGCGCGTGTGCTTGCCCGCGACGGCGCGTGCGCCGTTGAGCTTGGCGGCGAGGACGCGGTAGAGGATGTCGTTCACGAGGGACGACTTGCCGGAGCCGCTGACGCCAGTGACTGCGGTGAGGATGCCGAGCGGGAAGCTCACCTGGACGTTCTTGAGGTTGTTGGCCCTGGCACCCACGACCGTCAGCTCGCGCTTCTTGTCGTACTTGCGACGCTTCTTGGGTGTGGTGATGCCCATGCGTCCCGAGAGGTAGTCGCCGGTGATCGATCTGGTGTTCTTCTCGAGGTCGGCGACGGATCCGCTGTGGACGACCTCTCCCCCGTGCTCGCCTGCGCCTGGCCCGATGTCGACGATCCAGTCCGAGGTGCGGATGGTGTCTTCGTCGTGCTCGACCACGATGAGCGTGTTGCCGAGGTCTCGCAGCTTCACGAGCGTCTCGATGAGCCTGCGGTTGTCACGCTGGTGGAGCCCGATCGAGGGCTCGTCCAGCACGTAGAGCACTCCGGTGAGCCCGGATCCGATCTGCGTCGCGAGTCGGATGCGCTGAGCCTCGCCGCCGGACAGCGTGCCAGCCGCGCGTGCGAGGTCGAGGTAGCTGAGGCCGACCTCGATGAGGAAGTCGAGCCGAGCCCGGATCTCGCGCAGCACCTGCGCCGCGATCTTCGCCTCGCGGTCGGTGAGCTCGACGGTGTTCATGAAGTCGAGGCAGTCGGCGAGGCTGAGCGTCGTCGCGTCGGCGATCGAGCGACCGTGCACCTTGACGGCGAGCACTTCAGGGCGCAGACGCGCGCCGTTGCAGGCCGAGCAGGGGATCTCGCGCAGGTACTGGGCCCAGCGTGCCCGGGTCGCGTCGGTCTCGGCCTCGGCGTACTGCCGCTCGATGTACGGCATGACGCCCTCGAAGCCGGAGCTGTAGGTCATCTGGCGGCCGAAGCGGTTGCGGTACTTGACCCTGACCTCGTATTCGCGCCCCTCGAGGATGGCCTCGCGCACCTCTTCCGGGAGCTTCTTCCACGGCGTCGTGAGCTTGAACTCGATCTGCTCGGACAGGCCGAGCAGCAGCCGCTCGTAGTACTGGTAGAGGCTCTTGCCCTGCGAGCTCCACGGCAGGATGACCCCGTCGGCGATCGAGGCGAGCGGGTCTCCGATCAGGAGCTCACGGTCGACGGACATGCGCGTGCCGAGGCCGTCGCAGGTCTGGCAGGCGCCGAACGGGGCGTTGAACGAGAACGTCCTCGGCTCGATCTCCGTGAGCGCGATCGGGTGGTTGTTGGGGCAGGAGAGCTGCTCGGAGAAGGTGGTCCAGGCGTCGTCTCCCTCCGCATCCACGAAGTTGATCTGCACAAGACCATCGGCGAGGCGCAGGGCGGTCTCGAGCGAGTCGGTGAGTCGACCGAGCACGTCCTCGGCCGCGACCAGACGGTCGACGATGACCGAGATGTCGTGCTTGAACGACTTCTTGAGCTTCGGCGGTTCGGTGAGCTGGACGCGCTCTCCGTCGACCATCGCCCGAGCGTAGCCCTGTCCGGACAGCGACTGGAAGAGGTCGACGAACTCGCCCTTCTTCTGCTGCACGACGGGCGCGAGCACCTGGTACCTCGTGCCCTCCTCGAGCTCCATGAGGTGGTCGGCGATCTGCTGGACCGTCTGTCGCTGGATGACCTCGCCGCAGACGGGGCAATGGGGGACGCCGATGCGTGCCCAGAGCAGTCGCAGGTAGTCGTAGATCTCGGTGATCGTGCCGACGGTGGACCGCGGATTGCGGTTGGTCGACTTCTGGTCGATGGAGACCGCAGGGCTCAGGCCCTCGATGAAGTCGACGTCCGGCCGGTCGACCTGACCGAGGAACTGGCGCGCGTACGCGGAAAGGGACTCGACGTAGCGTCGCTGTCCCTCGGCGAAGATCGTGTCGAAGGCGAGCGAGGACTTGCCCGAACCGGAGAGGCCCGTGAACACGACAAGGCTGTTGCGCGGGATCTCGAGGTCGACGTTCTTGAGGTTGTGCACGCGTGCGCCTTGAACGCGCAGCTGCGAAGTGGGAGGAAGGACGGCCATAGCTCTTTCGGGTTCTCTCTTCGTGTGGATGCTCTGTGCGCCCGTCATCGGCGGGCGGCCGTGCTCAGCCCTTGGTGACGTGACCGGCACGTTCCATGGTTCGCAGGTCCTGCTTCAGCGCTGAGAGCTCGTCGCGCAGACGCGCCGCGAGCTCGAACTTGAGCTCTGAGGCCGCATCGAGCATCTGCGCGTTGAGGTCCGAGATGAGGTTCTCGAGCTCCCGGGCGCCGGAGGCGGCCAGGCCCTCGCGCTTGAGTTTAGGTGTCGTCTGACGCTTGTTGTCTCCCTTGCCGCGGGAGGCGAGGAGCTTCTCGGTGTCCTGCCCCTCGCGCATGAGGGATTCGGTGATGTCGGCGATCTTCTTGCGAAGCGGCGTCGGATCGATGCCGTGCTCCGCGTTGTAGGCGAGCTGCCGGTCTCGGCGCCTGTCGGTCTCCTCGATCGCCTTCGCCATGCTGTCGGTGATGCGGTCGGCGTACATGTGCACTTCGCCCGTCACGTTTCGGGCGGCGCGGCCGATGGTCTGGATGAGGGACGTGCTGGAGCGCAGGAACCCCTCCTTGTCTGCATCGAGGATCGCGACGAGCGACACCTCTGGCAGGTCGAGTCCCTCACGCAGCAGGTTGATGCCGACGAGGACGTCGTAGAGCCCGGCGCGCAGCTCCGAGAGCAGCTCGACTCGTCGCAGCGTGTCGACGTCTGCGTGCAGGTAGCGCACGCGAACGCCGTTCTCGCCGAGGAAGTCGGTGAGCTCCTCTGCCATCTTCTTGGTCAGCGTCGTGACGAGGACACGCTCGTCGCGATCCGCGCGGAGGCGGATCTCCTCGAGGAGGTCGTCGATCTGACCCTTCGAGGGCTTCACGACGATCTGCGGGTCGACGAGACCCGTCGGGCGGATGATCTGCTCGACGAAGCCGTCCGCCTGAGCGAGCTCGTACTTGCCGGGAGTCGCCGAGAGGTAGACGGTCTGGCCGACCCGGTCGCTGAACTCGTCCCAGCGGAGGGGGCGGTTGTCGAGAGCGCTCGGCAGGCGGAAGCCGTGGTCGACGAGGGTGCGCTTGCGCGAGGCGTCGCCCTCGTACATCGCGCCGATCTGCGGCACCGTGACGTGGGACTCGTCGATCACCGTGATGAAGTCGTCGGGGAAGTAGTCGATGAGGCAGTGGGGAGCCTCACCCGGCGCCCTGCCGTCCATATGGCGCGAGTAGTTCTCGATGCCGGAGCAGAAGCCGATCTGCTCCATCATCTCGAGGTCGAATGAGGTGCGCATGCGGAGCCGCTGCGCCTCGAGGAGCTTCTGCTCGCGCTCGAAGACGCCGAGGCGGTCATCGAGCTCGTCGCGGATCTGGCCCATGGCGCGCTGCATGGCGTCGGCTCCCGCGACATAGTGCGAACCCGGGAAGACGCTCACGGAGTCCATGGACCTGACGACGTCACCCGTGAGGGGGTTGAGCGCTGTCAGGGCCTCGATCTCGTCGCCGAACATCTCGATCCGAATCGCGAGCTCCTCGTAGACGGGGATGATCTCGATCGTGTCGCCGCGGACGCGGAAGGTGCCGCGCTGGAACGCGACGTCGTTGCGCTGGTACTGCATCGTCACGAAGCGGCGGATCAGCTCCTGCCGCGGGATGCGGTCGCCGACGTGCAGGGCGAGCATGGAGTTGAAGTACTCCTCAGGCTTGCCGAGTCCGTAGATGCAGGAGACCGTCGAGACGACGATAACGTCGCGTCGGCTCAGCAGCGAGTTGGTGGTCGAGTGGCGCAGGCGCTCGACTTCCTCGTTGACGGAGCTGTCCTTCTCGATGAAGGTGTCGGTCTGGGGGACGTACGCCTCCGGCTGGTAGTAGTCGTAGTACGAGACGAAGTACTCGACTGCATTGTTCGGCATGAGCTCGCGGAACTCGGTGGCGAGCTGCGCGGCGAGCGTCTTGTTGTGGGCCAGGACGAGCGCGGGGCGCTGGAGCTTCTCGATGAGCCAGGCCGTCGTTGCCGATTTTCCGGTTCCCGTGGCGCCCAGGAGCACGACGTCGGGCTCGCCCGCGTTGATGCGGCTGGCAAGCTCTGCGATCGCCTTCGGCTGGTCGCCGCTTGGGGTGTACTCGCTGACGACTTCGAAGGGACGTACGCTGCGTGTTGCTTGCATAGAACAAGTGTACGTGGCGGCTGCGACATTTCGGGGCCTCCGTGATGCGCTCTGCGCGATCACGGAGGCCCCGAAGCGAGGTGCAGCCGGCGCGGACTAGTCCTCGCTCGAGAGCACGCCCTGCGTGTTCTCGAGGTGCGCCCGGATGAACCACTGGAACTTCTCGAGCTCGGAGACCTGGCCGATGACGAGGTCCTGCGTCACGAGGTCGAGGTCGTCCAGCCGCTTGATCGCCTCGCGATGGTCGGTGATGACGCCGACGTAGACGTGGTCGAGCGCCTCGAGGTGCTGGCGCGTGCCGGCCCTGAAGACCTCGTAGTCGCCCCAGGTGCGGGCCTCGACGAGTGCTCCGGGGAGCCCGTTCGGGGGGACGCCCAGAGCTGCCATGCGCTCTGCGAGTTCGTCAGCGTAGCCGCGGACCAGCTCGATCTGGGGGTCGAGCATCTCGTGCACGCCGATGAAGTCGCGCCCGATGACGTTCCAGTGCGCGTGCTTGAGCGTCAGGTGCAGGTCGTTCAGCGCGTGGAGGCGGAGCTGGAGCAGCTCGCCGATCTCGTGTCCCTTGTCGAGCGAGAGTCCGGGAACCGTGTACTCGCCGTTCTCGGTGTGCTGGCTTGAGGCTGTCGTGGTCATGTCAGTCCTCTCTTGGGAGCGCGTCGCGCGTCTCCCGATCAGTGAGTCCCGTTCGTTGCGGGATGCTCAACACTGTCAGCCCGGTCTGAACGTTTGGTCGGAAGACGTGCGGGTCGGCGAAAGGACGGACGTAGACTGCCCCGATGCGCCGCGAAGAGTCCGAGGGCACCCAGCTGCACGAGCTGGGTTCCTCGGCTGCACCGAGCTACGGGGTCCTCGCGGCACGGACTCCCATCGACCACGAGATCGAGATCCGTCGGTCCAGGTTCATCTGCCGCCTCGAGCGCGTCGAGAGCGAAGAGCAGGCCAGGCAGGTCATCGCCGACCGTCGCTCCGCGCATCGTCTTGCCCGCCACCACTGCAGCGCTTTTGTGCTCGGCGCCCGCCGAGGCGTGCAGCGATCCAACGACGACGGTGAGCCCTCGGGAACAGCGGGCGTCCCCATGCTCGAAGCCCTCGTGCTCCACGAGCGAGTGCGCGGCGAGGTCGATTCAGCGGACCTGAGTGACGTCGTGGCTGTCGTCACGCGGTACTTCGGAGGTGTGCTGCTGGGGGCCGGCGGGCTCGTGCGCGCCTACTCGGAGTCCGTGTCCTCCACGCTCGAGCTGGCTCCGCTCGCGAAGCGCGAATCGAGGGCGATCTTCGGGCTCGAGGCGCCGCACGCCACCGCTGGCCGGTGGGAGAACGAGCTCCGAACTCGCGGAGTGCTCGTCACGGGAACGGAGTATGCGGGGTCGACGGCACTGCTGAGCCTCGCCGTTCCCGACGCGGCGGATGCGAGACGCGGCCTCGCCTCCGAGGTCGCTTCGATCACCGCTGGTGAGGGCACGCTCGTCCCGCTCGGCACCGAATGGGTCGACCTGAGCTGAGGCACCGACGACGGGGGCATCCGGGACCGCATCCCGCCCTGTCTCGTCAGCGCATCAGACCCCGTAGGTCTGCGTCTCCGGTGCGCGCAGCGCGACGGCGGCGAGGCGTCTCCACTCCTCGTCGACCTGCTCGAGCGTCTGATCGAGCGGCGCACTCGTGTCGATGAGCACGTCGGCGATCTTCCGCCGCTCCTCGTCGCTCGCCTGCGAGGCGATGCGCGCCCTGGCTTCGGCAAGGGACATCCCCCTGCTCTCGACCAGCCGCTCCTCTCGAACAGCCGCGGGGGCATCCGCGACCCAGATCTCCTCGTAGTCGTAGTTGCTCGTCGACTCCACGAGCAGTGGGATGACGTGGACGACCAGAGCGGCGGGGTCATCGCGCAGCACCTCCTCGAGTCGCTCGCCGGTGAGGCGACGGACCTCCGGGTGCACGATGTCGTTGAGGGCGCCGCGGGCCTCGTCGTCGCCGAAGACGAGCGCGCCGAGGGCAGGGCGGTCGAGGGCACCATCGTCGAGGATGACACCGTGTCCGAAGCGAGCCTCGATCTGTCGGAGCGCCGGCGAGCCGATCGCCACGGCTTCCCTCGCGAACACGTCCGCATCGAGGATCACGCCGCCGAGCTCCTCGAGGCGCTTGGCGATGGTCGTCTTTCCCGAGCCGATGCCTCCGGTCAGAGCGATGGTGACCATGATGTGCCGTCCTCTCATCTGCGGATACCCGCTGCGGGCATTGCCGTGAAGCCAACGCTACTGCGCTGAGGCAGCGAGCGCAGTGCGCTCTCCCCAAGCCGCGCTCGACCCATCCGCATGCCAGACTGAGGGCCAGGAGGCACTCACATCATGCTTGAAATTCTGACCGGTCTCGGGCTCGCGACGGCCAGCGGACTGAACGCGTTCATCCCGCTCCTGGGAATCGGGCTCCTCGCCCGATTCACCGACCTCATCGCGCTGCCGGCGGGCTGGGCGTGGCTCAGCAATGACTGGGTGCTCATCATCGTGGGCGTGCTCCTGGTGCTGGAGCTCGTCGCCGACAAGGTCCCGGCACTCGACCACGTCAACGACTGGATCCAGACGGTCATCCGCCCCACCTCCGGCGGGATCGTCTTCGGTGCAGGCACTGCGAGCTCCACCGCTGCCATCCAGGACCCTGCATCGTTCTTCACGAGCAATGCGTGGGTTCCCGTGGTCATCGGCATCGGGGTGGCGCTGGTGACCCACCTCACGAAGAGCGGCACGAGAGCCGCTGCGAATGTCGTCACCGCGGGAGCCGCCGCACCGGTGCTCAGCGTCGGCGAGGACGCCCTCAGCGTCGGGCTGCTGTTCTCCGCGATCCTCGTGCCGCTGTTCGTCGTGGTCATGCTCGCCTTGATCGGCGTGCTGGCCTGGGTGCTCTTCCGCAGCTTCAAACGAGTCCGGGATGCGCGCGCCGCGCGGACCAGGCCAGCCGCTCCCCCAGTTCCCCCGGCCCCTGGCCTCTCTGCCTGACGCTCGCAGAGACCTCTGGCCCGGCTGGAGAACCAGCCGGGCCAGAGGTCTCTGCGCAGCACGACGAAGCCGACGTCGCGGCGCCGCCGGAACGGCCGAAGGCCGGCCCCAGAGATGGGACCGGCCTTCGGTGCAGTGAGGCTGCTGGGAACTAGTTCCCTGCGAGCTTCTCGCGGAGGGCTGCAAGCGACTCGTCGTCGGCAAGCGTTCCTGCGCCAGCTGCTTCGCTCGTGAACGAGTTCAAGGAGCTCGACGGCGCGACTGCGCTGACGTTCTGCTCGATCTCGGCTGCCGAGGCGACCTGCTTCTTGTGCGCTTCCCAGCGAGTCTGGGCGAGAGCGTACTCCTGCTCCCAGGCTTCGCGCTGCGTGTCGAAGCCTTCCTTCCACTCGTTGGTCTCGGGGTCGAAGCCCTCGGGGTACGTGTAGTTCCCCTCGGCGTCGTACTCGGAGACCATGCCGTAGAGCGCAGCATCGAATTCGGTGCCCTCGGGGTCGACGCCATCGTTCGCCTGCTTGAGCGAGAGCGAGATGCGGCGACGGTCGAGGTCGATGTCGATGATCTTGACGAACAGCTCCTGGCCGACCGACACGACCTGCTCGGCGAGCTCGACGTGTCCGCTGGAGAGCTCCGAGATGTGCACGAGGCCCTCGATGCCGTCTGCGACGCGGACGAACGCGCCGAACGGAACGAGCTTCGTGACCTTGCCCGGTGCGATCTGGCCGATGGCGTGCGTGCGAGCAAGCACCTGCCACGGGTCTTCCTGCGTTGCCTTCAGCGACAGCGAGACACGCTCGCGGTCGAGGTCGACTTCGAGGATCTCGACGGTGACCTCCTGGCCAACCTCGACGACCTCGGAAGCGTGCTCGATGTGCTTCCAGCTGAGCTCGGAGACGTGCACGAGCCCGTCAACGCCACCCAGGTCGACGAACGCACCGAAGTTGACGATCGAGGAGACCACACCCTTGCGGACCTGGCCCTTCTGGAGGTTGTTGAGGAAGTTCGAGCGGGTCTCGGACTGCGTCTGCTCGAGGAGAGCGCGACGCGACAGGACGACGTTGTTGCGGTTCTTGTCGAGCTCGAGGACCTTGGCCTCGAGTTCCTGACCGAGGTACGGCGTGAGGTCGCGGACACGGCGGAGCTCGATGAGCGAGGCCGGGAGGAAGCCGCGGAGGCCGATGTCGACGATGAGACCGCCCTTGACGACCTCGATGACGGTGCCGGTGACGACGCCGTCTTCTTCCTTGATCTTCTCCACGTCGCCCCAAGCGCGCTCGTACTGAGCACGCTTCTTGGACAGGATCAGACGGCCTTCCTTGTCCTCCTTCTGGAGAACGAGTGCCTCAACGGTGTCGCCGACCTGAACGACCTCGGTGGGGTCGACGTCGTGCTTGATCGAAAGCTCGCGCGAGGGGATGACACCCTCGGTCTTGTAACCGACGTCGAGGAGGACCTCGTCGCGGTCGATGCGAACGACGGTGCCCTCGATGAGGTCCCCGTCGTTGAAGAACTTCAGCGTCTCTTCGACCGCGGCAAGAAAGTCCTCAGCAGATCCGATGTCGTTGATGGCGACCTGCTTGGTTGCCTTTTCGGTCGTGGTGGTGGTCATGTAGGTAATGCTCCAGGTGGGCTATAAGTCGGCCCGGATGCGCTGCTCGGGGCGTGAAGCCAAGGGCAACGGGGTTCATCCGGGAATACGGATACGTGCACACAGAAAAGTGCTCTGTCAGCCTAGTCGGCAAGGTCAAGCGGAGGCAAGTGCCGCGCGCGGCGAGTTCCCCCGAGTTTCGCGGCGAGTCGCCGCCTGTGCTCCCTGGCGAGTTCGGATCAGGACGCCGCCAGCGAGGTCGCGTCGCTGCCGTCCTCGTTCATGAGCTGGGACCGGATGAGGAACCTCTTGCCCTCAGGTGCCTCCAGCGAGAAGCCCGAGCCCCGTCCTGGGACGATGTCGATCGTCAGGCGCGTGTGCCGCCAGTAGCTGAACTGCTCTCGCGACATCCAGAACTCCACGTTGCCCGCATCCGGGATCTCGGTCGTGCCGAGGAGCACGTCGGCGTCGCCCGTGAGGAAGTCGCCCGCCGGGTAGCACATCGGCGATGAGCCGTCGCAGCAGCCGCCGGACTGGTGGAACATGAGCGGACCGTGGCGGCGCCCGAGCGATGAGATCATGTCGACCGCGTCCTGGGTGAATGCGACCCTCGAGAAGGTCTCGCCAGGCACTGTCGGCTCTGCGATGAGCCCGGCTCCCCTGGCTTCGGGCCTCGGCTCGGTCTGCACTTCCTTGTGCATGTCAGTTCCCTCCTTCAGAGTGCGGCGCCCGGAGCGTGCCCGGACCTCGCTGGTTCCGTGACCGTACGTCGTGAGACTGTGGTCAAGGTGTGTTCGCGAGAATCTGAGCCGCTCCGGGGGCAGCGCCTATGCCACGACGCGGATGCCGAGAGTGTCCGTCGGCACGCTCTTCGTCTCCTTCGCGGTGAGCGCCGAGATCGCGGCGATGAGGCAGATGGCGCCGGTGAACGCCGAGATCACGACCCAGCCGCCCTCCTGCACGCCGCCGAGGGCCGCGACGATCGAGGGGGCGAAGCCGGCCATCAGGAAGCCGAGCTGGGTGCCGATCGCCATGCCAGAGAAGCGGACGCGGGCGCTGAACATCTCGCCGTAGAACGAGGGCCAGACGGCGTTGGCCGCTGCGTAGCCGAACGAGAACACGAGGATGGCGAGCCCGAAGGTGAGCAGGGTGTTCCCCGACGACATGGAGAGCATGTAGAACGGCATGACCACGGCGGACGAGATCGCGCCGTAGACGAAGACGGGCTTGCGTCCGATCCGGTCGGCGAGGATCGCGAAGAGCGGTTGCGTGCCCAGCGCCACGATGTTGGCGACCACCACCAGCCAGAGCGTCAGGTTCTCCGCCAGCCCGACTTCCTTGCCGTAGGCGAGCGCGAGGTTGCCGAACACGGTCGAGACGGCGGCGATGAACGCGCAGAAGATGACGCGCAGGACGTCGCGCCAGTGGTCGCGCATGAGCGGGATGAGCGGGATCCGGGCGATCTCGCCCTGCGCCTTCGCGTCCTGGAACGTCGGCGTCTCATGAAGGGTGCGACGGATGAAGAACGCGACGATGACGACGACGGCGCTCAGCCAGAACGGGACGCGCCAGCCCCAGCTGTACTTGATCTCGTCGGGGAGGCTCAGGACCGGGATGAACACGAGGGCGGCGAGGATCTGCCCACCCTGGGTTCCGGTGAGCGTCCACGACGTGAAGAACGAGCGGCGGTTGTCGGGAGCGTGCTCGAGTGAAAGCGACGCAGCGCCGGCCTGCTCGCCAGCGGCGGAGAGCCCCTGCATGAGGCGGCAGAGCACCAGCAGGGCTGGCGCGAACCAGCCGATCTGGTCGAAGGTCGGCAGGCAGCCGATGATGAACGTCGACAGGCCCATGAGCACGAGCGTGAACATGAGGACCCGCTGGCGTCCTATCCGGTCACCGAAGTGGCCGAGCACCACGGCGCCGATCGGGCGCGCGATGTAGGCGAAGCCGAACGTGGCGAGCGACATCACGAGTGCGGCGTTGTCGTCGTCCGGGAAGAAGATGATCGGGAAGATCAGCGCGGCCGCGGATCCGAAGATGAAGAAGTCGTAGTACTCGACGGCGCTGCCCATGAAGCTGGCCGCGGCAGCTTTCACGGGGGTCCGCTTGGCGGTCGTGGTTTCGGTCATTTCTGAGACCTCCATGTCTCGGATCGTGCCTCTTCGTCGTTGACGAGGCTCTGGAAGTGCTGGTGCATCCGGGTGGCGTCTGCATCCCTGCCCGTCACGAGGCGGAAGGTGTCGACCGCCTGGCCGACGGCCATAGCGCCGCCGTCGAGCGTGCGGCACCCGAGTGCGCGCGCCGCGAGGATCAGCTGCGTCTCGAGCGGGCGGTAGACGATGTCGGCCACCCAGAGCTCGGGTCGGAGCAGCTCGGCGGGGAAGGGGATCCCGGGGTGGTCGTGCATCCCGACGGGTGTGCAGTGCACGACTCCATCTGCCGTCGAGAGCAGCTCTGGCAGTGCGCCCATGCTCCCGCCTCGGATGCGGGGTCCGCCTGCTGCAGTCGCGTGCCGTTCGGCGAGGTCCTGCGCGAGCTGCTCAGCGCGCTGCGCATCGAGGTCGACGATCGTGAGCAGGCGTGTGCCGACTCGGATGAGCGCATCGGCGACTGCCGAGCCCGCTCCGCCCGCGCCCAGGAGGACAACCGAGTTCGTCTGCACTCCCCCGAGGCCGCCGCGGAAGGCGCCCTCGAAGCCTGTCGTGTCGGTGTTGTAGCCCACGCGTCCGTCCGGGGTGAGGAGGACGGTGTTGACCGCGCCCAGCGCTCGCGCGAGCGGGTCGATCCGGTCGAGCAGCGGGATGACGCTCTGCTTGCACGGGTGGGTAATGTTGAGCGCGTCGAAGCCGAGGCGCTCGGCCCAGTCGAGGATCTCGGGGAGTCGCTCGGGCTCGAGGCCGAGGGTCGTCAGGTCGAGCGGGCGGAAGAGCAGGTCCATGCCCTGCGCGCGTGCCTCCGCCATGTGCATGGGCGGCGTCAGCGACGGGGTCACTCCCGTCCCGACGAGTCCCATGAGGGTGGCGCGATGGTTGATCAAGGTACTCCTTTGTCCCAGACCGTCTAATGTACTAAACGGTGAGTACATCGTTCACGTTGTCGCACACGCCTGTCAAGTGCGCTGCAGGGTGTCTGGTGACTTAATTAACCATTTGGTACATTGCGGTATGCGTACCTCCATAGCCACCGTCTGTCTGGCCGGAACTCTCGTCGAGAAGCTGCACGCCTGCGCCGAAGCAGGCTTCGACGGCATCGAGATCATGGATGCAGACCTCACCGCCGCCTACGAATCGCCCGAGGAGATCCGCGCGCTCTGCGACCGCCTCGGCCTGACCATCGACCTGTTCCAGCCACTGCGCGACTTCGAGGGCGTCGACGATGCGACCCTCGCGGACAACCTCCGGCGCGCGAAGGCCAAGTTCGAGGTCATGCGACGCCTCGGAGCCTCCATGATCCTGCTCTGCAGCAACGTCGGCACCGCGACCATCTCGGACCGCACCACCACCGCGAACCAGCTCGGGATGCTCGCAGATCTCGCCGCGGAGTACAGCATCGACATCGCCTATGAGGCGCTTGCCTGGGGCCGCTACGTCGACGACTACCGAGACGCGTGGGAACTCGTGCGCCTCGCGGATCGACCGAACCTCGGCGTCTGCCTTGACAGCTTCCACGTACTGTCGCGAGGACACGATCCGGCCGCTATCGAGCGCATCGATGCAGACAAGCTCTTCTTCCTGCAGCTCGCCGATGCACCGGACATGGACCTCGACGTCCTGTCCTGGAGCCGCCACCACCGGCTCTTCCCTGGCGAGGGCGACTTCGACCTCACCCGGTTCCTCTCGCACATGCTCCGCGCCGGGTACCGCGGCCCCCTCTCCCTCGAGGTCTTCAACGACACGTTCCGCCAGACGGATGCCAAGCGCACCGCCGCTCATGCGCTCAGGTCGCTCCGGTGGCTGTTCGACCGCTCGGCGGCGCTCAACGGCTGGGACGACCAGCAGCTCGCCCCACCCCAGCCTCCACGGGCCATCGACTTCGTCGAGATCGCCGGTGAGGACCTCTCCGCGGTCGAGGCGACCCTCCAGCAGCTGGGCTTCGCCTTCGGAGGCAGACACCGCACCAAGCCCGTGCGACTCTGGCAGGCCGGTGTCGCGCGCATCATCCTCAACGAGCAGCGGCGGACGAAGGACGCGCGGCTCTCGGGACTCGGCGTCGAGGTCGCAGACGCCGGTGCGGCAGCCGGGCGCGCCCACGCCATCGGCGCGCCCGCCGTCTTCCGACGCAGCTCCGCCGGCGAGTACGAGCTGCGCGGTGTGGAGGCCCCCGACGGGACCGAGGTCGCCTGGAACTCACGGTCGGCAGGCGACTCCTGGCTGCCCGAATTCGTGGGCGGCGCCGAAGACGACAGCACGGCCTCGTCCCTGCACGGGGTCGTCGACCATCTCAACATCGCCTACCCGTGGCAGGAGTTCGATGAGGCAGTGCTCTTCTTCCGGAGCGTCCTCGCGCTCGACGCGGAGCCCGTCGCGGAGCTTCCTGGCCCACGGGGTCTCGTGCGCAGCCAGGTCATGCGCACACCGGACGGGGCAGTTCGCCTCGCCATGAACCTGGCCCCGCCGACTGCGCCCCTCCAGCCCCGACACATCGCGATCCGCGTCGACGACGCCGTCGCCGCTGCCAGAGCTGCGCGGGGGCGCGGCCTGCCCTTCCTGCCCATACCCAGCAACTACTACGACGACCTCCAGGCGCGCTTCGGCCTCGAGCACGTGGCCCTCGACGAACTGCGAGAACTCGACCTCCTCTACGACCGCGATGAGCAGGGCGCGTTCGTCCACTTCTACACCCCCACCATCGACGGGCTCTTCTTCGAGATCGTCGAGCGCCGCGGCGCCTACGACGGATACGGCGCAGCCAGTACCCCGGTCCGGTTTGCGGCTCAGCTGCACCACGCGGGAAGATACACAGATGACCGAGAACAGGGTGAAGCAGCGAGACGCTGAGCGAACCCGGGCCGAGCTGCTCGCTGAAGCGACATCGGCGTTCGCGGAGACGGGGTACTCGGGCACGAGCGTCGACGAGATCGCGAAGCGCAGCAGCACGACCAAGCGGATGATCTACTACTACTTCGGCAGCAAGGAGCAGCTCTACCTTGCGGTGCTCGAGGAGGCCTACCGTGGCATCCGCGTGGCCGAGCAGAAGCTGCAGGTCGATGGACTCGCCCCCTTGGAAGCGGTGCGGAAGCTCGCCGAGATCACCTACGACCACCACCGAGAGCACGCGGACTTCATCCGCCTCGTCGCGATCGAGAACATCCACCGGGGTCGGTTCATCCGGCAGCTCGACTCGCTGCGAGAGCTCGGCACCCCCGCCCTCACGCTCCTGGACGGGCTGCTGGAACGGGGGCGGGAGGCGCAGGTGTTCCGGGCAGACGTCGACGCGCTCGACGTGCACCTGCTCATCAGCTCGTACTGCGTCTTCCTGCTCGCGAACCAGTACACGTTCGGGTACCTCTTCGACGTGCAGCTGCAGGACCCGTCGCGTCAGGACCACCAGCGGGGCCTGATCGGCGACGTCATCGTCGCATGGCTGACCCGCGAGGAGTGATCCCCGCGGGTCAGCGCTCTGCGCGTGCAGTCTGAGTCAGGCGCGCGGCATCAGCGCGCGGCGAATCAGAAGAAGCCCAGCTTGTCCTCGCTGTAGCTCACCAGCAGGTTCTTCGTCTGCTGGTAGTGATCGAGCATCATGAGGTGGTTCTCGCGGCCGATGCCGGAGGACTTGTACCCGCCGAACGCCGAGTGCGCCGGGTAGGCGTGGTACTGGTTCACCCAGACTCGTCCGGCCTGGATGTCGCGGCCGGCGCGGTAGGCGGTGTTCCCCATGCGCGACCAGACGCCGGCGCCGAGCCCGTAGAGGGTGTCGTTCGCGATCGAGATCGCATCGTCGTAGTCGGAGAACTTGGTGACGGCCACAACCGGGCCGAAGATCTCCTCCTGGAAGATGCGCATGCTGTTCTGGCCCTCGAAGATCGTCGGCTGCACGTAGTAGCCGCCGGCCAGGTCGCCCTCGAGTTCGGCCCGAGCGCCGCCGATGCGCACCTTCGCACCTTCCTGGCGGCCGATCTCGAGGTAGCTGAGGATCTTCTCGAGCTGGTCGTTCGACGCCTGAGCCCCGACCTGGGTATCGGTGTCGAGCGGGTTGCCCTGGACGATCTTGCGCGTGCGCTCCGTCACGTCCTCGAGAAAGCGGTCGTAGATGGAGTCCTGGATGAGGGCACGCGAGGGGCAGGTGCAGACCTCACCCTGGTTGAGGGCGAACAGCGTGAAGCCCTCCTGCGCCTTGTCGTAGTAGGCATCGTCGCGGAGCGCGATGTCCTCGAAGAAGATGTTCGGGCTCTTGCCGCCCAGCTCGAGCGTGACGGGGATGATGTTCTGCGAGGCGTACTGCATGATGAGGCGCCCAGTCGTGGTCTCCCCCGTGAACGCGATCTTGCGGATGCGGGAGCTCGAGGCGAGCGGCTTGCCCGCCTCCGCGCCGAAGCCGTTGACGATGTTGACGACTCCGGGGGGCAGGAGGTCTCCGATGAGCTCGAAGAGCACGAGGATCGAGGTCGGCGTCTGCTCAGCGGGCTTGAGGACGATCGCGTTGCCGGCAGCGAGCGCGGGGGCCAGCTTCCAGACCGCCATGAGGATCGGGAAATTCCACGGGATGATCTGGCCGACGACGCCGAGCGGCTCGTGGAAATGGTAGGACGTGGTGTTCTCGTCGAGCTGGCTCAGCGTGCCCTCCTGGGCCCGGATGGCGCCGGCGAAGTACCGGAAGTGGTCGATGGCGAGCGGGATATCGGCCGCCAGGCATTCTCGGATCGGCTTCCCGTTGTCCCAGGTCTCGGCGACGGCGATGTACTCGAGGTTCTCCTCGATGCGGTCGGCGATCTTGTTCAGGATGATGGCACGTTCCGCAGGGCTGGTCTTGCCCCAGCCAGGGGCCGCCGCGTGGGCCGCATCCAGTGCAGCTTCGATGTCCTCGGCGGTTCCCCGCGCCACTTCGGTGAACGGCTGACCCGTGACCGGTGTGATGTTCTCGAAGTACTCGCCCTTGACCGGCGGCACCCACTCTCCGCCGATGTAGTGCTCGTAGCGGGGCTTGAACGAGACGAGGGACCCGTCTGTGCCCGGCTTCGCGTAAACAGTCATGAGGACTCCTTTGTCCGAGGGAACTCTTCCCTGGAAGCGTAGGAGCCCCGACGTTGCAATCGGGTTGCACTCGAGGCGGCAGCGATTCGGCGCAGGGCACTCAGGACTCGAGGGCCTCGATCTTCGCCACGAGCCTCGACCGGGCGGGCGCGTGGGGTGGGAGGACCGTGAGCGCCGTGCGGAAGGCCTGCGCGTCCTGCGCGACTTCCGGCAGCTCGAGATACCTGAGGAGCGTGGCCGGCTCCGCGGAGCTGAGGACCTGATCTCGGAGGGTCGCCGAAAGCTCCGCGCGCAGCTCGCGGATACCGGGGGCCTCCGACGTGGGCAGCAGCTCCCCGCGGTAGGACTCGACGGCCGCGGCCACGTCACCTGCCTCCAGCAGGTCGAGCACGTCGACGGCATCGCTCGCGAGGCCCTGCGCCACCCGGTAGGGGCGGGGCACGAGGTCGAGACCGCGCTCAGCGAGCACCGGCCGCAGCCGCGCGATCTCGGCTCTGAGCGTGACCTCCTTGGCGCTCTCGCCGTAGATTCGGAGCGCGAGCTCGCCCGAGGTGAGACCCGAGGGCCGTGCGGCGAGGAGCGTCAGGATCTCAGCGTGCCGACCGCTCAGTTCGACCGGTGCACCATCGACGGTGGTGAGCCTGGCGCGGTGGACGCCGAGCGTGCTGATCCTGCCCGCCGCGACGGTGCTCGCCGTCGCGGGTGTCTCTGGGTGAACTCCCGGCTGCGTCGAGTGGCGCGAGAGCAGCACGGCGAGCCGCATCTCCGCCTCCGCGGCCGCGACGGCGGCGCGCATGAGGGCAAGCGAGTGCGGGCCGACGGCTCGTTCATCACCGGTGAGGTCGATGGCACCGACCGCGATGCCGGAGAACGGGTCGCGGATGGGCACTGCGGTGCAGCTGAGCAGCTGCACGGCTGGCGCGAAGTGCTCAGCGCCTGCGATCTGGACGTCCCGACCCGAGGCGAGCGCTGTCCCTGGGGCGCTCGTCCCGACGGCGGCCTCCGACCAGTCGGCGCCCTCGACGAAGTCCATGCGCTCGGCCCGACGGAGTGTGGCGCTGTCACCCCGCACCCAGAGCAGTCGCCCCTGTTCGTTCGTGATCGCGACGATCAAGCCAGTGTCTCGCGCCGGCTCCACGAGGAGACGATCGAGCACGGGAAGGACACGCTGCAGGGGGCTGCGCTCCCGCGCCGCCGCAAGCGGCTCGAACTGGTCGAGATCCCGGGCCCGTGCGTTCGCAGGGCTGCCGAGCAGCTGCAGCGATCTCAGCCAGGAGTCGCGGACCACGCTGCGGAGTCCGGCGACCGCCGAGCGGAGCTCAGCGGAGGCGCCCAGACTGCCATGCGCGTCGATCAGGGTGTGTGCGGATGCTGCGGCAGCCTGGTCAAGGCCAGCTATCTCGCCACTCTGCGGATGCACCTCGCAGCCTCCTCGGATTCGCGGCAGCGAGTGCGTCGATGCACCCGCTGCCGCGAGCCTAGGCGACTCTGCCTGAGTTCTCCCGTGGCAAGCAGCGGCCGGCCGACGGGAGCTCCGATCAGTCGGTGCTCAGCACCTCGCGGAGCGTGTCGAGGCCGAGTCCACCGAGGTCGAGGGCACGCGAATGCCACGCCTTGAGGTCGAAGTCGTCACCGGCACGAGCCTCGGCATCTGCACGGAGCTCCTCCCAGATCCGCTGCCCGATCTTGTAGGACGGCGCCTGGCCCGGCCAGCCGAAGTAGCGGTTCACCTCGAACTTCACGAAGCCGTCAGGCATGTTCACGTGCTGACGCATGAAATCGAGCGCGTACTCGTAGTCCCAGACCTTGTCGCCCTCCGGCACCGTCTTGCCGAGGTGCACTCCGATGTCGAGGACGACACGAGCCGCGCGCATCCGCTGCCCGTCGAGCATGCCGAGGCGGTCTGCCGGCTCGTCGAGGTACCCGAGCTGCTCCATGAGGCGCTCGGCGTAGAGCGCCCAGCCCTCGCCGTGCCCGGAGGTCCAGTTGTTGCGACGCCAGGTGTTGAGCTGGTCGCGGTTGAGGGTCGCACGGGCGATCTGCAGGTGGTGACCCGGGACGCCCTCGTGGTAGACCGTCGTGAGCTCGCGCCACGTGTCGAACTCCGTCACGCCGGGGGTGACCGACCACCACATGCGTCCCGGACGCGTGAAGTCCTCGGATGGGCCCGTGTAGTAGATGCCGCCCTCTTCGGTCGGGGCGATCATGCACTCGAGTCGACGCATCGGCTCGGGGATGTCGAAGTGGCTCTCGGCCAGCTCGGCGACCGCGCGGTCGCTCGTCTCCTGCATCCACGCCTGCAGGGCGGGCGTGCCGTGCAGCTTGCGGGCGGGGTCGAGCTCGAGGTGGGCGATGGCTTCTGCGACCGTCGCACCAGGGAGGATCTCGTTGGCGATGGCCTCCTGCTCGGCCTTCATGCGCGCCAGCTCGGCGAGACCCCACTCGTAGGTCTCGTCGAGGTCGACTGCCGCGCCGAGGAAGCCTCGCGAGGCGAGCGCGTAGTGCTCGCGTCCGACGGCGTCCGTGTTGCTCGCAGCGGGGAGGAGCTCCTCGTGGAGGAACGTCGTGAACGTGCCGTACGCCGCGGAAGCGAGCTGCGCACCGTGACGAAGCTGCTGGCGGAGCTCGTCCGAGACCTCGCCGGTCGCCGGGCTCGATGCCGCGAGCTGCTCGAAGAAGTTGCCGCTGGCCGCGTACTCGCCTGTCTGCATCGCAACTTCGCGGACCTGGCGCTTCGCTGGCACGACGCCGGCGTCGATGCCCGCGCTGAGACGCTCTGTGTAGCCCTCGATCGCGGCGGGGAGGTTCTCGAAGCGCCGCGCGATGTCCTCGAAGTCGCTCACGGTCTCGCGCGGCATGAGGTCGAACACCATGCGGATGTCCTGTGCCGGAGACGCGATGTTCGAGAGCTCGCGCAGGTGGAGTCTGGCATCGATCATCTCGATCTCGAGGCCAAGGCTACGGCGGAGCTCGAGCGCGGTGACCCGGTCGACCTCGTCGGCTTCGGTCAGCGTGTCGAGCTTGCTGAGCACATCGACGATCGCGGCGCGCTTGCGGGGCGCCGCGGCCGAGGAGTAGTCGCTGTACTCGGCCTTGTCGCCGTCTGCGCCGAGTTCCACGCGACGCTCGGGAGAGAGCTCGATCTCTGTGGCGACCCAGGCCTCCGCGAGCCGGTCGATGTCGGTCTGCGGTCGTGTCTGACTGGTGTTCTGGTGGTGCTGAGCGGAAGTCGTCATCCCCCAAGCCTAAGCTCGCCCCTCGGAAGAATCACCGAGAGGCGAGCCCCGTGTGCCTGCTACAGGGAGCCGCGGATGGGGCGGACGGTGGCGGCTAGTGGCCGGCGTCGTCCCAGTTCGGTCCCCGGCCGATCTGCACCTCGAGCGGCACGGTGAGGTCGGCTGCGCCGGCCATCTCCTCGCGCACGATCGCCTCCAACGTCTCCCCCTCACCAGCGGCAACCTCGAACACGAGCTCGTCGTGCACCTGGAGGAGCATCCGCGATGAGAGCTTCTCGGCGCCGATGCGCTCCTCGATGGAGTTCATCGCCCGCTTGATGATGTCTGCGGCCGACCCCTGGATGGGCGAGTTGAGCGCCTGACGCTCGGCGTTCTCGCGGGCGATGCGGTTCGTCGAGTGCAGGTCGGGGAACGGGCGCCTGCGGCCGAAGATCGTCTCGGTGTAGCCGTCCTCCTTCGCCTGCACGACGACGTTGCGGAGGTAATCGCGCACCTTGCCGAAGCGCTCGAAGTAGTCGATCATCAGCTTCTTGGCCTCGGCGACCTCGATCTGGAGCTGCTTCGAGAGGCCGAACGCCGACAGTCCGTAGGCGAGGCCGTACGACATCGCCTTCACCTTGGAGCGCATGGCCGGCGTGACGTCGGTCGGCTCCACGCCGAACACGCGAGAGCCGACGAAGCGGTGGAGGTCCTCCCCCGCGTTGAACGCCTCGATGAGCGCGGCGTCGCCGGAGAGGTGCGCCATGATGCGCATCTCGATCTGCGAGTAGTCGGCGGTGAGGAGCGACTCGAACTCGGGCCCGTGCACGAACGCGCGACGGATGCGGCGTCCCTCGTCGGACCGGATCGGGATGTTCTGCAGGTTGGGGTCGTTCGACGAGAGACGGCCGGTCGCCGAGCCGATCTGGTGGTAGCTCGTGTGGATGCGCGAGCTGTCGTCGACCGCCTTGAGCAGCGACTCCATGATCTGCCGCAGCTTGACCGAGTCGCGGTGCTTGCGGAGCGCGCCGAGGAAGGGGTGCGGACTGTTCCGCTCGAGATCGGCGAGCGACTCTGCGTCGGTGGAGAAGCCGGTCTTCGTCTTGCGGGTCTTCGGCATCTCGAGGGTCTCGAACAGCACGACCTGCAGCTGCTTGGGCGATCCGAGGTTGATCTCGGTGCCGCCGATGGCGTCGAACGCCTCCTGCTCGTACGTGCGGATGCGCTCGGACAGGTCGTCGGCGAGGCCCTGGAGGAACTCCCGGTCGATGGCGACGCCCTGCAGCTCCATGCTGGAGAGAGTCGCGAGCAGGGGCGTCTCGATGCTCGTGAACACGTCGAGGGTGCCCGGTTCGAGCATCTCGAGCGCCGCGGTCGTCGCGCGCTGCGTGTACCAGGCGTCGCTGGCGACCAGCGAGGACTCGTCCTCGAGCTGGAGCTGGTTCGGGTCGGACTCGGGCAGCTGCTCGTCGAGACGCATCTGCACGAGCTCGGCGAGACGCTTCGGCGCGTTCTGCGGGCGGTAGAGCCAGGCGGCGAGCTGACCGTCCTTGACCTGGCCGCCGACGTCGAGCCCCGCGATGGTGAGCGCCTTCAGCTGCGGCTTGGCGTCGAACATCAGCTTGGGGGCGTCGCTTGCGAGCCACGCCTCGAAGGGGGCATAGTCGACGCGCTCCGGAATCCAGTGCAGCTCGGTCGCCTCGGCGGCGGTGGAGATGCCGACCGCGACGACGGTGCCGTCTGCGCCGTGGGAGACCGTGAGGCCGAGACCCTCCGGAGTCGCCTCGACCGCCTTCGCGAGCCACTGCTCGAGTTCCTCATCGAGGAGCTCGGGGCGCACGGGCGCCGCGACGGCCTCCGCTGGCGTGATGTCGTCGCCAGCTTCGTCGGCGAGCTTCAGGACGCGGTCTTGGAGCGTGCGGAACTGGAGCTTCGTGAAGATCTCGCGAACCGCATCCGCGTCGATCGCCCCGCGGGACAGCTGCTCGGGTGCGACGGGCAGCTCGACGTCGTCGACGAGGCGGTTGAGCTTGCGGTTGCGCACCGCGTTCTCCCGGTGCTCGCGGAAGGACTCGCCGACCTTGCCGCCGATCTCGTCCGCGTGGTCGAGGATGCCCTGAAGGGAGCCGTACTGGGCGAGCCACTTGGCCGCGGTCTTCTCGCCGACCTTCGGCACGCCGGGCAGGTTGTCGCTCTTCTCGCCGACGAGGGCCGCCACGTCTGGATACTGCTCCGGGCGGACGCTGTAGCGCTCCTCGACCTTGGCCGGGTCGTAGCGCGTGAGCTTGGTCACGCCCTGCGTGGACGGGTAGAGCAGCGTGACGTCGTCGGTGACGAGCTGGATCGAGTCGCGGTCGCCAGAGACGACGAGGACCTTGAAACCCTGCTCGCGCCCCTGCCTGGCGAGGGTCGCGAGGATGTCGTCGGCCTCGAAGTCCTCCTTCACGATCGTCGTGATGCCCATGGCGTGCAGTGCGTCGCGGAGCAGCGGGACCTGACCCTTGAACTCGACGGGAGTCGCTTCCCGACCCGCCTTGTACTCCGGGTACTCGCGGGTGCGGAACGAGCTGCGGGAGATGTCGAACGCCACGGCGATGTGGCTCGGATTCTCGTTCTGCAGCAGGTTGAGGAGCATCGAGACGAAGCCGTGGATGGCATTCGTGTGCTGCCCCTCGGCGTTCACGAAGCTGTCGACCGGCAGGGCGAAGAACGCCCTGAAGGCAAGCGAGTGGCCGTCGATGACCATGAGGGTAGGCTGATTTTGCGCTGACACACGGTCAGCCTACTTGCCGCCCCAGACACTGCGCCGATGCGCGCGTGTTGTGGGGCGTTCTTCGAGGAGGAAGCCTGATGACGCACCTGGAAACGCCGACGACGGTCAACGGGCTCAGCATCCCCGACCAGCACGAGGTGACCTACGGCCGAGGCTTCGGGGCGCTCGCCGAGCGCATGGGCATCCTCTGCGTCGAGCTGAGCCCCGAGCGTGCCGTGGCCGTCATGCCGGTCGAGGGGAACACGCAGCCGATCGGCCTCCTGCACGGTGGCGCCTACTGCGTGCTGGGCGAGTCGCTCGGGTCCATGGCCGCGAACGTGCACGCCGGCCCGGGAAGGTTCGCGGTCGGCATCGACATCAACGCGACCCACACGGGCTCCGCCGTGAGCGGCTGGGTCACGGGCGAGTGCACGGCGGTGCATCTCGGCGGGTCGATGACGGTGCACGAGATCGTCATCACCGACGAGGCGGGCAAGCGCTGCTCGACGGTCCGCATCACGAACCTCATCCGCACCGCCAAGTAGCATCAGGCGAATGCGAAGAAGCCCTCACCGCGTCAACGCGGTGAGGGCTTCTGCTGATCGGGGCTCGGCTATTTCTTGGCCGAGAGCTGCTGGATGACCGCCTGCGCGACCTCCTGCATCGTGAGGCGACGGTCCATGGATGCCTTCTGGATCCAGCGGAACGCCTCTGGCTCGCTGAGGCCCATCTTCTGCGTGAGGAGGCCCTTGGCGCGGTCGACCTGCTTGCGCGTCTCGAAGCGCTCGTTGAGGTCGGAGATCTCGGCTTCGAGCGCGATGAGCTGCGCGTGGCGAGCCAGCGCGATCTCGATGGCCGGGAGCAGATCGTTCTGCGTGAACGGCTTCACGACGTACGCGAGGGCGCCCGCCTCCGTCGCGCGCTCGACCAGTTCCTTCTGGCTGAACGCGGTGAGGAGCACAACCGGGGCGATGCTGTCCTTCGACAGCTGCTCGGCGGCAGAGATGCCGTCGAGCTGCGGCATCTTGACGTCCATGATGACGAGGTCGGGGCGAAGCTCCTTCGCGAGGGCGACCGCGGTCTCACCGTCGCCGGCCTCTCCGACAACGTCGAAGCCGTTGTCGCGAAGGATCTCCACGATGTCGAGCCGGATGAGCGACTCGTCTTCGGCGACGACAACACGTCGCGGGGCTTGAGAGGTTTCCTGTTCAGTCACGTAGTGAGCTTACGATACTGTGTCCGAGGTGAAGCGCCGGCTTGGCGGAATGGCAGACGCGGTGCACTCAAAATGCTCTGTCCGAGAGGGCGTGTGGGTTCGAATCCCACAGCCGGCACGGTTCTGAAGGCCCCCACTTCCCAGTGATTCACTGGCGAGTAGGGGCCTTCGTCGTTCCCTCGATGCGCCCTCGGCCCACAGTCGCAGAGATGTGAGCGAGATTCAGCGGAGAGCGCGGCCCCGTGCGTTTGCACATTCGCACTAGTCTTTGCGGACCCCCGCCCTCTGTCGACGGAGACAAATGAAGAAGCTCTCTGCCCTCCTCTGCGCCTGCCTCGCCGCGCTGCTGTTCTCTGTAGTCCTGACGCCAGCGCTCCCGGCGAACGCCTACAACCAATTCGATGTCGGGCCTGAACTGCTGTCAGCCGAGCTCGTCACGCCTACGACCGTCGGAGGCGGCGACGAGGTCCGCATCGAGTGGAGCGTGCTCAGCACACGGGGCGTTGCGTATAGCGCCGTTTCCCTGGCGACCGGGTCGGTGTTCTCACCGGAGACTGACAAGGTTCTGGGTCAATACGACACCGTCGTCACTGGACGCGACGGGGACGTTGTATCTGGCACGACATCCTTCACAACGGGCGGCTCGAACTGGGCGCCTGGGGAATGGCGGGTAACTGATCTCGGGTTCTTCGACGAACAGGACGTCTACGGAGGCGCGTTCGAGGACAGCCCCATCATCCAAGCGCTGCCGAGGCTCCAGATCGACGTCGGTACGGACGGGGACCAGGAGTACCCGGAGCTCGTCGCCCTCGAGGTGGATGCGCCTGACGAGGTCCGCCAAAGCGATGTCATCTGGTTCAACTGGACTGCGCGCGAGGCCAGCCGTGTCACTGCGCTCTCGCTCACGATCGTCGGCCCAGACGGGCGCACCTACCAGGCTCAGGGATTCGACCGGCTTGCCGCGGCTCGAGACGGAGATCTCGTCTCCGGATCTCTGCAGGTGACCGTGAACAACTTCACCTGGGCGCTCGGGGACTACCGCGTCGACAGCCTCGTCGTCGAGGACGAGCATGGGAATCGAAGCCCACTCCTCACCGCGGCTGACAGTGAAGCGCTCGCCGCTGCGGCGACGTTCACAGTCGTTGATGCGGGCGGGCCAGATGTGACTGCTCCGGAACTGCTTTCGGCTGGATTCGAGCAGTCGACCGTCCGGATGGGGGACGAGCCCGATATTAACTGGACCATCCGCGACGAGAGCGATCTCGACGACATCACGTTCCTCTTGGAAGACGATCGAGGCACGGTCTACAAGATGCGTGGCTCAGCAGGCGACCGATTGGGCGAGATCGTCCGGGGTGTCGCCGGTGCTTGGTTGACCGTGACCCCCTGGGAGGACGAAGTGCCGAAATGGCACGGGGGTGAGTACCAGGTGGTTGGCGCTGAACTCACGGACGAGTTCGGCAACGTCACGACACTCACGCCAGACAACCCCGTTATTGCCGGGCTGCCAAGGATGATCGTGCTCGCAGAAAACGCACCCATCCCGCCTCGGACCCCGTCACCGACCGTGACCGCGACCCCGTCACCGACCGTGACTGCGACCCCGTCACCGACTGCGACTGCAACGCCCTCACCAACGGAGAGCACGGCGCCTTCTCCGACGGCGAGCCCGTCACCGACGGAGACCGGCACATCAACACCTGCGCCGACAGCCTCGTCCACGGCCGGACCCACCGATCCTTCAACTGGGCTGCCTGTCCCCACGCAGTCCGTCGCACCTTCCACGCAGGCCCCAACACCGACTCCAACGTCCACGACATCGCCGGCGCCCTCAGCCACACCGCCGATGTCCTCTCCAGGCGCGACAGACGCGCCGCCGCAGACGCCGGTCGGAACCCCCACCGTGGTCACCGTCGAAGACGGTACTGCGCCCGAGGCCGGAGATCAGGGAAAGCTGGCGTCGACGGGTTCCGACACCCTCGGGCCGGGTCTTCTCGGCGCGACGGCACTCCTCGGGCTGGGAGCCATGCTGCTCCTCATGCGGAGGCGCAGCCACGGCGAGTGATCGCGTCGTCCGGGCTCGATTCTCGGGCCGTATCCGGCCGGTGATCGAGTCTCGGTGACGGCGCGTCGCCGAGACGAGCCGGCAACCGTCCTTCGACGGGAGTCCGAAGTCCGCAGTCCGTGCACAGAGGGAAGCCCCGGTTCGGCCAGTGATTCACTGGCCGAACCGGGGCTTCGCGCGTGTGTCGTGTTCGGCGCTAGCCGATGTCGGTGACCGTCGCCTCAGCATCCGCGGCGCTTGCACCGGATCCGGACCAGGTCGCGGTCGCGTCCCACAGGTTCAGCGTGTCGTCGACGAGCACGTCGACCTCGACTTCGCCCTCCGGGATCGTGATGCCGTCGGCGGCAGCGGCCTCCACGAGGCGCTGCACGAGCCTGTCGGTGACCTCCGCGAGGGTGTCCTCGCCGGCGTCGGCCTCCGCGGAGGCAGTTCGCATGTATGTCTTGACGTCGCTCATGCCTCCATCATCTCAGCCGGAGAACGAGGACGCGCATGCAGGGGCGGACGTGGGCAGTCGGAACCACCTGTCCGAGTGCCGTGACCGCGAAATCCGTCGATCGATCATCGGCGCGTGGCCTTGCGCCAGCTTTAGGCAACCCTTACCGTACGTATACCGCTATGCCGCTGGGAACCCCGCACCGCACCAAGTGACGACTCCCGCAGACGAAACCTCCAATGTTGCAGTGTTCGCGTCGCCTTTCCCCTCGCTGCTGTCCCTTGGAGGCATCTTCGTGTCGCAAAAAACCGTTGGTCTGTACCGTCCCGAGCTCGAGAAGAGCGACTGCGGCGTCGGCTTCATCACGCGCAAGGACGGCGTGCAGCACCATGATGTGATCCGGCTCGGAAACGAGGCGCTCTGCGCGATCCCCCACCGCGGAGGCATGTCCGCCGAAGGTGTCGGCGACGGCGCAGGCATCAACGTCGACCTGTCGGTCGAGTTCTTCAGCTCGCTCGTCGGGCGCGAGCTCGAGTCGGGCCTCTTCGGCGTGGGCAACTTCTTCATGCCGAGCGACGTCGAGCAGCTCGACGTGGCGCACGAGCTCATCTCCAGTACGCTGCGCGCGCACGGCATCGAGCCGATCCTCGTCCGCGACGTGCCCGTCGACGCCACCGTCGCACGCCCTGCGGCGTCGCACTACCAGCTGCCCATCGTCCAGTGGATCTTCGTCGCGGCCGAGGGCTGGAGCCGCGCCGAGATGGACGCCGCGGCCAACGCCGCGCTCCTCGACATCGAGGGCATCGCCTACTCGAACGCCCCGCTTCAGGGCCTCTACCCGCTGTCGCTGAGCGCCCGCACGCAGACGCTCAAGGGCCGCCTCAACTCGAACGAGGTCATCCCCTACTTCACCGACCTGCTCGACGAGCGCCAGTCGGTTCGCACGCTTTTCTTCCACACGCGCTTCTCGACCAACACGGAGCCGCACCCGAGCATGGCGCAGCCGTTCCGCATGCTCGCGCACAACGGAGAGCTCAACACCGACCGCAAGAACCGCCTCTCCGAGAACGCGCTCGCGACCGCGCGGGGACGCGTCATCGTGCATCCACCTGGGCAGTCGGACAGCAGCCGCTTCGACCAGACCCTGCAGAGCCGCGTCTTCGACGACGGGCTCGAGCTCGTCGAGGCCGTCGTCTCGACCATGCCGCCGGCGTGGGAGAACGACCGCACGCTCACCCCGGAGGTCCGGGACATGCTCGAGTTCTTCTCCCTCTACGAGGAGAAGAACGACGGACCGGCAGCACTCGTCTTCAGCAACGGCGACATCATCGGCGCGCGCCTCGACCGCCTCGGGCTGCGCCCGTTGCGCACCGTCGAGACCGACGACTACCTCGTCGTGAGCTCAGAGGCCGGGCAGATCCAGTTCGCACCGGGAAGCATCGTGCGCCGCGGTCGCATCGAAGCGGGCGGGATGCTCTACTTCGACCACACGCAGGGGCGCAGCTTCCGCACGTGGGAGGCGCTCGAGCAGCTCGCCCTCCGGCGCGACTACAGCGCGGACCTCGAAGCCGCGCGCGTCAACATCGAGGACATCGAGCTGCCCGAGATCGACCGGGGAAGCAACACGCTCGGCTACGACGGGGACCTCTCCCCCGCCGGCAGGTACGTCGCGTACTCGCTGAACCAGGAGAGCTTCAAGTTCATGATGGACCCGATGCTCGCCAACGGCACCGAGCGCATCTCCGCCATGGGCTACGGCAACGCCATCAACGCGCTCTCCGACCAGGAAGGCGGGCTCGCGAAGTACTTCTCGCAGCGCTTCGCGCAGGTCACGAACCCGCCGCTCGACAGCATCCGGGAGGCCGACGGCATGACGCTGCGCGTCGCACTCGGCGCCAAGCCCGACGGCGGCAACCAGACGCGGCAGATCGTCGTGCCCTCGCCCATCCTCAGCCACCTCAACATGGTCGCGCTCCGCGAGCAGCGCCTTGCGCCGCTCGAGCGCTTCGAGATCCTCTACACGCCCGTGCAGGGCGACGCCCCCGCCAACGCCGCCTCGCTGCGCGACGCCGTCGAGCGCGTGTGCGACGCCGTGACCTCGTTCGCGCGCGCCCAGGGCGGCATCGCCGTGCTCACCGACCGCAACGTGTCGCGCGAGCTGGCCGCGATCCCCCTCATCCTGGTCATCGCGGCCGTCAACCAGCGGCTCATCCGCGAGGGCCTGCGCCTGCGGGTGTCGATCATCGCGGAGAGCGGCCAGCTGCCCTCCTCGCACCACATCGCCGCCGCGCTCGGCTTCGGCGCCGCCGCGGTCTACCCGCTCTGCGTGCGCCTGCGCGCCGAGGAGCGCTACCCGAGCGGCGCCGCCTCGATCGACACGATCACGGACACGGACCTCGCCGTGGCCCGCTTCGCGAAGGCCGCCGAGAAGTCGCTCATGAAGACCATGGGCCGTGTCGGCCTGTGCACCGTCGAGAGCTACATCGGCGGCGAGTTCTTCGAGCCCAACTACCTCGACACGAAGGACCCGGTCCTCGCCGACTACTTCCCCCACCTCGCCGCCCCGGTCGGCGGCGTGCGCTTCGAGCGCATCGCCCTCGCGGTCGCCGAGTGGCACGAGCGGGCCGTCGCGGTCGCCGACGAGAAGCAGATCCCCCTCCTCGGCCTCTTCAAGGAGCGCCAGGAAGGAGCCGGCCACTCGTTCGGCACCACCGCGGTGCGCGGGTTCATCGACATGACCGAGGAGCCGCGCATCCTCGAGACCACGAAGGCGCCGGAAGCGCCCGCCGCGAGCGAAGAGCCGCACCCAGGGCACGACTCGCTGCGACTCCTCACCCTCGGCCAGCTCGGCGACGCGTTCGGACTCGACGACAAGGCGTACACCTACAGCGGATACGGCGCGCTCACGCCGGCGCAGATCGACGCGTTCGAGATCACCCCCGGCTACCGGGACTTCGTCACGAACACCATCCAGGAGCGCACGCGGCGCCCCTCGGCGCTCCGCGACGTGCTCTCGCTGCCAGCAGACGTCCGCCTCGCCTCGACGCCCTCCGAGTTCGCGCGGGAGCTCAGCCGCTTCTCGCTCGAGGGCAACAGCGACGTCCGCGTGCGCGGCCTCGAGATCGAGCACACGGAGAACTCCACCTACGAGCTGAAGCTCACCGGGCCCCTCGACGGCGAATCGACGCGATACGACGCGCTCGCGCAGGTCCTCACGGCCCTCGACGGCGACGCCATCACCGAGACGACCGCGACGGATTCGAAGCTCGAGGTGCGCGTCACCCCGGGCGCACCGAGCATCCTGAGCCTGCTCAGGACGGCCCCGGACAGCATCTCGCTCGACGAGGTGCAGCCCGCGCACGAGATCGCCCGCACCCTCGCATCCGGCGCCATGAGCCACGGGGCGCTCGTCGCGACCGCCCACGAGTCCGTCGCGCACGGCACGAACATGGTCGGCGGCATGTCGAACTGCGGCGAGGGCGGCGAGCACATCACCCGCTACAACACGATCCGGGGCTCGCGCATCAAGCAGTTCGCGTCCGGCCGCTTCGGCATCTGGGCCGGCTACCTCGCCGACCCGATGCTGCAGGAGCTCGAGATCAAGATCGGCCAGGGCGCGAAGCCCGGTGAAGGCGGCCAGCTGCCGGCGCCGAAGGTCACGGTCGACATCGCTGCGGCCCGAGGCGGGACCCCAGGCGTCGAGCTCGTCTCGCCGCCGCCGCACCACGACACCTACTCCATCGAGGACCTCGCGCAGCTCATCCACGACTGCAAGGCCGCCCGGGTGCGGGTCGTCGTGAAGCTCGTCTCGTCGGAGGGCATCGGCACGATCGCCGTCGGCGTCGCCAAGGCGGGCGCCGACGTGATCAACGTCGCCGGCAACACGGGAGGCACGGGGGCGGCCGCCGTCACGAGCCTCAAGTACGCGGGACGCTCGGCGGAGATCGGCGTCGCTGAAGTCCACCAGGCGCTCCTCGCGAACGGACTCAGGCAGAAGGTCGTCCTGCGCTGCTCCGGTGCCCACCAGATGGCAAGCGACGTCGTGACCTCCGCGCTCCTCGGCGGGGACAGCTTCGAATTCGGCACGACAGCGCTCATGATGCTCGGCTGCGTCATGGCGAAGAACTGCAACATCAAGTGCCCCGCAGGACTCACGACCAACCCCGAGGTGTTCGACGGCGACCCGCGCGCCCTCGCCCAGTACCTCCTCAACATCTCGCACGAGGTGCGGGAGATCCTCGCCTCGCTGGGGCTGCGCTCGCTCGGGGAGGCACGAGGGCGCGGCGACCTGCTGCAGCTCCTCGCGCACCCCGCGAGCGTCGGCGACCTCGACGTTCGCGACATGCTCGCGAAGGTTCCCGAGAAGATCGTCGCCAACCCCATCTACCTCGAGAAGGACTTCAGCATCGACGACTCCCTCGTCGAGCAGATCCGGGCCGCCCTCGTCGACCGAGCAGAGCCGTCGATCCTCATCGAAGGCGTCGAGATGGGCAACCGCTTCAAGTCGGTCGGCGGTCAGCTGTCGATCGACATCGAGCGGATGCTCAACTACGAGCTCGATGCAGAGACGGTCGCAGGGCTCCCCGCAGTCGTCGAGGACGAGCGAGGCAGGCGCTCGCTCGTGGACGGCAGCATCATCGTCACGACGCAGGGATCCGCCGGACAGTCCTACGGCGCCTTCAGCAACGACGGCATGCGCCTCGTGCACACGGGAACCGCGAACGACGGCGTCGGCAAGAGCCAGGGCGGCGGAACCATCGTCGTGCTCTCCCCCGGCGGCGGCGGCTCGGAGCCCGGCGAGAACGTGCTCATCGGCAACTTCGCGCTCTTCGGTGCGACGGGCGGACGCACGTTCGTGCAGGGCGAGGCGGGCGACCGCTTCGCGGTGCGCAACTCCGGCGCAACAGCGGTCGTCGAGGGCATCGGCGACTTCGGCTGCGAGTACATGACCAACGGGGCCGTCCTCAATCTCGGCAGCGCGGGCAAGGGCCTCGGCAACGGCATGAGCGGCGGGTTCGTCTACCAGTACGACGCCGACGGCTCGACGCGCGAGAACGTGAGCGCCGACTCCCTGCTCGTGTTCCCCATCACCGACACCAGCCACGGCGACTTCCACGAGGCCGCGGTCAAGCTCCTCCTGCAGTGGCACCTCGACGCGACCGGTTCACCCCTCGCGGCGCAGATCCTCCGCGACTGGGAGTCCGAGCGCAGCAGGTTCTTCTGCGGTATGCCGCGGGCGCTCCTGCTCTACCAGGACGCCGACAAGATCCTCGCCGCGAAGGGACGCAAGGAGCTGCTGGACGAGCTCTCCACCTCCATCGCAACCCAGCGCATCCGCCTCTTCAAGGAGGCCTACCGCGGCGGTCACCCGGTGATCGGCGGCCGCACTCCCGGCGGCTCGGAGTCGGACCGTGACGACAGGTTCGCCCTGCTCGCCTCCTACGCGGTGCTCAACATCTCGCAGGACATCGCGCTCACCCGAGTGCCAGACGCCAGCGGGCCCGACGACCCCAGGGTGGTCGACGCGGTCCGGAAGCTCATCCTCACCGAGGACTTCTTCGTCATGCAGCGCGTGAACAAGTACCTGCGCGGTGAACTCGACCGGTTCGAGGACGCGGAGCTCGCGGCCCTCATCGCCGCGAAGCGCCTCGAGGACTACAAGGACGCCCTCCGCCTGCGCAACGTGCGCAGCATCGACGCGCCAGGAACGACGGGGTGGATCATGCACCAGAACGTGAAGAACCGCCGGCTCCTCCAGTCGGTGGGCACGGACGAGATCCTCGCGACCGCGGCGATGGTCGACATCGCCCGCGAGCTCGTCGTCACCGAGAAGCGCCAGCAGCCTTCGGCCGCGGCCGCTGGCCTCGCTCCGACGGCGGGTGGCCTCGCATGAGCGCGCCGTTCATCCCCGTCGACGCCCCCTTCACCCGGGAGCAGCAGGCATGGCTCTCCGGGTTCATGGCGGGACTCGCCGCGATCCCCACCGCCGACAAGGAGGTGCGGGCCGCGACGCTGACGCTCGAGATCCTCATCGGCACGCAGACCGGGAACTGCGAGTTCGTGGCTGAGGACCTCGCGGCTGCGGCCCGAGCTGCAGGCCTCGCGGCGACGCTCGCCCCGCTCGACTCGGTCTCCCCCGAGGCGTTGAACGGCGAACGCAACATCGTCGTCGTCACGTCCACCTACGGCGAGGGTGAGATGCCGGACAACGCCGAGCTCTTCTGGGAGGAGCTGTCCGCTGACGGTGCTCCGCGCCTCGAGTCGGCGAAGTTCGCGGTCCTCGCGCTCGGAGACAGCAGCTACGACGACTACTGCCAGGCCGGGAAGCTCATCGACACGCGCCTCGAGCAGCTCGGGGCGACGCGTGTCGTGCCGCGCGTGGACTGCGACGTCGACTACGAGGATGCGGCCGCCGAGTGGATCGCGGAGGTGGTCGAGCACTTCGCGGCCCTCCAGCCGAACACCGCCGCTCCAGCGCCAGCCGTTGCCGCCGCGCCGGCCCGAGTGCGCTCGCCGTGGAACAAGAAGACGCCGTACCCGTCGCGCCTCGCCGTCAACCGCGTCCTCTCCGGGCCACGAAGCTCGAAGGAGATCCGCCACTACGAGTTCGATCTCGGCGACAGCGGCATCACGTACGCGGCGGGCGACGCCCTCGCGGTCGTGCCGGTCAACGAGCCCGGTCTCGTCGACGAGCTGCTCGGGCACCTCGGCTTCTCCGGTGACGAAGCGCTCGAGAGCGGCTCGACGCTGCGCACGGCGTTCGAGCGAGAGCTCGACATCACGGCCCCCTCGAAGGACCTGCTCGCGGAGCTCTCCGCTCGGGAGCCGAGCGGAGCCGTCGCGGAGCTCGTGCAGCGCGGCGACAAGGCTCAGCTGGACAGCTGGCTGTGGGGCCGGGACACGCTCGACGTGCTCCGGGCTGCGCAGGGAGTGAGCTTCACCGCAGATGAGTTCGCGTCGCTGCTGCGGCCCATGCAGCACCGCGCCTACTCGATCTCGTCGAGCCCGCTCGCCAGCCCGGACCGCATCCACCTCACCGTGGCCTCGGTGCGGTACGGAACCGAGGCCCGCCGGTACGGCGGCGTGTGCTCAACGTTCCTCGCGGACCGTGTCGGCGACCTCGACCCCGTGCACCTGTTCCTGCAGCCGAACGCGGCGTTCCGCGTGCCTGAGGATGACGACGCCCCCATGATCATGGTCGGCCCAGGCACGGGGATCGCCCCGTTCCGCGGCTTCCTGCACGAGCGTGAGGCGCGCGGCGCATCCGGACGCAACTGGCTGCTCTTCGGCGACCAGCACCGCGACAGCGACTTCATCTACGAGGAGGAACTCGCGGGGCTCACCGAGCGCGGGGTCCTCGACCGCCTCGACCTGGCGTTCTCGCGCGACCAGGCGGAGAAAATCTATGTGCAGACGCGGATGCTCGAGCACAGCGCCGAGCTCTACGCCTGGCTCGAGGAGGGTGGGCACTTCTACGTCTGCGGTGACGCATCGCGCATGGCGAGAGACGTCGACGACGCCCTCCACGCGGTGGTCGCGCAGGAGCGAGGAGTGACGGCTGAAGGCGCGGCAGAGTACGTTGCCGCGTTGAAGCGCCAGAAGCGCTACGTGAGGGACGTGTACTGAGCCATGCTGCCGGAGGACACCGCGGGCAGGGATGAGGTCTGCGGGGCGAACGGGGACTGCCCGTGCGCGCGGCGTCGCGGCGGTGGGCTCCAAGGTCTCGGGCGGGATGGCGCAGTCGGCGCGGCCCACTCCCGGCAGGTGAGCGCGCTCAACGCTGGGACGCTCGATCGGCTGCTGTCGTCGCCGCACACCATGCTCCGCAAGGTGACGCAGTCGCCAGAGGCCCTCGCCTACGGTCTTGTCGGGTTCGGCACGGCGACGGCGACCACCAGCAATGGCGCGTGCACGATCCACCAGATCGGCAGCTACGACCTGCCGACGGCTTGTGGTCGGGCGCTGCGCGCGCCGTCCGCCTGGATCACGTTGCGGGTTCGTCCGGCGTCGCTCGGCGTCGCGGTGATCGCCCACGAGGAGGGCGTGCAGGGGGCGCTCCCCAGTCTGTACGTCTATTCCATCGACGGGCGCCTCGTGCACCGGGTGCTTGTCCACTCTGCCCAGGACGCCCGGCTGCTCGCGCGCCTCGGACGTTCTCGGCCGCCGAGCGAGGCGCAGCTGCGCATCCTGCAGCTGGCTGGGGAGGCCGCGGCGGACTGGCGCGACGGCGATCAGCTCGCGCAGCTGGATGCGATCCTCGATGCGGGCGGGTCCGATCGACACGCCGCGCTGGTGCGCGGGAACGCTGCTCGCTCTGGCTGGGGTGTCGGTGGCGTCGGCAACAGCCGCGCCGTGGATCCCTCGCTGCTCCCCGCGGTGTTCGAGCACCTGAGCTCGGTCGGGTTGCCGGTCTGCGTGGGTGTTCCGTCGAGTGCTGTGCTGCAGCTGGGCGCGGGGTTGGTGCACCTCGTGGAACGTGTCGGCGCGCTCCTGGTCGTCTCGCTCGGGGACGGCGTCATCGAGCTCGATCTCGGAGCGATGCGCTCGTGTCTGCTCGTGGCGGCCTGTGGGCCGCTGGGTCGCACGTCGACGCTTGAGCTCTACGATGAGCGCGCTCGTTGCGTCGCTGTGGTGACGCAGCTCGGGCTGGTCTCGGCCGATGTGCATCGTGCCTGGGAGCACATGCTGGAGTCGTTGCCCGCTGCGTGAGGTCGTCGACAGGGACTCGGGAGACTTGGCCCGGTCGCGCTGGGGGTCTGACACCAGGACGTCGTTGACACAGCGGTGGGGGCGACGTCCGCGCGATCACGATGCTCACGCTCTGCCGCTGGAGACGTATTCCTCGACCACGACACCCGACTCGAAGGAGCGGGTTCCGGTCAAGGTGAACGCACGCGGCTCGTAGGGGACACTCCCGAAGATGGGGAGGCCGGAGCCGAAGATGACGGGACTGCGCTTCAAGACGAGGCGGTCGATCTCCGGGAGGAGTGCGCCGGCGAGCTCCCCACCACCGCAGAGCCAGACGTCCAAACCGTCTTCCCGTTTCAGGCCGCGGATCGTGGCGAGCGGATCGTGAGTGACGGTGATCTCCGGGTCGAGGTCGTGTGCCCGGCGGCTCGCAACGATCTGACGCAGATGGGGGTAGGGACTGTCGATTCCGATATCGAGCGCGGGGGCCAGCGTGTTCCACCCCATGATCACCGTGTCGAATCGCGTCTTGGGCGGTTCGATTCCCAGTGCGGCCTGCACGTGCGCGGGCAGCGCGTCCGCATACTCACCGAACACCACAGATGCGTGGTCGCCATCGACGAGGAACGCATCGAACCCGCCGGTTGGGTCAGCAATGTATCCGTCGATGCTGACGGCGACGTAGTAGACGAGGTTCCTCACAGCATCTCCAATCACGACAAGTGTCGTAGTTAAAGTACAACAGGAGTTGTGGTCTAGCTACCATGGGCGGCATGGCCCGCAACGAAGAACGACGCACAGCACTTGCCGACGCCGGGATTCGCGTGCTGGCCGAAGAAGGCGCCCGTGGTCTCACCCACCGCGCCGTGGACGCCGCCGCAGGCACGCCCCGCGGTACAGCCTCGAACTACTTCCCGACCCGGGACGATCTCATCTCCGCGCTCGTCGACCGCATCGGAGAGAGGCTGACACCCGATCCCGAGGCTGTTTCCTCGCGTAGCGCTCGGCCACCCGACCGGGAGCTCTTCGCCGACTACCTGCGTGACGTCGTCAGGCGCCTCGGTATTGACCCACATGTGTCGCTCGCCCTCTTCGAGCTGCGGCTAGAAGCCGGACGGCGTCCTGCCGTCGCCAAGGCGCTCGGAGCGTGGCGGCAGGGAGCCTTCCGGGATGATGTCGCGTTCAACGAAGACTCTGGCCTGCCAGGAGGGCAGACGGAGATCGCCCTGTTCCACTACGCCATCGACGGATTGATGCTCGACCACCTCACCGCACCGATCGATACTGGATTGTCCGTCGATGCCGCCATAGACGAGTTCGTCGACCGCATTCTCCGGTAGTCCCGTCCCCAGAGTCGCCATGTCGCGTCAGCAGTATTCTCTCCAGCCGGTGCGTCGGCGTGTGTGAACGCGTTCACTGAACTTGTTCGAGGTAGCCTTTCGGACATGTCGAACTCACGCGCAGAGGTCAAGCGGCTCACGCACTCCCGCGTGGTCGACGCCGCGGCGCACCTTTTCGTCGAGGAGGGGTTCGCTGGTACGAGCATCCGCGGAATCGCGCAGGCGGCGGGCGTGAGCGTCGGCACGGTCATGTCCGTGGGCGACAAGAGCGCGCTGCTGGTGCGGGTCTTCGACCTCCTCGTCGAGGCGGAAGTTGCCGAGCGGTCTGCTGTCCTCGATCAGGCTCGCCCCGCAGGAACTCAGCGCCCCGCGTTCGCCGATATCGCCGGGACGGACGCTGGGGGCAATTGCCCGGACAGGCTCGTAGGTCTCACGGCACCGCTCGTCGCGCTGTTCACGCGCCACGACGAGCTTGCGCGCGCCTACGCGTCCATCCTCATCTCGGGCGGGCGTGAAGCGGGACTCTTCTCGGATCTGGCGACCGGCCTCACCGAGAGGTTCCGCACCGTGATGACCGAGCGCGGATGCACCGCCGAGGAAGACGCCGCCGCGCGAGCGGGGGTGCTGTACTTCGCGTTCGTCGGGCTGCTCTTCACGGCGGCCGCGGGTGGCACCTCCGACCCCGAAGCACTCTCCGCTGACGTCCGCGGAGCGTTCGGCGCGATCTGCGCCTGCCCCGAGTGACTAGGCGGAGGTCCGCGTCGAGCCAGGCTCTCGTCGCTCGTCACTCGGGCAGAGGATGCTGCTCGGCTGATTGGCGCCGATGCCTCGCCTGATCTCGTGCTCGGAGTACGGGTGTCCGCAGTCCCGGCAGGACGCGGGTGCTCGGACGGGATCCGTTCGCGCGACTCCCCCGGTGCCCACCTGTGCTGGCCCCATGAACGGGAACAGCAGCTGGTTGAGCCGATTCCACCATCCGGGCTGACCCTTGTAGGGGTTCGGGAGTCTGTCGCTGGCCATGATCGTTAGTGTACTAACTATTCGTGGTCTGTGTGCGCGACTAGTCTGGTCCCGTGGATCTCCTCGCGCTCGACAAGCAGCTCTGCTTCGCCCTGGCCGCGGCCAGCCGAAGCGTCATCTCGCTCTACCGACCCATCCTCGAGCCGCTCGGCCTCACGCATCCGCAGTACCTGGTGATGCTCGGGCTCTGGGAGAACGACGGACAGACACTCGGTCAGCTCGCGAGGGCCCTGCATCTTGAACCCGCCACGCTCAGCCCGCTCGTGAAACGACTCGAGACCTCTGGCCTGGTCACCCGCAGCCGGCGACCAGACGACGAGAGAGCCGTCGAGATTCGACTCACTCCCCCGGGCCTTGAGCTGCGGGCCAAGGCCGAGGAGGTGCCGGTCAAGGTCGTCGCGGAGCTCGGATGGACCCTCCCGGAACTCGAGGCGCTCAAAGACACGCTCACCCGGCTCCTCGACGACTCGACCACTGCCAGGGCCGAGGGGGCGCGCGGGCCCCGCAGCTAGCTCGACAGGCCAGCTACCGGGGAGCTACCGGGGCGCTAGCCCATGGTCGCGCGCCAGTACTGGGGTGCGACGAGGCCGACTTGCCCGTCTCCCAGCTGCACCGCGGCGTGCACCGGCCAGTTCGGGTTGGCGAGCGCGGCTCGGCCGATCGTGATCCCGTCGGCATCGCCTCCCACCAGGATCGCCTCGGCGTGGCGCGCTTCGGTGATCTGGCCGACCGCCGTCACAAATGCGGTCTCCGCGGGGAGCGCCTCGCGGACCGCCCGGGCGAGCGACACCTGGTAGCCGGGGCCGACCGGGCCGTTGAAAGCGCCGATGCCACCGCTGGAGAGGTCGAACACGGTGACGCCCAGCTGGTGCACGAGCTTCGCGAGGTCGACGGTCTCGGCGATGGTCCAGCCGCCCTCCACCCAGTCTTCGCCGGAGAAGCGGATCGCCAGAGGCTTCTCCGCCGGCCAGTTGCGCCGCACCTCGGCGACGACCTCGAGGACGAAGCGAGTGCGGTTCTCGAACGAGCCGCCGTACTCATCGCTCCGCTCGTTCGAGAGCGGCGAGAGGAACTCGTGCAGCAGGTAGCCGTGAGCCGCGTGGATCTGCAGCGCGTCGAAGCCCGCCTCGTCGGCGCGGCGGGCCGCCCTGCCCCAGTCGATGACGAGGTCCGAGATCTGCGTGACGGTGAGTTCGGCAGGCACCGCGAGCCCGAAGACATCGGTGCTCGACGGGGCCTGCGCATTCCAACCGCCCTCGTCCGCAGGAACGGTGCCTCGTGCCGTCTCCGGCAGGGCCGGGGAGGCGGATGCCTTGCCACCTGCGTGGCCGAGCTGGATACCGGCAGCAGCGCCTTGCTCATGCAGGAAGTCGACGATGGGTCGCCACGCCTCCGTGTGCTCGTCGCTCCAGATTCCCGTGTCCTCTGGCGAGATGCGGCCCTCGGGGACGATCGCTGTCGCCTCCGTCCAGACGAGCCCGAACCCGCCGCTCGCCCGCGCACCCAGGTGCACGAGCTGCCAGGAAGTAGGAAGACCGTCCCGGCGCGTCACCGAGTACTGGCACATCGGTGCGAGGAACGTGGCGTTGCGCAACGGCAGGCCGCCACCTTCCATGCTCGGCAGGGTGACGGGTGACAGAAGACGGCTCATGCTGACCTTTCGACGTTGGGGCACACGCGGTCCAACAGCGATTCGGCCGCTGTTGTTCCCGCTGCGGATCAGTGGAGGTACGCCTTGAGCCACCGAGTCATGGCCGCGAACGCCTCAGCCCGCACCGGCGGGGCGGAGAGCAGCACGTCGTGCAGCGCGCCGTCCAGGCGACGAACCGTGACCGTGTCACCGAGATTGAGTGAACGCCGCGCGATGTCGTCGACGCGCAGCACAGAATCGGAGGTGCGCATCGACTCATGCCAGATCGGCGACAGCGTGCTCCGCGATGACAGGAGCGTCAGGACGGGTGCCCGGATGTCGAGCCCCACGGCGACTGCCGCGTGGCCGGCGAGGATCGCGTGGAGCCAGCCAGCTCGCACGGTGAAGCTCGGCGTCGGCCGCCAGCGGTCGTCGAACTCCCACTCGCCACCTAGCTCCTTCTTCACCGCCCGCGTGTAGAAGCCGAAGTCGATGTTGTTGAACGTATCCGTGGGGCGGAGCTGGGCCGCGAGCGTCATGAGCGGGGTCAGCGCCGTACGCACCGCTGCTCTGGTCTGCAGCTCGAGCCACGGGCTGTTCAGGATGAGCGCATCCACGCGACCTGGGTTCCGGTCCGCCCAGAGGCTCAGCGTGAGGCCACCCGTGGAGTGGCCGATCAGGATGAGCGGATGCCTGCCTCGGCGGTGCCCACCCGGCCCATGCCCCATGACCTCGAGGGCGCGTTCCAGCTCCTCGTCGTAGGTCGCGAGGTCGGTGACGAACCCGGGTGTCTGGTAGTCGCGGAGGCTGCGCCCGTACTTGCGCAGGTCGAGCGCGAAGAAGCGTGCGCCCTCGCTCGCCCAGTAGTGCGCGTGGTGCTTCTGGAAGAAGTAGTCGGACCAGCCGTGCACGTAGAGGATGTCAGCTCCACGTGCTGGGCCCCGCGCGAAGCGGTCCGCCCGCGGCCCGCGAACGAGCGTCGCGACGACCTGGCCCTCATGGTCGGGCTTGAGCGGCAGGTCGAGGGCCGAGAAGCCGGAACCGAGGATATCCGGTCGCCATTCCGTGGCGGCGACAAGCGCATCTCTGACGTCCAGCGCGGTGGACCCCTGCACCGGACTCACGACTCGCTCCGCGTCTTGACGATCGACATGGTGAAACGATACCCAACCTGGGGCCGCGGCGGGCTCTCACCGACGACAAGAGGCCGGTCAGGACCGTGTGGGTCCTGACCGGCCTCTCGGCGGCAGCGTGCGGCTAGCGGGTGTGCTTGCCCTCGTACGCGGGGACGACGCGGTCGTCATCGACACCAACGCGGTGCACGCGGAGGTCGTTGGTGGTGCCAGCGCGGCCCGGCGGCATGCCGGCGACGACCACGACGACGTCGCCCGCCTGGGCGAGGCCGTTCTCCATGAGGTACTTGTCGACCTGCCCGATCATCTCGTCGGTGTGCGTGACGCGCTCCACGATGGCGGCCTTGACGCCCCAGTAGAGGTTCATGCGACGCGCGATGTGCGGCGACGGGGTGAACCCGAGCACGGGGATCTCGGTGCGCAGGCGCGCCATGCGCCGCACCGAGTCACCGGACTCCGTGAACACGCAGTAGTACTTCGCCTTGAGGAACTCGCCAACTTCCGACGCGGCGAGGGTGATCGCGCCGCCCTGCGTGAAGGGCTTCGTGCCCAGCGGCGGGATGCGGTCCAGGCCGTGCGTCTCGGTCGACTCGATGATGCGCGCCATGGTGCGCACCGCCTCGATCGGGAACGCGCCGACGCTGGTCTCGCCGGAGAGCATGAGCGCGTCGGCGCCGTCGAGGACGGCGTTGGCGCAGTCGGATGCCTCCGCGCGGGTGGGGCGCGGGTTCTCGATCATCGTCTCGAGCATCTGCGTCGCGACGATCACGGGCTTCGCCCAGCGGCGAGCCTGCTGGATCGCGTTCTTCTGCACGATCGGGACCTGCTCGAGAGGAAGCTCCACGCCGAGGTCGCCGCGGGCGACCATGATGCCGTCGAACGCGTCGACGATCTCGTTGAGGTTCTCGACGGCCTGCGGCTTCTCGATCTTCGCGATCACGGGAAGGCGGATGCCCTCCTCGTCCATGATCGCGTGGACGCGGTTGATGTCCTCCGCCGAACGCACGAACGACAGGGCGATGATGTCGGCGCCGATGCGCAGACCCCAGCGCAGGTCGTCCTCGTCCTTCTCGGACAGGGCTGGCACGTTCACGGCGACGCCGGGCAGGTTGATGCCCTTGTTGTTCGAGACCTTGCCTGGCACCTCGACGCGGGTCGTGACGGTCACGCCGTCGGTCTCCACGACGCGCACGAGCACCTTGCCGTCATCGATGAGCAGCGGGTCGCCCGGCTTCACGTCGGTGGGCAGGCCCTTGTAGGTCGTGCCGACGAGGTCCTTCGTGCCGGGCACGTCCTGGGAGGTGATCTTGAAGATGTCCCCGACCGCGAGGTGGTGGGGGCCGTCCTCGAACTTCTCGAGACGGATCTTCGGTCCCTGCAGGTCGACCAGGATCGCGACGGGAACGCCGAGCTCCTCGGCGGCATCCCGGACGAGGGTGTAGTTCTCGGTGTGCACGGCGTGGTCGCCGTGGCTGAGGTTGAAGCGCGTGACGTTGACGCCGGCGCCGATGAGGGCGCGGATCCCTTCAGGGGTGTTGACGGCTGGACCGAGGGTGGCGACGATCTTCGCTCTACGGCTCATGCATTAACTCCGGTTCGTCGAAACTGTGGTGCGCCGAGAGGCGCGTGGTGGCGGATTCAGAGGGAGATCGCGCGCTCGGTGGCGAGGATCGGCTCCGGAAGCTCCGTCGACTGTTCAAGATACCGGTCGACGGAGGCGGCTGCCGCACGTCCCTCGGCGATCGCCCAGACGATGAGCGACTGGCCGCGGCCCGCGTCGCCCGCGACGAACACTCCAGGGAGCTCCGTCTCGTACTCGGCAGTGCGGTCGAGGGCCCCCCGTGAGGTGAACGGGAGCTGCAGCTGAGGTTCGATCGTGTGCCGCTCCGGGCCCGTGAAGCCCATGGCCAGCAGCACCAGGTCGGCGGGAAGCTCGCGCTCCGTGCCCGCCTTCGGGCCGCGCGAGCCGTCGGCGCGGAACTCGGTCTCGGCGAGCCGGATCGCGCGGACCCGACCGGACTCGTCGCCGATGAACTCGACCGTGGACGCCTGGAAGGCGCGCTCTCCGCCCTCCTCGTGCGAGGTCGAGACCTCGAAGAGGGTCGGCGTCGTCGGCCACGGCTGATGCGCGGGACGCTCGGTCGGCGGCTCCTTGCCGATGGCGAGGTTCGTGACCGAGGCTGCGCCCTGGCGGTGCGACGTGCCGATGCAGTCTGCACCGGTGTCTCCACCGCCGATGACGATGACGTGCTTGTCCTCGGCGTGGATCTGCGAGGCGAGGTCGTCGCCCGCGACCACGCGGTTCGACTGCGTCAGGAAGTCCATCGCGTAGTGGACGCCCTTGAGCTCGCGGCCCGGCACGGGGAGATCGCGCGGGACCAGCGCTCCGGTGGCGACCACGACGGCGTCGTAGCGCTGTCGGAGGTTGTCCCACGTGATGTCGCGACCGATCTCGATGCCGGTGCGGAAGCGAGTGCCCTCGGCGCGCATCTGCGAGAGACGAGCATCGAGTACGGACTTCTCCATCTTGAAGTCCGGGATGCCGTAGCGCAGCAGCCCGCCGATGCGGTCGTCACGCTCGAACACCGCGACCGTGTGGCCGGCGCGGGTCAGCTGCTGGGCGGCGGCGAGGCCCGCTGGCCCCGATCCGACGACGGCGACCGTCTTGCCAGTGAGGCGCTCGGGCGGGTGCGGACGGACGTTGCCCTCGGCGAAGGCGGTGTCCGCGATGGACTGCTCGACGCGCTTGATCGTGACGGCCGGCTGGTTGATGCCGAGCACGCACGACGACTCGCACGGGGCCGGGCACAGGCGTCCCGTGAACTCCGGGAAGTTGTTCGTGGCGTGCAGGCGCTCGCTCGCGCCCGCCATGTCACCGCGGAACGTCAGGTCGTTCCACTCGGGGATGATGTTGCCGAGCGGGCAGCCCTGGTGACAGAACGGAACACCGCAGTCCATGCAGCGTCCGGCCTGCCGGCGCAGCTGGGTGGGCTCCTGAGGGTCGTAGACCTCGCTGAAGTCCATGATTCGCACGGGAACGGGCCGACGCTTGGGGAGCTCGCGTTCGCGATTGGTGAGGAATCCTCTCGGGTCAGCCACGGGTTGCCTCCAGAATCTCGTGCCAGGTCGTGCTGTCATCGGGGTCGCCACCGCGTTCGATGGCGGCGTTGCGGATCTCGGTGACCTTGGCGTAGTCACGCGGGAGCACCTTCGTGAACTCCTTCGACACCGCGTCGAAGTCCTCGAGCATCTCGCGAGCGAGCTGCGAGTCGGTCTCCGCGTAGTGGCGTTCGAGGATGTCGCGCAGGATGTCGGCATCGGCGCTGGTCAGCGTCGTCAGGCCGAGCTCCCCCGTCGAGACCATGTCGGGGTTGACGAGCTTCGGGTCGAGCTTGTGCACGTAGGCGATGCCACCGGACATGCCCGCACCGAAGTTCTTGCCCGTCTCCCCCAGGATCACGGCGAGTCCGCCGGTCATGTACTCGAGCGCGTGGTCGCCGACGGCCTCCGCCACCGCAGTGGCGCCGGAGTTGCGGACGAGGAAGCGCTCGCCGACGACGCCGCTCAGGAACATGGTTCCGCTCGTCGCGCCGTAGCCGATGACGTTGCCCGCGATGACGTTCTCGTGCGACTTGAACGGCGCACGCTCGTCGGGCCTGAGGATGATCTCGCCACCGCTGAGCCCCTTGCCGACGTAGTCGTTCGAGTCGCCGACGAGCCGGATGCGGATGCCGTTCGGCAGGAACGCGCCAAGCGACTGCCCTGCGGTCCCCCGCAGTTCGATGTCGATCGTGCCTGCTGGCAGGCCGTGCTCACCGTGCTTGAGGGTCACGTGGTGCCCGAGCATCGTGCCGACGGCGCGGTCGGTGTTGATGACGTCCATCGACACCTTGACGGACTCGCCGCGCTCGAGCGCCTGCTCGGCGAGCGTGAGCAGCTTCTGGTCGAAGTGCTGGTCGAGCTCGTGCTCCTGGGTGACAAGGCTCCGAGTCGGCGCATCGCCGAACTCGTGGCCGGTGAGCACGCGCGAGAGGTCGAGCCCCTCGGTCTTCCAGTGATGCATCGCCTCGTCGACTTCGAGGAGCTCGCGCTTCCCGATGATCTCGTCCAGTGAGCGCACGCCGAGCTCCGCGAGGTACTCGCGGACCTCCTGCGCGACGAACTCGAAGAAGTTCACGACGTGGTCGGCTTGGCCCGTGTAGCGGGCGCGCAGCTCAGGGTTTTGCGTGGCGACGCCGACCGGGCACGTGTCGAGGTGGCAGACGCGCATCATGATGCAGCCGGAGACGACGAGCGCCGCGGTCGCGAAGCCGAACTCCTCGGCACCGAGCAGGGCGCCGACGATGACATCGCGGCCCGTCTTGAGCTGACCGTCCACCTGCACGACCACGCGGTCGCGCAGCCCGTTGAGCATGAGCGTCTGCTGCGTCTCGGCAAGGCCGAGCTCCCACGGGGTTCCGGCGTGCTTGAGGGAGTTGAGGGGCGAGGCGCCGGTGCCGCCGTCGTGGCCTGAGACCAGGACGACGTCGGCAAGCGCCTTCGTCACACCGGCCGCGACTGCGCCGATGCCGTTCTCACTCACGAGCTTCACGTGGATGCGCGCCGACGGGTTCGCGCGCTTGAGGTCGAAGATCAGCTGCTTGAGATCCTCGATGGAGTAGATGTCGTGGTGAGGGGGCGGGGAGATCAGACCCACGCCAGGTGTCGCGTGGCGCGTCCGAGCCACCCAGGGGTAGACCTTCGTCGGAGGCAGCTGCCCGCCTTCGCCCGGCTTCGCGCCCTGCGCCAGCTTGATCTGGATGTCATCCGCGTGGGTCAGGTACATGCTCGTGACGCCGAACCGGCCCGAGGCGACCTGCTTGATGGCGCTGCGTCGCTCAGGATCGAGGAGGCGCTCGACGTCCTCGCCACCCTCACCCGTGTTCGACTTGCCGCCGATGCGGTTCATCGCGATGGCGAGCGTCTCGTGCGCTTCCTTCGAGATGGAGCCGTAGCTCATGGCACCGGTCTGGAAGCGCTTGAGGATCTCGGAAGCCGGCTCGACCTCGTCGATCGGGATCGGTGTCCGGTCGCCCACCTTGAGCTTGAAGAGCCCGCGCAGCGTCATGGTCTCCGCGGCCTGGTCGTCGACGAGCTTCGTGTACTCCTTGAAGATGTCGTAGCGGCCCTCGCGCGTCGAGTGCTGCAGGCGGAAGATCGTGTTCGGGTTGAAGAGGTGCGGTGGCCCCTCACGGCGCCACTGGTACTCGCCGCCGATGTCGAGGGGGCGGTGCGACGCGGGAGCAGCCTGGGCCGGGTACGCGTGGCGGTGGCGGAGCTGGTTCTCGCGGGCGATGCCCTCGAGCCCCATTCCGGAGATCTTGCTCGCCGTGCCCGTGAAGTACTCGCTGACGAGCTCGTTCGAGAGGCCGACGGCCTCGAAGCACTGCGCGCCCGCGTAGGAGGAGACCGCGGAGATGCCCATCTTCGACATGATCTTCAGGACGCCCTTGCCGAGCGCCTTGATGAGGTTGGCGACCGCCTTCTCCTCGGAGACTCCGGTGAGCTTGCCCTGACGGACCATGTCCTCGCAGGATTCCATCGCCAGGTACGGGTTGACGGCGGAAGCGCCGTAGCCGAGCAGCACTGCGACGTGGTGCACCTCGCGGACATCGCCCGCCTCGATGACCAGGCCGACGCGCATCCTGCGTTCCGTGCGGATCAGGTGGTGGTGCACGGCACTCGTCATGAGCAGCGAGGGGATGGGCGCGTAGTCCCGGTTCGAGTCGCGGTCGGAGAGCACGATGAAGCCGGCGCCGGCGTCGATCGCGCGGTCGGCCTCCTCGCACAGCTCCTCGAGCCGCTTGCGCAGCCCCTCGACGCCGTCGTCGACCCGGTAGCAGCCGCGGAGCGTCTCCGCCGCGTCGATACCGGGGCGCTGCTCGATGTGCTGGATCTTCGCGAGCTGGTCGTTGTCGATGACCGGGAAGTCCAGCACGACCTGACGCGCGTGCTCAGGGCCGGCGCTGAGGAGGTTCTCCTGCGGCCCGATGCTCGTCGTGAGGCTCGTCACGACCTCCTCGCGGATCGAGTCGAGCGGCGGGTTCGTCACCTGCGCGAAGTTCTGCGTGAAGTAGTCGAAGACGAGCCGCGGTCGGTCCGTGAGGATCGCGATGGGCGTGTCCGTGCCCATGGCTCCGATCGGCTCAGCACCGTTCTTCGCCATCGGAGCGAGCAGGATGCGCAGCTCCTCCTCGGTGTAGCCGAAGGTGCGCTGGCGGCGCTCGACGGAGGCCGGAGTGTGCGTGACGTGCTCGCGCTCCGGGAGCTCGGCGAGGTTGATGCGACCCTCATCGAGCCAGTCCCCCCACGGCTGCAGCTCCGCGAGGTCGTGCTTGACCTCATCGTCTTCGATGAGGCGGCCGACCTCGGTGTCCACGAGGAGCACCTGTCCTGGGCGCAGACGCCCCTTGCGGATGACGGTCGCGGGGTCGAGGCTGGCGACCCCGACCTCGGAGCCCAGCACTATGAGGCCGTCGGCTGTCTGCACGAAGCGGCCGGGGCGAAGTCCGTTCCGGTCGAGCGTCGCGCACACGTAGCGGCCGTCGGTGAAGGCCATCGCCGCGGGCCCGTCCCACGGCTCCATGATGAGCGAGTGGTACTCGTAGAAGTCACGCACCTCGGCGCTCAGGTCCTCTGCGGTCTCCCACGCTGCCGGCACCATCATGTGCACGGCGTGCGCGAGGGAGCGGCCCGAGAGGGTGAGCAGCTCCAGCACCTCGTCGAAGGATGCCGAGTCGCTGGCGCCCTCGGTCACGATCGGGAACAGGTCTGCGACGTCGCCGAGGATCTCGGAGCGCAGCTGCGACTGCCGGGCGCGCATCCAGTTGCGGTTGCCGCGAACCGTGTTGATCTCGCCGTTGTGCGCCATCATGCGCATCGGCTGCGCGAGCTGCCACGACGGGAACGTGTTCGTCGAGTAGCGCGAGTGCACGATCGCGAGCTTGGAGGCGAAGCGCTCATCGCTCAGGTCCGGGTAGAACGGCTCCAGCTGCAGGGTCGTGACCATGCCCTTGTAGGTGATCGAGCGGCACGAGAGCGACATGAAGTACACGCCGAGCGAATGCTCGGCGCGCTTGCGCATCCGGTAGCACTGCCGGTCGAGGGACGCGCCCTTGCGTGGGTTCCCTCGGAAGTTCTGGCGCTCGCTGCGCACGAAGAGCTGCTCGATGACGGGCATCGCGGCCCGAGCCAGCTTGCCGAGCTCGTCGGGCTGCACGGGAACCTCGCGCCAGCCGATGACTCGGAGATCCTCTTCTGCCGCGAGCTTGGCGATGCCAGCCTTGACCCTGGCCCGCTCGTCCGCGTCCACGGGGAGGTAGGCGTTTCCGACCGCGTACCGGCCATCGGCAGGCAGATCGAAGCCGCTGACCGCGCGGAAGAAGTCGTCCGGGATCGCCGTCAGGATGCCAGCGCCGTCTCCGGTGCCCGCATCCGAGCCGACAGCGCCGCGGTGCTCCATGTGGCGGAGCGCGTCGAGCGCGTGGTCGATGATGTCGTGACCCGGCGTGCCGCGCAGGGTGGCGACCATCGCGAGCCCACAGGCATCGCGTTCGTTGGCAGGGTCGTACAGACCGGCTGCTGCTGGGTAGCCATTCGTTGGAAAGGCGGCGGAGGTCATAACTCGTCCCCTCGTCGGTGGTGCCATGGGTCGCTTGGCGGACTCGACAGAAGACTGATGTTGACGGAGCCCGTTCGGGGCGGGTGCCTACAGGCGTCCGTCGGTCCATTCAGCAGATTACGACCGCTGTGTTACTTCTGTGTTTCGAGGTGCACGTGCAAGGCCCGAGAGGGGTGGGGTGTTTCGCCTCAGCTCTTCGAGGACGTGGAGACTTCTTCGCTCTCATCAGGGGTATTTTCCACGTCGCCCGAGTTAGGCTTGGCTTCGGAAGTTTCCTCGTCGTGAACCGAAGATTGCGTGGAGGTTTCCTCCTCGGCGTCGAGCTCGTCGTCGCCGTCGAGTTCGTCGGCCTCAGCACCATCAGCGCCCTCAGTGGCCCTGGCTGCCTCGGACTCCGGATCGCGCCCGGGAAGGTAGATGCTCGTGCTCAGCTGCGAGACCGGCAGGCGTGAGACGTAGATGAAGAGCGCGACGCCGACGATGACGAGGCACAGGGCCCCGAAGACGTTCGAGCGCATCCCGAGGATCACCTCGGAGTAGTCGACGCGAATGGACTCGATCCAGATGCGTCCCGTTCCGTACCAGATGAGGTAGGCGGCGAGCGTCTTGCCCGTGCGCCACCGGAACATGCGCTCGAGGAGCACGATGAGGGCGATGCCCGCGAGGTTCCAGAGCATCTCGTACAGGAACGTCGGGTGGAAGAGCGTGCCCTCAGGCAAGCCGACGGGGAAGGCTGGATTGCTCGCCTCGATCTGCAGGCCCCACGGCAGGTCGGTGGGCCAGCCGTAGAGCTCATGGTTGAAGTAGTTGCCGAGGCGCCCGACGGCCTGTGCCAGGAGGAGGCCGGGGATGAGCGCGTCCGAGAACGCGAGCATGCGGATGCCCGTCATCCGGCTCGCGATGAAGATCCCGATCGCTCCGCCGATGAGGGAGCCGATGATGGCGTTGCCGCCCTCCCAGATGAAGAAGATGCGCCAGAAGTTGGCGCCCTCGAAGAAGTAGTCGGCGGGATGCGTGAAGACGTGGTACAGACGCGCGCCGAGCAGCCCGAGCAGCACGGCCCAGATGGCGAAGTCGACCGTGATCCACTTCTCACCGCCACGCGCGGTGAGCCGTCGGTCCGTCCACAGCACGGCGAGGATCATGCCCGCCACGATGAAGAGCGCGTAGAGGTGCACCGTGAGCGGCCCGACCTCGAAGCTCGCCCACTCGAGGGGCGGGCTGGGGATTCCGGTCAGTGGCGTCATGCCTGTTCCTTCGAAGATGAAGCGTCGAGAGCGGTTCCGGTCGCGAGCTGGGCGGCGACCTCGGCGACAGCGGGCACGCCGCCGGAGGCGAGGGCCTTGACCAGCGCGGATCCGACGATGGCACCCTCCGCATACGCGAGCACCTCGCGGACCTGCTCTGCGGTCGAGATGCCGAGGCCGACGCAGGCTCGTGTGCAGCCGTGCGCGTGGAGTCGGTCCGCGAGCGAGCGAGCGGCCTGGTCGACGTCCGCCCGGGCTCCCGTGATGCCCATGGTCGAGACCGTGTACACGAAGCCGCTGCTGGAGTTGATGACCAGGTCGAGGCGCGCGTCGCTCGAGCTGGGGGCCGCGAGGAAGACGCGGTCGAGCTCGTGCGCCTGCGAGGCGGCAATCCACTCCCCACCCTCGTCGGGGACGAGGTCGGGGGTGATGAGTCCGTTGCCACCCGCTGCCGCAAGGTCGCGGGCGAACGCGTCGACGCCGTACTGCATGACGAGGTTCCAGTAGGTCATGACGACGATCGGCGCATCCACCTCGGCGCGGATCTGGCGGATGGCCTCGAAGACGTGCTCCGTGCGGAAGCCGCCCTCGAGCGCCTGAACAGCTGCGGCCTGGATGACGGGGCCGTCCATGACAGGGTCCGAGTACGGCATGCCGAGCTCGATGACGTCGACGCCCGCCTTGACGACCGCGATAGCCGCGGCCACTGACGTGTCGAAGTCGGGGAATCCGACAGGCAGGTAGGCGACGAGCGCGCCCCTGCGGTCCCGATTCGCCGTGTCGATGACCTGCTCGAGGGCGGATGTCGCGGACGGGATCGGGGAAGCCGCGGTGGTCGATGCTGAGGTCACTTGACTTCTCCCTCGGTGCGGTCCGGGTTGCCGAGGCCGAAGTACTCGGCTGCGGTCTCCATGTCCTTGTCGCCGCGCCCCGAGAGCGAGACGAGGATCGTCGCGTCCGGACCGAGCTCCTTGCCGAGCTCGAGCGCGCCGGCGAGGCCGTGGCTGGACTCGATGGCCGGGATGATGCCCTCGGTGCGCGAGAGCAGCCGGAAGGCCTCCATCGCCGCCGCATCCGTCACCGGGAGGTACGTTGCGCGGCCGATGGCGGCGAGGTGGGCGTGCTCTGGTCCGACGCCCGGATAGTCGAGGCCCGCCGAGATCGAGTGCGACTCGATGGTCTGCCCGTCGACGTCCTGCAGGAGCAGGGTGCGAGCGCCGTGGAGCACACCAGGGCGACCGGCGCCGATCGTCGCGGCGTGACGTGGCGTGTCGACGCCGTCGCCAGCGGCTTCGTAGCCGTAGAGCGCCACCGAGGGGTCATCGAGGAACGCGCTGAAGATGCCGATCGCGTTGGAGCCGCCGCCGACGCACGCGACGACGGCGTCGGGCAGAGCACCGGTCAGGTCGAGCACCTGCTGGCGCGCCTCCTCGCCGATGATGGCCTGGAGGTCGCGCACCAGCGCGGGGAACGGGTGCGGGCCCGCCGCAGTGCCGAACACGTAGTTCGTCGTGTCGACGGACGCGACCCAGTCGCGCATGGCGTCGTTGATCGCATCCTTGAGCGTCGCCGAGCCGGACTCGACGGCCACGACCTCTGCGCCCAGGAGTCGCATCCGCGCGACGTTGAGTGCCTGGCGAGCCGTGTCGACGGCACCCATGTAGATCGTGCAGTCGAGCCCGAAGAGCGCCGCAGCAGTCGCGGTCGCGACGCCGTGCTGGCCTGCGCCGGTCTCGGCGATGACTCGCGTCTTTCCGATGCGCTTCGTCAGCAGGGCCTGACCGAGCACGTTGTTGATCTTGTGCGAACCCGTGTGGTTGAGGTCTTCGCGCTTGAGGATGATGCGGGCGCCGCCGGCGTGCGCTGCAAACCGCGGCGCCTCGGTGATGATCGAGGGGCGACCGGAGTAGTCGCGGTGCAGCCGGGAGAGCTCAGCCCAGAATTCATCGTCGGCTTTCGCCGCCTCCCAGGCGCTCGACAGCTCGTCGAGAGCCGCCATGAGGCTCTCCGGGACGAAGCGGCCGCCGAACTCCCCGTAGTAGGGGCCGGAGGCGTTCCGCAGCGATGTGGTGTCTGGGGGCAAGGTGCTCATGCGAGGTGGAAGGTCTCCAAAGTAGTTTCCGGGTTGCCGCCCGTCACGAGCGCCTCCCCGATGAGAACGGCGTCTGCGCCGGCGTCGCGGTAGCGACGCACGTGAGCTGGCTCGAGGACCGCCGATTCGGCGACCTTGACGACATCGTTCGGGTAGAGGGGAGCAAGCTCCCCGAAGAGCTCCGGGTGGAGCTCGAAGGTCGCGAGGTTGCGAGCGTTGACGCCGAGGATCCTTGCGCCGGCGTCGAGACCGCGCAGCAGCTCGTCCTTCGAATGCGCTTCGATGAGCGCCGTCATGCCGAGCTGCTCCGTGAACTCTGCGAGGCGGACGAGCGTCGACTGGTCGAGCCCCGCGACGATTAGCAGGGCCAGGTCGGCCCCGCACGCGCGGGCCTCCAGCAGCTGGTACTCCTCTGCGATGAACTCCTTGCGGAGCACGGGGACGGCGACCGCGTCGCGCACCGCGCGGAGGTCGTCGAGCGAGCCGAGGAACTTGCGCTGCTCGGTGAGCACGGAGATCGCGGCTGCTCCCCCACGTTCGTAAGACGCCGCCAGCACAGCGGGGTCGGGGATGTCGGCGAGGCGACCCCGAGAGGGGCTGGCTCGCTTGACCTCCGCGATGATGTTGACGCGCTCCGAGCGGGCGAGCGCCCCGTACGCATCGAGCGCAGGGGCGACGTCGGAGATTCGAGCCTCGAGGACGCCCGAGGGAGTGCGCTCCCGCCGTTCAGCCGCGTCCTCGAGAGCGCCGTGGTACAGCGACTCGAGCAAGCTAGTGCGCCTTCGGACCGAAGCCGAGACGAGCGAGCAGCGGCCACGCGATGGCCCCGATCACGATCGCGACGACGCCGACCCAGGTGACGATGTTCTGGTCGAACCAGATGCCGAGCGTGCCGACGGTGAAGCCGACGAGCATGATGAGGACTCCGGTCCACGCGGCAACCGAGTGGCCGTGGCTCTCGTGAGGCTCCTGCAGCGGCGCCTCCTGGACCTCTTCGGCCTCTTCGATGCTCGTGGGTTCGTGGGACGTCTTCGCGGCCAGTTCAGTCATGAGGGTGCTCCTTGTCACGTGCGCTGGGATAAGTCTAGCTGGATGCTCGGGAGCCACCCGCGTCGGTGGGGTCGTCGCCGTGGCTCAGCGCATCCCATTGCTCGACACGCTGATCGCTGCCCGCCGGGGCGTCCGCGCGAACGTCACCCGCCGGTTGTCCATTCTCGGGCATCTCGTCGGCCGCTTCCAGTGAAGTCGTCGAGAAGCGCCGTCCACTCGTCGGCCACCGGCGGGCCGTGACGATCGCGAGCACGCCGGCGAAGGCGAGGACGGCGCCGGCGACGACGGCCAGCCATGGCCAGAATCCGACGGAGACCGCTCCGGCGGCGACCGCATCCGCGATCGTCTGCTCGCCCGCGAGTCCCGATGCTGCCGTCACCTCCGGTGCGATGGCCGGGGCCGGGTTGCCGACCGCGACGAAGGACTGCAGCACCAGGACCGCGCCGACGAGCGTGAGCAGCCCGCCGAGCACGTATCTGAACACGACTCCCGCCAGGGCCAGCGCCGCGAGGACGGCGAGGGCAGCCAGAGCGAGCGCCATGACGGCCGGGGCTGCGACGTCTCCGCGGACCTCGCCCGCGAACGTCTGCGCCCCGAGGGACACCTCGAACGAGAACCACACCTGCGACCAGGCGAGGATCGCCAGACCCGCGCCGACGACGATCGCGAGGAGCGTGCCGCGCTTACCGCGCTTGCCGCGCTTGCCCGCAGCGTCAGGCGACGTCATGGGCCGGGAACTCGAGCGCGAGGTCGTCGCCGTCGAAGCAGGTTCTGGTACCGGTGTGGCAGGCAGGGCCGTGCTGGTCGACGCCCAGGAGGATCGTGTCGGCATCGCAGTCGAGCGCGAAGCTCACGAGGCGCTGCGTATTGCCGGAGGTGTCGCCCTTGCGCCACAGCTCCGAACGAGAGCGCGACCAGTAGACGACCCGCCCCTCGGTCAGGGTCATGCGCAGCGACTCCGCGTTCAACCAGGCGAGCATGAGCACCTCGCGGGTGTCGTGCTGGGTCACGACTGCCGGAACCAGGCCGCGGTCGTCGAACGAGACGCGCGAGAGGATCTCGTCGATCTGCCGGGCGGCAACGGGGAACGTGGATGCCGTCATCGGACGCTCCGCCTGACGGTGACTCCTGCTTCGGCCAGGGAGTCCTTCACCTGGCCGATCGTGAACTGCCGGTGGTGGAAGACGCTCGCGGCCAGCACGGCGTCCGCGCCGGCCTCGACGGCGGGAGCGAAGTGCTCGAGCGCACCCGCTCCGCCGGATGCTATGACGGGGACCGTCGCCAGCTCGCGGACGAGGCGGGTCAGCTCCAGATCGAAGCCGGCCTTCGTGCCATCAGCGTCCATGGAGTTGACGAGGAGCTCCCCCGCGCCGCGCTCGATGGCCTCGCGGGCCCAGCTGAGCGCGTCGATCCCAGTGTCTGTTCGCCCACCGTGGGACGTCACGACGAACCCGGACTCGGTCGATGCCGAGCGCTTCACATCCAGCGAGAGGACGAGGACCTGGTTGCCGAACGTCGACGAGATCTCATCGAGCAGCGCCGGCCGTGCGATCGCCGCAGAGTTCACGCCGACCTTGTCGGCGCCGCACGCGAGCAGCACGCGAACGTCCTCGACGCTGCGCACCCCACCGCCGACGGTGAGCGGGATGAAGACCTGCTCCGCCGTCCGCGTGACGAGGTCGTAGGTGGTCCCCCGTCCCTCGCTCGAGGCGGTCACATCGAGGAAGGTGAGCTCATCCGCACCCTGCTCGGCGTAGAGCGCCGCGAGCTCGACGGGGTCGCCCGCATCCTGCAGATCCAGGAAGTTGACGCCCTTGACGACACGCCCCTCGGCCACATCGAGGCAGGGGATGACGCGCGTTGCGAGCCCCGTGGACTTCTGGGCGGATGAGGAGACGGTCATCATCACACCCGGACGGCTTGCAGCGCCGTCACGATGATGGCCTTGGCCCCAGCATCCTGGAGCTGGTCCATGACCTGGTTGAGCTCGTTCTGCGGCACCATGGAGCGCACCGCGACCCAGTCCGAGTCGCGCAACGGGGAGATCGTCGGCGACTGGAAGCCGGGTGTGATCGCCAGAGCCGCGTCGAGCTTCGACGACTCGATGTCGTAGTCCATGATCGCGTAGCGTCGCGCGACGAGCACACCGTCGAGGCGGCCGAGGAGGCGACGCGCAGCGTGCTCCTTCTCCGGCGTCGAGATGAGGACCGCCGTGGATTCGAGGATGACCGGACCGAAGACCTCGAGGCCGGCCTTGCGCAGCGTGCCACCCGTGGAGACGACGTCGGCCACGGCATCCGCGACGCCGAGCCTGATGGCGGACTCGACCGCCCCCTCCAGGGGTACCAGCTCAGCTTCGATGCCCGCCCGGGCGAACCAGGAGCCGAGCAGGCCCGTGTAGCTCGTCGCCACGCGCTTGCCCTGCAACTGGCTGACATCGGTGAACTCGCCGGCGGGGCCCGCGAATCGGAAGGTCGAGTCGCCGAAGTCCAGCGCACGGACCTCCTTGGCGGCCGACTCGGTGTTCAAGAGGAAGTCGCGGCCCGTGATGCCGGCGTCGAGGACACCCGAGCCCACGTAGGTCGCGATGTCACGAGGCCGAAGGTAGAAGAACTCGACGTCGTTGATCGGGTCGATGGCGACGAGCTCACGGCTGTCGCCGCGGCCGCGGTAGCCGGCCTCCTGCAGCATTTCGTTGGCCGTCTCGGCGAGCATGCCCTTATTTGGCACGGCGATGCGAAGCATTGTTGGAACGTCCTTGGTTCTGGGAGTCGTGAATCGGGGTGGGTGCGCGCTGACCGGTGAGGTCACCGGCGTCTGCGCACGTCTCGCGCGGGTCGGTCGAGAGCGGAGAGCTCGTGCCTGCTAGAGGTTGCGGTAGACGTCGTCGAGCGTGAGGCCCTTGGCGAGCATGAGGACCTGCAGATGGTAGAGCAGCTGCGAGATCTCCTCAGCCGTCTCCTCGTCGCTCTCGTATTCGGCGGCCATCCAGACCTCAGCGGCCTCCTCGACGATCTTCTTCCCGATCGTATGCACGCCCGCGTCGAACTCTCGGACCGTGCCTGAACCCTCTGGTCGGGAGGCGATCTTCTCGGAGAGCTCTGCGAACAGCGTGTCGAAGGATTTCACAGGCACAGCGTAGTCGCTTGGCGCCTAGTGCGCGTGCCGGGCATCCGCTGCAGCCGCGCGCAGCGCCGCGATCTGCTCACCGGGATCACCGCGGAACACGGCCGATCCGGCGACGAAGGTATCGGCGCCGTTCGCTGCCGCGAGCTCGATCGTGTCGAGCGAGATCCCGCCGTCAACCTGGAGCCAGGTCTCGAGGCCGTGCGACTTCCTGAGCCTGTCGGCCCTCGCCAGCTTCGGCATCATGTCCGCCATGAAAGACTGACCGCCGAAGCCGGGCTCCACGGTCATGATGAGCAGCTGGTCGAAGTGGGGCAGGATCTCCTCGACGGCGCTGAGGGGCGTCGCCGGGTTGATGGCGATGCCAGCGCGCGCGCCTCGCTCCTTCAACCGCTTGGCGAGGGTCACGGGACTCGTCGCGGCCTCCGCATGGAAGGTCACCGAGAACACGCCCATCTCCGCGAACTGGGGAGCCCAGCGGTCCGGGTCCTCGATCATGAGGTGCAGGTCGAGCGGCACGGGGCTGATCTCCTGCAGACGCTCCACCATCGGCTGCCCGAACGTGAGGTTCGGCACGAAGTGGTTGTCCATGACGTCGACGTGCGCCGCATCGGCTGAGGCGATGCGACCGAGATCTCGCTCGAAGTTGGCGAAGTCGGCGGCCAGGATGCTGGGGTTGATGCGCGCGTTCACGGGGCGATCCTACGGGGTCGGGGTCTCCTGCTGAGCGGGTGCTCGGCGCAGGAGAGCGAGGAACATGGCGTCGGTGCCGTGGCGGTGGGGCCAGAGCTGCACGAGCGTGCCGTCGCCGAGGGGGCGTTCGCCGAGGTCCAGTTCACCGGTCGTCGAGGCGCGGCTCACGATCGCGGCCGCGTCCAGCACCTCAGCGCCAGACAGCCGAACCGCGCGGCGCACGACGCCGGTCGTCTCGGCCTGGTGGGGCGAGCAGGTGACGTAGGCCACGATGCCGCCTGGCTTCACGGTGGCGAGCGCTGCCTCGAGCAGCTGCTCCTGCAGCTGGACGAGCTCGCTCACGTCGCTGCTCTGCTTCCGCCAGCGAGCCTCCGGCCTGCGCCGCAGCGCGCCGAGGCCCGTGCAGGGGGCGTCGAGGAGGACTCGATCGAACTCCCCAGGGTGGCTCTCGGCGAAAGAGCGTCCGTCCTCGTTGGTGACGGAGACGGGAGCCGCGAGCGGGGCGAGCGCCGTGCGGACGAGCCCGGCGCGAGCCGGCACGAGCTCGTTGGCGGTGAGCTTGGCGCCGAGCTCGGTAGCGCTGGCGGCGAGCAGCGCAGCCTTGCCCCCGGGGCCGGCGCACATGTCGAGCCAGCGCTCGCCGGCGAGGACCGGCGCCGCTTCGAGCAGCGCGAGCGTGACCAGCTGCGAGCCCTCGTCCTGGACGCGTGCCCTGCCCGCCTTGACCTGAGGGACCCAGGACGGGTCGCCCGAGGAGAGCGTCAGCCCGCGAGGCGAGACTCGGCCTGGCCCGAGGAGATCGGGGTTCGTCTCGATGAGCTCGTCGGGCGTGTCGAAGCCGGGGAGGGACACGATGCTGACGGCTGGCGACACATTGTCGGCGGCGAGTGTCGCGGCGAGCTCGTCGCCGCGCTCTTCGGCCGCGAGCGAGTCGCGCAATGCGCGCACGATCCAGTCCGGATGCGAGTGGCGCACCGCGAGAGCCTGCTCCTCGCTCTGCCCCGTCGTGATCTCGTCGAGCCACTCGTCGAGTCCGGTGCGCGAGATCTTCCGAAGGATCGCGTTGACGAACCCGGAGGCGCCTCGGGACGCGATGCGGGCGGCCTGCTCGACCGACTCGTTGACCGCAGCGTGACTCGGCGTGCGCATGCTGAGCAGCTGGTGTGCGCCCAGCCGAAGGACATCGAGGATCGGCGGGTCGATATCGCGGACGTCGCGTCCGGAGGCCTCGGCGATGATCGCGTCGTACGTGCCTCGACGACGCAGCGTGCCGTAGGTCAGCTCGGTCGCAAGGCCCGCATCCGACGGGGAGAGCCGTGCCGCCGAGATCCGGTGCGGAAGCAGGAGGTTGGCGTAGGCGTCGTCCTCGTCGACAGCTCTGAGAACCTCGAACGCCACCTGGCGTGAGCGAGTGACCGAGCGACCGGCGGTCGGCTGGTCAGGGCGCCGCCTGCCCTCCGAGGGGCGGCTCCCGCGACGTCCTCCTGCACCGGCCGGGCTCATGCGAGCACCAGCGTCTCGGCATCGCGCCTGCCGCGGAGCCAGTCTCGCGCTGGCATCGGCTTCTTCCCGGCGGGCTGGACCGTGACGAGCTGGAGGGGCTGCGTTCCCGTGCCGACGAAGACGTCCTGGCCGACGACAGCGAGCTGCCCCGGTGCAAGCGGCGGCGCGTCGATGGCCTCGCTCGGGCGTGCGATGCGCAGGATGCGCAACGGCTGTCCGTCGACGTGCGCCACAGCGCCCGGCTCCGGAGTCACGCCGCGGATGTGCGCGTCCACGCTCACGAGCGGAGCCGCCCAGTCGACCGCGGAATCCTGCTTCCGCAGCTTCGCCGCGGTGGTGGGTTCGCCGACCTGCGGTTTGGCGATCAGCGCGTCTTCGCTGATCCCCTGCACCGTCTCCGCGAGGAAGGCCGCTCCCTCCCCCGCGAGGCGCTCGAGGAGCTCCCCCGAGGTCTCGGTCTCGCCGATCGGCGAAGCTTGGGTCGCGAAGACCGGCCCCTCGTCGAGGCCGACCGTCAGCTGGAAGATGGTCATACCCGTCGACGAGTCGCCACGCATGACGGCACGCTGGGCCGGGGCGGCGCCGCGCAGGTCGGGGAGCAGCGAGAAGTGCAGGTTGATCCAGCCGCGCCCGGGCACATCGAGCGTCGCGGCGTCGATGAGCGCCCCGTAGGCGACGATGACGCCGAGCTCGGCATCGAGGCTCGCGAGCTCAGCGGTCACGTCCGGGGACATGCGGTTGCTCTTGATCACCCGAAGGCCGAGCTCCGCCGCGCGGGCCGCCACGGGGGATGGCGTGAGCGCCCTCGCACGACCCACCTTGGCATCGTCGCGCGTGAGGACCGCCGCGATCTCGTGACCGTCGTCCACGAGCGCCTCAAGGCTGGGGACGGCGGTGGATGGGGTGCCGGCGAAGACGAGCCGCATAGCTGGTGCCTCTCGAGGTTGGTGCGAGTGTGGTGCTGGAGCGCGGGTCAGAAGATGCCCGGCGGGTCAAATCGTACGCGCAGGGTCGAGGCGTGCCCGCCGCCGCGACCCGCGACGCGCGGGCGCCGGCTTGTTGCTGCTCGGACGAGCTCGCTCTTCAGCAGCTTCGCCAGCGGGGCGCCGAGCGAGTAGCTGAACTTGAGAACTGCTCGGCTTCCGACCTCCTGGGGCGTCGGTCCGAGGATCTGCATGGCCCCAGCCTGCTTGAGCTCGGCGGAGGCCTCGACGGTCGCGATGGCGTGGCGGACTTCCTCGTCGCTCCCGGAGATGGCGGCGACGCGAATCGCCGGTGGGAAGTGGAGATCGCGCCGCTCCTCGAGCTCGCGCGTCGAGAAGGCTGGCTGCTGCCAGGTGCGGAGCGCGTGCGCTGCCGGATTGTCGGCTCCGACGATGACGACCTTGGCGCCGCCCGACGCCAGCGCCGCAGCGTTCGACCATCCGCGGAGCGCGTCGACGCCAGCGTCGAGGCGCTCCTGAGCGAGCGAGCGCTCCGTGTCGAGCAGGACGATGCCGGCGTAGCCGGAGCTCGGAACCGGCTCGGCGCCGCGCGTTGCCACGACGAGACAGGGGCGGTCGTCGATCGTCACGGTCTCTGAGGCTCCATCGGCCACGACGACACGAGTGCCGGGGAAGGCGCGTCCGAGCTCCTCTGCGGTCCGCTCCGCGCCGAGTGACGTGTTCCGGAGGCGCCGGTCGCCGCACTCGGGGCACTGCCACTCGGGATGGAGGGCGTCGCACACCCTGCAGGAAGGGGGCGCTCCCGGACGCGAGTACTCGAGGGCTCCGCCGCAGACCGTGCAGCGAGCTGGCGTGCGACACCTGGCGCAGCTGAGGCTCGGGATGTAGCCGGCACGCACGACCTGGAGCAGCACCGGCCCGTGCTCGAGCGCGCGCCTCGCCTCCTGCCAGGCGAGCGCCGGGATGCGCGCGTGCGCCGCCGGGGTCTCCTCGGCGAGTGCCTGGCTGCCCGAGATGACCTTGGGAGCCTCCGGTCGCGCGAGCGGCACCGGAGTGAGCCACCGCATGCCCACGAGGCGGGCGACCTCCAGGCTCGGGGTGTGCGCAGCGAAGATGAGCGTGAGCGACTCGCGCTCAGCGCGGAGCAGGGCGACATCGCGGGTGCTGGCGTATGGCGCGAGCTGCTCGGTGAAGCTCTCGTCGCCGTCGTCCCAGACGAGCACGGCCCCGAGGTTGGAGGCCGGAGCGTAGATGACGCTCCTCGTGCCGACGACGACACCCGGTGTCTCGTCGAGGCAGGCGAGGAACGCCGCGTAGCGGTCGGCGGGCTTGGCGCGGGTGTCGAGGCGGCGGACCCGCCCGGCATCCAGGAACCTGCCGAGCGCGCGCAGGGCCAGCTCGACGTCGCGGTAGTCGGGGACCGCCAGGATGACGGACTGCCCGGCGGCGACGCGAACCGCTGAGATCGCTGCGAGGGCGAGGAGCGAGCGGGGAACTCCCCCGTCGACGCCGACCGGGGCGTCGACCGCGAACCTCGCCGCCGGACCCCGTCCGAGCAGTTCGGCTGCCTCTGCCCCGTACATGGGAACGAGCGTCGCCTCCGGGACATCGTGGACCTCGTCCGCTGTGGGCGCGGTCTCGTCGGCATCGCTCGACGGCGCGTCCTCACCGCCAGGAGCTCCCGCCGTCGCTGGAGCTGCCTGGGCGCGTGCCTCCAGCCAGCGCTGCTCGACGCGCACGGACCTCGCCGGGATGGCGAGGCGCAGCACGTCCGCCGCGCATCCGGCCTGCCGGTCGGCGACGGCCCGGGCGAGGCCGGCGATCTCGGGCGTGAGTACCCTGGCAGTCGAGACGAGCTCGATGATCGGCGCGAGCTTGCCCGTGTACTCGGCGACTCGCTCGACGGCCACAACGAACCCCTGCAACTGGCGGTTCGAGGTGCGAAGCGGAACCGCAACCCGCATTCCGACGCCGATGCTCCCGCGCAGCTCGACGGGGATCTCGTATTCGAGCTCCCGGTCGAGCTGCGGAAGCGGGGAGGCGACGACGACGCGTGCGACCCTCGGCAGGGTGTCGTCCACAGCTGGCTCTGCGATCAGAGACCAGCGGCTCGGCGGAGCTCCTCGGCCCGGTCGGTGCGCTCCCACGTGAAGTCGGGCAGCTCGCGACCGAAGTGGCCGTAGGCGGAGGTCTGGGCGTAGATCGGGCGACGCAGGTCGAGGTCCTCGACGAGCGCACCTGGGCGGAGATCGAACGTCGAGAGGATCGCCTCGATGATCGTGGCGTCCGCCACCGTGCCGGTGCCGAAGCTCTCGACGTAGAGGCCGACCGGCTCAGCCTTGCCGATGGCGTACGCGATCTGCACTTCGAGGCGATCGGCGAGTCCCGCCGCGACGGCGTTCTTCGCCACCCATCGCATGGCGTACGCGGCCGAGCGGTCGACCTTCGAGGGGTCCTTGCCGCTGAAGGCGCCGCCACCGTGGCGCGCCATGCCGCCGTACGTGTCGACGATGATCTTGCGTCCGGTCAGGCCAGCGTCGGCGCGGGGCCCTCCGTCGATGAAGCTGCCTGACGGGTTGACGAGGAAGGTGGGCTCGGCGTCAGCGAAGCCGTTGCGCTCCAGCACCGGGCGGACGACGTGCCTGATGACGTCTTCGCGGATCTGCGCCTGCTCGAGACCAGGGTCGTGCTGCGTGGAGACCACGACGGTCTCGATGGAACGGGGCACGCTCCCCTCGTAGCCGACGGTGACCTGCGTCTTGCCGTCTGGGCGCAGGTAGGCGACCTCGCCGGACTTCCGGACGGCCGCGAGCTGCTGCGCGAGCTGGTGCGCGAGGTGGATCGGCAACGGCATGAGGGCGTCGGTCTCTCGGGTCGCGTAGCCGAACATGATGCCCTGGTCTCCCGCGCCCTGCTTGGCGATCGCGTCTTCCGAGCTCTCGGAGCGGTGCTCCAACGAGGTCGTCACGCCCTCGCCGATCTCGGGAGACTGCTCTCCGACCGAGATCGAGACGCCGCACGAGGAGCCGTCGAAGCCGACGTCGCTCGACGTGTAGCCGATCTCGCTGATGGTGCGCCTGACGATGCCGGCGATGTCGGAATACGCCTTGGTCGTGACCTCACCGGCGACGTGCACCTGGCCCGTCGTCACGAGCGTCTCGACGGCGACGCGGGACGCCGGGTCCTGGGTCAGGAGGTCGTCGAGGATGCGGTCGGAGATCTGGTCGCAGATCTTGTCAGGGTGACCCTCGGTGACCGACTCAGAGGTGAACAGGCGAAGAGAAGACAAGAAGAACCCCTTGCGGTGAGTGTTGCGGCTGCTGGTTGGCGACGCCGGCGTGGCTAGACGTTGGCGAGCAGGTCCAGGATGACATCGGCCACCGACATCTTGTCGCCAGTGTGACGCGAGACAACGTCGCCAGACGCTGCGAGGATGAAGACCGAGTTGTCGTCCGACTGGAAGCCGAGGCTCCAGCCGACCCTGTTGACGACGAGGTAGTCGCATCCCTTCCTCGCGATCTTGGCCCGACCGAGCTCGAGGAGCGCAGCGTCGTCGGTCTCCGTCTCGGCCGCGAAGCCGATGATGACCTGATCGGCACCACGTGACGCGGACAGATCCTGCAGGATGTCGGGGTTGCGGGTGAAGGTGAGCGTCAGCTCCTCGCCCGCCTGCTCCTTCTTGATCTTGCCCTCGGCGACGGTCAGTGGCCGGTAGTCCGCGACCGCCGCGGCCATGATGACGACATCGTGACGTGGGGCGATCTCGGCGCAGGCCTGCGCGAGCTGCTGCGCGCTCGAGACGGTGACGAGCTTGACCCCGTCGGGTGGCCGGACCTCCGCGTTGGCGGCGACGAGGGTGACCTCAGCGCCACGCGCGAGGGCACGCTCAGCGAGAGCGAAGCCCTGCCTCCCGCTCGATCGGTTGCCGATGAACCGCACGGGGTCGAGCGGCTCGCGGGTGCCTCCTGCAGTGATGAGGACGCGCCTCCCGCGGAGGTCGCTCACCAGTTCCGCCTCGCGGCGGCGTCGACGTTCGCCGCGTCCGGCGCTCAGGATCGTCGCAACGATCTCGGAGGGCTCCGCCAGGCGACCTGGCCCGGAGTCGTTGCCGGTCAGCTGTCCGTCGGCCGGACCGACGAGCACCACTCCACGTGCGTCGAGACGGGCCGCGTTGGCCTGCGTCGCCGGGTTGAGCCACATCTCCGTGTGCATGGCTGGCGCGAGGATGAGCGGGGCCGTCGACGCCAGGATCGTCGTGCCGAGCAGATCGTCGGAGAGACCGGCGGCGATCTTCGCCATGGAGTTCGCGGTCGTCGGCACGACGGCGATGACATCAGCCTGCTGGCCGAGCGCGACGTGCCGAACCTCAGCGACGTCGTCGAAGACGTCGGTTCGAACGGGATTTCGCGAGATGGCCTCGAACGTCGGACGGCCCACGAACCGCAGCGCGGACTCCGTGGGCACGACGTCGACGTGATGGCCGAGGAGAACGAGATCGCGGATGACCTGCACCGCCTTGTAGGCGGCGATGCCGCCCGTCACGCCGATGACGACGCGCATCGGCTGCCCGTCAGACGCATCGGTCTGGTGGGCGGCAGCCGGATGCGCGCCAGCGATCTCGCTCACGGTCGTGCTAAGCCTGCGGTGCGTCGTCTTCGAAGTTGATCTCGTCGTCGAAGACGATGACGTCGTCCGGCGTCTCGAGCGGACGCGCCTCGACCATGACGATCTTCTGCTCGTTGATCTCGTGCAGCGCGATCGAGAGCGGCTTGTCGTCGATCGAGGAGTCGATCAGCGGGCCGACGTTCTGGTAGATCGCACCGTCGTGGAGGTCGGAGTAGTAGTCGTTGATCTGACGCGCGCGACGCGATGCGAAGATGACCAGCTGGTACTTGTTGTCGACGCGCTGCAGCAGCTCGTCCATGGGCGGGTCAATGATGCCCTTGGGCTTCTCAATCATGCGTGCTCCTTGTTCAGTCCCAGATGTTCGACTACGCGTGCCGCAGCCTCAGGCACGGAGTCGTTGACGACCAGTGCATCGAACTCGTCCTGGGCGGCGAGTTCGATCTTCGCGGTTTCGAGGCGCCGAGCCTGTTCTTCGGGTGATTCCGTGCCGCGCCCCACGAGGCGCCGCACGAGCTCGTCCCAGCTCGGAGGCAACAAAAATACCAGTCTAGCCTCAGGCATGCGCGATCTGACCTGTCTGGCGCCCTGAATGTCGATTTCGAGGAGGACGGATCGGCCGGAGGAGATGGCTTCGTCGATGGGGCCGCGCGGAGTGCCGTACCTGAAGGCGTTGTGGACGGTCGCGTACTCGAGAAGCTGCTCCTGGTCGACGAGCCGGTCGAAGCCGGCGTCGTCGGTGAAGTGGTAGTTGACGCCGTCGACCTCGCCGGGCCGGGGTGAGCGCGTCGTGGCGGAGACGGAGAGCTCCACTTCTGGGTAGTGCTCGCGGATGTAGTTGGCGACCGTGCCCTTGCCGACTGCCGTGGGGCCAGCCAGGACCACGAGGCGATTCCCCGTGCTCTGCGCACCGAGTCGCTCCTCCAGGAAGGCGCGGAGGCGGATGCGCTGGTTGCGGCCGAGCCCCCCGAGGCGCTTGGACGGCGAGATGGCCAGCTCCTCGAGGATGCGGGCCTGCTTGGTGGCTCCGATGTGCGGGATGCTCAGCAGGAACTGGGTCACGCGCAGCGAGTGCTCGGCTGCGTGTTCCGGGGACTGGCTCGCGTCGAGCACCGAGATGGGGCTGCGAGCGCCGGTCGCGAGCGCTCGTTTGACCTCCGCCCGGGCCTGGCGGGCGAGGACCGCGGCCCTGGAAGCGGCGACGCGGTCGACGGGGGGTGGCACCTGGGTCATGAGAGGGCGTTCTCCAGCTCTGCGGTCTGCTGGTCGATGGCGCCGGCGATGCCATCGGGTCCTGCAGCCAGGACGCTCCGGGAGACGTTCACGATGAGTGATTCGGTGGCTGCACCGAACGTGCTTCTGATCTGCGCGAACTCGGCCCCCTGGTGGCCGAAGCCCGGAGCGAGGATCGGGGTACGGGGTGCGCCGCCGAGGGCGGGGAGGTCGACGCCGAGGGTGTCGAAGTCGACGGTGCCGCCGAGGACGACCCCGACCGAGCCGAGGTCACCGCTCGCGTGCTGCGCGTTCCAGGCGACCGCACGATTGGCGATGCCTCCCGCGACGGTCTCACCGCGCTGCGTTCCACGATCACGGCGAGCCGTCTGGATCGAGGTCGACTCTGGGTTCGACGTCGCAGCGAGCACGAACAGCCCCTTGCCGAGCCGCTCGGCGAGCTCGAGCGCCGCGGCGAGCGAGTCGAAGCCCTGGTAGGGGTTCACCGTCATCGCGTCGGCCTCGAGCGGAGACCCCGCTTCGAGCCAGGCCTTCGCGTAGGCCTCGAGGGTCGTGCCGACGTCGCCGCGCTTGACGTCGGCGATCACGAGCAGGCCCGCGTCCCGAGCCGCCGCGAGGACGGACTCGAGCGCCGAGAACCCCGCAGAGCCGAAGCGCTCGAAGAAGGCGATCTGCGGTTTGACGACGCCGACGCGCCCGGCAGCGGCCTCGACGACGCGAAGGCCGAACTCCTCGGCTCCGGTCGCGGTGTCGGGCAGCCCCCACGAGGCGAGCAGGAACTCATGCGGATCGATGCCGACGCAGAGTCGGCCCCGCTCCTCCACGGCGTGCTGGAGTCGCGGGCCGAACCCGCCCACTCCAGCACGCGACGCCATCGCTGCAGTCAACTAGCTTTCCCCCCTCTGGGTGTTGTACTCCTGCAGGCTCGTGACGGTGAATCCGCTGCGGAGAGCGGAGAGGGAGCCGACGGCGGCGGAGAGCTCCGAGATCGTCGTGAAGATCGGCAGGTCGGCGGAGACCGCAGCCATGCGGATCTCGTAGCCATCGGCTCGAGACGCCCGGCCGGATGGGGTGTTGATGACCATGTCGACCTCTCCCCCGTGGATCATGTCCACGATGTTGCGGTCCTGGCCCGGCGTCGTTCCATCCGGAGAGTCCGGGGTGAACTTGCCGACGACCTTCGCCGAGATGCCGTGGCGGGCGAGGACTGCTGCGGTGCCCTCGGTGGCGGCGATCGAGAACCCGAGTTCCACGAACTTCGCGACGGGCAGGACGATGGCGCGCTTGTCGCGGTCGGAGACGGATACGAAGACCGTGCCCGACTTCGGGAGGCCACCGTAGGCGGCGAGCTGGCTCTTCGCGAAGGCGGTCGGGAAGTCCGTGTCGATGCCCATGACCTCGCCGGTCGAGCGCATCTCCGGGGAGAGCAGCGAGTCGACGATGCGGCCGTCCTTCGTGCGGAAGCGCTTGAACGGGAGCACTGCTTCCTTCACCGCGACGGGACTCGACGCAGGCTGGTGCGTGCCGTCCTGCTCGCGCAGGAGGCCTTCCGCCTTGAGCTCCGCGATGCTCACGCCGGTCATGACGCGTGCGGCGGCCTTGGCGAGCTGGGTTCCGAGCGCCTTGGAGACGAAGGGCACGGTCCGGGAGGCACGCGGGTTGGCCTCGAGCACGTAGAGCTTTCCTCCGGAGAGGGCGAACTGGACGTTGAGCAGGCCGCGCACCCCGACGCCCTCCGCGATGGCCAGTGTCGCGTCGCGGACGTTGTTTAGGACGGCGCTCGAGAGCGTGACGGGAGGCAGCGTGCAGGCCGAGTCGCCCGAGTGGATGCCCGCCTCCTCGATGTGCTCCATGATGCCGCCGATGTAGAGCTCGTCGCCGTCGAACAGCGCGTCGACGTCGATCTCGGTCGCCTCGTCGAGGAAGCGGTCGACGAGCAGCGGGTGGGCGGGGCCGACGATCGCCTGGCCCTCGATACGCGAGAAGTAGTCACGCATCTGCTCGGCGTCGTAGACGATCTCCATGCCTCGGCCACCGAGCACGAAGCTCGGGCGGACGAGGACCGGGTAGCCGATGCCGGTGGCCACTTCGAGCGCGCCGTCGAGGTCGGTCGCCGTGCCGTTCTCCGGGGAGATCAGGCCAGCGCGGTCGAGGACACCCGAGAACAGGCCGCGTTCCTCCGCGAGGTCGATGGCGGCGGGGCTGGTGCCGAGGATCGGCACGCCAGCGGCCTCGAGGCCCTTCGCGAGGCCGAGTGCCGTCTGACCGCCGAGCTGCACGACGACGCCGAGCAGCTCGCCTGCTCCGCGCTCGACCTCGACGATCTCCAGCACGTCCTCGAGCGTGAGCGGCTCGAAGTACAGCCGGTCGCTCGTGTCGTAGTCGGTCGAGACCGTCTCCGGGTTGCAGTTGATCATGATGGTCTCGAAGCCGGCGTCCGAGAGTGCGAACGACGCGTGCACACACGAGTAGTCGAACTCGATGCCCTGGCCGATCCGGTTCGGGCCGGAGCCGAGGATGATGACCTTCCGCCGGTCGCTCGGGGTGACCTCCGACTCCTGGTCGTAGCTGGAGTAGTGGTAGGGCGTGAATGCGGGGAACTCGCCGGCGCACGTGTCGACCGTCTTGAAGACCGGGCGCACGCCGAAGTTGTGGCGGATGGCGCGGACCTCGTCCTCGCTGAGCCCGCGCAGCTCGGCGATCTGCGCGTCCGAGAACCCGTGTCGCTTTGCGTTGCGGAGGAGCCGCGCGTCGACGACGTCGGCGGAGGCGATCTGATCGGCCACCTCGTTGATGAGCACGATCTGGTCGATGAACCAGGGGTCGATCGCCGTGGACTCGAAGACCTGCTCCGGCGTCGCACCCTTCCAGAGCGCGCGCTGGACGTTGACGATTCGGCCGTCGGTCGGGACCTTGATGATCTCGAGCAGTTCCTCGACCGAAGCCTCGTCGGCAGCCCAGGTGAAGGAGGACCCTCGCTTCTCCAGCGACCGCAGCGCCTTCTGCAGCGCCGTCGAGAAGTTGCGGCCGATGGCCATGGCCTCGCCGACCGACTTCATGGTCGTCGTCAACGTCGTGTCGGCGGCGGGGAACTTCTCGAAGTTGAAGCGCGGCACCTTGACGACCACGTAGTCGAGCGTCGGCTCGAAGCTGGCGGGCGTCACCTTCGTGATGTCGTTCGGGATCTCGTCGAGGCGGTAGCCGATCGCCAGCTTGGCGGCGATCTTCGCGATCGGGAAGCCCGTGGCCTTCGAGGCGAGCGCCGACGAGCGGGAGACGCGCGGGTTCATCTCGATGACGATGATGCGGCCGTTCGAGGGGTCGATGGCGAACTGGATGTTGCATCCGCCCGTGTCGACGCCGACGAGGCGGATGATCGCGATGCCGATGTCGCGAAGGCGCTGGTACTCGCGGTCGGTGAGCGTGAGGGCCGGGGCGACCGTGATGGAGTCGCCCGTGTGGACGCCCACCGGGTCGACGTTCTCGATGGAGCAGACGACGACCGTGTTGTCGGCCGTGTCGCGCATGAGCTCGAGCTCGTATTCCTTCCAGCCGAGGATCGACTCCTCGAGGAGCACCTCGCCGGTCGGGCTCGACTGGACTCCATCGGCGACGAAGCGGATCAGGTCCTCTTCGTTGTAGGCGAAGCCCGAACCGAGGCCGCCCATCGTGAAGGACGGCCGCACGACGAGCGGGTAGCCGAGGTCCTCGGCGAAGCCGATGGCCTGCTCGACGCTCGTCGCGATGTGCGAGCGCGCGACCTCTGCGCCGGCCTCGATGACGAGGTCCTTGAAGATCTGGCGGTCCTCGCCGCGGCGGATGGCCTCGACCTTGGCGCCGATGAGCTCGACACCGTGGCGCTCGAGGATGCCCTGCTCATGGAGGGCGATGGCGGCGTTGAGCGCCGTCTGTCCGCCGAGGGTGGGGAGGATCGCGTCGGGGCGTTCCTTGATGATGATCGACTCGATGATGTCGGGGGTGATCGGCTCGACGTAGGTGGCGTCTGCGAAGTCCGGGTCGGTCATGATCGTCGCGGGGTTCGAGTTCACGAGGATGACGCGGACGCCCTCCTCGCGGAGCACTCGGCAGGCCTGCGTGCCCGAGTAGTCGAACTCGGCAGCCTGGCCGATGACGATGGGGCCGGAGCCGATGACGAGGACGCTTGAGATATCTGAGCGCTTTGGCATGCTTACGCGTTCTCCTGGCCGTTGGTGTGGGTGGATGGGGAGGCGAGGTGCTCGAGCACCATCTCCCTGAACTGGTCGAAGAGCGGCGCGGAGTCGTGGGGGCCCGCCGCCGCCTCTGGGTGGAACTGCACGCTGAACGCCGGGATGTCGAGGCAGCGGAGGCCTTCGACGACCTGGTCGTTCAGTCCGATGTGACTCACCTGGGCGCGCCCGAAGCCTGCTGGCGTCTCGACGGGCCCGTCGAGCGGTGCCTGGACCGCGAAGCCGTGGTTCTGCGCGGTGATCTCGATGCGTCCCGAGAACGTGTCCACGACGGGCTGGTTGATGCCGCGATGCCCGAAGGGGAGCTTGTAGGTGTCGAACCCGAGTGCGCGGCCGAGCAGCTGGTTGCCGAAGCAGATGCCGAAGAAGGGAGTCCCGTCGCGGAGGACGTTGCGGAGCAGCTCGACGTGGGCCTCGCTCGAGGCAGGGTCTCCCGGTCCGTTCGAGTAGAAGACGGCGGTCGGTGCGAGCTCGCGGAGCTGCTCGATCGTCGTGGCGTGCGGGAGCACGTGCACGTCGAAGCCGCGTTCGGCGAGCGCCTTGATCGTCGCGGTCTTGATACCGAGGTCGATGATCGCGACGGATCCGATGCGCTCGGTTCCCGTGGAGGGGTGCACGACGGCCTCCGGCGTGGAGACGAGGTCGCTGAGGTTGCGTCCCGCCATGGTCGGCTGGGAGCGCACCTTCTCGAGCAGGGTGACGTCGTCGGCCGCGGCCGCGTCTCCCGAGAAGATGCCGCCTCGCATCGAGCCTTCGCTGCGGATGCGGCGCGTGAGCGCCCGAGTGTCGACACCGGAGATGCCGACGATGCTCGTCGACGTCAGCGCGTTCTCGAGGGTGTCCTCTGCGCGCCAGTTGGAGACGACGCGGGAGGGGTCGCGCACGACGTAGCCGTCGACCCAGATCTGGCGCGACTCCATGTCCTCGTCGTTGACGCCGGTGTTGCCGATGTGCGGAGCCGTCTGCACGACGATCTGGCCCGCGTAGCTCGGGTCGGTCAGGGTCTCCTGGTAGCCGGTCATGCCTGTCGAGAAGACGACCTCGCCAAGCGTCTCGCCGACGGCGCCGTAGGCGTCGCCCTCGTATCGCGTGCCGTCCTCCAGAACGAGCACGGCGGGAATTGGTGGCGTCATGAGGACTCCTCGGTCGTGGGGGCTGGTGTCAGCTGCAGCGAATGCAGCGCGGTCTTGAGCTGTTCGCGCGCCGTGGCGTCGACAACTCGGAGTGAAGTCTCGACGCTCACGCGCGGGTTCGCGTGCTCGTCGGCGGGCAGGAGCCAGCGGATGATCGTCAGGCCGCCGTTCTCGACTACGCGGTCGATCGTGACGGTGCCGTCGATCGTCGCCTCGATGTCTCCCGCTGGGATGAAGAAGGCGCGTTCGCCGGCGATCCGGACGACTGGCCCCTCACGGAGCACGGTGACCTCCGCTCGTCCTCGGAAGCCGAGCGGGGGCACGACGATCCGGTCAAGCGCGTCGCCCGTGCGGCTTGTCGAGACGTAGTGGACGTCGTGCCAGTGTCCGAGCGGCTGCTGCGTCGAGTGCGGCGCTTCGAGGGGCGACGAGAAGCCGGCCTGCCCTCGCACGCGGCGTCGCCAGCCGAGCCACATGAGCACGACGATGATGAGGAAGGCGACGATCGTGAGCGTCGCGGGGAGTACGCGATCGTCCATCAGGCGAGGTCCTTCGCTCTGGCCTTGGCGGCGTCAGCGGCACCCTCGGCGGACAGCAGCGCGCCATCGTCCAAGGTGCGTGTGCCCCGGTAGACCGTGTGGACGACCCGGCCGGGCAGCGGCATGCCGAGGAAGGGCGAGTTGATGCTCTTCCCGCCGAGCGAGTCCGTCGTGAAGTCGGCGGTGGGAGCGGGGTCGTAGAAGACGAGGTTGGCGAGCTCGCCGGCCGCGACGGGGCGGCCTGAGATGGCATCGCCGCCGATTCGGGCTGGGGTCTCCGACATGATCCGGGCGACGTCCGCCCACGTGAGCGCGCCGGTGTCGACCATGGTGTGCTGCACGACGCGCAGGGCTGACTCGAGGCCCACCATGCCCATCGCAGCCTGATCCCACTCGGTCTCCTTGGCGTCAACCGGGTGCGGTGCGTGGTCGGTTGCGACGATGTCGATCGTGCCGTCGGCGAGCGCCTCGCGCACGGCGATCACGTCGTCCTGGGTGCGCAGCGGCGGGTTGACCTTGAACCTCGCGTCGTAACCGCGGACGAGCTCCTCGGTCAGCAGGAGGTGGTGAGGCGTGACCTCCGCAGTGATGTCGATGCCTCGCGACTTGGCCCAGCGGACGACGTCGACGCCCTCCCTGGTCGAGACGTGGCAGACGTGGAGGCGCGACCCGACGTGGTCGGCGAGGAGCGCGTCGCGCGCGATGATCGATGATTCGGCGACGGCGGGCCACCCGCCGAGACCGAGCTCTGCGGAGAGGGGGCCCTCGTTCATCTGCGCGCCGGCCGTGAGGCGCGGGTCCTGCGCGTGCTGTGCGACGACGCCGCCGAAGGCCTTCACGTATTCGAGTGCGCGGCGCATGATCAGGGGGTCGAAGACGCACTTGCCGTCGTCCGAGAACACCCGGACCTCGGCGTTCGACTGGGCCATCGCCCCGATCTCCGAGAGCTGCTCTCCCCCGAGCCCGACCGTGACGGCGCCGATCGGTCGCACGTCGGCGTAGCCGGCGGATCGGCCGAGCGCCGCTACCGCCTCGACGACGCCGGCGGTGTCCTGCACCGGTGAGGTGTTCGCCATTGCGAACACCGTCGTGTAGCCGCCGAAGGCCGCTGCGCGTGTGCCGGTCAGGACGGTCTCGCTCGACTCGAAGCCCGGCTCGCGCAGGTGGGTGTGGAGGTCGACGAGCCCGGGGAGCAGGACGAGTCCCTCGACATCGATCACGCTCTCCACGCTCTCGACGCCGATCGTGCCGGCCGGCGCGACCTCGGTGATCGTCGTCCCGCTGACGAGGACGTCGACGGGGTCGACGCCAAGCAGCTGGGCGCCTCGGTACAGCGTGGTCATGGTGCCTCTCTCGTTTCCTTGGCCCTGGTTCACGAGCCGCTCCCCGCACGTTCGCCTGAGCAGAGCACGTAGAGCGCTGCCATGCGGACGGCGACGCCGTTCGCGACCTGCTCGAGCACTGTCGACTGCGGTGAGTCGGCGGCGATGGAGGATATCTCCAGGCCTCGGTTCATCGGGCCCGGATGCATGACCATCGTAGTCTCGGGCAGGCTTCGGAAGCGGGCCTCGCCGAGGCCCCAGTTCTTCGCGTACTCCCTGGTGTTCGGGAAGAACGCGTCGTGCATCCGCTCAGCCTGGATGCGCAGGAGCATGACCGCGGTTGGCTTGGTCGCGAGCGCGCCGTCGAGGTCGCTCGTGATGGTCGCTGGCCAGGCCTCCGTGCGGACCGGGACGAGCGTCGGGGGTCCGACGAGCGTGACCTCGGCGCCGAGCGTGGTCAGGAGCCAGACGTTCGACCTGGCGACACGGGAGTGCAGGATGTCGCCGACGATCACGACGTGGCAGCCGTCGAGGCCCTTGCCGCGTGCCGCAGCGCGCCCGTGGACACGTCGGCGCAGCGTGAAGGCGTCGAGCAGGGCCTGCGTCGGATGCTCGTGCATCCCGTCGCCGGCGTTGAGGATGGGGGCGTCGATCCAGTCGCGCTCGGCCAGCAGCTGCGGGGCCCCGCTCGAGGGGTGCCGGATGACGACGGCGTCGGCGCCGATGGCCTTGAGGGTCTGGGCCGTGTCCTTGAGCGATTCTCCCTTCGAGACGCTCGAGCCCTTGGCCCCGAAGTTGATGACATCGGCGGACAGGCGCTTCTCGGCTGCCTCGAAGGAGATCCGCGTGCGCGTCGAGTCCTCGTAGAACAGGTTGACGACGGTGATACCGCGCAGGGCGGGGAGCTTCTTCACCTCGCGGTCGCCGACGTCGGACATGTCCTCGGCCATGTCGAGGAGCATGATGGCGTCGTCGCGCGACATGCCCTTCGTGGAGAGCAGGTGCTTCATGCGCGAGCTCCGTCCGTGATGACCACGCGGTCGCCGCCGTCGAGCTCGGTGAGCTCCACGCCGATTCGCTCGCTCCGTGCGGATGGCAGGTTCTTGCCCACGTAGTCGGCGCGGATGGGCAGCTCCCGGTGGCCTCGGTCGACGAGCACGGCCAGCTGCACGGCGCGCGGGCGGCCGGTATCGCTCAGCGCGTCGAGCGCAGCGCGCACGGTCCGACCCGAGAAGAGCACGTCGTCGACGAGCACGATCGTCTTGCCGTCGATGCCGCCGACGGGGATGTGCGTCGGCTGCGAGACGCGCGCCGGGCCCCTCCGCAGGTCGTCGCGGTACATCGTGACGTCGAGAGCACCGGCGATATCGCCGGCTTCGACGTGGGTTCCGTTCGAGGCCTCGAAGCCAGCGATGAGGCTGGCGAGGCGCTTCGCGAGAGGAACTCCGCGGCTCGGGATGCCGAGCAGGAGCAGGTCCTTCGACCCGCGGTTCTGCTCGAGGATCTGGTGCGCGATGCGCACGAGGGCTCTGTGAACGTCGTCGTGATTCAGCACGGTTCGCTGGGACACGTCGACCTCCTTCCCCGCCTCACTGGACGGTGTTAAAGGATGTCTGGACTGGAGCCGCCGGGACTGCAGGCGAGCTGCAGGGGATCCGGTCGGCCGGAACCCGACTGGGGCCTGGGCCTCCACCGCTCTCGCGGCATCGACCCAGGCCACCAGCCTAGCACCGGGCTACTGCTCGCTGATGCGGCCGAGCACTCCGTGGATGAACTTGCCCGACGCATCCGTCGAGTACTCGCCAGCTGCGCTGACCGCCTCGGTGATGGCGACCGCAGCGGGGATCTCGTCGTTGTACTTGAGCTCCCAGATGGCGACCCTGAGGATCGACCTGTCGAGGGCCGGCATGCGCTCGAGCGTCCAGTCGCGGGCCGTCTCGACGATGTAGCCGTCGATCTCGTCGGCGTGCTCGATGACGCCGAGCACGATCTCCCTGGCGTAGCGCCAGCTCGCGGCGCGGTCGGGCTCATCTGCTGCCCGTTCTGCTTCCTGTCCGAGGAGCTCCGGAATCGGGGTCCCCCGCACATCCGACGCGAACAGGATGTCCATGGCGCGCTTGCGCGCCTTCGTGCGCGCGCTCACTAGTCGTTGACGCGGCCCAGGTAGTCGCCCGTGCGGGTGTCGATCTTGACCTTGGTGCCGGCGTTCAGGAAGAGCGGGACCTGGATCTCGGCACCCGTCTCGACGGTCGCAGGCTTCGTGCCGGCGTTCGAGCGGTCGCCCTGGAGGCCCGGCTCCGTGTACGTGATCTCGAGGACCACGGACGGCGGGAGCTCGATGTAGAGCGGCTCGCCCTCGTTGAGCGCGATCTGCACGCTCTGCTGCTCGAGCATGTACTTCGCGGCGTCGCCGACGATCTTCTCGTCGAGCGTGATCTGGTCGTAGTCGCTCTGGTCCATGAAGACGTAGCCGTCTCCGTCGCGGTAGAGGTACTGGAAGTCGCGCCGGTCGACGGTCGCGGTCTCGATCTTGGCGCCAGCGTTGAACGTGCGGTCGACGGTCTTGCCGCTGACGACCTGCTTGAGCTTGGTGCGCACGAACGCACCACCCTTGCCGGGCTTCACGTGCTGGAAGTCGATGACCTGCCAGAGCTGTTTCTCGATGAGGAGTACAACGCCGTTCTTGATGTCTGCCGTAGTTGCCATGGAAGTTTCTCCGTGTCCATCCCGCGGTGCTGCGGGATTCTTCAGTTATTGGCACCTGGTTGAGGTACGCGCGAGCTGTCGGCGCGAGGCGTTTGCCCCAGCGGCCCCGGAGAAGTCTAGTGCAGGGTCTCTGGAGAGGGCCTCGTCGCCTCGCTCATCGCCCGAATGGCCTCGAGCGCGGCGAGGTACGAACCTGCGCCGAGCCCTGCGACGACGCCGGTCGCGACCGGCGAGATGACACTCGTGTGACGGAAGACCTCACGAGCGTGGGGGTTCGAGAGGTGCACCTCGATGAGCGGGGTGCCGGTCTCCGTCACGATGGAGACCGCATCGCGCAACGCGATCGAGTAGTGCGTGAGGGCTGCGGGATTCAGGATGACCGGGGTGCGTGCGTCGGCCGCCTCGTGCAGCCACTCGACGAGCTGCCCCTCGAAGTTCGACTGGCGGGCATCGATCTCGACGCCGCTCCCCGCTCGCTCGCGGAGGAGTTCGATGATGTCGTCCAGGGTCTGGGTGCCGTAGGTCTTGGGCTCGCGGGTGCCGAGCCGGTTGAGGTTCGGGCCGCCGAGGACGAGGATGCGCATGCCGGCCAGTCTAGCGATCGGCCTCAGGCGTACGCGGCGGTCGGCGCCACCGAGGCGTCTGCGGTGATCAGGCCGTTGCTGATGAACGCGTTCCACACCCCGTTGTCGTCGACGCCCGTCGTGACCTGGTCAGCGTGGGCCTTGATGGCGTCCGGGGCGTTGCCCATGGCGATGCCGATGCCCGTGACCTGGAGCATCTCGACGTCGTTGATGCTGTCGCCGATGCCGATCGTGTCAGCCGGGTCGAGATCCAGGATCCTGCAGACCTCGAGAATCGCGCTCCCCTTGTTGACGCCGAGCTGCAGGAGCTCCCCGCTTTGGGGACCGAGAACCGGCACGGTGGCGTTGATGACGTCGAAGCGCCCCGCGAAAGCGGCGCGGATCTCGGCGATCGACGTGGCCGCGCTCAGGAAGCACATCTTGCCGATGTCGTCGCGCAGCACCTCGCCTCCATTGTCGAAGAACTTCTCGAACTGCAGCTCGCCGTCAGACTCGACGCGGTTCGAGTCGGCGACCTCGGCCGCGAGGAGTTGGCGCAGATGCGCGCGGAACCCCGGGCTGGCGACGACGGCGGCGTCGCTCTGCACGTAGAAGTCGATGCCGGCGCCCGTGAAGAAGTCGATGGCGAACGCGGCGTCCTCGAGGGACATGGTCCGCGAGACGCGGGTCTCGCCATCGAGCCAGACGAAGCTCCCGCCGGCGCTCACGATCCCATCGAAGCCGAGGTCGAGGATCTGCGGGTAGATCTCGCCGCGGGACCGGCCGGTGCAGATGAAGAGCAGGTGTCCCGCGTCCCGGGCTCGGGACACGGCTTCGACGGTCGAGGGCTGGATGTGCTCCCGCTCGTCGATGAGCGTGCCGTCGATGTCGAGGAAGACGATGCGCCTGGTCAACTGTGGATCCTCCTGCTCGATGGATGCGGTCACTGCGTCTGCGTCCCGCGCGAGCGAGGCATGCCGTCAGGTCCGCCGTCCAGGCTAGACGATGTCGCGAGCGGTCCCGGCCGAGCATGCTGGCGCGGCTGCTCGCCTGCCCGTAGCCTCGAATCCATGACCGCGGAACCTGGACCAGCCACCGAGGAGCCGGCGCTGCTGCCGACGGTCGCGCAGGCCACCTCCGCGCTGATGGCGAGCTGGCCCGCTCTGGATGAGCGGCGAATCGGCGGATGGCGCCTCGGATTCGCAGAGGGATTCACGAGGCGCGCGAACAGCGTGTGGATGCTCGGCCCGGCCGAGGACACACAGCTCGCGCTCGGCGCCGTCGAGGAGGCGTATCGCGTTCGTGGACTCCCCAGCCAGTTCCTCGCGACGGGGTCGGCGGATGCCCGCGACGTCGCGGCCCTCGAGGCGTTCGGCTACTCCCCCACGCTGACGGGCAGGATCCTCGGCCGCTCGCTTCGCGGCGGAGTACCGGCAGCTCTCGAGGGCGAGTCGGGCGGCGGCGAGTCGTCCGGCGACCTCGTCGCGGTCACGCAGGCTGGTCCCGAACTCCCCCCGGACTGGCTCGACGCCTGGCTCAGCTGGAGCGACCGCAGACTGGCGCGCGACCGGCGCCTCGCCCCGCGCATCCTCAGCTCAGGAGGGTCGAGCTTCCTCGGCGTCCGGCAGGAGAGAACGCTTGTGGCGCTCGCTCGGGTCACCGTGGTCGACGGCACCGGGGTCATCGACTGCCTGGTCACCCAGAGCGCACACCGAGGGCGAGGCCACGGTCGGCTGCTCCTGCGCCATGCCCAGCAGGAAGCGGCTCAGCGCGGTGCGACCTCCTGCCTCGCGATGGTGGTCGAGAGCAACGCCGTCTCCCGGCGGCTGTTCCACCGAGCAGGCTTCACGGCGCTGAGCTCGTTCACCTACCTGCAGGCGCCGGAGCGCGTGAGCTGCTGCTGACCGGCGGCCGGCGCAGACCTAGCTCGCGATCTCCTGGTACGCGGCGAACAGCAGGCTCTCGTCCGGCGCCTGCATGATCGTGGGACGGCCGAGCCCGTCGAGCACGACGAAGCGCAGCATGGCTCCGCGAGCCTTCTTGTCCCGACGCATCGTCGCGAGGAGCGTCTTCCAGCGGCCGGCCGGGTAGCTCGTGGGCAGGCCGAGCAATTCGAGGATGGACTTGTGTCGATCCGCCGTGGCGTCGTCGAGGCGCCCCGAGAGGCGGGCCAGCTCGGCGACGAACGCCATGCCGATGGAGATGGCGGCGCCATGACGCCATTGGTACCGTTCCGCGTTCTCGATGGCGTGGCCGAGCGTGTGCCCGTAGTTGAGGATCTCGCGCAGGCCCTGCTCGGTGAAGTCCTCGCCGACGACCCTCGCCTTGACGCGGATCGCGAGCTCGAGCACCCGCAGGAACTCGGGCGTGGTCGGGTCGGTCGCGCGCTCCGGGTCGCGCTCGATGATGTCGAGGATCTCGGGCTCGGCGATGAAGCCGGCCTTCACGACCTCGGCGAAGCCGGCCAGCAGCTCGTTGCGAGGGAGTCCGGCCAGGATCTCCGGGTCGATGACGACCCCCGCCGGCGGGTGGAAGGAGCCGACGAGGTTCTTGCCCTCGTTGGTGTTGAGGCCCGTCTTGCCGCCGATGGCCGCGTCGACAATGGCGAGCACCGTCGTCGGCATGTGCACGACCTTGACACCCCGGAGCCACGTCGCGGCGATGAAGCCGCCGATGTCGCTCGTCGCTCCCCCGCCGATCGTGATGACCGCGTCGGACCTCGTGAAGTCGGCCTGGCCCAGGATCTGCCAGCAGAACGCCGCGACCTCGATGCGCTTCGCTCCCTCGGCATCCGGGATCTCCGCGATGAGCACCTGGTTGTACTCGCCGACAAGCTGCTCGCGCACCCGCTCGGCGACATCCGCCAGGTGGGGCGCGTGCACGATCAGGACCTTGGCGACGCCCTCCCCGAGGAGGCCGGGGATGACCGCAGCCGCCTCGCGGAACTGACCAGCCCCGATGATGATGTCGCCGTGGGCGCCGGGAACCTCGATGATCTCAGGCAACGTCGCTTGGTCCTTCCTTGGTCTGCTGCTCCAGCCACTCCGCGATGTCTTCGACGACGCGGACCATGGGCCGGAATGAAGTGTCGAACGTCGCATCCGCGAGACGTTCGTAGGTCTCGCGGCGTGCTTCGTAGATCTGGGTCCAGCTCTCGATGCCCGTGATGAGCGGGCGCTTCGCGTTGCCGGTGATGCGCTCGGCGATAGCGGCGGGAGTCGCCGTCAGGAGGATGACGGTGTGCCCGCCGAGGCGGGACTGGGTCTGCGCATCCATCACGGCACCACCACCGAGCGACAGGACCTCGGTGGTCTCGAGGTGCTCGGCGATGACGTCCCGCTCGAGACGCCGGAACTCGGCCTCCCCGTGCTCGACGAAGATCTCGGGGATCGCGCCGTGGCGCGCGACGATCACCTTGTCGGTGTCGACGTAGCTCACGTCCAGCACCTTGGCCAGGCGTCGGCCCGCCCTCGACTTGCCCGCGGCAGGCGGGCCGATGAGCACGACGCTCATACGCGCCACTCGCTGAGCGAGTCCCCCATCGGCGTCTCGTCGACGGGACCGGCCTGCAGCTCGGCCTCGGAGACGGACTCGCTCGACGTGCGCAGCAGCGGCGGGATGCTCGCGAGGTAGCTCTCGATATTTCGCTTCGTCTCGCCGACGGAGTCGCCCCCGAACTTCTCGAGGATGGAGTCGGCGATCGTGAGGGCCACCATCGCCTCGACGACGACACCGGACGCTGGGACCGCGCAGACGTCGGAACGCTGGTGGTGCGCAGCCGCATCCGCGCCCGTCGCCACATCGACGGTGTGGAGGGCCTTCGGGACGGTCGCGATCGGCTTCATGCCGGCCCGGACTCGGAGCACCGTGCCGGTCGCCATGCCGCCCTCGATGCCACCTGCACGGTCGCTGGAGCGGACGATGGAGCCGTCGCGGACGTACAGCGGGTCGTGCGCCGCGGTGCCTGGACGACGTGTGGTCTCGAAGCCGTCGCCGACCTCAACCCCCTTGATCGCCTGAACGCTCATGAGCGCCTTCGCGAGTCGCGCGTCGAGGCGGCGATCCCAGTGCACGTAGGAGCCGATGCCGGGCGGCAGGCCCCAGACGAGCACCTCGGTCACGCCACCGAGCGTGTCGCCGCTCTTGCGGACCTCATCGATGAGGGCGACTGCGGCAGCGGAGGTCTCCTCGTCGAACACGCGAACCGGATCCGCGTCGATGGCGGCCAGGTCGCCGTAGGCGGGCAGCGGCGCGTCCTCGGGCACACGGACCGTCCCGATGGCGAGCGTGTGGCTCAACGTCGTGATCCCGAGCTCCGAGAGGAAGCGCTTCGCGATCGCGCCGAGCGCGACACGCGCCGCCGTCTCGCGTGCGCTCGCGCGCTCGAGGACCGGGCGCGCCTCGTCGAAGCCGTGCTTCTGCATGCCGATGAGGTCGGCGTGCCCCGGTCGCGGGCGCGTGAGCTTCGCACCGCGTCCCGTGTCGAACACAGCCGCGTCGACCGGCTCGGGGCTCATGACCTCGACCCACTTGGGCCACTCGGTGTTGCCGATCCGGATGCCGATCGGCGACCCCATCGTGAAACCGTGCCTGACGCCGGCGGACAGCGTGAGCTCGTCCTGCTCGAACTTCATTCGTGCGCCTCTGCCGTGGCCGAGCTTCCGGCGGGCGAGGTCGGTGCGGAGATCGTCGAGGGAAAGCGGGACACCAGCTGGGAGTCCCTCGAGGATCGCAAGGAGTTCTGGGCCGTGGGATTCCCCGGCCGTGAGCCATCGAAGCATTGGACTATTCTGACACGCGCAGCGCGGCGGTTCGCATCGCCGAGCGAACCTCGGCCTCCCTGGGGAGGACTTCCGACTCATCACGGCCGGTGAAGAGCCGAACCTGCACGAGTGCCTGGGCCAGGAGGAGCTCGAGTCCCGAGACCACCTGACCACCGGCGGACTGCCAGCGCGTCGCGAGCTTCGTGGGCCACGGGTCGTAGAGCACGTCGAAGAGCACCGCCCCCTGCACCCACGATGCGTCGATGCCGACGTGGTCCCGGTCTCCCGGCACGGTGTTGACGACGAGCTCCGCGGCGCGCGCCTCGGGGGGAAGCGCGTCGAACGCAGCGAAGGTCAGCACCTCGACCTCGACCCCCAGCGAGCGCGCGAGCGCCGCCATGCCCTGCGCTCGTTCCGGCGCTCGGACGACGATGGAGAGCTCGGTCGCCGCCAGCGAGGGCAGCGCTGCGATGACGGCGGCCGCCGTACCGCCAGCGCCGAGCAGCCGCACCCGAGGAGCCGAGAGGACACCTGCCTCGTTGAGCGCCGCGACGAAGCCCGTCACATCCGTGTTCCACCCTCGAGCCGGGGCGCCCGCGTCCGCCCCGTCGAAGACCAGCGTGTTGACGGCGCCGATCTCCGATGCGGCGGGCGCGAGCGTGGAGGCGAACGCGCGAGCCTCGTGCTTCAGGGGCATGGTCACGGAGAACCCGCGCCATCCCTGCCCCCTCGACGCGAGGAAACCCGCCAGCCCACCCTGCGGCACGTCGAAGCGCTCGTAGCTCCAGTCGAGACCGAGGACCTCGTACGCGGCCGAGTGGATCGCTGGAGACTTCGAGTGCCCGATCGGAGACCCCAGGACGGCGAGCCTCGTCGAAGCCTCACCCATATTCGGGGTGCTCGGCCATCCACGCCAGCCACTTGGCGACCGCGACCTCGTGCTCCTCGAACGTCTCGGAGAAGATGGTCTCCCCCGTGTCGAGGTTCCAGGTCACGAAGTACACCCAGGGGCCGTCCGCAGGGTTCACCGCCGCGTCGATCGCGATGTCGCCGGGGTTCGAGATGGGGCCGACCACCATCCCGGGATGCACATAGGTGTTGTAGGCGTTCGCCGCGTCGGCGCGCTCGGCATCGCTCGTCGAGACCCGGTGCGTGTTGCCCGTTCCGTAGGCGACCGTGGCGTCCGACTGGAGGAGCATGCCCATGTCGAGTCGGTTCAGGAAGACCCTCGAGACCTTGTAGTAGTCCTCTCTGAGCCCGGCTTCCTTCTGGATGAGCGAGGCGAGGCGCACCGTGTCCCAGCGGGCTTCCGGAGCTACTCCGTGCTCGTCGAGCGACTGGAACATGCGATCCACCAGGGTCTTGAGCACCGTCGTGGCGTCGACGCCCGGATCGAAGCTGTAGGTCGCCGGGAACAGGAAACCCTCGAGGGTCGTGGCTTCGGCAGGGAGGCCGAAGTTCGCGGGAACCGCGGCGGCCTCGAGGTCGGCGACGGGGATGCCGACGCCGCCCTCGATGAGGGCGTAGACGTCCTGGAGGGCGGTCCCCTCCGGGATCACGACCGTCGACTCCTGACGGTTCGCGGGGTCGAGGAGCGACACGAGCGCTGATTCTGCGCTCATCTCCTCCTGCATGCCGTAGCTGCCCGGGATGAACACCGGGTCCTCGGGCTGGGCCAGCACCTCATCCACGAAGGCACCGGAGGTCTTCACGATGCCCACGTCGGCGAGGCGCTCTCCGATCGAGGTCCCGGTGTCGCCGGACTCGATCGTGAAGGCGAGCTCCGTGCCGTTTCCCGACCCCTCGAAGTCGGCGGAGGCGGCGCCGCCGCCGAAGATGCTGCGCAGCTGCGACCCGAACCCGAACCACACGACCGCCGCGCTCACGGCGACGACGACCACGAGCACGAGGATGACGAGCAGACTCCGCTTGCCACGGCGTGCCGCGGTCGACTCGCGGCGTCGGCTGCCGCCTGCCCTCCGCGGGCTGGCAGCACCGGCATCCGTTGCCGGGGCCGCCTCGTCGGAGAAGAGATCGCCGAATGGGTCGTCAGGTGTAAAGCGCTTTCGTCCGTCGTGGCTACTGGGGGTCTGGTTGTCCGACAGAGTCCTGATCCTTTCGGGAGAGGAGCTCACCCGGTGCACGTCCGGATTGGCGCTCCGCGTCGAGCGAGGTTTGCAAGATGACCACTGCGGCCATCTGATCGATGATGTGTCGAGACCTGGAGGCCTTCCGGCCGACGTCTCGGAGCTGGCGGCTTGCACTCACCGTCGTCAGACGCTCGTCCACCAACCTGAGTGGCACCGGAGAGCTCGACGCGATCTGCTCTGCGACGGCCCTCGCGTCGGCGGTCGAGGCGGTCTCCGCACCCGACAGCGACAGGGGCAGTCCGACGACGATCTCGATGGCGTCGTACTCGGCGACGAGTTCCGCGATGCGCCTGGCGTGCGCGTCGCCCTTGGCGCCGTCGCGCGGCACGGTCTCGAGGGGGGTGGCGAGCATGCCGTGCGGATCACTCCGGCTGACGCCGACGCGGGCCTTGCCCACGTCGACGCCGAGTCGGGTGCCGATCCGGAACTCAGTCATTCGCCAGTGCTGAGCGGATGGCGGCAAGCGCGTCGTCGAGCCGTTCGACGTCGGTGCCGCCGCCCTGGGCGACATCCGGCTTGCCGCCGCCGCCGCCACCGAGGATCGGGGCGGCGATACGGACCAGAGCGCCTGCCGCTGCACCGGTGTCCCGGGCAGCGGCGTTGGTCGCGACGAGCACGATCGGCTTGCCGTTCGAGGCGGCCCCGAGGGCGACGACGGCCGGGCGCTCGCCGAGCTGCTCGCGGACGGCGAGCGCCAGCGAGCGGAGCTCATCGGCACTCCGAACCTCACCGAGGTGCTTCGCGACGAGCACGACGCCCCCCGCGGTGCTCGCCTCGGCGGCAAGAGCCGGTACGCGCTGCATGGCTTCCGCCGCCTCGAGCTCCGCGATGCGCTTCTGCGCGGTCTTGAGGCTCGCGGCGAGGTCCTGCACGCGATCGGCAAGCTGCTCCCGCGGCGCCTTCAGGCTGCTCGTGAGCTGCGAGACGATGGCGCGCTCGACGGCAAAGTCCGCGAAGGCGTCGCGGCCGACGAGTGATTCGATGCGCCGGTTGCTGGAACCGACGGATGACTCGCCGATGAGGTTCACGATCCCCACCTCGGAAGAGCTGCCCACGTGGGTGCCGCCGCAGAGCTCGCGCGACCACGGTCCGCCGATGTCCACCATCCGCACGCGGCTGCCGTACTTCTCGCCGAACAGGGCGCGAGCCCCCAGGGATTTCGCTTCGTCGAGGTCCATCTCCCGGGTCGAGACGACATGGTTGGCGCGGATGGCGTCGTTCACGATGCCCTCGAGCTCGGCTCTCGTGTCGACCGTGAGCGCCTGGCTCCAGGAGAAGTCGAGCCGCAGGTAGCCGGCCTTGTTGTAGGAGCCGGACTGGTGGGCGTCTGGCCCGAGGACGTCGCGCAGCGCGGCGTGCAGCAGGTGCGTCGCCGTGTGAGCCTGGTTGGCGCTGCGTCGGTAGGCGGGGTCGACGATCGTCTCCACTCGGTCGCCGACAGCGACCTCGCCGGAGACGACGGTGACGGTGTGGCTGACGAGTCCGGCGATGGGACGCTGGACGTCGACGACGTCGGCAACGAGTCCGCGGGCTGCGGAGGTGATCTGGCCGGAGTCGGCCTCCTGTCCCCCGGACTCCGCGTAGAGCGCGGTGCTCGCGAGGATGATCTCCACCTGCTGACCGGCGCCTGCGCTGGCGGCGGGGACGCCGTTGACGATGAGACCGAGGACCTCGCTCTCGTGGGCGAGATCGGTGTAGCCCACGAACGTCGTCTCGCCGAGCGAGCGGAACTCGCTGTAGACCGAGACGTCGGCGAGGGCCGAGCGCTTGGACTTGGCATCCGCCTTCGCCCGCGTGCGCTGCTCGCTCATGAGGCGCTCGAAGGCCTCGCGGTTGACGCTGACCCCAGCCTCCTCGGCGATCTCGACAGTCAGGTCGATGGGGAAGCCGAAGGTGTCGTGCAGCTTGAACGCGGTCTCACCGGAGAGGTGCTGCACGCCGCTGGCCCGCGTCTCGGTGACCGCGGTGTCGAGGATCGCGGTGCCGGCCGTGAGCGTCCGGAGGAAGGTCTCCTCCTCGGCGTACGCGAGGCGCGAGATGCGCGGGAACTCATCGACGAGCTCCGGGTAGGCGTCCTGCATGGCGTCCTTGGACGCTGGGAGCAGCTGCGGCAGGCTCGCCCCCTCGAACCCGAGGAGGCGCATGGCGCGAACGACTCGACGGAGCAGGCGACGCAGGATGTAGCCACGTCCTTCGTTGCCCGGCTCCACGCGGTCGGCCATGAGCATGAGCGACGAGCGCACGTGGTCGGCGACGACGCGCATCCGCACATCGTCGGTGTGCACCGCGCCGTAGCGCTTGCCGGAGATCTCGGCGGCCTTGTCCAGCACGGGCCGAACCTGGTCGATCTCGTACATGTTGTCAGCGCCCTGCTTGATGAACGCGATGCGCTCGAGACCCATGCCCGTGTCGATGTTCTGCTTGGGGAGGTCGGCGACGATCTCGTAGTCGTCCTTCGTCGTGCCTGCGCCTCGCTCGTACTGCATGAAGACGAGGTTCCAGATCTCGACGTAGCGGTCGTCATCGGTGGCGGGGCCGCCGTCGACGCCGTACTCGGGGCCACGGTCGAAGAAGATCTCCGAGCAGGGGCCAGCGGGGCTGCCTGGGCCTCCGGCCGACCAGAAGTTGTCCTTCATCCCGAGGCCCTGGATGCGGTCGTCGCTGAAGCCCGTCACCTCGCGCCAGATGCCGCGAGCGACGTCGTCCTTCTCGTACACCGTGATCCAGAGGTCTTCCGGCTTGAAGCCGAGACCGCCGGAGCTCTCCGGAGAGGTGAGGAGCTCCCAGGCGAACTCGATCGCGCCCTGCTTGAAGTAGTCGCCGAACGAGAAGTTGCCGCACATCTGGAAGAAGGTTCCGTGCCGAGGTGTCTTCCCGACCTCTTCGATGTCGTTGGTCCTGATGCACTTCTGCACGCTGACGGCGCGATCGAACGGAGGCGGCACGATCCCGGTGAAGTACGGGATGAACGGCACCATGCCGGCGATCGTGAACATGATCGTCGGGTCGTCGCTGACGAGGGGCGCGGAAGGGACGACGGTGTGCCCGCGCTTCTCGAAGAAGTCGAGGTAGCGGCGACGGATCTCAGCGGTTTGCATCGTGCGGTGTGGCTCTTTCTCTGGCGACGGGCGACGGAGGTCGCCCAGGCGACGGGGGATGTGCTGGTCGCGCTACTTGATGTCGGCGATGGCCGCGGAGAGGTCCTGCGTGCGGGCCCGGTAGCCCTCGGCGACGGCCTCGGTGAACTCGTCGACGCGACCGTTCACGCCGGCGAAGAACTTGCGCCCTGCCGGAGTCGAGTTGACGAGGTGAGCGAGGGCGAACCCCGCGGCGATGCCGCCGATGATGCTGAGTGCTGTGCGCATGCGAACTCCTGTGAAGAGGGGTGAGGGGGTCGGACTGGTCAGCGCGTAGCGCGCGGCTTCGGCTTCTTCGGGGTGCTCTTCGGCGTGGACTTGACCTTGGACTTGGTCGGCCCGTCGCTCTTGAAGCTCGAGATGCCGGCGCGGACTGCCGCGGAGAACCCGGCGAGCTTGATGAGGGGGCCGCCGACGCTGGCGGCGGTGAGCGCGACGAGGCTGGAGACGTTGCTCGTCGTCTCGGACACGTGGGTGGTGATGCTGTCGATCTTCGCGAGCTGCTTGTTGGCCTCGAGGACGGTGACCTGCGTCTCGGCGAGCGTCGGGGTGATCGCATCGACGGACTCGCGGATGCCGCTGCGCACCTCGTCGAGGACGCCGCCGAGCTTCAGCAGAGGTACCGCGAGCAGAAGGACGAGGACGAGGAAGACTCCGGCCGCGATGAGGCCGGCGATGTCGCCACCAGACATGGTGCTCCTTACTGAGTGCAGCGAGCTGCCGCACGGATAGACGAACGGGGCTGCCGCACGGATAGACGAACGGGGCTGCCGCACGCGTAGACGAGCGGCACAGTGCCGCAGGACAGACAAAGGGGCGGGCCATCTTGCGATGACCCGCCCCTATGCTAGTTGGCTCTCGCGGCTCGGACTGTCCCGAACTGCCAGTTCCGGCGAACCGGAGCGCCTGCTTGGCTAGCGAGCAGCGTAGTACTCGACGACGAGCTGGACTTCACACGTCACCGGGACCTCGACGCGCTTCGGACGGCGCACGAGGCGCGCCTGGAGCGTTGCGAGGTCGACATCGAGGTACGCGGGGACCTTGGGGAGGACGTCCGCGTGGCCACCGGCTGCGGCGACCTGGAAGACCTCGAGGGCCTCCGAGCGCTGCTTGACCTGGACGAGCTGTCCCGGCTTCACGCGGAAGCTGGGGCGGTCGACGAGCTTGCCGTCGACGAGGATGTGGCGGTGCACGACGAGCTGACGAGCCTGTGCCGTGGTGCGGGCGAAGCCCGAACGCAGGACAAGCGCGTCGAGGCGCATCTCGAGCAGCTCGACGAGGTTCTCACCCGTCAGGCCTGCCGCGCGACGCGACTCTTCGAAGACGATGCGAAGCTGCTTCTCGCGGAGCCCGTACTGGGCGCGCAGACGCTGCTTCTCGCGCAGACGGACGGCGTAGTCGCTGTCGGTCTTGCGACGCGTGCGGCCGTGCTCTCCCGGTGCGTACGGGCGCTTCTCGAGCGCGCGCTCTGCCTTCGGGGTGAGTGCGATGCCGAGTGCGCGGCTGAGGCGCACCTTGCTGCGTGAACGTGAGGTCTTGGACACAATTGCCTTTCGAGCGAAGTTTGGCGCGCGTGAGCGCGCAGAAATGAAGTTGCTCTCCGCCAAGGCCATGCCCCGGCGTCAAACTTGAGCAGTGTCGCGCGTGCGTCGGCTACAGACTGCACGCCTTGCTCTCGGACGCGCAGCCGCACGCAACCCCGGGAGGTAGACCGAGAAAGACTAGCACAGCCGCAGCCGCACTCAGAGTCCTGGCTTCGTGATGGCCCGCAGCTTCTCGAGCCTCGCGGCGATCTCCCGCTCTTCTCCGAACCGGGTCGGCGAGTAGTACTCGCGCTGGCTCAGCTCGTCGGGGAGGTACTGCTGCTCGGAGACCCCCCGTGCGTCGTCGTGCGGATACCGGTAGCCCTTGCCGTGGCCGAGGCGCTTCGCCCCGGCGTAGTGCGCGTCCCTGAGGTGCTTCGGCACGCGGCCGATGCCGCCCGCCTTGACGTCGGCGATCGCCGCGTTGATCCCCGAGTAGGCAGCGTTCGACTTCGGGGCAGTCGCCAGGAAGACGGTCGCCTGCGCGAGCGGGATGCGTCCCTCCGGCATGCCGATGAGCTGGACGGCGTCGGCCGCGGCCACGGCCATCTCGAGCCCCCGCGGCTCTGCGAGGCCGATATCCTCGCTCGCGAGCACGATGAGCCTGCGGGCGATGAAACGCGGGTCCTCCCCCGCGACGATCATGCGAGCCAGGTAGTGGAGTGCTGCATCTGGATCGCTGCCTCGCACCGACTTGATGAAGGCGCTGATGACGTCGTAGTGCTCATCGCCGTCCCGGTCGTAGCGGAGCAGCGCCTGGTCAGAGGCACTCGAGACGATCTCGGCATCGATCGTCGTCTGCTCGGAGGCCTGAGCGGCGGCCGCCGCCGCTTCCAAGGTCGTGAGCGCTCGTCGTGCGTCGCCGGAGGAGAACTGCACGATCGCGCGCTTGGCGTCATCCGCCACCTCGAAGGCGCCGCCGAGGCCGCGCTTGTCAGTGGTCGCGCGGTCGAGCAGCTCGATGAGGTCTGCCTCGTCGAGCGGCTGCAGGGTGAGCAGCAGGCTCCTGGAGAGGAGCGGACTGATGACCGAGAACGAGGGGTTCTCCGTGGTCGCCGCGACGAGCGTGACCCAGCCGTTCTCCACGCCGGGAAGCAGCGCATCCTGCTGCGCCTTGGTGAACCTGTGGATCTCGTCGAGGAACAGCACCGATTGGATGCCGTACAGGTCACGTTGGGTGAGGGCCTCATCCATCACCTGCCGCACGTCCTTCACGCCGGCGGAGATGGCGGAGAGCTGCGTGAATCGCTTGCCGGAGGTGTGCGCGATGGCCTGGGCGAGGGTCGTCTTGCCCGTGCCGGGTGGCCCCCAGAGGATCACGGACGTTCCCGCACGCGTGTCCTGCTCGGGTGAGGCGAGGGCGCGCAGGGGTGAGCCGGGGCGCAGCAGGTGCCGCTGACCCACGACCTCGTCGAGGGATCTCGGGCGCATCCGCACCGCGAGGGGCGCAGTTGTGCCCGCAAGGCTTGGCGCGTCACCTGTCATGAAGCCCGATGTTAGTAAACTCCCCTCTGGTGCCTGCACGGCATGCTGAAGACAAGCGAATGAGGCACAGTGGCAACTTCGGACAAGAACTCCCGCGAACAGCGTCGGCGGACCCGCGAGTACGAGGCGCGCGTCGCCGTCCACGAGCGCGGCGTCCGGCGCCGCAGCCGAGACAACCGCACATGGACGATCGCTCTTGTCGTGGTCGCCCTCGTCGTCGGCGCACTGCAGGTCTTCTACTTCACGGGCGGTCCAGGAGCGCCAGCCCCCGCCGCGGACGAGACGACGTCCCCGGCGGCCACGCCGTCCGGTGAGGTACCGGACCCGGCCCTGGCAGAGGGACGCACCTGGACGGGCGAGATGACCTTCAACGGCGACCTCACGCTGGGCATCGAGCTCGATGGCGCAGCCGCCCCGCAGGCAGTGGCGAACATGGTCTCGCTCAACGGCCAGAACTACTTCACCGACACCTCCTGCCACCGACTCACGACCGAGGGGCTCTTCGTCCTGCAGTGCGGCGACCCGACAGGAACGGGGACCGGCGGGCCCGGCTACAGCTGGGGTCCCATTGAGAATGCGCCGGAAGACGGCGTCTACCCAGCAGGCACGATCGCCATGGCTCGCCAGGGCGGCAACGCCGAGAGCATGGGCAGCCAGTTCTTCATCGTCTACGAGGACACCATCCTCCCGGGCGATGCCGCGGGCGGCTACACCGTTATGGGAAAGGTCACGGGCGGCCTGGACGAGTTCATCGCGGGGATCGTCGAGCCGGGTGTCGACCCGGCTTCCGGCGGCGGCGACGGCGCTCCCGTGGCGCCCGCCGTCATCACCTCCCTCTCCCTGCAGTAGCGGATCGAGCGGGCCGCCTGCCGGAGCGGGACGGCGAGACTGGGCATGCCCTGGTGAACGAAACGCCCGCAGTGTCCTAGCATGGGGAGTCAGTCGCGCAAGCTGCGCAAACGCCTACCGTGAGGGAATACTCGCCATGTCTGCACTCCCCCAGAATCCGTGGGGCCGCGTCGAAGAAGACGGCACCGTGTACGTGATCGAAGATGGAACTGAGCGCAAGGTCGGCCAGTACCCCGATGGCACGACAGAGGAAGCCCTCGCGTACTTCGTTCGCAAGTTCTCCGACCTCGAAGGCCAGGTGTCTCTCCTCGAGCAGCGCGTCAAGAACGGAGCCCCGGCCTCTGACATCGCCAAGTCCGCCAAGCACCTCAGCGCACAGCTGAGCGACGCGAACGCGGTCGGCGACCTCGCCGCCCTCCGTTCGCGCCTCGAAGCGCTCGGCGGCACCGTCAGCGAGCTCACCGAGCAGCAGCGCGAGGCGCAGCAGGAAGAGATCGCCGGGGCGCTCCAGGAGCGCGAGGCGATCGTGGTCGAGGCTGAGCGCCTCGCCGCCCAGCCTCCTGCTTCCATCCAGTGGAAGCAGACGACGGCCAGCATCGACGAGCTCTTCGCGAAGTGGAAGACCCACCAGCAGGACGGCCCCCGGCTCCCGAAGGCCGAGGCCAACGCGCTCTGGAAGCGATTCCGTGGCGCGCGCAGCACGCTCGAGCGCGAGCGCCGGGCCTTCTTCGCGGAGCTCGACGCGAGCCACAAGACGGCTCGCGATGCCAAGACGAAGATCCTGGAGCGGGCTGAGGCGCTTGCCCCCCGCGGCGCCGACGGTGTCGCTGAGTACCGCAGGCTCCTCGACGAGTGGAAGGCAGCGGGCCGTGCGGGCCGCAAGTACGACGACGCGCTCTGGAACCAGTTCAAGGCAGCCGGAGATGTGCTCTTCCAGGCCAAGGGCGAGGTCGACGCAGCAGAGAGCGTCGAGTACTCCGCCAACTACGAGGCCAAGGCTGCTCTTCTCGAAGAGGCGACCCCGATCCTCCAGCTGACCGACCGCCGGGCGGCGCGAGAGAAGCTCGCCGACATCCAGCGTCGGTGGGATGAGATCGGGCGTGTGCCCCGCGAGAACTTCAAGGCCACGGAAGACCGCCTTCGTGCCATCGAGCAGCATGTGCGCAAGCTCGACGACGATCACTGGCAGAAGTCCAACCCCGAGCGTCAGGCCCGGAGCCAGGGCATGCACAGCCAGCTGACCGAGGCCATCGAGAAGCTCGAGGCCGAGCGCGCCGACGCTGAGGCGCGGGGAGACAAGCGGGCGGTCAAGGAGGCCGAAGAGGCCCTCGAAGCCCGCCGCGTCTGGCTCGCGGCCATCGGCAGCTGAGTCTGAGCGTCACTCCACAGCAGTCGAGACCGTCTGCCGTGTGAGCCATGAAGTGGGGCAGGATGCGAGCGTGCATCCTGCCCCACTTCGTCTTCTGCCCTTCGCCGAGCTCCAGGTCATGGAGCGGGACGGTGAGATCTTCCGCTTCGGCCACGCGTGTGCCGTGGGGTACGCGTCGATCGCCGGGCAGCTCACGGCGGAGGACCGGGCTTCCACGCTCGCGCGCCTCGTGACCGGCAGCTGCGCCGTGGGTGGCGCGTCAGCGATCTGGGTGCATGCGGGCGGCCCTGCGCCGCAGCAGGTCACGCTGGCGTCCCCGCGTGGTGCGCGACCGCCGCGGCGTCAACGGTCGGGCGTGAGGTACAGGTCCACTGCTCCGCCGCCGGAGGCCGTTGTGCTCGTCGGCGGCGTCCGGGTCGTCCGAGCCGATCTCGCGCTCTTGGATCTCCTGCACGACCCGGAGAGCAGCCAGGCGTCGATCGATCACGCGGTGCGGCTGCTCGCCAGGGACCCGGTGGAGCTCCTCGCTGACTATCCCAGCCACCGAAGGCCGTTCGTCTCCCTCGCGAGGGACCGCGCGACGCTTGCCCGCTGTGCGAACGCTACTGCGTCTTGACCCGGTACACGTCGTAGACGCCGTCGATCCTGCGGACGGCGTTGAGCACACGGTCGAGGTGCGTGGTGTCGCCCATCTGGAACGAGAACTTGCTGATGGCGAGACGAGCCTTCGAGGTGTGCACGGTTGCGGAGAGGATGTTGACGTGGTGCTCGCTCAGCACGCGCGTCACGTCGCTGAGGAGTCCCGAGCGGTCGAGCGCCTCGACCTGGATGTTCACGAGGAACACGCTCGAGGAGCTGGGGGCCCACTGGACCTCGATCATGCGCTCGGGCTCGCGCCGGAGGCTCGCGACGTTGTTGCAGTCCGCGCGGTGCACGGAGACGCCCTGGCCGCGTGTGACGAAGCCGAGGATGTCGTCACCGGGCACCGGAGTGCAGCACTTGGCGACCTTGACGAGGATGTCCGGTGCACCCCGGACGAGGACGCCGGAGTCGCTCGTGGTCGGGATCGTCGTGCCGGGGGTGAACTGCGGCGCCTCATCCGCGGCGGGGACGTCCTGCTCCTGGCGGAGGGCTGCCTGCAGCTTCTCCATGACCGACTGGGTCGAGACGTGCCCGTCGCCGACTGCGGCGTAGAGGGCGGTCACGTCGAGGTAGCGGAGGTTCGACGCGACCGAGGAGAACGCCTCCTGAACGTGGTCCTTGTTCAGCGGGAGACCGGCCTTCCGCAGCGCCTTGGCGACGGAGTCCTTCCCCTGCTCGATGGCCTCGTCTCGGCGCTCCTTCGAGAACCACTGCCTGATCTTGTTCTTGGCTCGGGCGCTGGCGACGAAGGTCAGCCAGTCCTGCTTCGGTCCGGCATCCGGGTTCTTCGAGGTGAAGACCTCGACGACGTCGCCGTTCTGCAGCTTCGAGTCGAGGGGCAGGAGACGCCCGTTGACCTTCGCGCCCATGGTCCGGTGACCGACGTCGGTGTGGATCGAGTACGCGAAGTCGACGGGAGTGGCCCCAGCGCTCAATCCGATGACCTTGCCCTGGGGCGTGAAGACGTAGACCTCCTTCGCGCCGAGGTCGAAGCGGAGGGAGTCGAGGAACTCTCCAGGGTCGGTGGTCTCCTGCTGCCAGTCGCTCAGGTGCTTGAGCCACGCCATCTCGGTGCGGGTCTCGTCAGCCTTGTCCTGCTTGCCGGACTGGGCGTTCTGCTTGTACATCCAGTGCGCCGCGACGCCGAACTCTGCGCGGCGGTGCATCTCGATCGTGCGGATCTGGATCTCGACGGGTTTGCCGTCCGGTCCGATCACCGTGGTGTGCAGCGACTGGTAGAGGTTGAACTTGGGTGTCGCGATGTAGTCCTTGAATCGCCCTGGCATGGGTGTCCACCTGGCATGGATGGCTCCGAGGACGCCGTAGCAGTCGCGCACCGAGTCGACGATGAGGCGGATCGCCGTGAGGTCGTAGATCTCGTCGAAGTCGCGGCCCCGCACGATCATCTTCTGGTAGATCGAGTACAGCTCCTTGGGGCGCCCGTAGACGTCGCCCCGCATCTTCAACTGCCGGAGGTCCGACTGCACCTCGGCGATGACCCGCTGTACGTACTTCTCGCGCTCGGGCTGCCGGTGGGCGACGAGGTTCTTGATCTCGGAGTAGATCTTGGGATTGATGACGGCGAAGGAGAGATCCTCGAGCTCGTTCTTCATCGCCTGGATACCCATGCGGTGCGCCAGGGGCGCGTAGATCTCCAGCGTCTCCTTCGCCTTGCTCTTCGCCTTCTCCGGGGACATGAAGCCCCACGTTCGAGCGTTGTGCAGACGGTCGGCGAGCTTGATGACGAGGACGCGGATGTCCTTCGACATCGCCACGACCATCTTGCGCACGGTCTCTGCCTGCGCGTTGTCGCCGTATTTGACCTTGTCGAGCTTCGTCACGCCGTCGACGAGCATCGCGATCTCGTCGCCGAAGTCGGATCGAAGCTCGTCGAGCGTGTAGTCGGTATCTTCGACGGTGTCGTGGAGGAGCGCGGCCGCCACGGTGATCGAGCCGATGCCGAGATCGGCGAGGATCTTCGCGACGGCGACCGGGTGCGTGATGTAGGGCTCGCCGCTGCGGCGGAACTGCCCCTCGTGGGCGTCCTTCGCCACCTCGTAGGCCCGCTGCACGAGTGCCGTGTTCGCTCGAGGATCGTGCTTTCTGAGCGACTTGAGAATCGGCTCGAGGACGTGCACCGGCTGCTTCGCGAACATTCGCGGCATTCGCCAGCGCAACGAGGAGACTTCACTCATGCAGCACCTCCATATGCATCATCACCCTGGCCTGCGTGGGTACGCGGACCAGGGTGATGACAAGTTATCACCGTGCGGGGTGTCCTCAGGACGCGGAGGCCTTGGGCGCCGGCTCGGACTCCGAGGCGGCTGCCGCTTCGTCGTCTTCGGCGTCCGCATCGGCCTCGTCGCGCTCCTTGAGCGTGCGCGCGCGAGCCGCGAGGATGCGCTTGTCCGTACGGGCGATCTCCGGCTCGCGTGAGCGCAGCGCCGCGTAGAGCGGGCCCGCGACGAAGATCGTGGAGAGCGCTCCGACGAAGATTCCGATGAACAGGGCCAGGGCGATGTCCCGCAGCGTGCCCGCACCCATGAGGAAGGCGCCGATGAACAGGATCGCTCCGACCGGGAGCAGCGCCACGACCGAGGTGTTGATCGAGCGCACGAGGGTCTGGTTGATGGCCAGGTTCACGAGCTCGCCGAAGGTCCGGGAGGACTCCGCGTTGTAGTCCTCGGCGTTCTCACGGATCTTGTCGAAGACCACGACGGTGTCGTAGAGGGAGTAGCCGAGGATGGTGAGGAAGCCGATGACGGCCGCGGGGGTGACCTCGACGCCGGTGACGGCGTAGACGCCCGCCGTCACGACGAGGTCGTGGGCGAGGGCGACGAGCGCCGCGATCGACATCTTCCAGGTGCGGAAGTACAGCGACATCAGGATGGCGGCGATCGCCACGAAGACACCGAGGCCGATCACCATCTGACGGGTGATGTCCTGCCCCCACGATGGCCCGATCGTGGACAGGTTGACGTCCTCGACAGGCACGGAGTACGCCTCGGCGAGCTGCGCGCGAAGCTCAGTGTTGGCGTCCTCGGAGAGGGCGTCGGTCTGCACGCGGATTCCGCCGTCGCCAAGGACCGCGACCTTCGCGGGGGTCGCCGTGAACTCGGCGGCGGCCGCGATGGCCGGCTCCTGCTCGTCGGTCGCCGGCTGCGAGACCAGGAACTCGGAGCCACCGGTGAATTCGATGCCGAGCTCGAGGCCTCCGCGGAGGATCGGCACGAGGATCGAGATGAGGACTGCGATTCCCGCGATGGAGAACCAGATCTTCCGTCTGCCGACGAAGTTGAACGAGCGCTCCCCCGTGTACAGGTCGTTGCCCAGGGTCTGGAACTTGCTCATCAGGCTTTCTCCCCATTGCTCGTGGTCGACGTCTGATCGGCATTGGCCGATCCGGCCGCCACGAGGTCATCGCCGCCGGCCTTCTTGGCGGCTTCTGCCTTGCGCTCGGCGAGCGTCTGTCGGCGCTCGGCCTCGCGTGTTGCGCCGCGCTTCTTCTGCTCCGGGGTGCGGAACGTGCCGCGGCCGCGGTACACAGCGCCGAGCGATCTGGGATCGAGGCCCGAAGCGGGGTGTCCGTCCGCGAAGAACGGGGTCCGAGCGAGCAGGCGCATGAGGGGGTGGGTGAAGAGAGTGACCACGATGATGTCGATGATCGTCGTGATGCCGAGTGTCAGCGCGAAGCCGCGCACGTTGCCGACGGCCACGAACAGGAGCACGATGGCCACGAGGAAGTTGACGGCGTCGGATGCGAGGATCGTTCGGATGGCGCGTGTCCAGCCGCCCTCGACGGCCGAGACCAGCCCCTTGCCGTCTCTCAGCTCATCCTTGATGCGCTCGAAGTAGACGATGAACGAGTCGGCCGTGATGCCGATGGCGACGATGAGGCCCGCGACACCCGCCAGCGAGAGCCTGTACCCCTCTTGGTTGGAGAGATACGTGACGACGATGTAGGTCAGGGCCGCGGCGATGACCAGCGACGCGACGGTCACGAGTCCGAGCGTGCGGTACTGGAACAGCGAGTAGACGACGACGGCCGCGAGCCCGATGAGACCGGCGATGAGGCCGTTCACGAGCTGCGAGCTGCCCAGGGTCGCCGAGATAGTGGAGGTCGACTGCGCGACGAAGTTGAAGGGCAGCGCGCCGAACTTCAGCTGGTCGGCGAGGGCCTTGGCGCTCTCCTCGTTGAAGTTTCCTGAGATCTGCGGCTTGCCGTCGGTGATCGCCGCGTTGGTGGTCGGAGCCACGATGACCTGGTTGTCGAGCGTGACGGCGAAGCGGTTCTGGTTCTCCGTCAACCCGACGAGTCGCTCGGTCACGGCAGCGAACTCCTGCGTGCCCTGCGCATCGAACTCGATGTTCACGGCCCACTGGTTGGTGGTCGCGCCGGTGCTCGTGGTCGTGAGACCGCTCGTGGCGTCCGCGATGCGCTCACCGGTCACCTCGACCGGCCCCAGGACGTACTTCTCCGTCCCGCTGTCGTCGCAGGTGATGAGCGGCTGGGTCGGGTCGATGTCCGCAGCGGGTGCGAGGTCGGCGCAGTTGAACTGCAGGAAGTCGACGTACATCTGCTCGGTGACCCAGTTGAGGTCGCTCGCGTTCGTCGGCTCCGCGGTGGGCGTCGTCGAGAGCTCCTCAGGCAGCTGGTCGGCCGGGATGGCCTGGCTGTTCGCGGCCTGGTCCGCGACGAGCACGGCACGGAACTCGAGCTTGGCCGAGTTCTCGATGCGGTCTCGCGTGAGCTGGTCCATCTCACCTGGGACGGAGACGACGATGTTCCGACCGCCCTGGGTGGTGATCTCCGCCTCGGAGACGCCGGACGCGTCGATGCGCTGGCGGATGATCGAGACCGCCTGCTGCATCTGCTCGGACGACGGGTCTGCCTGGCCCTCCGGCAGCTGCGCCGCGAGCACGACCTGGGTGCCACCCTCGAGGTCGAGCGCGAGGCGAGGCGTCCACTGACCGCCTTGCGTGGCGACGGCCAGCCAGTTGAGGCCCACGAGAGCAAGGATGAGGATCAAGAGCCACGTGAGCGTGCGCCAGGCGCGCTGGACGATGCCAGCACCCCGACCACGACGCGCCGATGACGTTGTCGACTTCGCCAAGAGAGTTCTGCCTTCTGACCTCAAGACGAGGCCCGTGCGTGAGAGGTGAGGGAGTCGCCTACGCCTTGTTGATGTTCGGTCCGGACTCGGACCCGTTGTCGCTGTCGCGACGCTCGGACTCAGCCTCGGCCTCGAGCTCGGGACGCTCTTCGACGGCCTCGTGCTCGGAGAGCGCGGAAGCGTCGTCCGGGACGGCTGGTGTGAGGATGTTCGCGACGGTCATCGAGTGGACGCGAAGGCGAGTGCCCGGCTCCGACTCGATCGTCGTGATGTTGTTCTCCTCGTCGATGTCGACGATCGTGCCGTAGACGCCGCTCTGCGTCATGACATCCGCGCCGATGACCGCGCTGCTGCGCATCTCCTGCTGCTGCTGGGACCTCTTCTTGTTGCTGCGCCACATGAAGAAGATCATGACGCCGAGGAGGACGAGGGGAAGGAGAAGCGTGAGATCCATTGTGGGTGCCTTTCTGGCAGTCCGTACTACGACTATGCACGCCCGGAACGACGGCAAACGCATCTAGTGTACGTCGCGGTCGTCCGGATGTCGCTCAGCAAGAGCTGGAGGGGTGAAGCTGGTTCCTAGATGTCGAGAGCTGACCGCTGGGGTGCTCCCCCGCCAGGGAGGGTGCGCCCGAGGTGCGCGTAGGCCTGCTGCGTTGCGACGCGGCCCCTCTGCGTGCGGGTGACGAGGCCGGTCCGGACGAGGAAGGGCTCGACCACGCTCTCGACGGTCTCCGCCTCCTCGCCGACGGAGACGGCCAGCGATCTCACGCCGACCGGTCCCCCGGCGAAGCGATCGATGAGCGCTTGCAGGACGGCGCGGTCGAGGCGGTCGAGGCCGAGCGCGTCCACGTCGTAGACCAGGAGTGCGTGCTGCACGGCCTGCTCGTTGGCGTCGGTCTCGTGGACGAGGGCGTAGTCGCGCACTCGCCGGAGGAGTCGGTTCGCGATTCGCGGTGTGCCCCGGCTCCGGGTCGCGATCTCGGCGAGCGCCGCGTCGTCGACGCGGAGGTCGAGCAGGCGGGCCGCACGGGCGAGGACCCGTTCCAGCTCGGCGTCCTCGTAGAACTCGAGGTGCGCGGTGAAGCCGAAGCGGTCGCGAAGCGGGTTCGGGAGGAGGCCCGCTCGGGTGGTGGCGCCGATGACGGTGAAGGGGGCCAGCTCGAGCGGAACGCTCGTGGCGCCTGCGCCCTTGCCGACCATGATGTCGATGCGGTAGTCCTCCATGGCGAGGTACAGCATCTCCTCGGCCGTGCGCGCCATGCGGTGGATCTCGTCGATGAACAGCAGCTCACCCGGCACCAGGCTGGAGAGGACGGCCGCCAGGTCGCCCGCGTGCTGCAGCGCGGGACCGCTCGTGAGCCGAATGGGCTGCCCCGTCTCCTCGGCGACGATGAGAGCCAGCGTCGTTTTTCCGAGGCCAGGGGGGCCCGCGAGCAGGATGTGGTCTGGGGTGCGACTCTGCAGGGCGGCTGCCTTGAGGAGCAGCTCCAACTGCACTCGCACCTTCGCCTGGCCGACGAACTCGGCGAGGTTCGCCGGTCTGAGGGCTCCCTCGAAGGCGATCTCCGCCTCGGACTCGGGTGCTTCCGGGATGTGCGAGGCGTCGGTCACGATCGGCTCCCAGCCGGCCCGAGCAGCTTGAGTGTGGCCCGCAGCAGCTTCGCGACGTCCTGCTCTTCACCCTCGAGCGCCTTCGCGGCGTCCTCGACCGCGGGCGAAGCCTGCCGTTCTGCGTAGCCGAGGCCGAGCAGCGCTTCGACCACGTCGCGGCGCACCGCCGCCGCTCCGCTGTCGGAGGACGGCTCCCCCGTGGTCGTGCCCGGGGCAGGCGCGAGAGCGATCTTGCCCGCGAGCGAGAGGATGATGAGCTTGGCGGTCTTGGGGCCGATGCCGCTCACTGCCGTGAAGGCCTTGACGTCCTCTTCGCTGACCGCACGGGCGACCTGTTCCGGCTCGAGATGAGCGAGCACGCCGAGCGCGGACTTGGGACCGACTCCGGTGACCGTGATGAGGTGCTCGAAGATCTCGAGTTCCTCGGGTCGCTGGAACCCGTACAGGGTCCAGGCGTCTTCGCGGACGACGAGGTGCGTGCGCAGCAGCACCTCGGTGTCGAGGCGGAGCTGCAGGGCATGCGCTGGGGTCACGAAGACCTGGTAGCCGACACCCGCGGCCTCGATCGTGACCGTTGTGGCGGTCCGGTACAGCACCTGGCCGCGGAGGGAAGCAATCACCGGTCTACCGTACGCGGCGGCCGCGGGATTTCGCGGCACGCTCGGCGGCGAGCCACGCGCTCTGCGCGGTTGTCGGCGCGTCCGCAGGCCGCCCGGCTGACGCGACGGCTCGCTGCGCTGGCGTCTGGCCCCTCGCGGGCTTGAGGGCGTCGAGCGGGGATTTCCAAGCCGAGCAGATGGCGAGCGCCAACGCGTCGGCGGCGTCGGCCGGCTTGGGGATGTCGTCGAGTCGGAGGATGCGCTGCACCATCGTGCCGACCTGCTTCTTCTCGGCTGAGCCGTAGCCGGTGACGGCGGCCTTGACCTCCGACGGGGTGTGCAGGACAGCGGCGATGCCCCGACGTTCCGCCGCGACGAGGATCACTCCAGAGATCTGGGCGACCCCCATGACGCTCGGGAGGTTCTGCTGGGCGAAGACGCGCTCCAGGGCGATGGCATCCGGCTTGAACTCGTCGAGCACGGCCTCGATGCCGTCTGCGAGGAGTCGGAGGCGCCGCTGCAGCTCATCTCCGGGAGCTGATGTGACCACCGAGACGTGCACGAACTCGACACGCTGTCGGCCGTGCGCGTCGACGATGCCGAGGCCGCAGCGCGTGAGGCCGGGGTCGATGCCCAGGATTCGCCGCGGCACTCGGACTACTCGTCGTCTTCGGAGAGCTGCTGCTGCACCTCGGCGGAGACGTCGATGTTCGTGAAGATGTTCTGCACGTCGTCGCTGTCCTCGAGTGCGTCGATGAGGCGGAACACCTTGCGAGCGGTGTCGGCGTCGGCCTCGACCTTGACGTTCGGCACGAACTCGGCGTCGGCGGAGTCGTAGTCGATGCCAGCGGCCTGCAGGGCCGTGCGTGCGCCGACCATCTCGCTGGCATCCGTGCGGATCTCGAACACGTGCCCGTGGTCGATGACCTCCTCGGCGCCGGCGTCGAGGACGACCTCGAGCACGTCGTCCTCGGTGGGGGTCTCCTCGTGGGGGACGACGATGACGCCCTTGCGCTCGAAGTTGAACGCAACTGAGCCCGGGTCCGCCATGTTGCCGCCGTTGCGGCTCATTGCCGTCCGCACCTCGGCCGCCGCGCGGTTCTTGTTGTCGGTGAGGCACTCGATGAGCAGCGCGATGCCACCGGGGCCGTATCCCTCGTACATGATCGTGGTGTAGTCGATCGACTCGCCCGTGAGGCCCGCGCCGCGCTTGACGGCCCGGTTGATGTTGTCGATCGGGACGCTGGTCTTCTTCGCCTTCTGGATGGCGTCAGCAAGCGTGGGGTTGCCAGCGATGTCGGCGCCGCCGATCTTCGCCGCGACCTCGATGTTCTTGATGAGCTTGGCGAACGACTTCGCGCGACGCGAGTCGATGATGGCCTTCTTGTGCTTGGTCGTCGCCCACTTGGAGTGTCCGGACATCTGTTCTCCGTTGTTCTAGCGCGTCTCACCTGCGGTGGGCGCCTGCTGCTGTTCGTATGCACGCTGACACCGTGGCCCGAGAAGTGGACGCCACTGGTCGCCGTCGGCGAGCGGTCTCTTCGTCTAGTTTACGCGTGCTCCGGCCAAGCACCCGCGAGGAACACAGCAAGTGCGCGTTCGAGGGCCTCGATGTCGGCGATCGCGGCCAGCTCGCGGGCCGAGTGCATGGAGAGGATGGGGATGCCGACGTCGACGGTCGAGATGCCGAGCTCGGTGGACGCGATCGGGCCGATCGTCGAACCGCACGGCAGCGAGTTGCTCGACACGAAGGCCTGCACGGCCACGCCGGCGTTCTGGCAGACGCCGGTCCAGAGTGCGCTCCCGCGCGCATCTGTGGCGTAGCGCTGGTTCGCGTTCAGCTTGAGCAGGGTCCCTCGGCCCGCGATGGGCCGGGTCTCGTCGTCGTGCTTCTCCGGGTAGTTCGGGTGCACGCTGTGGCCCAGGTCGCTCGAGACGAGCCACGAGGCGGCCAGCGCTCGCCGCTGCTGGGCGGGACCTGCGCCGAGGCCCTCCTGGATGCGAGCGAGCACGTCGCCGAGGAACGGGCCGGCCGCGCCTGAACGGCTCGCGGAACCCACCTCTTCGTGGTCGAAGGCCGCGATGACGGGGATCACGCCACTCGGCACGGTCTCGACGAGTGCCGTCGTCGCGGCGTGGACGCTGACGAGGTTGTCGAGGCGAGCCCCGGCGAACAGCGCCTCGCCGTGTCCGAAGAGCTGGGCGTCCTGGGCATCTGCGAGGAAGAGGTCGAAGCCCGTGATCGAATCCGGGTCGACCCCGGCGTCGGATGCTAGCGCCGCCACGACGCCTCCCGCCGCCTCGAGACCGAGGACGGGGTGGGTGTGGCGCTGCGGGTCGAGGACGAGTCCGCGCTCGTTGACGCCACGGTCGAGATGGATCGCGAGCTGCGGGATGCGCGCGATGGGTCCTGAGGCGGCGAGCACGGTGGTGCCGTCAGCGAGGGCGAGACGGCCCGCGACGCGCAGCTCGCGGTCGAGCCAGGAGTTCAGCAGTGGCCCGCCGTAGACCTCGACCTCGAGGCGCTGCCAGCCCTTCGATGTCGACTCCGGGTTCGGCTTGAGCTTGAACCCAGGCGAGTCGGTGTGCGCTCCGACGATCGCGAACGGCGTGATCGGCGACGTGGACTCCGGCACTCGCCACGCGATGACCGCTCCGTCGCGGACGACGACGTAGCCGCCGGCCTCCTGCGGCCACTCATCGCGCTCGTCGAGTGACGTGAAGCCGGCATCCTCGAGCCGCCGTGCGACCTCAGCTGCCGCGTGATAGGAGGAGGGGGCATCACGGATGAAGGCCGCGAGGGAATCGCTGACCTGCTTGCTCCTGGCTGCCTTGCTCGGACGGCGTCTCGCCATGTTCTGCTCCTGGTTCTCTGTCGAATCGGTCGGTGCGTGGCGTCGTTCAGCCGGCGTGCTCGGCGACCCGGTCGAGGAAGTACCTGTGGAACCGGGTCTCGCCGTTCATCTCGGGGTGGAACGACGTCCCGAGGAGGTTGCCCTGCGCGACGGCGACTACTCGACCGTCCGGCAGCGCCGCCATGACGCGGGCACGGCTCCCGACGGCATCCACGACGGGGCCGCGGATGAAGGTGGCGTGAACGGCCGGCTCGCCCAGCTCCGGAACCTCGATCTGCGTCTCGAACGACTGGTTCTGCGAGCCGAAGGCGTTCCGTCGCACCGACACCTCGAGGCCGCCGAAGCTCTGCTGGCCCCTGATCGCGTCGACGACGGTGTCGGCGAGCATGATCAGGCCGGCGCACGTGCCGAAGACCGGCATCCCTGCTGCGATTCGATCCTGGATGGGCTGGGCGATGTCGAAGATCCGAGACAGCTTGTCGATGACACTCGATTCGCCTCCGGGGATCACGAGCCCCGAGACTGCCTCGAGCTGCGCCTGGGTCCGCACGAGCACCACCTCGGCGCCGAGGTCCGTGAGCACCTGCTGGTGCTCACGGACGTCGCCCTGCAGGGCGAGGACGCCGACTACGGGAGTCGCCAACGCCTCGCTACCAGCCGCGCTCAGCGAGACGGTGCGGGGCTGCGAGGTCGGAGACGTTGATGCCGACCATGGCTTCGCCGAGTCCGCGCGATGCGGCAGCGATCACGGCAGGGTCGTCGAACGCGGTGGTCGCCTTCACGATGGCGGCCGCGCGCTGGGCCGGGTTGCCCGACTTGAAGATGCCGGAGCCGACGAAGACACCGTCTGCGCCGAGCTGCATCATCATCGCGGCGTCGGCCGGGGTCGCGACGCCACCCGCGGTGAAGAGCACGACGGGCAGCTTGCCGGTCTCGGCGATCTCGCGCACGAGTTCGTATGGAGCCTGGAGCTCCTTCGCGGCGACGTAGAGTTCGTCGCGGGTCATGGACGTGAGGGCGGCGACCTCCCCGCGGATCTTGCGGATGTGCTTGGTCGCCTCCGATACGTCGCCCGTGCCGGCCTCGCCCTTCGAGCGGATCATGGCGGCGCCCTCGTTGATGCGTCGCAGCGCCTCACCGAGGTTCGTGGCGCCGCAGACGAACGGCGTCGTGAACTGCCACTTGTCGATGTGGTTGACGTAGTCGGCGGGGCTCAGCACCTCGGACTCGTCGATGTAGTCGACGTCGAGCGCCTGCAGCACCTGCGCCTCGACGAAGTGCCCGATGCGAGCCTTCGCCATGACGGGGATGGAGACCTCGGCGATGATGCTCTCGATGAGGTCGGGGTCGCTCATACGGGCGACGCCGCCCTGCGCGCGGATGTCGGCCGGGACGCGCTCGAGGGCCATGACGGCGACAGCGCCGGCATCTTCGGCGATGCGCGCCTGCTCCGCGGTGACGACGTCCATGATCACGCCGCCCTTGAGCATCTCCGCGAGGCCGCGCTTGACCCGGTTGGAGCCTACGGTCCCGTCGGCGGCGACGAGGGGGGCAGTGCTTTCGCTCATGATGTCCTTACTTTCCGCGTGCAGAGAGTGCATGGCGGTTCGGAGGTGAATTGGCTCAAGTGTAGACGCGCGTGCGTCCCGGCTTGATTGGGCGAATGCCCAATGAAATCGCGGTCGATCAGGCCTTCGGCCAGGCGTCGGCGAGGGCCTGGCGGGTCTCGCCGAGCAGCGATGGGAACGCCTTCGTCTTCGCGATGATCGGGAAGAAGTTGGCGTCGAACTGCCAGCGAGGCACGATGTGCTGATGCAGGTGCCCGGCGATGCCAGCTCCGGCCAGACGACCCTGGTTCATCCCGATGTTGAAGCCGTCGACGTTCGAGACGGCGCGGAGCACACGCATCGCGGTCTGCGTCAGATGCGCGATCTCGAGCACCTCGGCCTCGGAGGCCTCGTCGTACATCGCCACGTGCCGGTACGGGCACACGAGGAGGTGACCGGAGTTGTACGGATAGAGGTTCATGACCACGAACGCGTGCTCGCCCCGGGCCACGATGAGCGACTTCTCGTCGTCCATCGTGGGCCCGACGCAGAACGGGCAGGCATCCTGTGCGGGGTCCTGACCATCCTGGATGTACGCCATCCGGTGCGGTGTCCAGAGCCGCTGGAAGGAGTCGGGCACCCCGGCGAAGTCAGCCGAGCGCTCGATGTCGAGGCCGTCGAGCTCGCCTTCGGGGAACCCGAGCGCGCTCATGCCAGGTCTTCTGCCGTGTTCACGAGCAGGTGCTCGTCGACGGCGCCGCGGACGAGGCGGATCGCGTCCTCGATCGGAACGCCGTTGCGCTGGGTTCCATCGCGGAAGCGGAAGGAGACCGTCTTCGCGGCGCGGTCGTCCTCGCCGGCGATGAGCTGGAACGGCACCTTCGCCTTGGTGTGGTTGCGGATCTTCTTCGGCATGCGATCGTCGGACGCGTCGAGCTCGGCTCGCACGCCGTGGGATCGCAGCTCGTCGACAATGCCCTGGAGGTAGTCGCCGTACTGCTCCGCAACCGGGATGGCGACGAGTTGCACGGGCGACAGCCAGACTGGGAAGGCACCGGCGTAGTGCTCGACGAGCACGCCGAAGAAGCGCTCGATCGAGCCGAAGAGGGCGCGGTGGATCATGACGGGACGCTGGCGCGTGCCATCCGGAGCCGCGTACTCCATGTCGAAGAGCTCTGGCAGGTTGAAGTCGAGCTGGATGGTCGACATCTGCCAGGTGCGGCCGATCGCGTCGCGCGCCTGCACGGAGATCTTCGGACCGTAGAACGCGGCTCCGCCCGGATCGGGGACCAGGTCGAGACCGGACTCGGTGGCGACCTCCTCGAGCGTGCGCGTCGCCTCCTCCCACGTTGCGTCGTCGCCGACGAACTTCTCGGGGTTCTTCGTCGACAGCTCGAGGTAGAAGTCGTCGAGGCCGTAGTCCTTGAGCAGCGAGAGCACGAACTTGAGGGTGCGGGTCAGCTCGTCCCGCATCTGGTCGCGCGTGCAGTAGATGTGGGCATCGTCCTGGGTGAAGCCGCGTGCGCGGGTCAGGCCGTGCACGACGCCGGACTTCTCCATGCGGTAGACCGTGCCGAACTCGAACATCCGCAGTGGCAGCTCACGGTAGGAGTGCGCGCCCTGGTTGTAGATCAGGTTGTGCATCGGGCAGTTCATGGGCTTCAGGTAGTAGTCCTGGCCCTGCTTGGTGACGTTGCCCGCCTCGTCCACTTCCTCGTCGATGCGCATCGGCGGATACATGCCGTCTCGGTACCAGTCGAGGTGCCCGGAGATCTCGTAGAGACGCCCCTTCGTGATGTGCGGGGTCGAGACGAAGCTGTACCCCTCCTGCACGTGGCGCTTTCGCGAGTGCTCTTCCATCTCGAGCTTGATGATCCCGCCCCTGGGATGGAACACCGGCAGCCCGGATCCGAGCTCGTCCGGGAAGCTGAACAGGTCGAGCTCGCGGCCTAGGCGACGGTGGTCGCGCTTCATGGCCTCCTCGATGCGCTCCTTGTAGGCCCGCAGCTCGTCCTTCGTCGGCCAGGCCGTTCCGTAGATGCGCTGGAGCTGCGGGTTCTTCTCGGACCCGCGCCAGTAGGCGGCCGCAGAGCGAAGGATCGAGAAGCCATTGCTGAGCATCCGGGTCGAGGGGATGTGTGGCCCCCGGCAGAGGTCCTTCCAGTAGACCTCTCCCGTCTTCGCGTCGACGTTGTCGTAGATAGTGAGCTCACCAGCGCCCACCTCGACCGACTCGTTGTCGGCGTTGGCGCCGCTGCCCTTGAGTCCGATCAGCTCGAGCTTGTAGGGCTCGTCGGCGAGTTCGGCCCGTGCCTCATCGTCGGTCACGACCCGACGCACGAAGCGCTGCCCCTGTCGCTGGATGCGCTGGGCTTCCTTCTCGATGGCCTTGAGGTCTTCCGGCGTGAACGGGGTCTCGACGTCGAAGTCGTAGTAGAAGCCGTCGGTGATGGGCGGTCCGATGCCGAGCCGCGCATCCGGGTTGATCTTCTGCACGGCCTGCGCGATGACGTGCGCGGCCGAGTGGCGGAGGATGCTGAGTCCGTCGGCGCTGTCGATCGTCACCGGTTCCGCGATCGCCCCGTCCGGCACCACGGTGGCGAGGTCGACGAGCACACCGTCGAGCTTCATCGCGACGACGGAGCGGTCTGTGAAGAGCTCGAATCCGGTGGTCGTCGCGCCGCCGTTCTCGTGCGGGCGGGTTTCGGTCTCGAGGTCAACGGGATCGCTGGTCACGATGCTCCTTCTCGTTAGGCATGAACAAGCGACCACTTTATCGCGCGACTGCCTCCGCACGGCGCACGGAACCCGCTCCCTGAGGAGCGGGACGCCTAGTTCTTCCGACGTCCCTCGCGGGGCGTGAACGTGCCGATGTCCTCGGGCGCGTCAGAATCGGAGGGTGTCGCCGAGGGACGGGGGCCTCCGCTTGCCGACTTCGCGTCACCGGCGCCGGCTGAGGCCTTGGCTTCCGACTCGGCCTTGCCATCCTTGCCGAGCGTGTCGACCAGGCTGTTCAGGGCCAGGAGCGCCAGGCGGATCTTCTGGTGGTGTCGGCCCTCGGTCTTGACGTCGAGCTTCTCGGCGAGCTTCACCGCCTGATTCTTGATGACGCTCTCTCGCCCGGTCACGACCTTCTTCAGGCCCGTGTGGACGGCCTGGACGCGCGCGCCAGAGTTCGCGGACTCCCGCATCCGCTCACCCCTCGCTGAACCCGTGGTGTCGCCTGCGCCGCTGCCCGTCGAAGCCATGATTCCTCCAAGTGCGCCGACCGGCGCGATCCGTGATTGCATCAAGATACGCGCAATCGCGATACATCGCGTGTGAAGACGCTGGGTGACGACTCGCACAGATACACAGCCAACAAGGCAGCTCCTCCCGCTAGCCTGAAGTCAGCGATCGGCGCACTGCCTTTGGCGAACGAAACAACCAAAGGTTGCCGACCGAGGGGATCCTCACATTACGACTTCATCTTCTGCGCTCCCCCAGGGCATCGGCCGGATCCGTACCACCAAGCCCCGCACCCCGGGAGCGAAATCCGTCACGCAGAGCTACAGCGCCGTGTCGAAGGTCATCCGCGAGATGGGCCTCCTCAAGCGCACTCGCTGGTTCTACGGGATGCTGGCCGCTGGTCTCCTCCTCGCACTGGGCGGAGCCATCACCGGGTTCATCCTGCTCGGCGACAGCTGGTTCCAGCTGCTCATCGCTGCCGCCCTCGGCGTCATCTTCACGCAGTTCGCCTTCATCGCCCACGAGGCGTCGCACCGACAGGTGCTCGAGTCCGGCCCGGGCAACGACCGCCTCGGTCGTTTCCTCGCTGCTGGTGTCGTCGGCATGAGCTACAGCTGGTGGATGACGAAGCACACGAAGCACCACGTGAACCCGAACAAGATGGGCAAAGACCCTGACATCGACTTCGACACGATCTCCTTCACGGAGGAGGACGCTCGGAAGCAGACCGGCCTCCTCGCACTGATCACGCGGAAGCAGGGCTACCTGTTCTTCCCGCTGCTCACCTTCGAGGGCTACAACCTGCATTTCCGCTCGATCAAGTCGCTCTTCACTCGCCAGCCCATCAAGGGACGCTGGATCGAGTTCACGATGATCACGGTCCGCTTCGCGATCTACCTCGGAGCCATCTTCTGGCTGCTCCCCCTCGGCATGGCGTTCGCCTTCATCGCCGTGCAGATGGCCGTCTTCGGCGTCTACATGGGCGCATCGTTCGCCCCGAACCACAAGGGCATGCCGATCATCCCGGCCGACGTGAAGATGGACTTCTTCAGCAAGCAGGTCCTCACCTCGCGGAACGTGAGCGGCGGCTGGTGGGCGAGCGCGCTCATGGGCGGCCTCAACTACCAGGTCGAGCACCACCTCTTCCCGAGCATGCCGCGCCCGCACCTCGCCAGGGCTCGCGAGATCATTCGCGAGCACTGCCAGAACCTCGAGGTCCCGTACACCGAGACGACGCTCATCAAGTCGTACGGCATCGTGATCGACTACCTCAACAGGGTCGGCCTCCAGGCTCGCGACCCCTTCGACTGCCCGCTGGTCAATCAGTTCCGCCGCGTCTGATCTGACGCGTGCGCAAAGGCCCACCCGGTTCATCCGGGTGGGCCTTTCTGCGTGTTGCCTGCGTCTCCCGGAGAGAGCTATTCGTAAATCTACGAATAGCTGGTACGGTCGAAGCATGAGCATCCACTTCCAAGCACAGATGCCTTCCGGCTGGAAGGCCACAAGCGCCATCCGAGTCCTGCGATTTCCCGGAGGCGAGATAACCCTCGTCGTCCCCGCGGATCTCGAAGAGAAGCCCGCCTACGCGACCGTCACGGGCGCCGATCCGAGCGACCTCATCACCCTTGGGCTCTGGGCCGACTACGCGCGTCGGCTCGGACAGCGGGCAGTCGCGGTCCTCCCCTATCTCCCGGCGGCTCGTGCCGACCGGGGCGTCCCCTTCGGGGCGAAGGTCTACGCCGAGCTGATCAACAGCTTCGGGCTCGATCAGGTGATCGTCTTCGACCCCCACTCCTCGGTCGCTCCCGGCCTGATCGACAACGTCAAGATCGTCGGCTCGGCGCCCTACGTGCGGCGAGCGACGATCGGACGCGTCGGATCCGCGCACGACTACGTCGGCGTCATCGCACCGGATGCAGGTGCCGTCGGCCGAGCACAGGCCGCTGCGTCCGCACTGCACCTCCCGCTCTTCCGCGCCGAGAAGCACCGTGACTTCGAGACCGGGAAGCTCTCCGGCTTCAGCTGCGAGGCTCTCCCCCGCCACGGGCGCCTCCTCGTGGTCGACGACATCTGCGACGGAGGCGGCACCTTCAGGGGCTTGGCAGAGGCCACTGGACTGCCCAAGGAGCGCCTGACGCTCTTCGTGAGCCACGGGGTTTTCTCGGGCGACGCCCCCGCCCTCAGACAGCACTTCGGCGAGATCATCACCACCGACTCGCACCCCGGCTCCGCACGCGAGGGCGTCGCGACCAAGGTGCTCTCGATCCGGAACATCCTCGCCCCCTACGTCGAGTACTGAGTCGCGGCAGACGCGACCTCGACGCTACAAGCTCCCCCGAAAGGAAAGACCATGGACTACACACCTGTTGCTCCCCTCTTCCAGACCGATGCCTACAAGCTCGGCCACCTCCAGCAGTACGGCCTGGCCGGCGACGTCACCGGCGTCTACTCCAACTACACCAACCGCGGTTCCCGCATCCCGGACATCGGCGCGGTCGTGCACTTCGGACTCCAGGCGTTCCTCGAGCGATACGCGGACAGCTTCCGCGTCTTCTTCGAGGCCGACGAGGATCAGGTCTGCCAGGCCTACGAGGCTCGTCTCGCGAGCATCCTCGGGCCGAACACGATCGGCAGCGCCCACATCCGCGCGCTGCACCGCCTCGGCTTCCTCCCCCTGCGGTTCTGTGCCGTCCCGGAGGGCACAGCAGTGCCGCTCCGCGTTCCGAGCTTCACGATCGAGAACACGCACCCCGACTTCTTCTGGCTCACCAACTACATCGAGACGGTGCTGAGCGCGGAGATCTGGCAGGCATCGACGACCGCGACGATCGCCAAGGCGATGCGCGAGACGCTCGAGACCGCGGCGAGGAGAACAGGGACGCCCCTGGCTGCTGTCGACTGGCAGGGGCACGACTTCTCCTACCGAGGGATGTCCTCCAACGAGACCGCCGCGATGAGCGGCGCCGCGCACCTGCTCAGCTTCACAGGCACCGACTCACTCGTCTCCATCGACTGGATCGAGCGTCACTACGGCGGAGCGTTCGTCGCCGGCAGCGTGCCAGCCACGGAGCACTCGGTCATGTGCGCGGGTATCGCGACGGTCGGCGAGCGTGAGCTCTTCGAGGGGCTGCTCGGCCTCTACCCGAGCGGCATCGTCTCCGTCGTCTCCGACACCTTCGATCTCTGGCGAGTGCTCACCGAGTACCTGCCGGCGCTCCGAGAAGAGGTGCTCGCTCGGGATGGGAAGCTGGTCATCCGGCCAGACTCCGGGAACCCCGTCGACATCCTCTGTGGAGTGGAGGAGGGAGACCCAGACGCTGGCGCGGCTGAGCGGAAGGGCGTCATCGAACTACTCTGGGACACGTTCGGCGGAACCGTGAACGAGGCCGGCTACAAAGAGCTCGACCCACACATCGGGGCCATCTACGGTGACTCCATCACCCGCGAGCGGGCGGTGCTGATCACCGAGCGGCTGGCCGCGAAGGGCTTCGCTTCTGGCAACGTCGTCTTCGGCATGGGAAGCTTCGGGTACCAGTACCAGACCAGGGACACGTTCATGTCGGCGATCAAGGCGACGTGGATCCAGGTCGATGGTCGCGGCGTCGACATCCGGAAGGACCCTGTGACGGACAGCGGAACGAAGAAGAGCGCGACGGGCCGCCTGGCGGTGGTGACGGACGCCGACGGCCGCATGCGCCTGATCGAGCGGGCCACGCCTGCCGAGGAGGCGGAGTCCCTGCTGCAGCCCATCTGGGAGGACGGCGCCTTCGTGCGGCGGCAGACGTTCCCGGAGGTTCGGGCGGTGCTCGCGAAGCAGACGGTGCTGCGTTGACCGAGTCCTACGACCAGCCGCTCGTCGCGATGGATGCACTCGCTGTGCGCTATCGCGACGAGCGGCTGGAGTTCGGCGTCGCGGTGCGCGAGAACGCGCCGCACGCCGGGGTGGAGGCCATCCCCGGCGTCCTGCTGCTGTCCGGGGAGCACGGGGCTGGCCCCGTGCTGCGTGCGATGCGGACGAAGGCTGGGATACCGGACGATGATGTGCGACTGACGCGCCAGCTCGGCTGGTTCGACGGCACGATGCGCGACCCACGCAGCGCCACGATCTCGCTCGCCAGCCTCGTCTTCCTGCGCGCCGAGGCGCGCGACGGGCAACTGCGCTGGCATCCGCTCGACAGCGTGCCCCACCTCCCCTTCGACCACGCGCAGATCGTCGAGGCGGCTCGTGTGCGCCTCGGTGAGGTCGTCTGGCGGGACTGGGCCGTCACCCGAGCCCTGCTCGGCGAGAAGTTCACGTCGGGGATGGCTCTGGCGCTCGGGGCGGCGCTCGATGCTGAGCCCTTCGACCGACCGAACTTCCGCCGGTGGCTGGAGGGGACGGGGGTCGTGCGTGTCACCACTGACACCACTGGGGTGAAGATCCGAGGTCGGACGACGGTCTGGGAGTGGAAGGACTGAGGTTCGGCCGCACTCGAGGGGCAGTCGGGGACGAAGCGATGACCGCCACCCGGCTCGCTTCACGCGGACTGAACCACCGTGGTCACGATCAGGCGCGTGTCGAGAGCGGCGAGATCGCCTTCTCGAAGACCCAGATGGCTTTCGTCTCCGGGAACCACGGGGTGCCGTCCTGCTCGAGCACGGACCAGGCGGCCAGGTGCTGTCGGTACCCCGGCTGCGCCCAGGCCTCCCGGTGCACCAGCCGCAGTCCGGCACCAAGCGCTTCGACGGCGTCGACGAGCTCGTCCAGCTCGAACTGACAGTACTGCTCCTGTGTCTCGCGCGGCAACGACTCGGCGCCCCAGTTCACGGTCAGCAGCGCCTCAGCCACCACGCGAGCTGAGCCGACGAAGCGGTGCTGGCCGAGGCTCTCGAGGCGCCTCAGCTCGGGGAGCGGAACGCGCTTCAAGTAGGCGCTGAGGAGTTCGTCGCCATCGTGGCCGGGGGTGACGAGCGTCGTCAGGCGATCCGGTCGAGCGGGTGTCACGAAGTCACGGATGACGAGGACTCCGCCCGGGCTGAGCGCCTTCGCGATGATCGTGAGGTTCGCCATGACGGCCTGACGCCCGTTCTCCGGCCCGTTCGGGCCGTACGACGCGATCTCGTGCAGGACCGAGCTCATCACGATGCCGTCCAGGTCACGCAGGCCGAGCACCTCCAGCTGGTCCGCGGAGCCTGAGCGCACCGTGATGCCGGGCATCTGCTCGAGATGCGCGATCGCATCGGCGGAGTCGTCGAGTGCGATGGTCTCTTCGATGTCAGGGAGCACTGCGATTCTCGCCGCGAGCTCTCCTCCCCCGGCACCGATGTCGAGGACCCGACCGCCGCGCAGCCAGTCCGTGAGCTGAGTTTTCTCGTCAACGGCGGCAGCCATGCGGCGGAAGTAGCGTTCCTCGAGTTCGGGGCGGGCAGTGCTGGTGCCGGCCGCCGAGAGCACCCGAGTCTCTGCGTGTTGGGGATTCGTCACGGGCCTCACGCCTTCCGATCAGGACTTCGACGAGACACGAAGAAGGCCCCTGATTTCTCAGGGGCCTTCTCCTCAATGGTGGGCGATACTGGGATCGAACCAGTGACCTCTTCCGTGTCAGGGAAGCGCGCTACCGCTGCGCCAATCGCCCATTGCGAGGTGACGACGGGATTCGAACCCGTGTGGACGGCTTTGCAGGCCGCTGCCTCGCCTCTCGGCCACGTCACCGTGTTGTGGGTTGAAACCCGTGCAAACTCCTTCTGGCGTTTACCACCAGACTGAGTCACACTCGAGCGGATGACGAGATTCGAACTCGCGACCCTCACCTTGGCAAGGTGATGCGCTACCACTGCGCCACATCCGCATCGCGCTTGTCTCGGGAACTTCCGTTCCGGCTTGACCAGCGCGAGAATGACTCTATAGGAACTCGGGCCGCGATACAAAATCCACCGGTGTAATTCGAGGAAAGACCTGGTCAGAGCGGCAGGTCGCGATCGCGAACACAGAGCGATGCCCACTCTCGCACTGCCTGCACGACGGGGCGAACGTCGTCGTGAGGCGTCACGAGCTTGCCGTGCGGGTCAGAGCCTGCGGGAGTGGCGACACGAAACCCCCTTGCGCACGTGGTGATCATCCACAGCCCGAATCTGTGGCATGATTAGTCCTCGTCGCGGGTGATTGGCGCAGTTGGTAGCGCGCTTCCTTCACACGGAAGAGGTCGTGGGTTCGAGTCCCGCATCACCCACCGCGAGAAACCCCCGGCCGGGAAGACATTCGCTCTTTCTGGGTCGGGGGTTTTGCTACATGCAGCCGCAAGGCCACCGTTTCCCCACAGCCGCTCGCACTCGGGGCTGGCGAGCCCCTCGGCCGCCTCTCCTCAGGCGAGCCCCTCGGCTGTCTCTCCTCAATGGAGGACCTGGCTGAACCCAACGGCCCCCAAAGGACACGCTCTCCCACTTCAACTCAGAAAGGAAGAGCCCGAAGAATCTGCTCAAGATGGGCGAACAGATTCGGTTCTTCGAGTCAGGGGTCCGCGCTTCTGTCTAGACGTTCTTGACCGAAGCCACCGAGAGGGCAGTCCAGCTGCGCGGGCGCGGCGAGAGCACGCTCGAGGGTGCGGAACGCGGCACGGCCGATTCGAACTCCAGTACTCACACCGAGCAGACCCCCTTTCGAGTTCGAGAAGCGGTTGTGTGGGTTCGAACCTCCGACCGGACGCGGCAGACGTCGAACCCACCAAGATCCAGACCCTCCGCCCAAATCGCAACCGCGCCCTCACCGCAGACGTGCTTGCTGGGGCGGATGCGGCAGGAGAGCGGCGACACGGTGGCCCACAGGGCTGGACCGCTCTCGCACGGTGTGTCGCCGACACCCTCGAGCCTGCGTAGGGCGGAACTGCGTCGCACCTTGGCTGAACGCGATCTCAACGACCTGAGCCTCGAGGCGGTTTCCTCGGCTGGCCAGGTCGCGGCCGGACTATTCCTTGGGCCTGGTGGGGCTCACTCAAGCGAGTCGAGCATCGATGACCTGTTGAATGTCAAGGTTCTGTCTCTTGTTCGTGTACTGTGACGAATCAGCGTACACATCCAAGGAGTATTTGATGACCGTTTCCTCTGAATCTGTGCCGCGGCTCCACGAGCCAGACGCGGTGAGAATGTCCGTCCGCGATCGCTGGAAGCTCGCCGTCCTGATGAGCGCAACGTTCATGCTCGCCGTGGATTTCTCGGTCTTGAACGTCGCACTTCCCGATATCCAGCGTGATCTCGGTTTCACGCTGAACAACCTGCAGTGGGTCATCACCGCTTTCGCGCTCCCGGCAGCAGGCCTCGGCCTGTTCTTCGGACGCCTCGGGGATCTTGTTGGACGCCGCAGCGTGTTCCTGGCGTCGATGGCCCTGCTCGCACTTGGTTCAGGCCTCGGGGCAATCGCTGCCGAGCCCTGGGTGCTCCTGTTCGCTCGCGTACTTCAGGGAATCGCGACGGCAGCTGCCGCGCCGACGGCACTCGCCCTCCTCACCACAACGTTCCCTGAGGGCCCAATGCGCGCGAAGGCCCTGGGCATCAACGGAGCTCTCCTTTCGGCGGGATTCGCGACAGGTGCCCTGCTCGGCGGCGTGCTCACGGCTGGAGTGTCCTGGCGGGCCGCGTTCTGGATCAACGTTCCTGTTGCGTTGTTCGTCCTCTTCGTGGCCCCGGTTCTCTTCGCTGAGTCGCGACCGACTGTGAAGCCGAAACTCGACTTCCCGGGTGCCATCACGATCACCCTGGGCCTGTCTGCGTTCGTCTACGGGGTCTCTCGAGCCGGCGAGCATGGCTTCGAGGATGCGCAGGTTCTTGGTGCTCTTGCTGCAGGCTTGGCGCTCATCGCGGTCTTCGTCGTGGTGGAGCTTCGTGGCTCGCATCCCCTCATTCCGTTGTCGGTCCTGAGACGCAAGAACGTCCGTCTCGGCAACCTTGCGGGCCTCACGACCTTCGCCATGATGTCCTCCTTCACCTACCTCACGACTCTCTATCTGCAGCTCGTACTTGGTCTCAATCCTGTCTTCACGGGAGCTGTGATCGCGATCATTGGTATCGTCGCGGTCGTCGGTGCCCTCTTCGTGCCGAAGCTGATCGGACGTTTCGGGCAGGTGCGCGTCCTCATCGGAGCGCTCGTCGTCCAGGGAGTTGGAACCGCGCTCGTAGCGATCGCCGGCGACCACGCTGGGTCGATCTCGCTCATCTGCGCGGGGCTTGCCATTTCGAGTCTCGGCCACATCTCAAGCATCATCGGCTACACGGTGACGGCTACGTCGGGCCTGCCAGATACCGAACAAGGCCTGGCGACGGGATTGACCTCGACGAGCCAACAGGTTGCGATCGCGCTGGGCACGCCAGTGCTGGCTGCCGTGGTCGCGCTCATCGCGGCGGCCGAGCGCACCAGCTCCGCGGAGACGTCAGCGACAGCGCTCAGCGGCGCGATTGGCGTGAACGCGGTCATTTCTGTGTTGGTCGCTCTCAGCCTGTTGGTTGGCTTCGCGCGCCGCGAGCGGCCCCAAGCGTAAGTGACCCGCGTGGAGTCGTCGCGCTCTACCACGACCCTCGGGGGTCCGATGGGCGTTTCAGGCACGTCTGACACCGCGATCCTGGCCGCTTGGGCGGCGCATGGGGTGGTCACGCTCTGGGGGCAGTCTTCGACGAAGAGTGCCCCAGTCCACGCGGCCCTTCAGATCGCGAATCTTGTGGAGCCGCTCTCGGTCGGCTCGCACTCGATCAGCCGCTTGCCATCCGGAGCCCCGCGACTGACTTCCTCAACCGAGTTGCATGTGAGTTGGAGTCGCGCTCCAGGACTGTGGGCCGCCACGCTCGGCGCCTGCCCAGTGGGCGTGGACATTGAGCGAACTCGGCTCCGGCCGATGAGTCTCGGCCTTCATGCCCGGGTGTTCTGCAGCTCCGTCGAACTAGAGCTGCTGGGCAGCTGTCACGCCCGGGAGCATGAGGACGTACTGCTCACGATCTGGTCGCTGAAAGAAGCCATCTCCAAAGCTCGCGGGCACGGGGTAGCAAGCGTGTTTCGCGAGTGGACAGTGTGGCCTCCATCGCGGTCGTCTGCTCCCGGGATCTCGGCGACTCACACCAGCTATATCGCGGGCCGTGCCGTTTTAAACATCGCACTCGGCCGTGTCCTCCCTCCCTAGCCAACAATCTTGCCCACTTCGAAAGGACCATTTGCAATGCCAAACGACCTGAGCTCAGAATCCTCGACAGCCGCCCGTCGGATAGGTCTCGGATGCATGGGACTGAGCTGGGCCTACGAGGACCCCAGCATCGAACACGCGAAGAAACTGGAATTCCTGCGAGAGGCAGTCGCTCGCGGAGTCGACTTCTTCGACACCTCCGACCAGTACGGACCGTTCACAAACGAAGCCCTCGTCGGCGAGGCCCTTGAGACTCTCCGCAACCGAGTCTCGATCGCCACAAAAGGTGGCCTTGTCGTCGACGAGCACGGAAAGACAAGCCGGGACGGGCGACCCGAACATCTCTCCGCTGCGCTCGAAGCGAGCCTGCTGCGACTCCGGACGCACCAGGTCGACCTCTATCAGCTCCATCGCGTTGATCCGGCGGTCCCAATCGAGCGCAGCTGGGAAGCCATGGCCACCCTCGTTGAACGTGGGCTGACCGCCAGCATCGGCCTGTCCGAAGTAAGCGTCCGGGAGATCGAACGCGCGCAGAGCATTTACCCCGTCGCGTCCGTGCAGTCCGAGCTATCCCTCTGGAGTCGAGACGCGCTCGACGAAGTTCTCCCCTACTGCGAGGAGAACGGGATTGCCTTCATCGCGTTCTCCCCACTCGGACGAGGCTTCCTCACGGGCGCCCTGTCGTCTCCTGAGGACCTCCCGGAGGGTGACTGGCGCCTCAACCACCCGAGATACCAGGCGCACAGCATGGCAGCAAACATTGAGCTCGTCGAGATTGTCCGCGCTTGCGCCGCGGACTCGCACTCCACCCCAGCCCAGGTCGCACTCGCCTGGGTGCTCGCGCAGGGTTCCCACGTAACGGCTATCCCGGGCACCCAGCGAATCGAGTATCTCCTCGAAAACCTCGGCGCGGAGCGACTCGCGCTCACTCCCGAATGGATGTCCAAGCTGGACGCGCTTCCAGCAGCTATCGGAGGCCGCAGTTGACTCTCGAGGCACTCACGCCTGAGCCGGAGCGTCTCTCGCCGCTCGACCAGAGCGCATCCGCCATGCTGACACACCGAACGAGCATTGGGGAGATCTTCCTTCTCGGCAGCGTCTCCGAGGCAGGAGATGTCTGGAGCACCGTGGGGCAGGTTCCACGGAGCAACCTCTACTTCAATGATCACCACGAGCCCACGATGTACGTCGACCCTCTGGCGCTCATCGAGATCGTTCGACAGAGCTGCTCGTGCATCGCGCACACTGCACTCGCCCTACCCACCAGCACGAAGTTCGTGCTGAACGAGCTCGCATTCGACCTGCGGACCCTCCGCTACGACGGACTCGACGCGCGCAGGTCCATCGTCGCGAACACCCAGATCGAAGTCATTCGAGAACGACGCGGAATTCCTCAGACCGCCGTATTCACCTCGGAGCTCTACAACGGCTCGAATCTCGTCGGACGTGTGAAGTTCGAGACGAGCTTCTTGACGGATCCGGTCTACTCGGTCCTCCGCGGGGGACGGACTCAGCGAGGTGGGGATGCTGAGGGTGCACTCATCTCGGCGCCAACGGTCGGTGTCACACCACAATCCGTCGGTCGACGGCATCCGATCAATGTCGTAATCGCTGATCCGTCTCGGCCTAGCCATCGCGAACTCGTCTGCCAGATTCAACCGCAGTTCTCCAACCCAAGCATGTTCGATCACGCACAGGACCATGTTCCCGGCATGGTCATTCTCGAAGCTGTCCGCCAGGCGGCACAGTACAGTTTCGGCGCTTTGGCGCGCCCTGTCTCCGGGGCGTGCATGTTCTACAACTTCCTTGAGAACGACGACGCGGGACGAATCGTTGGGGAGTCGGCGCAGGACGGCGTGGCAACGCGAAGCCGACTCTTCGGCGAAATTCAGGATGCACGAGGTATCGCACTCGGAAGGTTTGATCTGCAGCTCTCCGCGGAGGAAGCCGCGTGAGATCCGGATCCGTCCTCAAGCCAGTCTTTATCGAGAGCGCGAGGAGCTACCTGCCATCATCCTTCGAGCGAACCGCAGAGGCGGTCGCCAACGGAACCGTGCTCGGAGCGACCGCCGCAAGGTCGGGCGTCGCGCAGCTTCCTGTCGAGCATGACCTGTCTGCACCCGAAATGGCAGTCCAGGCAGCCAAGAGTGCGCTCCTCGACAGCGCGGTTTCAGCGGACGAATTGGAGGCGATCTTCTACGCCTCCACGTTCTTTCAAGGCGCGACCTTCTGGTCGCCCGCGCACTTCATCGCCGAAGCTATCGGCGCGAAGCACGCCACACCCATCGGCCTCATGACGATGTGTAACGGTGCCGGCACTGCCCTCGACCTTGCACAGCGCCACCTCGCGACATCGCGCCCCGGAACCCGGGTCCTGGTGAGCACTGCTGATCGGTTCCCCTCGGCGGCGTTCGACCGTTGGGAGGGCGACTACGGCGTGATGTACGGGGATGGGGCCACGGCCGCGATCCTGAGCAACATCGACACGGCCAGCAATCGCCCGACACGCAAACTCCTGGCCACCGAGACGCAGTCGCTTTCGGAGCTTGAGAGCATGCACCGACCGCAGGGACGACTGGCAGGTTCACCCCTGTCTGAGCCTCAGCGCCACCTCGTGAAACCGCACAAGAAGGCCTACCTGGAATCGCACGGTCGAGATGCGCTCACTATCGGGTTCAGCCGCGCACTCCGTGCGCTTGTTCCGCGAGTGCACGAGGCAATCGGAGTTCCCCAGGGAGATGCCCGAATTCGACGCGTCTTCGTACCACGCGTTGGAGCCGACACGATTGATGCCTCCTACCGACCGGTGCTCGAGAACGAGCTCGGGTTCGAGGTCCACCATTTGGTTTCCGAAACAGGTCATCTTGGAGCCGGGGACACGATCGCCAATCTCGCGGAACCGGAGTCGCTGGGAGACCCCGGCGAGATCACGCTATTCCTGAGCGCGGGGGCCGGCTTCACCCTGACCATTGCTGCCGTGGAGGCTCTTCAATGACGGCCGAACTGCGAACAGTCATCGTTGTAGGTGCCGGTCCCGTAGGGCTAGCCACGGCGATTGACCTCGCTCTGCGCGGCCTCGACGTGACAGTACTCGAGCGCCGCACGGAGCAAACGCATCACACCAAAGCCACGACGATCTGGCCTCGGCAGCTTGAACTCCTCGCGCGTCTTGGTGTCGACGACCTCATCATCAGGGCCGGTCAGCCGCTGCAGCGCGTCACGCTCAACACGCCTCGTCGCCAATTCGCGGCCTTCTCGTTCGACACCCTCGACGCCACCGCCTTCCGATTCGGAATCGGACTCGCCCAGACAACGACGGAACGAATCCTTGAGGACCGAGCGCTCGAATTGGGCGTGACCGTGGAACGCGGCGTGACAGTCGTCGGCGTGACTCAGGACGACGATCGGGTGACAGTGCAGTGCAGTCGTCCGGGGGGCTACATTATGGCGATGTCGTCACGTTGGCTCGTCGCGGCAGACGGCGCCAAAAGCGAGATACGCAGTTGGATGGATAGTCGCAAGATCTCGACGGGCCCTCCGATCCGCTTCGCTGTCACGGACGCCGAGATCAGCGCGAACCTCAGCGACTCCGACGTGGCCTACTACTACGGGCCTCGCGGTGCGGTGGGACTGGTTCCTTTCGGAGGGTCGCGCTTCCGTGTGGCAATGGGCGTGGCGCCGGAAACCGAAGGTGCGCCTCTTCGTGGAGACTTCGAAGCCGTCCTGCGCGAACGAGCAGGGAACATGGAGCCGCTCGAGGCGTTCACCTGGTCTTCCGTGTTCAACGTGCAGTTCGGCCACGCTGAAGAGTTCCGCCGAGGTCGCATCTTCCTGGTCGGCGACGCGGCTCACACTCTGAGTCCCGCGGGCGGGCAGGGAATGAATACGGGCCTGCAGGATGCAGCCAACCTCGCCTGGAAGCTCGCGCAGATCGTGCATGGACGCGCTGACGAGTCAATCCTTGACAGCTACCAGATCGAGCGGCTTCCCGACTACCTGAGGAGCGCGCGAACAAGTGCTCGAATGACTCAACTCGGCCTGACGGGAGTGCCGGTCAAGAGGCTGGGTGCCCGGGCCTACTTCACCTTAGGCGCCCACGTCACTCGCTTCAGACGGCACATCGCAGGATCGATGGCACAGCTGGAGTCGAACTACCCATCGCCGCAAGCAGCCCCACTCGCGGGACGACGTTTTCCCTCCGCGCCAACCGCTCAGTCTTCTGCCATATCTGGATTGCCTCACATCGACCCATTGACGGGCGGACGCGTTCGTTGGGCCGGGCGGAAGAGCACGAGGCCGTCAACGGTTCCGGAGCCCGCTGGCCGGGATTCGACCATCTACGCGAGCGACATTGCTCCTCACCTCGCGCGCCGCCTCGGCAGCGCTCCACGCACGTTCATTGTTCGCCCTGACGGGCACGTCCAAACCTCTCAACGACAGCACTAGAAAGCCGAGCTCATTTTGCACGCGAAGATCACAGGTCTGGGACACGCGCTCCCCGACCACATCGTCACCAACCATGATCTGGCACAGGTCTACGACACCTCCGACGAGTGGATCACTCAGAGGACCGGCATCTCGCAGAGACGCCACAGTGAGACGGAGACCACCGGCGACCTGGCCACACGCGCCGCGCGCGAAGCGCTCAGAATGTCCGGCCGAGAGAGCGTATCGGCTGTCGTGCTTGCGACCGCAACCCCGGATTATCGATGCCCGGGTACGGCTCCTTCGGTTGCGGCGAAGCTCGGTCTCGAAGATGTGCCCGCATTCGATGTATCAGCCGTATGCAGCGGCTTCGTCTACGCACTCTCCGTCGGCGCTTCGCTGGTTGAGACGGGACGATTCGAATCCGTCCTCGTCATCGGCGCGGAGACCTTCAGTACGATTCTGGACCCAGCCGACAGAACCACCGGAGCCATCTTCGGTGACGGAGCCGGAGCACTCTTGCTCGAGCGGTCTTTGACGCGAGAACCAGGGACCATCGGAAGCGCCACGCTCGGAAGCAACGGCAACCAGGCGGACCTCATCCAGATCCCAGGCGGCGGGTCGGCGGCCGCAATAGCGGGAGCCGACGCAAGTCCCTACTTCCAGATGCAGGGTGCTGCCGTCTTCCTGGACGCCGTGACCCGCATGGAAGCAGCCGTGCGAGACGTCGTGGACGCCGAGGGGTGGCACCTCGAGGACATCGACGCGCTCGTTCCCCACCAAGCGAATGTGCGAATCATCAACGCACTCGCGAAACAGCTCGATCTCCCGCCGGAGAAGGCAGTCGTCAACATCGCCGACCTCGGCAACACATCGGCCGCTTCGATTCCACTGGCGCTCGCCCAGGGCTCCGCTGCAGGACGTTTTCAGGCCGGTGACCGACTCATCCTGGCCGCATACGGCGGTGGCACGACATGGGGAGCCATCGCGCTCACCTGGCCGAACTTCACCTCAACCACTACCGCTCCATCCAACTAAACGAAAGCCGCACAAATGAACGTAATCCTCGACAACCTCAAATCTGTCATCGCAACCTATGCCGGCGTCTCCGCGGGTGACATCAGCAATGAGTCGACGTTGGAGGAGCTCGACGTCGATTCCATCTTCACGGTCGAACTCATTCTCGAAATCGAGAAGCACCACGGCGTACGCCTCTCACTGGATGACATCGTGAACGAAGACAGCCTCACCGATCTCGCTGACCGCATCCAGAAGGCAGCATCGGCGGTCTCTGCGTGACCTCAGCCCCTCGAAAGACAGCGTTCTTCGACGTCGATGAGACCCTGATCGACGCGAAGAGCATGGGTGAGTTCCTGAATTTCTACCACTCGCATCAAGGTGGTGTACCGACGTGGGAGGGCTTCATCGCTGCCCTCCCACCCGGCACTAGCCGCGAAGCAACGAACCGCGCCTACTACGGAATTTGGCGCGGTATGCCACGGTCAGAAATCCGAGCCTGGGGAGCGTTGTGGTTTCGTGGGGCCTCCCGGCAGGACGGCTTCTACATCAAGTCCACGATCTCTCGGTTGTCCGTCCTCCAAGCTTCGGGGTACGACGTCGTGCTTGTTTCAGGATCATTCGATGCACTCCTCGACCCGATAGCTGTGGAACTCAACGCCTCGGCAATTCTGTGCTCAGCTCCGGATCAGGCGGGTGACCGATATCTCGGAACCCTGCAGACGCCCATGATTGGAGAGAACAAGGCTTACGCCATCCTGGAGTACTGCGTCAGGAATGGCGTCGATCCAGCAGATTGCATCGCCTTTGGTGATCACGAGAGCGATCTCCCGATGCTAGAAGCGGTGGGGGGCGGATTCTGGGTTCGCACCTCGGGAGAAATCGAACAACACCGTCCATCGGTGCGCACGTGAGCGCCAGATTCGTGGGTGAATCGTTTGGTCATGGCTTTGACACGAACTCCTATGTCGTTTTCGACGAAGACAGTCTCGATGCAGTGATCGTGGACCCCGGGAAGGGGAGTACCCGCTGGCTCCTACCCGCGGTTGCGTCCATAGGCGTGCGGGTCCATGGTGTCCTGCTCACCCACGGACACATGGACCATTCGTGGGACGCGCAACCGCTCTCCGACGAACTTGACGTGCCGGTCTATGTTGGCGCGAGCGACCTGCAGCTGTTGGTCGAACCGGAGTCGGGGCTTCCGCCGGATTTCCCATCCCACGCACTCGTCGGGTATCCCCGGCAGCTCCCGAAGAACGTGTTCGCACTGCCTGGCCCGGAGATTCATGCCGGCAATTTACACGTGACCGCGCACGCGGTTCCGGGCCACACCGCGGGATCGTTTGCCTACCTCATCGGAATTGACGCAGAGCTGCTCTGCAGCGGCGACTCGTACTTCGCATCGTCACCACCGCAAGCTATCGCCCCTACGGGCGATCCTCGGGCACTCAGAGAATCACTTGACAAACTGGTCACAGCGGGCATCGGCACCCACGTCATCCTCCCGGGCCACGGTCCAGTGTTTACCGGGGCCCAGGAGGACCTCGGGTCCTAAGCCGCCGGGTGCTCCAGCACCCACTTGCCGCTCGTCGCCCCACCCTCGATGCGCGCCAGCACTGCACCAGCGTCAGCGAGTGGCGCCGTGCCCTCCACGTGAATCCGCACGGCGCCATCCGCGACCGCTGCGACAGCATCCGCTAGATAGGAACTGGCCCTTTCTGGCTCGAGAGCGCAAAGGGCGCCAAGGTTGAACCCCTGGACGCCTGTGCCTGACAGCCACAGCTGCGTCGCGTCCACGAGGACTGGTTCCGACTGGGACGCGTTGCCAACGCTCAGTAGCTTCCCGCCGAATCGCAAGTGCCCCAACGCTGCTTCGCGCACTGCGCCGCCGACTGGGTCGACGACGACATCGAACTGCTGGCCCAGGTCGCCCGTCAGCTCCTCGCGGAGCACCACATCGTCGTAACCCAGATCGAGCGCAAGAGCCTTCTTGGCTTCCGTTCCAACGACTCCGACGACGACGCCGGCACCGCGCAACTTGGCGACCTGCCCCACCTGCGATCCAAGACCGCCGACCGCAGCCAGGACGAGCACGGCCTTTTGCGAGCCGAAGTGAGCGACTTCGCCATCCAGCGCGAAAGCTGTCGTCGTGTTCGCTGGCAGCGCGGCTGCCTGAATCCAATCCAGGCTGTCGGGGATGGGGGCGACCAGTTCGGACCGCGTCACTGCCACTCCCCCGTACCCTCCACCGTTGTTGATCGTCAGGGCTGCGACGCGCTCACCGACCTTGACGCGTCGGACCTCTTGACCCACTGCGATCACCGTGCCCGCAGCTTCAATGCCTGGCACCCAGGGCAATTCAATCCCCACAAAGCCACGTGCGAAGAGTGCTTCCACGAAATTCGCTCCGCTTGCCTCAACGGCGACCGCGACATCCTTCGGCCCGATTCTGGGCGTGCCAACATCGCCATAGGTGAGCGCGGCTGGACCTTCGAAGTTGACGATCGAGATTGCTTTCATGCTGATGACCCCCTATTTCAGTGATGCTTGCTGCACCACCACGAGAGTATCAGTGCCCTGTCATAAGTCAGCACTCACCGTGAAGCTAGGAGCTGCTGCCTATGCCTCGCGTTGGAGCTGTTCGATGGCACGCTGGAGGTAGTCGCGAAATGCGATGAGCTCGCCAGGGCTGAACTGCGCCGCGAGGGCATCCTCGATGGCGCGTGCCTTCGCATCGGCGGCGACAACAAGTTCGGTACCCTCGCCCGTGATCGTGGTGACGAGGACTCGAGTGTGGAGCGGAGAAACCTCACGCCTGACGAGGCCCTTCATCTCGAGGTTGCCTACGATCGTCGACATCGTCTGCGGCGACACCGTAGCAGCTCGGGCCAGCTGCGCAGCAGACTGTCCGGGGGTGAGATGTAGGGCTAGCAGCGTCGCATATTGCGGCACAGTGAGATCGAACTCTCGCAATGCGCGACTTTTTGCCGCGATCAGGACTTGTTCAGCGGCCTTCAGGGAGGAGCCGAGGCGTTCTGCGACAGACTGCGGTGTGGTCGCGGCGCGGGGGGATTGCGGCATGCGGTGGGCTCCAAAGGATGAGTTGACGGCAGATTCACGGTACTGCTTTTCAGCAGTGTAGTGACGAAGACACGAACCATGACCGAGTCAGCGCGCCTCCTATCGATTCACGCGAACCTATACAATCAAAGCCCGGCTCCGTGCGCCGTCGATAGGCTTCGAAGCCGGTCACCTGCCCCCGATACGCGGCCCGCTGAAGGCCCAGGAGTACCCCTGAGGCAAGGTCTCGGAACAGCGACTGCCGCATCAGCACGAGCGATCCCGCGGCGACGGCGTCTGCGCGTGCGGTGTGCGCGTCGTCGAGGCGGACCCCGTGGTGATGCCACGCACTGTCGTTGCCCAACACGGGTATCCCAATGCCGGTGGCCTCCAAGTCGAAGACGCGCACCTGGTTCAACGGCAGGGTTGCAGTGGGAGTGGTGCCGGAAGTCATGTCAGTCCTATGCGGGCATCCGCCTCGCCACCCAGAGCGTCCGCAACGTCTGGGCCCTGGTCACCGCTCGTGCCTGCACGACTACGCATCGGCGCGTTGCAGTGTTCGCCGCCGTGTCTGGATTCAGTCCCCGGCAGGCTTGCGTTCTGCGGATTCCTGGCTCAAAAGGCGACGCATGGTTCGCAGGGACCTGAATCCGCTTTCTTGCGCGATTCTGTAACGGTCCGATTTCGAATTATCGCTTGACCGGAGAAGCGTCCGCGCCCGGTCTACGCGCAAGCGGCGAATAAGCACTCCGACTGAATTGCTTTCATCTGCGAAAATTCGGTGCAGCTGCGAAAGGGAGATGTTGAGGTCACGGGCCAGCACCCGAACCGAAAAGGCTGGATCTCGGAAATTCTCCTCGATCAGGTGGTGCGCGCGAGCGAGACGCAGATCTCGTGGCGGCTGACAGTTCGTACCCTGCTGCACCTTCGTGTCGGCGAGCGTTGCAAGGAGCAGGTCCTCGACCCCGCGCCTCCAGGAGTGGAAGCCAACCTGCCCCTCTTTGATTTGCGATTCGAAGGAGGCGTTCAAGGACGCAATGAGGCCCTTTCGAAAACGGCTGGTCGTCAGGAAGGGACCTGGCGCCTGACTCTCGACCCACGCAAGCTCAACGTAACGCTCCCTTGGTATCCCGAGAAACAGACACGAGTAGGGCTCTACAGCCGAGATGCGCACCGGTCGACGCGCTGAATACGTGAAGAAGTACGGCGCAGGCACTTCTTCTGTCGTTTCTCCTCCGGCCTGGAGAAGGAGACAGCCCTTCACAACGAAACACACATGGACAAGATCGGGATCATACGAGTCCGCGTCGGTGCTGACGGCCGTTGTCGTTTGCCAGTTGCGTCCCACCAAGAACGTTCGGGTCCCGATGAAGTCCACATGGGCACGAACTGACGCTTCATCATCTTGAACACCCCAGCCCTGTTCGTGCAGCCACTGCAGGGCTTCACCATCCTTGAGACCCTGAGCATATGCAGCGAGCATTGTCACCCCGATCGTCGCGCTCAATCCACGCGCCAGACCTTCAACGAGGAGTTTGACGCCAGTCAGCACCCTAGACGGCTGAACTTGTTCGGGGACGTGCGGTTATGGAATTGGAAGCAGATTTGTATGCTGTGGCCGGTTCGTTCAGCACCTTCTCCCATAACGAGAAATCGCAGGAAGATACCGAGGTCATGGTGGGCACGACACCTGCGTGTGACCGAAGCAAGACCACACTGGCCTCCTTCACGTCGTGGATCCAATGTGCAATGAACTGCAGGATGCTCGCACGGTGCGCCGAGGTGAGGATGCCGCCGCGGCGGGTTGTTCACTCGGTCTCGGTATCTCCCGCCGCCGTCATCAGCGCCTGTAGGGCCCGGTTGAGGAGCACTGCGTCTTGTGGCTGGAGGCGCTCCCCCGCGGTGAGCCTGCCGATGACATAGAGGCCGGCGATCGCCTCCTCTCGGACGTAGCGATCCTTGATCGTCCCGAAGGCGCGCACAGAAGTGCTACCGACGTTGACGACCAGGCGCGGGCCGCGCGGCGCAGACGACTCAGCTGGCGTGACGAGATCGCTGAGGAGGTCACCCCAGGCGTCATCGCCGTCAGCTTCGTCGTCGCCGGCTGCGTCGAACTCAGCGTCCCCGGAGGCGCCGAGGAAAAGCACCGGCACCGTGACGGGCGAGAATTCTCGCAGGTCGAGTGCGACCCCGAGTTGTTGCAGCACCGGGCGCGCCTGCTCCTCAAGTAGCTGGGCCGCAGTGTCCCCGGCAAGCGGACGCTGAAGCTCATCGATGAAGCGCCCCGCATCGAAAGCTCGCAGCCGTGCCCCTCGAAGCGGACGCTCGACCAGACGTCGCAGGATCTCACGTCCGTAGACATAGGAAGCGTTCACGAGGGGTGTCCCGCGCGCGGCGAGAATCGGAGCGAAAGCCGTGAAGTCAGTCATCGAGGTCGTATAGAGCACCACCTCCGCGCGGCGCCGCATCTGCGCCAGGGTCTGGTAGCCCTCGTTGGTCTCCCATTTCACGCTCTGCGACACGAGATCGAGCATGTCGTCGTCGCTGACCGCCATCGCCATCAAGCCTTTGGCGTGGACATCCAGGAATCTGGAGAACCCAGCGGGATCGTTCTCAGCGAAACGCTCGATGCCTTCCCGGACCTGTATGCCCACCTGCTCTTTGACGGCGTCGATGGTGACCGAATCTTGAAGGGCCTCGCGGGATGCAGTGAGCGGCAGATCACCGGCTTCCACGACGAGGCGTACGAAGTACGCCCAGGATGGAACCAATTGCACGCTGCTGTCGGTGACGAACATGCCCTTCGAGTAGACAGTGTCACCTCGACGCGTGCCAACCTGGCCGGGGCTATCAGCGATGAACGCGAGCCCGCGCACCCCCGCGCCGGGCACAGCGACCGGGAGGATTGCGAGTGGCCGGAATCCCAGCTCCTGGTGCGCCCAGTCCTCCATCTCCTGTGCGCTGCCCCGCCAGGGCTGTGTCCGCTGGCTGACGATCTCAGCGGGCAAGACGGGTCCGCGATGGAGCGCGACGGGCAGCTCGAGCAATCCCGCGAAGCGCTCTGCCAGCAGTCGCACTCGATGCGGTTGGGTCCATTCCCACTCGTCGGGTCGGGCCTCTACGCGCACCTCAGTGCCTGGCTCAGCGAGGGGTTCGGTGGCGGGGCTGATGGTGAAGGTGCCGTCCGCGCTCCCTACCCAGCTGATCGTGGCCGCATCTGCAGTCCTGGCGCTGCGAGAACGTACCTCGATGCGGTCCGCGATCAGAAAGCAGGACAGCAGCCCGATGCCGAACTGTCCGAGGTACTTGCGCCGCGTCCGAGCGAAGTCTTCTCGCTTGCTCGACGCGCCGATGGTCGCGAGCACGTCGCGCATTTCCTGTTCGGTGAGGCCAATGCCCTGGTCTCGGACGATCACCGCCCCGGAAGCATCGTCGACGGTGATGCTGATCTGCTCTGGTGAGTCAGGATCGATCTCGTGCCGTGCGACCACCGCATCCCGCGCGTTCTGTATGAGCTCACGCAGGTAGACCCTCGGGCTGGAGTACAAGTGATGGGACAGGATGTCGACGAGTCCGCGGAGGTCGACGAGGAAGCGCTCGTCGCTCATGCTCGCGCCCCGAAGACCCGGTCCTCGTTCAGCCAACGGTCGTGAAGATGCGTGCTCCACCCGTTGTGGCCGTTGCGCTCGTCGAGAAGGCGTGCGGTTCTCTCGACCTCATTCCTCAGTTCCACTCCCCGCGGGTCGTTCGGGGCTCGGTCTTGCAGCACTCGGCTCGCGGCCGCGAAGAGTTCGATTTCCGTGCAGTCACCCGCGACTGCCTCGGCGAGGAGCGCATCCACTACCGAGACGAGATCGACATCTGCGTCGGTCAACGCCTCGAGCATCGCCCAGCCGGGCAACTGCTCGATCTCCTCGGTGGCACCACCGACCGACTCGAGCAGCGCAGCCAGCTCGGTGGCGCCGGAAGGGTCACCGTCGCGGACCCGCATCCAGCACAACCAGCCTGCCGCACCGCGCCGCTGCAGCTCGTTGCCTGCTTCCGCGACGCGGGTGGCCGCCTTCCGGGCGATGTCGGGGAGGGTCAGCGCCGTCTGCCGGACTGCGACGAGGTCGAGGATGTTCCGATCAAAGGGCTCCTCACCGGCAGTGAGGCTGGCGAACATGCGGTCGGTGCGTTCGCGCAGCTCCGCCAGGTCGCCGTTGTGGGCGGCGATCTCCGCTCGAGCGAAATGCACTCGAGCCTCGGAGCCGCCTGTCCACGTCCGGAGCTGATCCTCGACGTCGATGACGGCGTCGACCTGCGCCCACGGCACGCTGGGCGTGGAGACACCGTCGAGGAGCGCGAGGAGGAAGGCTGAGGGCGCGAACCCGCGGTACGTGGCGTTCACCGCCGTCGGGTCGGTCGCCAGGGAGCGCTGCGCACGCTGGTAGAGGTCGACGACCTGGCCGTTGGCGCCGAGCATCGACGACTGCAGCGAGTGAAAAAGCGGGACGCAGAAGCGTGAGGTTGCGCAGTGAAGACGTTCTCCCTCAGCCTCGAGCTCGGCAGCGAGGGCGTTCGTCTCTTCCATAGTCGCTGTTGCCATGAGCTCACGGAATCTGTCGAACAGCGCCGTGTATCTCTCCCACAGGGACACGGGGATGCGGTCTTCGCGTACCGAGCCTGCTCTTGTGAGCCACCCGGCGGAGAGGATAAGCAGTGCACGCTCACTCGGGTCTCCCCAGGTGTTGTCGTCGTGGACCGCACTCGGCGCGGGCCGGGACTCAAGGCCCGCCCACCAGAAGTCTGCAAGCTCACGGACGTGCACGTCGGTCGCACCGCGCCGGTCGAGGGCGGCCGCGGCCTGCTGCGCGAGAACTCGGATCAAGCCACCTTCGTCCCCATCAGGGTCGGCGAGGAGCCGATTTCGAGCCACCGCGGCCAAGGTCTCCGCGTCGCTCTCGTCCAACGACAGGTTGCGCAAGACGTCGTCGACAACGAAGAGGGCTGCGTCGGGACGATGCTCCAGAATGGGGATGAGCTGGCAGGCCACGGCCTCGCGGACGAGGACTTCGATGCCCACGCCATCGAGCAATTGGTCGGCGATGGCGCGGGCCTCGGCGACCTTGCCGGAGCGGAGATGGAAGAACGCGAGCATAGCGAGCACAGGAACCGCTTCGATGCGCTGCTGAAGGTCGAGTCGACCACGGTCGATGCCCACCATCCGAAGTCGCTGCTCGAGTGTCTCGGTGGCGCGCTTCAGGTCGAAACTCGCGATGAGCGGCAACTCGATTTGGATGACACCGAGATCGTCGGCTCGCCATTCCTCACTCGCTTCGGAACGCCACCGCTCGATCCAGTCGGCTGTTTCGCGGCCATCGCCGCGGGCCGAGGCAATTGCAGCCCTGGCAACCAGGACGCCAACCGGGTCGGTGCCTCGCCTGCGGACTTGAGCTTCGACCAGATCGATGACTCGCGTGAGCTGCTCGAGTGGCAGTGTCGGGTCGTTCAGCATGGTGAGGGTACTCGTGGCCACTGCGTTGAGCATGCGGGTGACGTTGCTTGGATGAACCAGGTCGCCGTAGCGGTCGAGGTGACGCATGAGTCGAGCGAAAGCTGTCAGCGCTTCACGAGTGAGACCGCCGTCACCGTAGGTGACGTGCAGGTCGAAGAGCGCGCTGGCGATGAGGGGCGGCAACTGCGCACGTTCACAGTCACCGATGAACTCCTCAAGCGCGTCAATCTTGCCCATATCGTTCGGGAGAGCCCAGAGGCGATGACTGCGATCGTAAAGCGCCTGGATGCGCTCGCGCTGCTCCCCCTGAAGATCCTGCAGGTCTGCGTAACCGATCATGTGGTCCTCCGAGTACGAGTACGTTTCGACGCGTTCCTTGAGCCGAATGAGATGCCTCGGATCAACCTAGCCGCTGTCGACGAGGCCGCCCATCCTGCGAAACGGGTCGGCCACTCCCCACGAATCGTCGAGCGGTCACGCGACCTTCGGGGCCCCGACCACGGACGGACCCCGAGGCGCCACGTCGACCTCGAGTGTTGCGGGCAAGGGCGGTGGCCGTGCCCGCGGCGATGCGCCGCTGCCGACGCGTGAACCTCCACGCCGCCGCTGTAGCGAGGTTCGCGCTGACGTCGCCGAGCACGTCTTCTAGCTGCTCGCTAGGCATCGCCCCGAACGCTGGGGCCTCCGGGCCACTCGGGGTGATGGCGCCGTCGCGCCTACCGCAGGGGCCGAGTTGCATACTTGGTGCGTGCGCCTCCTCTTCGACGACCTCGTGTTCACCAGCTACGGGCAGATGTACTTTCAGACGGCCCCGAGATCGATCGACCTCGATCGGGCGTTCCAGGGTCAGATCAACGGGCTGTGTGGGGCTGGGGATCCCGGAATGCTCTTTCTTGTGACCAGTACGCACACTGGCTCGATTCCCGTACGCGTCTCGCTCTGGGACAGCGAACCCGACCTCGGAGACTGGCCCGACATCGTCGAAGCGTCGCTGGTCCCGCACGGGGATGGGGGCCTTTTGCCCTGGGGTGAGAACCCCGTTGTGGAGTTTCCTTTGCCGGCGGAAAGCTACCGAGTCCGGTGGAATTGTCGCGGAATGGACGAGAGCGCGGCTGAGCCGCATGTTGAGTTCGGATTCCCGTCACCGGACAGCTATGAGCTGATGCTGTGGCCGGCTCCAGTCGCGCCAGACCGCATCGTCAGGCAAGGCTCGACCCAGGCCGCCTACTGGCACAGCGAGGGCTTCACCAAGAGCTGAGGCAACCGCGGGGCGTTGCCATGACGCTTCAGGCGGAGCACAAGGATCGACTGCTCGCGGGCGATTGCCAACGTCGATCTGCGATTCTCGGAACCATGTCGAGCAGCAGGCGGCCCCACGCACGCATGACTCCCCCACGACGATGAGTGCGTCCTCGGGCGCGGAGTATCGGCAGATCTATCGCGGATTGATGCGAGACCGGCGAGTGGCCGGACACCTTCTTTCGGTCTTGATCTCAACCGTGCCCCTGGGAATGCTCCCTGTCGCCGTGGTCCTGACCGTGCACGCCTGGACCGGGTCCTTCGTCATCGCGGGTTGGGCGAGCGCGGCATTCACGTGCGGCACCGCAGTCGGCCTGATCGGCCAGGGATACCTCATCGATCGGATCGGAACACGCACGACCATCACCGCCGCAGCTGCGACGTTCCTCATCGCGATCCTCGCGCTCGTCCTCTCTGGCCGTTCCGCTTCTTCCTGGACGGCGGCCTTGCTCATCGCTGCCTTCGTCGCGGGAGTTTCACTGCCGGAGATCACGACGGCGGTCCGTGTCTGGCTCGCGAGATCCTCGCTCGGTCCAAGAGAACGCGTCGCGAGCTACTCGCTCCTCGGAGCCTGCTTCCAAACGGGCCTGGTTCTCGGGCCGCTCCTCGTGAGCATGGTCGTCCTCGTCGCCAGCCCGGACGTCATCATCCTGATGATTGGGGGTATCGGGGTGCTCAGCGCTGGGTTCTTCCTGCGCGTCGCTCGTCGCGGTGACGCTACTCCAGCGGCCGTTCAACCACGTGAACCCGTGAGGTGGCTCCGGGGTCCGATGCTGTCGGTTCTCGCCCTCGCCGCAGTTACGGGAACCGTCGGTGGAGTCGCAGTTCTTGTTGTCCCCCGCGTCGCCGAAGCGAACGACGCCATCGACGCCTCTGGTCTTCTGTTCGCAGCTCTCGCACTTGGTGAGGTGCTCGGTGCGATCGCCTACGGCGCCATCCGGTGGTCCGCCTCTCCACGCCTGCAGCTGGTCTCTGGTCTCGCCTTCACGGGTACTGCGCTCGCACTCTCTGCATTGACGTTGGAGAGCCTGTGGCTGTTCGGGCTGCTCCTCTTCTGCGTGGGTGCGGCAGCCGGCCCCATCGCCGTACTCCTGGCGTCAGCGACGGAGAACGCGGCCGACCCAGGCTCCATCGGAAGAGCCTCCGGTCTCCGGATCAGTGTCTCGCTCGTGGCTTCAGCCGCAGGTAGCGCGTTCACTGGTGGCACCAGCGCGGCGCTCACGACGCCCAGCGTGCTGCTCGCTCTCGCGCTGCTCCTGGTCGTCTCTGCGCCGCTCCCGCTCCTCGCGCGACGGGTCTCTGGGTAGATCAAGGCCGTTGCGGCACCGCTCGACGCTCAACACGGAACACGGACACTCCTCAGAACAGGTTGACGCCCGCCTCGAGATCTCCGAGCTGCCTCGGCACCTCCTCTTCCGCTTCCCGCGCGCGTCCGCCGAAAAGGGCAGTCACCTCGTTCTAGCCTTGCAGACACGCATGTCCTCCTCCCTCCTCCGCGCTCGCGCCGCTAGAGCGTTCCTTGCGATCGCAGTCACTACCGCCGTCGCCTCCCCTGCTCTGGCGGAACCCGCCACCGCGCACGTTCCGATCGCACTCGACGTGGCGAAGAGCAACGTCGCGCCGCTGATCGACGCCGGATTCGCATCTCAGGTGGACGGCGCCTGGTACGTCGACGGTGCCGCGGTCGCAGCTGCCGCTGAGGGGCTGCGGACGATCAACTCGTCCGCGACGGGCTACGACCGCGACCTCTTCAAGCACTGGTCCGACCCGGACGAAAACGGGTGCGATGCCCGCAATGACATGCTGCAGCGGGACCTCACGAACGTCGTACTCCGCGATGGAAGCGACTGCATCGTGGAACGAGGCATCCTCGATGACCCGTACACGGGCGAAGCAGTCCCCTTCACCCGTGGTGTCGCGACGTCCGGTGCCGTCCAGATCGACCACATCGTCCCGCTCGCCGCGGCCTGGACCGGTGGGGCGAACACGTGGGACGCGGCCCAGCGTGAGGCCTTCGCGAACGACCCTGTGAACCTGCAGGCCGTCGAGGGTCGCGCGAACTCCGCGAAGGGCATGCGCCTCGCCTCTGAGTGGATGCCGACCAATACCGCGTTCCACTGCACCTACCTGGCGCAGATGACGATCGTCCTCACGAGCTACGACCTCGCGGTCACCCCCATCGACCAGGACGCGATCCTCAACGGCGGCACGATCAACGGTGTCCCCTTCGCTGGCGCCGCCTCGTGCGCACTCCCAGCGGGTGCAGTCCTGGCGGAACCGAGCACGGTGGCGTCGGAAGAGCCCGCGCAGACGGTCGAGGTTATCGGCGCCCCGGAACCTCCGGACTCGACCGAGAACGCGACGACCGGCGCATCTGCGCTGCCGTGGATTCTGGGGCTCGCTGGTGTCGCCCTCGCCGCACTCGCGGCGGCTGTTCTGCAGCACCGCCGCAGGGCCTAGTCACCAGAGCTCGCAAATACTCCGTCTGCACGGCTTGAAACGTCGCGGAGAAAGTCGAACGTGGCCGATACCGTGGACGTGTGAGCTTCAACTACCGGTCCTCCAATTTGCTTGCTGCCCTTCGGTGCTGGCTGGCGGCCGTGCTCCTCATCGCCGTACCGCCGCTCGTCGGAGGGCTCACGGTCTGGTTTCACGTCACTTCGCTGGTGATCGGACTCGCCCTCGTGGTCCCCGGCTGGCTCTACTTTGTCCGGTTCCTCAGGAACCGTCGCCAGCGCCGTCGTCTGGAACGCGCTCAGCGGATGTCCAAGCTGGCCGGACTCGACGAGTAGGCCGTTCGGCCCGCGGGACCTGTCAGCGTCGACGTTCGTCGCGGTGTTCTTGTCAGCGGGTGGGATGCTCTCCCCACGCCGTGTGCGGCGAAAGACCGTCACCGGGCCGCTCTCGCAAGATTCGCGATGGCGGCCCGGTCATGGTGCTCGATTGGTGAGCGGACGGTCGTGATGTCGACGGCCCGCCGCAATATTCGAGCTCAGTAGCCGTGAGCTGTCGTCAGCAAGCTCCTGGAGCGGTGAAGGAGAGGGCGCTGATCGTCACGTACTGCCATCCATACGGCGTGCCGCCCACGTAATCCAACCTTGTTCCCGAAGCGGGGACCGCACCGAGGTCGAAGGTGTCGCGGTAGAACGTGGTGGGGCTCCCCGCTGGAACACCATCCGTGTTCGCCCGGCGGAATGGATTAGTGACCGTCCCCGTACCAGTCGAGTTGCCGTAGCTCGCAACCACGGTTGCAGGTGCGTCCACGAACGCGATCACATCATCGTGGTTCGCGGTCTTATTGATGTCATCGAGCGTGATGCGGAAGTTCGTGACATCCACCGCAACACCAGCAGCGTTGATGATCTCGAACCGGACGCGTTGGTACACCGGGCTCGCACTGCTGCCTGCGGGGCGTCGTTGGTTCAGGATGAGTCGACCGGCGGGCCCAGGAAGAGTTGCGAGCTGGTCATTGTTCGTCCAGGCCCGCGCGCTCTGCGAGAAGTTGTAGAAGCTGGATGCAGTCCCGAACTGGGTGTTCACGGAATCCGTCTGTGTGATTCGAACGCGGTAGGCCGGCGTTCCGGTTGCGAGCGTCACGCTGCTGACGGCCGACGGGAAGCCCGTTGAAGAGTTGGTTCCATTCGTCGCAACCGTGTTGAAGTCGACGCTTGCGCTGCACAGCTGGCTCGCCGAGACATGGGGAGCTGCGACTGCGGCCGCGATGACAGGCACTGACCATGCCATGCTCCCGACTACCGTTCGGCGGGGGATCTGGTTCGAAGATGTTTCGTGCACGACTTCCTTCTCGGGTGGACGAAGCGGGGGGGGGGGGGGGGGGGGGGGGGGGGCAAA